>CAITIS010000133.1 GCA_903892515.1 uncultured Planctomycetota bacterium | reverse complement strand
TCTGGCGGCAGTTCCAGAACTCCTGGTCGAGCCTCATCAAGAAGTGCCAGTACGACCAGTGGCGTAACGAGGCCTCCTACGCCTCCAGACGACGCACACAATCCCGCCTCGATACCACCTAGCGCTGTCGTGGTAGCCCCGGCCCGCAGCGCAGCAAGGGCGGGGAAAAAGTGGCATCATAATTCAGAGCCCCTTGTGGGCGATTGAAACCGGCCATCAATCCCAAATCATGGCCAGATCGAACGTCGCTTCGTGGCACCGGAGGAATTTCATGAATTCCGTCATCCGAGGAGGACGCGGCGGTCATTATGTGCTGAAAACTAGCGGCAGCATGACGGTCACGGTGGCGAACGCGTGGGACAATCGGCTGCCTTTTCCCCATATGGAGATATCGAATCGCTCAATCGCCCCGCAAGGGGGCTCCAATTCCACGGCCCGCTACCCCCGCCCTTGCTGCGCTGCGGGGCGGGGCTACTTTCAGACGCCCTATCGGGCTAAAGATAAGCCTTTGGCTCCGGCGAGTCCGGCCATGGCACCCAATCGGCGTCAGGCCATGGCACGCGCAGCCACTTCTGCTAGACTGTACAGAGTGGAGGCATTGGCGGCGGGCATGATGGATATCCTTGGGCGAACCCGGATCGGCTCAGCAGTGCTGGCGACACTGTGGCTGTGTCTGTCGGCGGCCGGCCAGCAGGTGATCGTGCAGCAGGACCGTGTCATCCGCAACGGCCAGGTCACGCCGCGAAATCCCGCCAACGTTCCAGCCAAGCCCGAAATCGCCTTCCTGGTCAACGCCGATCCCGAACTGGCCAGCTATCTGTCGCAGGCGCAGGATCTGGCCAAGAGCGGCGAGTACGCCAAGGCGCTGGACGTCCTGCAGGCCTTGCTCAATAAGAACGGCGCGGGCTTCGTGCCCGCCGGCGACGGCCATCGCTACGTGAGCCTGGCCCAGAAGGTCGATGAGACGCTCGGGGGCTTACCGGCCGACGCGCTGGATCTGTACCGCCGGCTCAACGACGAGCAGGCGCGGCGGCAGATGGAGCAGGCATCGGCGCAGCGCGACCTCGACGCCCTGGACGAGCTTTCGCAGCGGTACCGGCGCAGCAGCCTGGGCAGCGAGATCGCCCGGCGGCTGGGAGCGCTGCAGTTCGACAACGGGCAATTCGCCCCGGCTTGGCGCTCGTTCGAGCAGGCCTTGACGCTGGAGAACAATGACGCCGCCAAGTCGCTCTTGCTGGCTCGCCTGGCCGTTGCGGCCCATCTGGCCGGTGACGATACCGCCGCCCGTGCCGCCGTCGAGCGCCTGGCCAAGGAGTATCCCCAAGCCCAGGCCAAGTTAGGCGGGGCCGAGCAGAACGTCGCTCAATACGCCAAGGCCCTGCTTGCATCGGCTGCCAGCCAGCCCGCCGGGCCGGTGTTGAACGAATGGCTCAGCTACGCGGGCAGTGCCTCGGGGCTGGCCGTCTCGCCGCCGGCGCATCCGGTGCTCTCACCGCAGTGGGTTCAGCCCGAGGGCAAGGTCGAGACCAACCCCATCGTTCGCCAGTTGGTGGGCTTGACCGGCGAGAGTTTTTCGCCGCCAGAGGTCGTTCAGCCAGGCCGGGCCATGCCGACGCGAAAGGAACTCCGCGTCGTGGAGGGGCAACTGCTCCTGAAAGTCGGGCAGGAGAACTTGCAGCGGCAGTTGCTCTTGCCGCCGGTGCAGCACGTGCTGGTGACGGACTCGCTGGTCCTGGCGCGCGACATGCTGGGCGTCGTCGCGTATGACCTGGCCAGCGGCAAAGTGCTGTGGCGGTCGCTGGATTTTCCGCTGCTGGACTATAAGAGCACCGTGGCGCCGCCGGACTATCGCTTTGTGGCCGTGAGCATGCAGGATGAAGGGCTGTTTGGCCTGTCCAGCGGCGAGGGGTTGGTCTTCGCGGTGGGCGGCTTTGCCCCGCGCGACCTCCGAAGGATGCAGGCGGCGGCAGGCGCGGCCCCGGCGGCGGCGAATTCGAGCATGGCGGCCTTTTCGCTGGCGCGGCAAGGCAAGGAAGTCTGGAAGATCGGCAAGGATAACAACGAGGGCGGGCGCGTTGATGGCGCCAGCGCCGCGCCGGGCGACAGCGATATCGCGCGGCTGTGCGACTACCTGACCGCCCCGACGTATTCCGACGGCAAACTGTACACCACCGTGCGCTTCCGCCAGGCCTACCACCTGCTGTGCCTGCGGGCACGCGACGGAAAAATGCTGTACAGCCAGCTCATCAGTCAGCAGCCCGCCGACGCCGAGCGCAACCCATTCCAGCCGGAGTTTACGACCCCGCCGGTGGTGGACGGCGACAACGTCTTCGTGCTCACTAACGCCGGCGTGGTTGCCTGCTTCCACGCCTCCAGCGGGGCAGGGCTGTGGGCCTACCAGTACGACACGGTCAATGCCCTGCGCGAGATGGTTACGTCGCCGCAGGACACGATGGTCCCACGCAGCGGCACCGCCATGGTGGCCGATCATGGCCGGTTGATCTGCATGCCCGCCGACAGCCAGTCCGTGCTGGCGTTGGATCAGGCCAGCGGACAGTTGCTCTGGCAGGTGTCGCGTGCTGGCCAAGTCGACCTGACGGGCGTGCCGGGCGAGCGCGTGGCCTTGTCGGGCCCGGGCCTGATCATCCTGCGCGACGCCGACGGCAGGGTGCTGTGGCAGGATGACAAGCAAGTGACCCTGGCACTGGGCCGGCCGGCGGTGACGACGGATGCCCTGCTGCTTTCGGGTCGGGGCAGGGTGTATCGGCTCGACCTGGCGGATTACGCGCTGAGCAGCCTGCCGCTGCGGCAGGGCGAAAGCCCGCTGGGCAACCTGGTGAGCCTGGGTGGCCGGCTGATCGCCGCCAACGCCGCCGGCATCGCGGTGTACTCGACGTACGAACAGGCCCGGGCGGACCTCTCGCAGCGAATCGAGAAGTCCTCGGGTGACGAAAGACTCACGCTGCTCTACCAGCGCGGCTCCAACTCGCTGTACGCCGGCAAGCCGGCCGAGGCGGCGGCGGATTTTGAGACGATTTTGGCGGCGCTGGGGAAAACTCCGGCCAGCGCGAAGGTTGAACATGGTCACGCCAATGGTAGCGAGAACATGCTGCCCACAGGGGGCGTTGAGCATGGCCATGCCAACGGCGGCCTGGCCATGGCACCCGCAGCAACACCCAGTGATTCGGCGCTGGCCGTTAAAGCTCGGCAGGGGCTGTTCAGGGCGTACATCGCGCTAGGCAATGCGGCCAGTGGGCGGGAGCAACTGGGCTGGTTCATGAAGGCCCAGGCTCTGGCCGACGACACGCGGACGCGCGGCGAGATGCTCTTGCGGCTGGGGAGGTACTACGAGCAAAACGGCCAGGTCACGCTGGCCGTAGAGATCGCCCAGAAGCTTTCGCGGGACCTGGCCGAAGTGGCCATGACCGATGCGGGCATCGGCCCGGACGCTCGCGCCGACGAACCGCCGCTCGCCAGCACCGGCTATCAGGTTGGCCAGGCAATGGTGGGCGAGTTCATCCGCCACCATGGGCAGAAGGTGTACGAGGCGTTCGACCAGCAGGCGGCGAGCCAACTCGAATCGGCCGGAAAGTCGCAGAACCTCGATGCCATGCTGCGCGTGGCCAAGCTGTATAGCCACAGCGTGCATGCCCCGATCGCACTATTGCGGGCGGCGGAAATCCAGTACCAACTGGCCCAGCAGGAGCAGGGGCCGCAGCGCCGCCAGATGCTCGGGCTTTCCGGCAGCCTCTTGCAGCAGGTCATCCGCGACTATCCCGACAGCGGCCTGGGGGCATCGGCGTACCTGGGCATGGCCATGATCTACCAGCAGGCCAGTCCGCAACTGACGCACCTGGCCTGGGATCAAATCAAGAAGCTGCCGCCTTCGACGCAGGCGGGCTTTGCCGGCTCGTCGGGCACGCTGGAGGCCCTGACGCAGAGCCTCCAACCCAAGTACGTCGAGCCGCGTCCGGCGCCGCCGCCCAAGGATCTGCCCTTGCCGCTGGCCAAGCTGTGGTCGGCGCCGCAGGACAGCCAGGCGCTGCTCGACGCCCGCGGCCAGTTGACGCAGCTGGGCAACTGCTTCTTCCTGCTCTCCGGCGGCAACGTGGTGTGCAGCCAGTCCAGTGCGGCCAATTGGAAGGATAGCATCCTGTGGCAGATGCCGCTGCGCATCCAGGCGGGCGTCGTGGGCGGGGCGATGGGCCCGACCCGGGCGGAACTGGCCGGCAACGGCACGGTGCTGTGCGTATGGGGTTTGGGCTGGATCACGGGCTTTGACACGCGCGACGGCCGGGAGCTGTGGAGCCGGCGGCACAACGAACTGATGACCGGCCTGCGCGCCACCACCGACAAGGAACTGGTCTTGCTGGGCGGCGAGGGCCTGGTCACGGTCCTGGATAAAGCCAACGGGCAACAGCTCTGGCAGCATCGGATCGCCGCCTCGGACCTGCCCTGGCGCACCGCCCCGCAGCTTGCCGGCGGCTTGCTGCTCACCTTCCACGGCATGGTCAAAGCCGGCGAGAGCAACGGCACGTATACAGTTTTCGACATGGCAAGCCGGCGTTCGCTGGGCAGCGTTGCGCTGGACGAGGGGGCGTTTCTCACGCCCGAGGGCCTGCTCATCGGCACGCGCCGCGGCGAAGTGGTGTGCATCGAGCCGCTGCTGCAGATGGAGCAGCCGATGTGGACGGTGGCCCTGCCGGAGGGACAGCGGCCGCTGGTCCTGGGCCAGTGCGGCGACAACGTCTTTGTCAGTCGGGCCGCGACCCTGCAAACCCTCGAAATGCTGAGCATCTCACAACTCGGCCAGAAGGTCCGCGAATTTTCGCCGATCGTGGCGGCCCAGCCATCGGCGGCGCGCGAACTCGGCGCCCGCGTGGGCTTTCCCATCACGGTGCTGGGCGATCATCTGCTGGTGATGAGTGATGAGTTGCGGGCCTTCGACGTCAGCAGCGGCAAGGCTCTGTGGTCGGCGTCGGCGGGCGTCGGCTTTCTGCAAGGGGCCGCCCTGACCCAAAGCCAGATCTTCCTGCCGCTGCAGGGTAAGAGCGGCCAGCCCTCTTCAGTCATCGCAGCCGTGGGCCTCACCGACGGCAAGTTGCTGGCGCCGCTGAATCTTTCAGCGCCGGCGGCTAATATACATGCCGAGGCGCTGCCGCAGGCGCAGGGCGCCCGTCCGGCCGCGCCGCCGGTGGCGCAGTGCGCCCTGGCCGATGGGCGGCTGGTCTCGAATTCATTCGGGCGAATGGATGTGTGGGCCCCATCGGCCGCCGCCAAGCCCGCCGCCGCGCCAGCCTCTGCCCCTGCGAAAATGGAGAAGCAGCCATGAGACGCATTATGCTCCTGCTGCTGTTGGCCACGCCGATGCGAATGGCACTGGCGCAGGGACACGCGCTGCCTGAATTGATGGACGAGCGGACCGTGGCCGCCATTGACAAGGGCCTGAAGTTCCTCGCCGCCGCCCAGCGTTCCGACGGCGCGTGGTATTCCGCCGGCAGCATGGGTTCCTACCCCGCCGCCATGACGGCGCTGGCGGGCCAGGCCTTGCTGGCCTCGGGCTCGACGCCCGAGAGCGGGCCGTACAGCCGCGAGGTGCGCAAGGCCATGTTCTACATCCTGCGCCTGGCCGAGAGCAGCCCCGACGGCCTGATTGCCGGCCCCGGCGGCGAAGGCAGGACGATGTACGGGCACGGGTTTGGCATGCTCTTTCTGGCCCAGTGCTACGGCATGGAAGGCGGCGTTGGCCGGGCCTCTGGCGGCGAGAGCAGCGACGTGGGCAAGCGAATCCAGGTCGTTTTGGACAAGGCCGTGGAGCTGACGGTCAAGAGCCAGTCCGATCTCGGCGCACAATACAAGCACGCCGGCGGCTGGATCTACACGCCCACCGGCAAGGCCGACGAAGGCTCGGTGACGGTGACGCAGCTCCAGGCCTTACGGGCGTGCCGCAACGTGGGCATCAAGGTTCCCAAGGCCACGGTGGAGCGGGCCGTGGAGTACCTGCGATTCTGCCAGAACCCCGACGGCGGCATCTGCTACTCCGCGGCCAATCGCGGCGAGTCGCGACCGGCCATTTCGGCGGCGGCCGTCGCGTGCTTCTACGCCGCGGGCGTGTACGACCGCCAGGGCGGCGCATCCAGCAAGCCCGGCGCCGGCACCGAGGCCGAGATGGTCGAGAAGCTAGTGGCCTTCTGCAAGGCCAAGAGCTTCACCGGCAACGACGGCTTCTTCTTCTACACGCATCTGTACATGGCCGAGGCGATGTACCAGCGCGGCGGCAAGGATTGGGCGGAATATTACCCCAAGATTCGCGACCGCCTGCTGCCGACGCAATCGGCCGAAGGCTCCTGGGCCGGCGACAACGTCGGCACGATCTACGGCACGGCCCTGGCCACGACGATCCTCCAGCAACCGTACGGGTATCTGCCCATCGCGCAAAAGTAGGGCGCGGGGCCACTTAGTAAGCAGCTCAAAATCTGATTCACCACCGAGACCGCAAAGACCGCGAAGCTGAAATGTTCCAAAGAAGTTTCTCTCTGCGCCCTTCGCGGCCTCTGCGGTGAGTTCTGAGTAGTTGTCCAGGCAGACGCCTCCACGGGTACGCTCCGAATTGGCTGGGAATCCGATTCGCAAAGTGCTACACTCACGTAGAAGCGTACATATCACTGGCGACGGTCGTCAGCAAACCGGCATTGTGGACATGCCGCGAGACATCCATGTAACGGGAGGATTAGCTATGTTACGACGGTCTTGTGACCACGGATCTGGCAATCATTCCGGCGCGTGTTTTGAGCGTCTTGAGTCGCGGCTGCTGCTGAGCGCCCAACCGCCGGCGGTTCGGGTGAGCATCCTGGCGACCGAGGCGTCGGCGGCCGAGACGGTCGCCGCCCAGCCGCCCGACACGGGCACGTTCACGATCTACCGTAAGACGGCCTCGGGCGATGCTGTAACTGCCGGCGACCTGACGGTGAAGTTCACGCGGTCTGGGACGGCCAGCTTTGGACCCACTAAAGACTACATCCTGAGCGTGGGCGGAACGCCCCTGACGGCCACCTCCGTGCTTATCCCCAACGGCCAGGACCACGTGGATATTCTGCTCAGCCCGATAGGCGATTCCCTGGCCGAGTCGGCGGAGAAGGCGGTGCTGACGCTGGCTACGAATGCCGCGTACAGCCTGACGGCCACGGTGGCCAATCGCAAGGCCACGGTAAACATTTCCGACAACACGCCGGTGATCACGGCGGCGATCTTGGACGGCGTCGCGCGCGAGCAAGGCAGCGATCCAGCCAGCTTCCGACTGACGCGAACGGGCTACGCCGGCCGCCCGCTGACCGTGAAGATCAGCTTGTCGGGCACAGCCAAAATCGGCGTGGACTACGAAACAGTGCCGCTCACGGCGACGTTCGCGCCGGGCGACGCCACGACCGACGTGGTCATTACGCCCAAGACGGACGACGTCCCCGAAGTGGCTGAGACGGTTGTGCTGAAGCTTAAGGCCGGCACCGGCTACAAGGTGGGCTCGACCGATTCGGTGCAGGTCTCGGTGCAAGATGACCTGGCGCTGGCGGACTACTTCCCAACGCCGATGGGCACGTGGTGGCACTACATCGGCAAGACGGGGTCGAAGACCCTGGACGCGGTTCGGCGGATATTCTCCTACTACACGATCGACGGGCTGGTGACGACCGAGCTGCGGACTGAGGCCGGCATCGGCAAGCAGACAAAGTCGTTCTCCTCGGATTACTTCGTCGTCACCGGCAACGGTTTGGCCTTCGTGCAATCGTCCTACCCGGTGCAGAGCGGGCCCCAGAGCGGCAACGAGACCCAGACCTACAGCCCGCCCCTGCTGACTATTCCGGCACTTTTCCAACTGGGCACGATCTTCACCGGCCAGGCCGACTATACGTCCATGCGCGCCACTTCGGGTTTCTGGACCGGCACGGATACCCGCACCATGACCGTAGCCAGCAAGGTGGAGAAGGTGGTTGTGCCGTTCGGCACGTACAGCGCGCTGAAGGTCACCTTCAATGACGTCTGGCGCGACACCGATGGCTGGCACGGCACGACCACGCAGACGTACTGGTTGGCCAAGGGGATTGGCCCGATCAAGGTGACGTCATCGAGCTCGTCGGCGGACAAGAATAATCACAACGCCACTTCCTCCAGCTACTCGGCCTCGCTGCATGATTGGAGCGGGTTGCCGGTGCCGGTCTAGCAGCCCGTTGAAGAAGTGTCTTCCGCTGTAGCATGGGCGTCTCGCCCATGGGTATTTCGGCCGTTTTCGCGTCGTTGGGCCACGGGCGAGACGCCCGTGCTACGTTCTTCAACGGGCTGCTAGGCCACGACGATGCTTCAGCAGCCCGTGCGGGTATCGGTCCATGGCGCGGGAATAGGGCGTAGAGCGGAGGGCGTAGGGCGTAGGGGTGAGGGACGCGGCCGTTGCACCCACGGGATTCACCCGTAGAGTCAAGGCGATTCGACAAGTCTGCGGAATCTGCGTCATCTGCGGACGCGGCCGTTGCACCCATGGGATTCGCCGGTAGAATCAGGGCGATTCAACAAGGGGCAACGATATGTCTGCCGTCACAATTGAGAAGATCGATCCGCAGGATGCCGCCACCCGGCAGCGGGTGTGGGAATTCCTGGCCCCCAGCGAGAGCCGGGCCATGTTCATCCTGGGCAACCTGCGCGGCAACACGCCGTCGACGCATATGTATGCCGCCAGCCGTGGCGGCCACTGGCTCGGCGTGGCCGCTTACTACGAGCGGTACAAGTCGATCGTGCCGTTCTCTCTCGAACCTGGCGTGGTGCGCACACTCACGCGGCATCTGGCCGAACATCACCCGCTCATCGAGTGGCTCAACGGCTGGCAAGATATCGCTGGGCCGGCGCTGGAGGAATTGCTGCTGCTGGGCTACGAGAGCTGCCGAGATCCCAGGCAGGTGTTTATGGAACTGGACGGCCTGCCGCCCGATCAGCCATGGGAGCACGCCTGCCGCCTGATCGCGCCGGATGACGCTCTGGCCGTCGCTCGTGTGCTGCGCCACCTTCAGCAGATCGACCCTGATGCGCCGATCACCGCCGAGGACATCGCCAAGGTGCGGGGCAATCCGCAGCGGTACGTGGCTGAGCACGACGGTGCCATCGTATCCACCGCGGCCACCAGCGGCCTGGCCATCACGGCCTGCCAGATCATCGGCGTGGCAACCGACCCGGGCTTTCGACGTCGCGGCTTCGCCAGGTCAGTGTGTGCGGCGTTGATTCGGCACATGGCAGCGAAAGGCGCCAGCAGGACCGTCCTGTTTACCGACGTGAACAACGTCACGGCCCAACGCTGCTACCAGGGCCTGGGCTTCCGAATCACGGCCCCGTACTGCCTGGCCCAATTCAAGCTGCCGGCGCACTGACAGAATCCTTGGCCCATGTATGGACGCGGGCCGAAGGGACTCCGGCAGAGGCCTTGGCGCACTCTGTAGGGTCCGCAGGTTCCCGAGCGTTGTTGCGAGGGGTTCTGCGGACGGAAGCTGGTGAACCGCCGGCAGGCCGAGGCAGCACGGCGTGCAGGGTGTGCGACTCGTTGCACGCACACGGATGCGCAGCTCGGCTTTGTGCAAACCGCAAGGGCCCGCCTTCTTCCGCCGCATCGGCAGGCAGGGGAGATTTATTCACATTCGGAGTTTCCCAGAGCGCCGGCGCGCGCCCGTAGCCTGCGCGTCGGCCCTTATATGGAGAAGCACCGGCCGGCTCACGCTCTGCGCGCAGCGGCCTTGAAAAGTTCATAGGCGTCGAGCGTTCCGGAGTCGCGGGCGTCTGGTCCGCGTTATCGAGACAGGGCTCCGACACATCGAACACCGTCGATTAGAGCGGTTGCCACAACTTCTTTCCGCGCGGCGGGTCTCCTGGCCCGCCGCGGTGCCTGTCGGGAGGCGGTGGTGGGTCAGGAGACCCACCACCCTCCAGGAAAAGACTTTTGGCAACCGCTATAGCTGCGCTGCTGTGCGCAGATCCGATCCGAGGCGGCCGATGGGCCAGACCCAGTGCCTCAGGACAAGTCAGCGGAACGTAAATATGTGCTGTAGTGGAAGTTGCAGCGTCATCCCCTGCGTTTCAGAAAGCATCCAACGGTTCCAAACGGTTCCGTTTCGTTCCGTTTCGTTCCGTTTCGTTCCGTTTCGTTCCGTTTGGTTCCCAGCGGTTCCCAACGGTCGCCGAATGGTTCCGGTTGGCTCCGCTTGCTTCCCTGTCAGGGGCGTTTCGAGCGGGCGGCTCTGGGTGGGTCTGGGCGCTAAAATGCTCTAGAGAATACAACCGGCTCAGCCTCGCGCGAGACGCACAGGTTGGGTCGCCATAAAACGCATGTTGGAGAAAACATTATGAACCGCGCACAAGGTCGTTCCTTTTCCGGCCAGGGAGGCCAGGCGAAAGGCGTCAGCAGGTTTGGCAAATGTCAGAGCGGCTCCGAAGGGCAGGCTAAGTTCAAGGCCTGTGCGGAGGCCGCGCCGGCTGCCGCTTTACCCGCCGGCACGACGGCCCCGGAATTCACCCTGCACAGCACGCCCGATCAGACGGTGAGCCTGAGCGAGTTCCGCGGCCGGCCCGTGGTGCTGGTCTTTTACCCGGCCGACTGGAGCCCGGTCTGCGGCGACCAACTCGCCCTGTACAACGAGATCCTGCACGAACTGAATCGGCTGGACGCCCAGATCGTCGGCATTTCGGTCGATGGCGCCTGGTGCCATGCCGCCTACGCCCGCGACCGCAAGCTGCACTTTCCGTTGCTGGCCGATTTTGAGCCCAAAGGTCAAGTGGCTGGGGTTTACGGCGTGTATCGCAAGAACGATGGCGTGTGCGAACGGGCCCTGTTCGTCATCGACGGCAACGGCGTCATCACCTGGTCGTACGTGTCGCCGGTGGGGGTGAACCCCGGCGCCGACGGCATCCTGAAGGCCCTGGAAGAGCTGCACGCCAAGGCGGGCCAGCCAGCCACGGAGGTGCAATATGTATAACCTGGTGCAAACCGTGAGCCTGACCGTGCCGGTTTCGGAACAGCAGGACCATATCCTGGGGCCACGCAACGCCCCCGTCACGCTGCTGGAATATGGCGACTTCGGCTGTCCGCACTGTGCCGAGGCGCACCTGGTGGTGAGCGAGCTTCTGGGCGCCATCGGCAAGACGGCTCGATTTGTGTTCCGGCATTTCCCGCTGACGCAGGTGCACCCGACCGCCCAGCGTGCTGCCGAGGCCGCCGAGGCCGCCGGGGCGCAAGACAAGTTCTGGGAAATGCACGACCTGCTCTTTGAAAACCAGGAGGCCCAGGAGGATTACGACTTGGTGACGTACGCCCAGACGCTGGGCGTGAACATGGCGCGATTCAGGGCTGAACTGCTGCAAGGCAAGTACACGCCGCGCGTACGCGAGGAGTTTCTGGGCGGCGTTCGCAGCGGCGTCAACGGCACGCCGACGTTCTTCATCAACGGCCACCGCCATGACGACTTGTGGGACGTAGCGACGCTGCTGGCTGCCATCGAGGCCGAGGTGCAAAGCTCGGGACGCAGGCGTTAGAGGCGCCATACTGGGTGGCATGGTCAGCCGCTCGCCGTTGAGCGCTGACCATGTTCGGCCTGACAGGGTGGCGCGCTGGGGTCGTGGGCGTGTTCGGTTCCGATGCCGGCTTGGGTAACGCTCGCCCGTGAGCGAGTCTCAGCATGGTCATCGCAACAGCGCGACTGACCATGCCACCCGGCATGCTACCCGCCGACGATTAGGCCGAGAGACGCACTTGCTCTGGGGTCGTAACGACGCTGCGTTGCGGGCAGAGGGCGTTTTGACGCGCCGTGGCGATCGCGCAGTGGAGTTCGGCGGCATTGAGCATGGGCTTGAGCAGCAGTTCGTCGCCGCCCTTGTGCCAGGCCTGCCAGGCCAGGTCGAAGCGGTCCATCGATGCCGTCAGCAGCACCGCCGGTCGTTGATCGACGTCATGCAGGGCCGACAGCAGCTCGCCCTGATGCACCAGCGGCAGTTCGGCGCTGGCGATGACCAGATCGGCCCGCCATTGCTCGGCCCGTTGCGTGACGCGTGAGACGTCCACATGGGCGACGTGGTGGCCACAGGCCTCGAGGTGCCGGCGGGCCTGTTCAACGAATCGGATATCCGTATCGACAATCAATACTCGTAACGGCATCGGTCGCTCCTTAGCAATCCATTCTCCCCCTCCATCGGCGTGACGAGGGCCTCACTTCACTAAGGCCTGATGCTTTGTCGGAAAATGGCCGATTCTGTTGGAGATGGATACGATTGGCAGGTGCAGCAGCGAGGAGAATGATATGCAGACAGCCGTCCAGTTCTCGGTGTTCCTGGTGAACAAGCCCGGCGTGCTGGCGCAGGTGACCAACGCCTTGGCCGGAGCCAAGATCAACATCCGCGCCTTAACGCTGGTGGACTCCAGCGAGCATGGCGTCCTGCGGCTGGTGGGCGACGAGCCGGACAAACTTCGCCATGTCTTGCAGCGCGCCCACGACCACTTCACCGAGACCGAAGTGCTGCAGATGGAGTTGGCCAACGAGCCCGGGGCATTCGCCGACGCGGCTGAACGCTTGGCGGCTGAGCACATCAATATCAACTACGCGTACGCCACCGGCGGCGCTCCTGGCGGCCACACCACGGCCATTTTCAAGGTGGCCGATCTGAAGAAGTCCTTGCGTGTGCTCAAGCCGGCCGAGGGCAAAACCGCCAGGCAGGGGCGCGGCGCGATCAGGAAGACCTCGCGGCGGTAGGGCGGAAAGAAGGGACCATGTTCGCAACTGTTGCCACCAATTTGCACGTATCCAGCTGGACGTATGAAGCGATTCTGCGGCTGGGCGCAGCGGCGGTGCTGGGCGGGCTCGTAGGCCTGGAGCGCGAACTTCATGGCCGGTCCGCCGGGCTGCGAACGCACCTGCTGGTGTGCCTGGGCGCCGCCCTGGCCATGGTCGTCTCGCTCAACTTCGCCGAAGTGTTCGGCACGGCGCTGCATCCCTCGCTGCAATGCGACCCGGCGCGAATCGCCTATGGCGTGATGGCCGGCGTGGGCTTTTTGGGCGCCGGGGCGATCCTGCACCAGGGCTCGGGCGTGCGCGGGCTGACCACGGCGGCGAGCCTGTGGTGTTCGGCCGCGATCGGCCTGGGTTGCGGATTCGGCATGTTCGAAATTGTCGGTGCCGCCACGCTGATCGTGCTCTTTGCCCTGCGCACGCTGGCTTGGGCAGAACGCAAGATCGCCGCCCGGTCGCATCGACGGATTACGCTGACCATTTCGGATATGTCCTTCGAGGCGGTTGACGACTGCCGGAAAGTGCTGGAGCTGGCCGGCACGCACATCTCCAACGTCGGTTTTCAGCGGAGCTACGACAAGAAAGAGACGACCATTTGCTTTAGCCTGACCGCGCGCGAGCCGGCCGTGCTGTCGGCGGTTGGCGCGCTGGAGTCGCAGCGCCGCGATATTCGCGAAATCAAAGTTGAGTAGGAAGCACGGATACGGGGAGAGAGGGTGTCGCGGGCGTGTCGCATGTTGTGCGAACGACAGGCAGGCGCGCAGCGCTCACAACCCCGGCGGCCAATTCCCGTCTGTTGCCTGTCTACAATGATTCATGCCACCACCGGCCGGGTCATCGAACATTCAGGTCGTCACGGGCGCCTTTGGCTTTACCGGCAGGCACATCGCCCGAAGGCTGCTGAACATGGGCCACGTCGTGCGGACGCTGACCAGCCATCCGCCCGCCGGCGCGGGCAATGCCGCCATTGAGGTCCACCCGCTGCGCTTCAACGACCCTGCGGCCATGGTCGATGCCATGGCTGGCGCCGGCGTGCTCTTCAACACGTACTGGGTTCGCTTTCCGCAGGCGGGCATGACGTTTGAGCAGGCCGTCGAGAACACCCACCGCCTGATGGCATCGGCCAAGCAGGCCGGCGTGCGGCGCGTGGTGCACATCAGCGCGACCAATGCGGCGCTGGATTCTCCCTTGCCGTACTTCCGCGCCAAGGCCCAGGCCGAGGCCGCCGTTGTCGCCAGCGGACTTTCCTACGCCATCCTCCGGCCAACGATTCTCTACGGCGACGCGGGCATCCTCCTCAACAACATCGCCTACTTCCTCCGTCGCATGCCGGTCTTTCCCGTCTTTGCCGGCTCTTGCCAGCTTCAGCCCGTCTTCGTCGAGGACCTGGCCGACCAGGCCGTCATCGCCGCCGGACAGGACAAGGACGCCGTCACGGACGTAGCTGGGCCTGACACGTTCGAGTACACCGCGCTACTCAAGCTGCTGCGGCAATACGTCGGCGGCCTGGCGCGGCTGGTGCCCTCGCCCGTGATCGTATCCATCCTGGGCACGCGGGCGCTGGGGGCGGCCTTGGGCGACGTGATCCTCACCGCCGACGAGGTGCGCGGGCTGAGGGCAAACCTCCTGATCAGCCACGACCCGCCAACGGCTACGACGCACTTTGAGAGCTGGCTGACGCAGAACGCCCACTGGCTGGGCCGGCAGTACATGTCGGAGTTGGCGAAAAGACGGTGAGCGGAATCGGGAATCGGGAATCCGGAATCGGGAAGCGGGGCGTTCGTGTGCGTAGGCTGGGCCGAACGTCTTCTTGTGAGGCCCACCTTTTCAGAGACGCCCACCTTAGAAATGTCGTCGGGCCAGTCCTGATTCGCTTCCCGAATCCCGAATCCCGATTCCCGCCAAGGTGGGCCTCGTGGACGGCCTCGACCCAGCCTACAGGAATGCTCGGGCCGCAACTTGCCGACACCTCCGCCAGATCGCCTGTTCACTTGCTGACGAAAGCCCGCGGCGCGGTATAATCCGCTCTGCACTGTCAAAAGGAGCGTGTCACATGAGCGCATTTCCGCGAACCCGCGTGGGCGGCCTGAACCTTTCCCGGCTGGTCATTGGCACGAACTGGTTCCTGGGCTATTCGCATCAGACCAAGTCGCGCTCGCTGATGATCGAGCAGCGGCACAATGCCCGTACCATGGCCGAGATCATCGGCGTCTTTGCCGCCGACGGCGTCAACACCGTACTGGGGCCGTGCAGCAAAGTGCTGTGCCGCGCCGTGGACCTGGCCGAGCAGCGGGCCGGCAAGAAGATCCATCGCATTCTCACCCCCGGCGTGCCGCGCGACGACCGGGGCAGCGTCCAGTGGGACGCGGTGGGCAAGGCCTTCGACGAATGCGCCCAGGCCAGCGCGAGCTTCTGCTGGCCACACGAAAGCGCCACGGATGCGCTGTACGACGGCATGACGGGCAAGATCCGCCACATGGAGCGGATCTGCAGCATGATCCGCGAGCGTGACATGATTCCGGGGCTTTCGACGCACTTGCCGCAGACGATCCTGTCGGCCGACCGCAACGGCTACGACGTGGCCAGCTACATCAGCATCTACAACGCCGTGGGCTTTCTCATGCCCGTCGAGGTCGACTGGGTCCAGCACGTCATTCACGGTGCGGCCAAGCCGGTCCTGACGATCAAGTCGCTGGCGGCCGGCAGGCTGATGCCGCAGGTGGGCCTGCCGTTCTCGTGGGCGACCATCCGGCCATGCGACCTGGTGGCGGTGGGCACCACCACCGCCGATGAGGCCCGCGAGGTGCTGGAAATCTCCCGAGCCTGCCTGGAAAACCGCCAGGCCAACGTCGAATTACAGATCACCCGCAGCAAGCAAAGCCTGATTAAGAAGAAGGGCTGAGGGAACCAGGGCGGAGGTCTGAGGCCTGAGGCCGGAGGTTCAAGTCCGCCTCAAGCCTCTTATCAAATCCTGATCTTCCCGGTTTGGTCTTAAGGTTGCGGTCATCCCGGTTTTGGTCTTCGGCCCCAGCGGGGCCGAGGGATGTAGCCACGGGTGGAGCGGCGGCGGCAACGCCGCCCGACGCGCAACCCGTGGATACGATGGTTTCCTCTTTTCGCCCCGGCGGGGCGAAGGAAGCGCACAGCCATGACTCAGCCCGGTTCAGCCTGATCGAGTTTCCTCCGCCCCATTCGGGGCGGAAATCCAATTCGCTCTTTACCACGGGTTACGCTGCGACCGCCGCGGCGGTCTTCGCTCCACCCGTGGCTACAGGCCTTTGCCCCGCAGGGGCAAGAATACGCACTGGCTGTTGACACGGGACTGGCCCTTGATACGGCGTTGGCTCTTGACGGCGCATGCGTTCTTGCCCATGGCCCGTCTTTGGGCATCATGTGTAATGCTAATCTCGTTGACACGCTGCGTTCATTCCTGGCCGCCAAATCGCCCGCCACGTCGATGAAACCCCACGCCGCGGTGAATTTGTTCTTAGTTTTGCCCCCAGTCAGACGATGAATACAGCAATCGAATGCTTTTGGAAGCGAGGTAGCGTAAGTCATGGCAGCACCGCAGGATCCGCGACAACTGCTGCGATACTCTACCCTGGGCATCGAATTCGTCGCCGTTTTCGGCCTGGGCGTGGCCGGCGGAATGTACGTTGACCGCCATAGCGGCGGCGGTATTGTTTATACGCTGATTGGCGCTGCCGCCGGGTTCGCCGCCGGGCTCTACCTGGTGGTGCGGGCGGCGCGTGAGTATATCCGCAGCGAGAAGCGAAAGGATTCGCCGTGAACGAGAGCAACAGTCCCAGCCAAGCGCTTTCGGCCCTGCGATGGGGCCGACTGGTTTGGATGCTCTGTGCGCTGTCGGCCGGCGTCCTGGCCATCGGTTTGTATCCCACTTGGCGCTGGAGCGGCTTGCCCGGCATGGTGGCCGCCATCTGCGCCGTATCCGTCGATTTCCTCCTGCTGATCGCCAGCGGGGCCATCGTCTGCCACTGGGCCAAGACTTCCTCGGCGGCCAAGACCGCCCAACTCTTCCTGGCTGCCGGCATGGCCCGCATGGTGCTGTTGCTGGCCGTCGGGCAGGGGCTGATCTGGGCCCTGGCGCTGCCGCTGATCCCGTACTGGGCGTGGGCGGCGCTGGTGTACGTGCCCATGCTCATGGCCGAAGTCGTCTGGGCCGGCAAAGGCCTGGGCCACGCTCACATTGCCGAGGTGCAGGCGTGATCCTGGCCATTTCCGGCAACCCGATGGAAGAGGTCATGGATCATCCCTGGATGATCCACGGCCAGCAGGTTCCGTGGTTATCCAACCAGATCTCCTCCATTGTCATCGTCGGGCTGCTGCTGATGATTGCGCTACCCATGATGGCCCGGCGGCGCGGGCTGATTCCGCGCGGGCCCTACCGGCTGCTGGAAGTCATGCTGCTGTTCGTGCGGAACTCGATCGCTACGCCGGCCATGGGCCCGCTGGGCCAGACTTGGCTGCCGTTCATCGCTTCCCTGTTCTACTTCGTGCTGGGGCTGAACCTCTTTGGGCTGATCCCGCTGGTGGACGTTTCCAACCTGGTGGGCCTGAGTCATACGCCCATCGGCGGCACGGGCACGGCCACCGTTCCCGTCACGGCCGCTCTGGCAGGCATGACGTTCCTACTGGTCATGTTCACCAGCTATGGCACGACGGTGAAGGAACTGTGGAAGGGTTCCGGCCACGGCGCGCAGCATGGCCATCCCATGCCCTCGGGGCACAATTACCTGCTGGCGCTGGCGAACTTCTTCACCAGCCGAACCTGGCCGCTGCCGGTAGCGGTGGTGGCCGGCGTGTTCGTGTGGCTCAACCGCTTCGTCCCGCCCATTGCCGGGCTGCTGGGGATGTTCCTCTGGCCGGTGCTGCTGGGCATGGAGCTGGTTGGCTACGTGGCACGGTGCTTTGCGTTGTGCATTCGTCTTTTCGTAAACATGGTCAGCGGCCACGTGCTGCTGGCGGTGCTGATTTTGATGGCGGCCGAGGCGGCTGGGTGGGCGATCACGTACGTGTCGCTGCCGGCGGCCTTGGGCAGCGTGGCCATCCTGATGCTCGAGACGTTAGTGGCTGTCATGCATGCGTTCATTTTTACGTTCCTGTCCGCCTTGTTCATTGCCATGGCGGCCAATCCGCAACATTAGGAGATTCGACATGCGACGTGCGTTACTGGTAACGGTTCTTTCGATGATGGTGCTGATGACGGCTTCACAGGCCCTGGCGCAGGAAGCGACGCATAGCCAGGCTGCTGCCGGCGCAGCGGTGGCCGCTCCCATGCCCGTGGGCAAGGGCCTGGGCATCCTGGGCGTATCCGTGGGCGCGGCCATTGCCGTGGTCGGCGGCGCGCTGGGCATCGGCCTGATCGGCTCGCGGGCGCCTGACGCCATTGCCCGTCAGCCCGAAGCGGCCGGCAGCATCTTCCTGTCCTGGCTGCTGCCGGCGGCCATGATCGAAGGCGCCACGCTGTTCGGCATCCTGGTCTGCCTGTTGGCCATGGGCAAAATCTAGGCGGTTGGCATGAAACGCTCCCGGACGCTTTACGCTCTGGTGCTGCTGGCGGCGATGACGCTGCTGCCCGCCACGGTCGCTTTCGCGCAGGAAGCCGCCGAGGGCGGCGGCTCGCTACTAGGCGAAAATCGGGCTTGGAACGCGGTTTGGGCCATCGGCACGTTCCTGGTGCTGGCGTGCATCCTGGGCCGATACGCCTGGGGGCCCATCGTCAAGCAGATGGAAAAACGCGAGAAGGAAGTCGCTGACACCATAGCCAATGCCCGTGCCCAGCAGGAGGAGAGTCAAAAGCTCCTGCAGAAGTACGAAGCGGCTCTGGCAGCTTCCGATGCCGAGGCCGCCAAGCAGATGGAGGCGACGCGCCAAGCGGCCGAACAGGTGCGGCAGGAGATCCTCGCCGTCGCCCGCACCGAGGCGCAGAAGCTCAGCGCCAAGGCCCGCGAGGAGATCGAGCAGGCCCAGAAGGACGCCATGGACGGCCTGTATCGCTTCGCCGCCGAACTGGCCACCGACGCCGCCGGCAAGATCCTGCGCCGCGAACTCAAGCCCGACGATCAGCGCCGGCTGGTGCAGGAATCGCTGGAACTGATTCGCCAAAAGGCTGCCAATCAATAGATGCCGCCACTGCCACAACATCCTGAACTCATCGGCCTGGCCGACGAATACGCCTCGGCCGTGCTGGACATTGCGCAGGCCTCGAATGCACAGGATGCCTTTGTGCAGGAACTCGACGCCCTGGCCCAGGCCACGCGCGAGGTCGAGGGGCTGGGCGTCTTTCTTGCCAGCCCGTTCATTTCACCTGAGCAAAAAGAGCAGGTGATGGAGAAGGCGCTGGCCGGCAACGCCTCGGAACTGGCGCGGAACTTTCTGGGCGTGCTGATTCGCAATGGCCGCGGCGGCTTGCTGCCGTTGGTGGCGGCGCGGTGCGGGCAGATGCTGGATCATCGCCAAGGCCGCATCGAGGTGGTGGTGCGGTCGGTTTCGCCGCTGGATGAAGCCGTGCGGAATGAGCTGGCGGCGGCGCTGCAAGCGCTGCTCAAGGCTGAGCCCATGCTGAAATTGGAACTGGACGAATCGCTGCTGGGCGGGCTGCAGATCGAGGTGGGCGATGAGATCATCGACGCCTCGCTGGCCAGCCAGCTTCGCCGGTTGCGCAGCGAGATGCTCAGCCGGCGTTTCATCAGCCAGACTGGCGCGTGATTGTTGATTGATTGGGTGACCATGTTCAGACTCAGCGGCTGTAGAGCAGGAGCGTCCAACATGGCCACGCCAACGAAAGCGTGACCATGCCACCCGAAGGATGTAACGAGTGACACGGGCGTCTCGCCCGTGAGTGTCACGGCCGTCTCGGCCGTGGAGGATAGGAATCATGGGCGAGACGCCCATGGCACACATGGGCGAGACGCCCATGGCACACATGGGCGAGACGCCCATGGCACACATGGCCGAGACGGCCATGACACACATGGCCGAGACGGCCATGTCACGAGAGAATAACTATGAAGTTTCGAACGGACGAGATCGCATCGGTGCTCAAGCGAGAGATCGCGGACTTCCGCGCCGAACTGGACGTTTCGCAGCTCGGGCGCGTGCTGGAGGTCGGCGACGGCATCGCCCGCATCTACGGCCTGTCGCGCGCCATGGCCGGCGAGATGCTCACCTTCGAGAATGGCCAGATCGGCCAGGTCTTCAACCTCGACGCCGACTCCATCGGCGCCGTCATCTACGGCGAGTACGAGGGCATCAAGGAAGGCCAGAGCGTCAAGGGCACGGGCATGCTGCTGGACGTGCCGGTCGGCGAGGAAATGATCGGCCGAGTGATCGACCCGCTGGGCCGGCCGCTGGATGGCTTAGGCCCGATCCGGACCCGGCAGACCAGGCCAGTGGAACGCATCGCCCCGGGCATCGCCGCCCGCCAGCCCGTGACCGCGCCGCTGCAAACGGGCATCAAGGCCATCGACTCGATGATCCCCATCGGCCGAGGCCAGCGCGAACTCATCATCGGCGACCGCAAGACCGGCAAGACGGCCGTGGCGGTCGATACCATCTTGAACCAGAAGGGCACCGGCGTCATCTGCGTGTACGTCGCCATCGGCCAGAAGGAATCGACCGTGGCCGGCGTGGTGGACACGCTGCGCAAGCTCGGGGCCATGGAGCACACCATCGTCGTGATGGCCAGTTCGGCCGCCCCGGCGCCGCTGCAGTACCTGGCCCCGTACGCAGGCGCGACCATTGCCGAGTACTTCATGGAAACGTCCGGCATGGACACGCTGGTGGTGTACGACGACCTGTCCAAGCAGGCCGCGGCGTATCGCCAGCTCTCGCTATTGCTGCGGCGCCCGCCCGGTCGCGAGGCCTACCCCGGCGACATCTTCTACCTGCACAGCCGCCTGCTGGAGCGGGCCTGTCGCCTGGCCGACAAGTTCGCCATCGTGCCCAAGGACACCCCGGCCGAAGCCCGCGACGTCAAGGGCGTCGATGGCAAGGTGTACCTGCGGCCGGACGGTTTTGCCGAGGCGCAAAAGGCGCTGGCCAGCCGGCCCGACAAGGACCAGTTCAAGGTTCAGAAGATCTACGGCACGGGCGGCTCGATGACGGCATTGCCCATCGTCGAAACGCTTGAAGGTGAGGTCTCGGCGTACATTCCGACCAACGTGATCTCCATCACCGACGGCCAGATTTACCTCGAACCCAGCCTGTTTTACGCGGGCATCCGGCCGGCGGTGAACGTGGGCATTTCGGTCAGCCGAGTCGGCGGCGCCGCCCAGGTCAAGGCCATGAAGCAAGTGGCGGCCTCGCTGCGGCTGGACCTGGCGGCGTATCGCGAGTTGGAAGCGTTCGCCCAGCTCGGCACGGAACTGGGCCCGACCACGCAGCGGCAACTGGATCGCGGCGCCCGCATGGTCGAGCTGCTCAAGCAGCCGCAGTACCAGACCATGCCGGTGTTCGACCAGGTCGTCAGCCTGTATGCCGGAGCGGGCGGGTTCCTCGATGACCTGCCGGTGCCGGAAGTGCAGGCCTTCGAGAAGGCACTGCAGGAAAAGGTGAAGAAGGATTACGCGGAGTTCTACCGCGGCTTGGAGCAGAAGCGGCAGTTTTCGGATGAGGATCGCGTCAAGCTCGACGACATCATCCAGCAGTTCAAGGCCGGCCGGAAGAGCACGAGGAAATAGCAGTTGAACATGTGACACGGGCGTACCGCCCGGGTGGCATGGTCATCCCGTCTTTTGGGTGACCATGTTCAGACGTAGCGGCTGGCAGAGCAGGAGCGTCCCTGTGCAACGGGTCAGGGTGCCATAGGCTGACTCGACTTCGCCGCCGTTGGCGAAGGCGAGGCTGCCTATGTGTGGCGCCCTGCATAGGTAGAGCCGCAAACGACGCGACTCAACCTATGGCACCCATGGGAAAGAGCAATGGCAAACGTTCGGGCCGTCATAAAACGCCGCAAGGCCGTGCAGAACATCCACACGATCACTGCCGCCATGGAGTTGATCGCGGCGGCTCGGCTGCGCAAGGCCCAGAATCGCGTCACGGCCTCACAGCCGGCTACGGACATGGCCGAGTCCATGCTGTCGTGGGTGAAGGCGGCCACGCCGGACTTCCACGATGTGCTGCTGGACGGCCGGGATGGCGGCAAGAAAACCACGCTGCTGGTGCAGACCAGCGACCGCGGGCTGTGCGGCGGCTACAACAGCCGAATTCTCGAACAGACCCGCCGCGTGCTGCAAGAGCTGATGGATCAGGGCAAGACTCCGCGGCTGATCATGATCGGGCGGCGCGGCGTTCAGCAGGGCCGGCACTGGCGGCTGGACGCAGCCCACGGCCATGAGTTGATGAAGGCCCAGGAGACCATCGAGCAGTTCGAGGGCCCCAGCCTGTACGAGTTGGTGGTCGATCTGGCCGGGTCGCTGGTGCAGGACATGCGCAGCGGGCAGGCCGACGAAGTGGTGCTGGTGTACAACCCTGGCCGCGGGCCCGAGCTGATCCGGCTGCTGCCGCTGGAAGTGGCCGACCCGCGCGGCGCCGCCCGCGAGTACGACTATTTGCCCGACGTGGCGTCGGTGCGGGAAACGCTGCTGCCGCTGGTGCTGCGCCAGCGGATGTACCGGTACGTGCTGCGCGGCATGGCCGGTGAGCAGCAGACCCGGATGTCGGCCATGCACGCCGCCACCGACGCCGCCAACGACATCATCGCGGCCCTGACGCAACGCATCAACCGCGTCCGCCAGAGCCAGATCACCAAGGAACTGTCCGAGATCATCAGCGGCGCCGAGGCGCAGGAATAAAGACTTTTGCCACGGAGAACACGGAGAGCACGGCCTTTGCATACAGCGATTCACGTGGCATTGCCGTAAGCCCGAAGGGCTTGAACAGTCCAGCCCAGGGCAGAGCGAAGCGACGCCCTGGGTTGCAGGGATACGACGATGTTAGCCCTGCAAGGGCGGGATAGCTTTGCCTCTCGCGCCCTTGCAGGGCTTGGCTGTGTAATGCAGCGCT
>CAITIS010000132.1 GCA_903892515.1 uncultured Planctomycetota bacterium | reverse complement strand
GTTCGAAGGCGTGGCCGGCGGCGTCCAGGCCGACGGCACCTTGCTGCTGCGCATGGCCGACGGTTCACACCTGTCGGTTCATTCCGGCGACGTGCACATCCTCCCAGGAGCCTGCCCAACCTAGCCGCAGGCAGAGGTTCCGGCGCGGCAGGCTGGCAGGTTCCTGGTTGCGCTAGCCCTGCTTTCGCAGGGCTAGCCCGAGTTTCGGCCAAAGCACGGCGCTTTGCGCTGTAAGAGGTTGATAATCGGGGTGGTCGCGGTCTTGTAGTGCCCATAAATGCTGTCGCCTCTTGACGCGCATGCGGGCGTGCCGTAGGCTGCCAGCATGTTCTTCCGCCTCAAGGCGACCCGTTCCGGACAGGTACTCAAACTGGTTGAGTCCTACCGCGACGACACGGCGAGGCCACGTCATCGTGCTGTGGTCTCGCTGGGCGACGCGCCATTGGCACCTGCGGAGTGGAAGCCGATCGCCAAAGCCGTGGAGGATCGTCTGTACGGACGCGATGCCATGTTTCCGCGGAACTTGAGCGAGGTGCACGTGCCGTGGGTTGACCGGATTGTCCTCCAGGTCAGCAGCGAAGGCCGGTGGCATCCATTTGCCGAAGCGTCGGGCATGGCGGAAGTCATTGATGGGGTTCGGGGCGATGCGGTAAGCCACACCGACAGTGCGGAATTGGGTCCCGTTCTCGTGGGTTGGGAGATCTGGAAGCGACTGGGCCTGCGGGAGTTGTTGGCCGGGCTGGGGTTCAATCGCAGTCAGACTCAGGCGGCGGCGATCTCGGTGATCAATCGGCTGAGCGACCCATCCAGCGAGCATAGCCTGCCGGACTGGTATCGGCGCACCGGGTTGCCGGAATTGATGGGCAACCAACTGCGCGGGGCGGGCGACGACCGGTTTTATCGGGTCAGCGATCTGCTGTTGTCCCGTCAACGCGAGATCGAGCGGCACCTGCGTGAGCGTCAACGCAGTCTGTTCAACCTGGAGCGAACGGTGCTGCTGTATGATCTGACCAACACGCATTTCGAAGGTTTGTGCCAGCGAAACCCGAAGGCCAAACGCGGCGCAAACAAACAGAAGCGCAACGATTGCGCGCAGATTGTCGTCGGCATGGTGTTTGACCAGTTCGGTTTCGAGATGGCGCACAAGATCTTCGAGGGCAACCTCAACGACGGCAAGAGTCTGGTGGAAATGATCGGGGCGCTGAATGCCACCGTGGCCGACGGTGGAAAGAAACCTTTGGTGGTCATGGATGCCGGCGTCGCCTCCCGTAAGAACCTGAACCTGCTGCATACGCATGGGTTCGGGTATCTGGTCAACGACACACGGGGACAACGCAGTCGATATCTCGCAGCATTTCGCGAACAGAAGGGCTTCCATATCGTTCCCGGGCGTGAGGGCAAGGAACCGGTATGGGTGCGCGTGATGAACGATTCGCATGCTACCGATCAGGAGACCGTCCCGGCAGAACGGGTGGTGTTGTGCAAAAGCCAACCGCGCGGAAACAAGGAACAGGCGATCGTCTCCAACGCCGAAGGTCGTCTGCTCGATGCCCTGGGGAAACTGGCCGCGCGCGTCGAAAACAAACGCTTGAAGGATCGCTCGAAGATCGAACAGGCCATCGGCCGCATCCAGGCCAGGCACCCCAGAGCACGACGTTTCTACCGCATCGAACTGGAGGATGGCGCCAAGGGCTTGCTACTGACATGGACCCGGAATGACGCCTTGCGACAAGAAACCACCGACCTCTGCGGTTGTTATGTGTTGCGCACGGACGAGCAGACGCTGAACCAGCATCAACTTTGGGAACTATACATCAGCCTGTCGCAGGCCGAGGAAGGGTTCAAAGCGCTCAAGACCGATCTGGGACTGCGCCCCAATCGGCATCAAACCGAAGAACGCGTCGATGCCCATGTCTTCCTCTGTGTCCTGGCTTATCATCTGCTGCGGAACATTCTGTGGACGTTGGAACAGGAAGGAGACAACCGCAACTGGGAGACGCTGAAGGGCGTCCTTCGCACGCACTGCTACACGACCATCTTGTTACCCACCCGTAGTGGGCAGACCCATCGGATCCGCAAGGCCGGCCAACCAGAGGAATGCCAGAAAACCATTTACCGGCACCTGGGCATCGCATGGGACAGCCTGCCTCGCAATCGATCCGTAATCGGGACAGCCCCCGTTCCGAATGAGGATCACGCCCGGCTGGCTACTTTGTAGTGCCGCGAAAATCGAAGCATTGATCCTCAACGACTTATGACGTGAAGTGCGAAACTCGGGCTAGTTACGCATACCCAAGCCATTCTGTTCGTCAAAGTCGTCTCACGCATCATTTCCGGCGGTATGAGAGGTCTGGCTTCAACCCGGCCGTCCGCGTCAGTCATCGCGATTGCGAGCGCCGCACGGGGTCATGTCATACAACGAGACCTGACCCATGTGCCTGGAGGTTTTTGTTGGGGTGCGACGGCGTGTGAAAGGTGGAGAGAGAGGGACGTTGAGGGTCAGGTAAGGCGAGTTTGCGAGTCGTAACCTTAACCGATTGGAGTTCTTTCATGAAAATCGTGCACTCGTGAATCTTCAGAAAGCCGCACCCCTCATGGGCCGATGGGCTGAGTGGATAGGAGGCCGTCGTGTCCGATGTGAGCAAACAGATCGCACGGTGCAGGCACCATTGCTCGAACTGACCCATGAGTTCCTTCCCAGGCGTTCAGATCGCTCTGTTCGGGTTGTCTGATTCTCATCCCTCACGCTCCAACGTCGGGCCCCTGCCTGAGCCGCGCTTCGCGGTGGCCAAACTGTCAGAACAGCGTAATAACGAACGCGACCGTACCTCG
>CAITIS010000131.1 GCA_903892515.1 uncultured Planctomycetota bacterium | reverse complement strand
GATCGGAGTCGTACGTCTATTTTCTCGCGGGGCGGACGACGTTCGTCAGCCGCGCGGACGCTCACCGCAGATTCAAAGCGGGCGAGATCATCGAGCCCGCGGTCTTCATTGACAAGATTCACTTCTTCGATCCCGGCACCGAACATCGCATCGCGTGACGCTCTAGACGTAGGAATGGTTCAAGCGTATTGCACTTTAGAGATGAGAAGTGGCGTCGGGATTGCCGACAAACTCACTCAACGCTGGTGTCAAGACGCAACTTACCTCAGCTCGGAATGAGGTCTGATCAATAGCAGCGCGGATGAAGTGGGTGTTTTGCCGTTCAATATGTAGCCACTACATTAGGGAGCATAAATAGTGTAACTATCTTTATAATGTTGTTGCAAAAGGCGGAACGGAGGCTATAGTAGTAGCCATTATGTATGTCGAGGAGATCAAACTCAAACGCGGAACCAAACAGTACTGCTGCACGCTGATCCGCGAAAGCTATCGCCACGGCGGCAGCGTTCTGCACCGCACCGTCTGCAACATCAGCAAGTTGCCCTCGCACGTGATTGAGCAGATTCGCGTCGGCCTGCACAAGGGCCAGGCCGCAGACCGACGGGATGGCCCGCTGCTCGTGGAACGCCAGCGCGAATACGGCGCCTCCTACGCCCTGCTGGACTTGGCCCGCCAACTGGAACTCGACCGCCTCATCTACTCGCGCAAGGAGCCGTGGCGCGAAGATGCCCTGGCGCTGATCGTGGGCCGCGTGGTCTACCAAGGTAGCAAGCTGGCCCTGACCAATGTGTATGCCGACACGGCGCTATGGGAACTCTGCGCCCATCCCGCCGACCAACGACCCGATGTGGACCGTCACGCCTATGCGGTGATGGACCGTCTCATGGCACGGCAGGACGCCATCCAGAAGGCGCTGGCAGGGCGGCAACTCGGCGACGGTTGCCTGATCTACTACGATGTGACCTCCAGTTATTTCGAGGGCGCTTACGAAGACTCAGACCTGGTCGCCTTTGGCCACAACCGGGACGGGAAGAAGGGGCACGAGCAAATCGCCATCGGCTTGCTGACCGACGCGCAGGGCTGCCCGGTGGCCGTGGAAGTCTTCCGGGGCAACACCAGCGACCAGAGCACGGTGCTGGCTCAGGCAAAGCGGGTCAGCGAACAGTACGGCGTGAAGGATGTGGTCTTCGCGGGGGACCGCGGCATGCTGACCCCCAAGCGCATCGCCGAGGTCTCCGCGCTGGGCTTCAAGACCTTGACGGCCCTGACGCATCCGCAGATCCGTGACCTGCTGGAACGTAAGGTGATCCAGATGGAGTTGTTCGATGAACGTGAGCCGGTAGCGGTGCATGATCCCGAGCAGAAGACCCTCCGCTACCTGCTGTGCAAGAATCCAAACACCGCCGCGGACGAGCGCCAGACGCGGCAGGAACTCATCGCGCAAACCCGCCGGGCCTTGGAGAAACTGGCCGCTTCACGCAAGAAGCGCACCGACGTCGAACTCGGTGCCAAGGTCGGCGCGGTCCTGGCCAAGTGGCGCGTCGCCAAGTTCTTTGCCTGGCGGATCGAGAAGGCCCGGCTCAGCTTCGAGATCGATCAGGAGTTGGTCCAAACCGAACAAGCCATGGATGGCTGCTACATCATCCGTACGGATGTCACCGACAAGGCGTGGAGCGCACAGCAAGCTGTGGACCGGTATCGTGGCCTGGCCCAGGTCGAACGGGCCTTCCGTAACCTCAAAACCGTCGCGCTGGAACTACGCCCGGTCTACCACCACGCCGACGACCGCATCCGCGCCCATGTCTTCATCTGCATGCTCGCCTACTATCTCCAGTGGCATGCGCTGCAGCGGTTGCAACCGTTGTTCGACGCCGATGGCGACGGCAAAGATCGCCGCTGGGCCTGGCCCATCATCCTCGAACGGCTCAAGTCCATCCGTACTCAGACTTGTCGCCTGGGCCGAACGATTCTACCCAACGTCATCACACGACCCGACCCGGAACAACAACGCATTCTCGATCTGCTCAAGGTGAAGCTGTAGCCAGACACGTGAACGCCAAAATCGGCGCTTCGCCCGCTCCAGCCTTGATCAAAACCTCATTCCGGATAAGGTAAGTTGCGTCAAGATATGGGTGGATGGGACCCGGAATTCTTCGCTACCCAGGTTGAACTGAGCAGGAGCCGCGCCGTGATGGAGAAAACCTTGG
>CAITIS010000130.1 GCA_903892515.1 uncultured Planctomycetota bacterium | reverse complement strand
ATGTATCAGGCACACGCCGTGTACCGTGGGTGGCCGGGGTGCGTTAGCTTCTGCGCGGCTGGGGCACTGCTGCGCTATGCCCCATACGCACTAAGTTAAGACACTTTGTACTCCAGAAGTTCTGGGTTTTCAAGGAGTTGAAAGAGGCTGGGATGTTTTTTGCGCCGGCTCACTCGAGCAGACTTGGGCAATGCGCGGCCAAGGCGCTGGAGGATACGGCGTAGGCGTCTGAGGTTGTCCAGCGCGTCGGTTACCAAGGGAAGCCAATCGCGAAGATCCGCGGCCGCACGGCGTAAGCTGCGCCGACCGTCCTGCCAGACCGCACTCAAGAGAAGCCAATGTTGTACGATCGCCCCAATCAATTTCGCGTACAACACCGCCATTCGCCGCTCGATCGTGGCGTTGCTCTCCAGGGTGGCGATCCGGTTGTGCGATTTCCACAGTTTGAACAGCAGTTCGATTTGCCAGCGGGCGCGGTAAAGGACCACCACTTCCTTCCAATTGAGCAACTCCGGCCCGCAGTTGGTGATGAAAATCGTCCAGTCCTGAAGGTCCAGGTACTCTTGCGTAGGCTCGGAGTGGCCGTGGTCGCGGGCGTTTTTGCGGATTCGTCGCCGCCGCTGTGCGGAGACTTCGGGCGGCACGCGCACGGCAATCAAGCGACAAGCGAGCCGCTCTTCCCGGCCCATCACGACGGGGACATCCACGATGCCCTGCCGCTGGTGAAAGCGCAAAAATTTCAACAGATCAAGCGGTTCGTCCGTGGCCTCAAACAGTTGGGTGCCGTGCTTAAAACGGGAGATATAGTACGCTTGGGCCTTGTCGACGCGGTCAAAACGATCCAGGGAGAAATATCCCAGGTCGAGGACCGACAGCGACCCGGCCGAGGGCGTCGCTTGAGCCAGGGAGCTTTTCACATCGGCGGCACGGCCGGGTTCAAGCTGAATGTCGCATTCCCCACTGGTCAGATTCCACAAGACCTGAATCTTCAGCGCGGCCTTGCCGCTTCCATGGCTTCCCCCGCAACCGGGAAACTGGCCGGCGAGCGCATCGGGAAGCGTGATGGTGGTGCTGTCGCCGATCGTGACGCGGGTGAATTTTTGCAGCAGAGGTGTGGGCGGCGATACGGCAAGGACTGCCTGGGTGAATGCGTATTGCAATGCTGCCCGAAGAAAGTCCACCAAACCGGAGGTAAAGCGGCCCTGAATGGCTTGGTCGGTCACGTCGATCCCCAACTGCGCGGCCACAGTTCGGTAGTCGCCATCTTTCGCGACAGGATGTTGGAGCAAGGTGAGCACCAACGTCCTCAACAGCGACGAGCCGGAGAACTTCCGTTCCCGTCGGACGCACCCCGTCGCCCGCGCCAATTCGTCCACGGTTTCTCCCAACACCGCTTGCATTGCTATCACGGTCTGAGCTACGATATCCATTGGGAAGCTCCTTCTTCCAGCATGGTTCTTGATGCAAAAGATGCTGGTTTAAGGACTTCCCGCTTTTTTGGGAAGATCAAAGATCCTTAACTTCGTGCGTATGGGGCACCGCTGCGCTATGCCCCAGCCACCACCGGCGTGCCGGAACTGCCCTCTGCTTGTTCCGGCCTACAACTTCAGCCGCGGCTTCAGCATCGCGATCAGGATCAGCACCGGGATCGCCCACAGGAAGTAGTACGGCCGCCAGAACACGACGAGGATCACGATGGGAATCGCGGCCAGGATCCATTTCGGCATGCGGCGAAAATCGGGATAGGCCAGCCACCACGCGGCCAGCAGCAGGCCCAGCCGAAGACAGGTGCCCGAAGCGTAGCCCTGCGGCCACAGGCCGAACACGGCGGCCGCGGCCAGCAGCCCGATGGCGAACGTTCCGACGAGATAGCGAGGT
>CAITIS010000129.1 GCA_903892515.1 uncultured Planctomycetota bacterium | reverse complement strand
CTGCCGCCTGCCGCTCCACCCGTGGCTACATTCCTCGGCCCCGCTGGGGCCGAACAAATCAAAGCCATCTTCCCCAGATCAAGCCTTCTTCTTCAGATCAAAGCCTTCTTCTTCAGATCAAAGCCTTCTTCAAATCAAAGCTCTTTCGATGTCCGAGGCCCAGGCGCGAGACGCCCGCGACACGTATTCAACGCCCCGTCAGGATCGCGCCCCTGCCCAGCTTACGGCCGGCCTCGCAGGAATTCCGGTTTGGGCTGGCCGCCCAGGCGCACGCAGGTTTCGGCGTCCGCCTTGGCCTTTTCGTACTGGCCCATGACGTAGTACGCCGTGGCGCGCAGCTCATACGCCTGAGGGTTCTGCGGGGCCAGGTGGACGGTGGCGTTGCAGTCTTCCAGCGCCCGCGTGAACTCGGAACGCTGCAAGAACAGATGGGCGCGATTGTAGTACAGGCCCGCGTCCTTGGGCCGAAGCTCGATCGCCCTGTCGTAGTCGGCCTGGGCCTGGTCGAACTTGCCCAGGGCTTGGTAGGCCAAGGCGCGTTGCGCGTACGCTTCGTCATAGGTCGGGAACAGCCGGACGGCCTGGTCGAAATCCGCCACGGCATCGTTGAACCGGCCAAGCTTGTCCTTGAGAAACACCCCGCGGAAGCAATGCCCCCTGGGGTCCTGCGGCTTCAGCGCGATGGCCTTGGTGTAGTCGGCCAGCGCCGCGTCCGTCTGGCCCCACAGGGAATAGACTCCCGCGCGGTCCAGGTAGGCGTCGAAGAAGTTTGGCCTCAGCGCGATGGCTCGGTTGAAGGCGTCAAACGCTTCCTGGGCTCGCCCGTCCATGAACCACATGGCCCCGACGTCAACCTGGGCCCGTGCGTTGTTGGGCGCCTTGGCGGCCACGTCCTCCCACATGCGGCGCGGGCTGGCATAGTCGGTGTTGCGTCGCAGCGTCAGGCCGACATACATGCCCACGACCAGTAGCACTGCCGCCACGGGCACAAGCTGGAGCAGGCGACTCGGCTGGACGCCCTCGCGTGCGAAGCGAGCCACGATGCGCCGCCACAGCCAATCGCCCGTCAGCACCGCCAGCGTCATCACCGCCGCCAGGGGCAGGTACATGCGATGCTCGAAGGCCATGTCGTTGAGCGGGTACACGCTGCTGCTGGGGGCCAGGATAAGGAAGAACCACGCGCCCACGAAGCCCAGCACCGGCCGGCGGAAGAGCGCCCAGAGCGTGACTGCCAGTAGTGCCACCACGCCCAGAGCCGGTAAGACAATCTCCGGCCAGGTGCGAGCGACCGGCCAGCCGTAGTCCAGCACGAGCGGCCAGGGCCAGATCGCCAGGCGCAGATAGTGCAGGATCACGCCTGGCTGGGTGAGGGCGTACTCGAGCCATGTCATCTTGGCCAAGGCGCCGGCCGTGCCGCCCCGGCCCGGGACCAGCACCATCGCCAGCACCGCCCACGTCGCCGCCAAGCCGACGTACAGCGGCCAGCGCCGCTTGAGCGCCTGGCGAAATGAGCCGGCCAGGAAGATGCGGTCGTACAGCAGCACCGTCAGCGGGGCCGTGACCATGACTTCCTTGCAGGCCATGCCGGCGGCGCAGCACGCAACGGCCGGAACCCACCACCACACCGGGCTCTTTTCGCAGCCATCCGAGCGGATCGCGCAGTACAGCACGGCCAGGTACATCAGGCCCATCATTGCCTCGGCCCGCTGCACGATGTACGTGACCGATTCAGTTTGAACGGGATGCACCGCCCACAGCAGCGCCGCCGCCAGTGCCAGCGCCGTGTCGCGCGTCGTGGCAGTAACTGTGCGAACTGGCGGCACAGCCTTTCCAGGCTGTGCTGCACAGGCCAGAAAACCTGTGCCACCACCAAGGCCGCACGCGACGAGCCCAAAGGTGCGGCGCAAAATGGCGAACAGCAGCCAGGCCGCCAGCACGTGAATGGCCAGGTTGGCAACGTGGTAGGAGCGGACATCCAGGCCCTCGAGGCCCAGCAGGCCGTTGAGGGCGTAGTTGAGCGCCAGCGACAGGTTCACCATCGGCCGGCCTTCGATGGTGAGTCCAAACCGGCCGGGGACCTTGAGCACATTCGTCAGCGGGGCCAGATGCTGGATCGTGGGGTTGTGGACGATGGAGTCGAGGTCGTCAAAGAGCATCGCGCCGGTGAAGCTGTTGCAGTACGCGATGAGGCCCACCAGCGTAATGGCGGCAAATGGCGCAACCCGCTGCCAACGCGGCATGGGCGCACAGGGAGGCTTGAGCCGGGGCTCCGGCTTGACGGAGCCGCGCTGGCTGGGCGAGTTCTTGCGTGGGCTGGATTTGGCCATAGGATTACTCTATATAATGATGGCACGCGTGGACCCTTGTCCACACGCTATATCGCATCGGCGCGGCGGCCGACGCTTTTACATTCGCCGGGACGCCAGCTTTGCGCAAAGCTCTCTGATAGCGCCTATTAGAACCTGTTTTTGACTTTCTTATGCGATTGGCGTTTTAATTCTACTTTCTAATACCCCGGCGGGCCGGGTAATGGAACCTTCTGGCAGATAGGAAAGGCAATATGAGCACACGCATACGGTTTAACGCCATCAGCGAAATCTCCAAGCAGCGGACCTTGGGCGGCAAGGTGGATTACACGCGCAAGCCCATCGGCGAGGTGTACGGCGAGCACGTCTTCAACGAAGAGCAGCGCCGCCAGCGGCTGCCCAAGAGCGTGTTCAAGTCGTTGCAGCAGACCGTCGACAACGGTCAGCAGCTCGACGGCAACCTGGCCGATGCCGTGGCCGTGGCCATGAAGGATTGGGCCATCGAGCATGGCGCGACGCACTACACGCACTGGTTCCAGCCCATGACCGGCTCGACGGCCGAGAAGCATGACAGCTTCATCGTGCCCACCGCCCAGGGCGGCGCCATCGCCGAGTTCAGCGGCAAGGAACTCGTCCGCGGCGAGCCCGACGCCAGCAGCTTCCCCTCCGGCGGGCTGCGGGCGACCTTCGAGGCCCGCGGCTACACCGCCTGGGACGCTTCCAGCCCGGCCTTCATCCTGGACAATCCCAACGGCGCCACGCTGGTCATCCCGACCATGTTCATCAGCTACACCGGCGAGGCCCTGGACAAGAAGACCCCCCTGCTGCGTTCGATGGAAGCCCTGAACAAGCAGGCCCTGCGCGTGCTGAAGCTGTTCGGCAGCCCGGCCAAGCGCGTGTTCACCACCGTCGGGGCCGAGCAGGAATACTTCCTGATCGACACGCACTTCTTCTTCGCCCGCCCCGACCTGCTGTACACGGGCCGGACGCTCATCGGCGCCAAGCCCCCCAAGGGCCAGGAGCTGGAAGACCAGTACTTCGGCGCCATCGCCGACCGCGTGCTGGCGATCATGGCCGAGGTGGAGTACGAGCTGCTGCGGCTGGGCGTGCCGATCAAGACGCGGCACAACGAAGTGGCCCCGGGCCAGTACGAACTGGCCCCGATGTTCGAGACCGCCAACGTGGCCACCGACCATCAGATGATCGTGATGGAAATGATGCGCAAGGTCGCCACGCGCAACGGCATGACCTGCCTGCTGCACGAGAAGCCCTTCGCCGGCATCAACGGCTCGGGCAAGCATAACAACTGGTCGATGTGTACCGACACCGGCGAGAACCTGCTCAACCCGGGCGAGACGCCGCACGAGAACGCCCAGTTCCTGGTCTTCTGCGCCGCCGCCTGCCGGGCCGTGTACAAGTACGGCTCGCTCCTGCGCATGTCCGTGGCCAGCGCCCAGAACGACCACCGCCTCGGCGCCAACGAGGCCCCGCCGGCCATCCTGAGCGTGTACCTGGGCGAGCAGTTGGACGGCATCTTCCACCAGATCGAAGAGGGCGGCGCCAAGAGCAGCCACAAGGGCGGCAATATCGAGGTGGGCGTTTCGATCCTGCCCAAGCTGCCGCGCGACAGCTCCGACCGCAACCGCACCAGCCCCTTTGCCTTCACCGGCAACAAGTTCGAGTTCCGCGCCGTCGGCTCGGGCCAGAGCGTGGCCGGGCCCAACACGGTCCTGAACACCATCGTGGCCGAGTCGCTGGACTACGTGGCCACGCAGCTGGAGAAGCTCATGGGCAAGAGCGGCAACCTGAACGCCGCCCTGCAGAAGCTGCTGCCCGGGATGGTGAAGGAATTCCGGCCCGTGCTGTACGAAGGCGACAACTACACGGCCGAGTGGCATGCCGAGGCCGAGCGGCGCGGGCTGCCGAACCTGCGCACCAGCGTCGAAGCCATCCCGCTGGCCAACAGCAAGATGTCGGTCGAACTGTTCGGCAAGTACAAGGTGTACTCCAAGCGCGAGCTGGACAGCCGGCGCGATATCCTGCTGGAGAACTATTGCAAGACCATCAACATCGAGGCCCAGACGCTGTCGGTCATGGCCCACACGATGGTCCTGCCGGCGGCCCTGGCGTACGAGGGCGACGTGGCCACGACCATCAATGCCGCCAAAGCCGCCGGCGTGGAGCGCTCCGAGCAGTCGGACATCCTGCACGAGGTGGCCGACCTGGCCTCGGCGCTGCGTGAAGCGGCCAAGGCACTGGATGCGGCCATCGCCGCCCAGCCCCACGGCGACATGCTCAAGCACGCCACCTACCAGCGCGACGTGCTGCTGGTCAGGATGGCCGATGTCCGCAAGGTAGCCGACAAGCTCGAACTGCTGGTGGCCGACAAGTACTGGCCGCTGCCCACCTACCGCGAGATGCTGTTTATCAGGTAGGAACGAAGAAGGGCAGAGGTCGGAGGTCGGAGGCCTGAGGTCAGAGGCCGGAGGTCAGAGGCCTGAGACCTGAGAAAGTTGGAATAGCGCGGCGGATCTCCGGATCCGCCGCGCTCTTTTTGCGCCGCCGGTGCAATGCCCCCCCGGTTGGGGGCCATAGGCTGGCACGGCTTCGCGTCTTTGCGCGAAGCCGGGACTGCCTATGCTGGACGTCCCGCATAGGTAGAGCCGCCAGAAGACGCGGCTCAACCTATGGCACCCCACCCCATGCCCGGTGCCATGCCTTTACGCGTACTCGCGGAAAGGCATGCCTGCCCGGCCAGTCCGACGTGGTTGCTGCGCTTCGCTGCGCAAACCACGGCACCGGGCCTGGTCGCGTTGCGGGCGTCCGATCCTGTAGGGTGGGTCGCGTCCTGTAGGGTGGGCCGAGGAGCGAAGCGACGAGCCCCACCACCCCCCCGCCCGCAGAACCATCACTCCACCACAGAGGCCTGCAACAAACTCAGCGCGTCCTCTCCATCGCCTCCGGATTTATCTGGCACCACGCGGGCGGTTGAGGACAATCGGCAATACCTGAATAGAAAGGGGCAGCATGTCAACACTACCTCCGTCGATACCGCCCGTGATCCAGACCGCCCAACCAGCTAAGGGCAAGGGCATGGCCATCACCTCGATGGTCTTTGGCATCCTCAGCTATCTGGGCTTGGGATTCCTTCTCTTCATTCCGGGCTTGATCCTGGGGATTGTTTCCCTGGCGACGAAACGGCCAGGCAAAGGCATGGCCATCGCCGGCGTTGTCCTCAACGGCGCCTTCCTGCTGGTGGCGCCGCTGCTAATGGTTTCCATGCTACTACCGGCGCTGACACGGGCCCGCGAAATGGCCAAACGGGTCATGTGCCAGAACAACATGAACGCCATATCCAAGGGCGTCATCCTGTATGAGGCCGAGCACCAGGATGCCGTGCCTGCGACGCTGGAGACGCTGTTAAAAGATGGCTCGGTGAACAAGGGCCTGCTCCACTGCCCCGCCACCGCCAAGGATGATTCCGTCAGTTATCGATACTTCCCGCGCCCTGTCGTACCTGGCAAAGCGGAGACGATGATCCTGCTTACAGAGCCGGCGTCAGATCATCACGAAGGCCGGAACGTCGCCTTCTTCTCCGGCCGGGTCGAATGGTGCCCACCCCAGGAGTTCGACAGGCTGCTGAGCCTGCCGGAAAACCGCGCGGTGGCCCAGGCGATGACGAAAAACTAGATCAAGTAGAGCGGGTTTGTTCACCGGCGGTCCAACGTGGTTGCTGCGCTTCGCTTACGCAAACCACGGCACCATGCGCCTGGGGGTGGGTGCCATAGGCTGGCACGGCTTCGCGTCGTCTGGCGAAGGCGGGACTGCCTATGCTGGACGTCCGGCATAGGTAGAGCCGCCAGACGACGCGGCTCAACCTATGGCACCCACCGTTGGCCGGGTGGCATGGTCAGGCCGTCCTTTGGCCTGGCCATGTTTCGACCTTCTGCATGGCCAGCCCCAGAGCGGGCTGACCATGCCACCCAGCACAGGGAAAGCCGCCTCTGCCTCGCCGCAGCCTTGCCATCGCCCCGGCCAGAATCCGGCCATTTTCTGCGGAATCTTCTTGACAAACTGCCTTGAGTATGTTTTCTAGACATCAGACATATCGCATCACGGGGATGCTCAAAGGAAGTTTCGTTCCGTTTGGTGCCGTTTGGTGCCCAATCGTTCCCAACGGTTCCAGACTGTTCCGTCAGGCTCCGCGTGGCGTCTGGCCGCAGGAGTGGGTGCCGTGGTTTGCGAGTGCAGCGAGCAACCACGCCCGACGCGGATGAGGGAAGGGCGTGCAAATCGGCCTTACCCGCAAGGCGGCCCACATGCCTTTCCGCGAGTACGCATGAAGGCATGGCCCCTGGCACGACGTGGTTGCTGCGCTCCGCTGCGCAAACCACGGCACCCATTCACGGCACCCCACTCACCGGTCCCATTCACCGG
>CAITIS010000128.1 GCA_903892515.1 uncultured Planctomycetota bacterium | reverse complement strand
GTTGCTTTTCGTGACACGGGCGTCTCGCCCGTGCGTGTCACGGCCGTCCCGGCCGTGGCTCAAAAGGATCATGGGCGAGACGCCCATGTCACGCCTGGCCGAGCCGGCCATCGCGCGTTTGCCTAATAAGAAAAAGCCCCGACGCGAGCGCCGGGGCTTTGGAATGCGTCGATGAAAACCGATTTACCGCTTGCTGAACTGGAAGCGCTTGCGGGCGCCCTTCTGTCCGTACTTCTTACGTTCCTTCATACGGGCATCGCGCGTCAGCATGTTGCGCTCGCGCAGGGTCGCCACCAGGTTGGCGTCGACCTTCAGCAGGGCGCGGGCCAAGCCCAGCTTGACGGCGTCGGACTGACCGGTGGTGCCGCCGCCCTGAACGCTGGCCCACACATCGTAGACCTTGGTCATGTTGGCTGCTTCCAAGGCGCCACGGACGGCCATGCGGTCGCGGTCGAGCTTGAAGAACTCGTCCAGCGGGCGCTTGTTAATGGTGATGACACCGGTGCCGGCCTTGATGCGGACGCGGGCTACCGAGGTCTTGCGTCGGCCTACGCCCCAGATGTAGGGCGAAGGCTTCTTCACACGAACGGCCGCCGTCTTGGCGGCAGTATCGACTGCGTTCTGGATTACTTCATCTGCCATGGACAATTCGCCTCTTACAGTTTCAGTTCCTGGGGCTGTTGGGCCTGGTGAGGATGCTCCGTGCCGGCGTACACCTTAAGCTTAGTCAACATGTGCATGGCCAGCTTATTCTTGGGCAGCATGCGTCGGACGGATTCCTGCACCAGCTTCTCCGGGTGCCGCGCCATCATCTCCTGCGCGGTCAGGCTCTTGTAGCCGCCCGGATGCAGCGTGTACCAGTCATACCGCTTCTGCGTCCACTTTGCGCCGGTCATCTTGATCTTGTCGGCATTGATCACCACGACAAACTCGCCCGTGTCCACATGCGGCGTGTACTCGGGGCGATGCTTGCCCATCAGGATCATTGCCAACTTGACCGACATCCGGCCAAGAATCAATCCGGTGGCGTCCACCACGTACCACTTGGCGGGCACTTCGCCGGACTTGGCCATGTAACTCGAACTCATATTCGTCGTCATCTCACCACCTAAAGGGCCGTTGGGCCACAGACAAAGAGACCCGTATTATGGAGATTCCGTCACGCCTGTCAAACATTTTATCCAAAGGAAATTGCGGTGTCACGTCCTCTCAACTCGGAAATCACTTGCCGCTCCCGCAGTTTCTGTGCGACTATGTGCCGTAGTCAGATGCCACTAACCCTAGCAACCCGAATTGGAAAAGACACGCTGGGTAAGCTTGAGCAGGCCGCAACGCGGCGATATGCCGAGGCGGTCAAGTTGGCTGCAGATGAGCCGCTCGGCGCGATCTATTTGTTCGGCTACACAATTGAGATTCGCCTGAAGGCGGCTTACTACCGAACCGTGGGCCTGATTCCGGCGTCCGCGTTAGATCGCAAATCCGCGGAGACCCAGATTCGCGCGCTTTTAGGGCTCACGATGGGTTCCGTTGGGCATAACCTGCACGCTTGGGCGAGACTGCTGGAGCAGAGCCGGGCAACCGTGCCTGGGGCAACGCCTCTCCCACCCGCCCTTGCTGCGAAGATGTACGAACACGTACAGAACGTCGTAGCTTGTTGGGCCTAAATCCTTCGCTATCGCGCTAATAGACCCTATGATGAAGAGTTGGAAGCGGTGAAATCAGGCGCTCGTTGGTTCAAGGTCAACGCTCGCCGCTTGTGGAGTTGACATGCCAGTTACAACCCGGAAAAACGATGCCACCAAGCGGTTAAGTCTTGTCGATGATCTAGCCTCTGTACTGCGATCGGCCCAGCCTAATGCCAGGCAACCGCTCATTAGTGAGAACCAGATCGCGCAGACGAAAAGTGTGCATGTGGCGGTGATTTGGGATAAATGGAAGGATCTGTCGCCGACGGAGCGATCTGAAGTGATCTTGAATGCTTGCACACGAGCAGGACGGTTTCGAAACTCAACGATCACATTGGCGATGGGCTTGACGGGCGAGGAAGCGCTGCGGAGGGGCTTCCTACCCTATAGTATCGTCATAATGCGCCGCCAGGGCCGCAGCCCCTCGCGCGACCAGATGGAAAAGGCGATGGCCGGTGCGGGTGGTATTTCGATGAAAGTCGGATCATCGACTCAACTCCGGTTTGCCTCGTTTGAGCAGGCGGAGGAGGCGTACCGGCATCTATCTCAAGCAGTTCCCGGACCCTACTGGGCCATCGTGCATGAGGAATCTACTGGAGAATGAGGCGAGCGCCTGTGGGCATTGGCGCGGAGCCTGCTCTTCACCTTGACCTCGTCATTATTACACCCTACACGGGCCAACATCCCACGCGGAAGAAGTCCTTCCCCCTGTGACCTAGCTGAGCCGACTCCCGATTCCTGATTCCTGATTCTTGCGTGCAACCAGGCATTAGGCTACACTATCAGCCGCCTTGTCAGTGCCGCGCCATGGTTGGAAAAGCGGGCAGGGCGAGGACAGATGGAACTGTCGCCGGCGAATGCATCGCCGGGATGCAGCAGAAAGGAAGCCACGATGGATCGCAAACATTTCGTGTGGGCCGGCTTGGCCCTGCTCGTACTGGCTGGCGGATGTTCGACAACGGTGCCCTCGACCGACTTCATCGCCAAGTACACCAGCAATATCAACGTCCAGAACACCAGTGACTCGAATCTGCCTGTCCGCGTCTTCTACGGCAGCGATGGCGAATACTTCGTCCTGAAGGACATCGTGCCCTACAGCCAGGGCGGCGGCCTGCTGGGCACCACGGTCGTGTACCGCTGCCCCGCCGGGGCGATGCCGCGGAACTTCCCAGCCGCGTTTAAGCCCGGCGATGTCGTTATCGACGGCCGGCCCGGCACCAAGTACACGTACATGATCCAGTGGTACCGCGCCAACGGCGGCGAAGATCGCCCGCCCGCCAACGAGTGGGTCGGGGGCCAGCCGCCCGAGACGCGCGTGCATCCCGAATTCAAGGCCCCCAAACAGAAGTAGCGTCCTGCGATGAAGGTGGCGGTAATCATCCCGGCCGCCGGCGCCTCCAGCCGATTCGGCGGCAAGACCAAGAAGATCTTTGAATCGCTCAAAGGGCGGGCGGTCTTCCTTCGCTCGCTCGAACTCTTCGTCAACCGCGAGGATGTCTGCCAGGTGCAGCTCGTCGGGGCCGAGGAGGACATGGAAACCTTCAAGACCCGCTTCGCCCCCAACATCGGCTTTATGGGCGTCAAGCTGGTGCGCGGCGGCAAGGACCGCACCGAATCCGTTCGCAACGCCCTGGCCCAGGTGTCGGAAGAGGCGGACTACATCTGCGTGCACGACGCCGTCCGGCCTTGCGTGTCGCCGCTGTGGATCGACGAGGTTTTCGCCGCCGCCGAGAAACACGGGGCCGCCTTGCTGGCGTATCCGCTGCACGGCACACTCAAGCGGGTCGAGGGCGATTTCATCACCCAGACGCTGGATCGCACCGGGCTATGGGAGGCCCAGACGCCGCAGGTGTTCCGCAAGGGCTTGCTTTTGGCCGCGTATGCCCACGCCACGGCCGGGGCGACCGACGACGCCGCGCTGGTCGAAGCCACCGGGCAAAAGGTCGCAGTGGTGACGGGCGATCCGCGAAATATCAAGATTACGACCCGCAGGGATCTCGAGCTGGCGTCGGCCGTAGTGGACGCCCTGCCCCAGCCCAAGCCCAAGAAGTCCGGCGGGCCTTTCGATGAGGCCCAGTGGTAAGAAGGGGTGCGACGTGGTTGGGCGCCATGGCCTGAATCGCCGGAGCGGAACGCGACGGCGAGACTGGCCATGCTGGACCTGCCTAGGGAGAGGCCGACTTTGGCGGCACGTGGCCGCTGGACTCCGCGGCCACGGCACCCTCAGAACGCCTCGCATAGGTAGAGCCGCAACAGCGCGGCTCAACCTATGGCACCCCTTCGCAAGTTTTGGCGCCCGTTGCGAGCTTGGCGACGGCGCCGATGGCAACAACAAAGCCATTGCAGTCTGGCCCGCAGAGTCTAGAATCTCCTCAAACTGTATCAAGGAGCAACGGCAATGAAGAGCATGGCATGGACAGCCCCCTGGATGAGCGTGGTGATTGTGGCGGCGATGGTGGCCGGCTGCGATACGATGCCCACTCCGCCCTCGACGGCCACTGGGCAGCGGGTCAACAGCGTTTCGGTCAACCCCGGCGACACCGACGAAGTGGCCAAGGTGACCGCGTTCCTGGCGGCCTACCAGAACTACGACCAGTCGCTGCACGTGTTGAAGGCGTATTGCGACAAGATCGGCGCTTTCGACCAGCAGCAGTGGACCGACAACGAGATCAAGACGCTGCAGCGTTCGCGGACGTGGAAGTTTGAGGGCGTCGAGATGCCCGCCCCGGCCGAGCCGCAGTCGGTGGACAACGTCATGATGGCCGGCCTGGTCGAGCAGGTGGCCCAGGCACGGCATACGTTCCAGAAGGCCCAGGACGCCCTGGCCAACTTCTACCTGGAGCGCGGCGAGAAGTTCAAGGCCGCCCTGGTCGGCAACACCAAGGAACGCCAGGACCCGGTTCGCCAGTACGACTACTTCCTGAACGCGGAGATCCCGCCGGCCACGCTCCGCCCGACCGAGGTGATCCCCGAGGCCGACAAGCTGTTTGACGAGGCTTACAAGACTTACCAAGCCGGCAGGTTGGCGCCGCTGATCGTCGATTATCCCAAGGAACGCCGGGCGCTGGGCATGTTCATCAAGCTGGTGCATGAGTACCCCACTAGCACGAAGATCGCCTTGGCCGCCTACTACATCGGCGACATCTACAAGGAATACTTCAACGAGAACATCCGCGCGGTCGATTGGTACCAGCGGGCCTGGGAATGGGACGCCCACGTCCTCAAGCCGGCCCGGTTCCAGGCGGCCGTGGTGTATGACCTGCGGCTGCAGGAACTCGGCAAGGCCCTGCCGCTGTACCGCGACGTGATCAAGTACGAGCAGTTCAACCCGACCAACGTCACCTTTGCCGAAGAACGCATCAAGCAACTGACCGGGAGCAAATAGCAGCGGGTAGATGTTTCCCGCTTGCCCCCAAGCAAGCCAAGCCGGCGGATCATCCGATCCGCCGGTTCTTTTTTGCCTATGTGGGTTTCACGTCGGACCCAATTCGCATTCGTGGCCCAGCCCGCAGCCCTAGGCGAGGCAGGCCCTCGGATCCGAGACTTCCCGTGAGCGAACTGTCACTATGGCAACGCTGACCTCTTCAGCCCGAAGGGCTGTCAGAGTACAGCCCTTCGGGCTGGATGCGGCCCCTGCGAGGCTGCGGGCTCTGCGAGCCTGCGGACCCTACAAACTTCCTGTCGCCGCCAGGGCCGTTTGGCCAAGTTCCAACAGGCGTGACTTCAGAGTTGCCATGCTTTCCTTGCTGCGGAAACCGGCTGCCCGGGCATGGCCGCCGCCACCGAAAAGCCGCGCCATGGCCGCCACGTCCACCACGCCCCGGCTGCGGAGATTGGCCCGGATCTCGCCGCCCCCCTGCTCGATCAACGTAATGGCCAGTTCCACCGTGCCGATCCGCAGCGGCTCACTGGCGAAGTCCTCGGTCTCATCCTGCGACGCGCCGGTGCGCGTGAAGTCCTCCAGCGTCAGCGTCAGCATCGCCAGGCGATCATCCGCGTGCAGTTGAAGCGAGTCCAGCGCCGCCGCCAGCAAGCGCACCCGCTGCGGCCGGTCGCACTGGTACAGCCGGCCATACAGCATGTCGGGCTTCATGCCCGCCTCGATGAGCCGGGCCACGCAATGCAGCGTCCGGGCGTCGGTGTTGCTGTAGTGCAGCCAGCCCGTGTCGGTCACGATGGCCGTCATGAGCGGCTCCGCCAGCGCCGGCGTGATGGGCCAGCGAAGTTCGCCCAGCAGGTCAACCACCATGCCGCCGGCGGCAGAGTAGCTCGCGTCGCGCCAAGCGCATGCCGCCAGGTCGTCGCCGCTCTGATGATGATCCAGCACGATCACCTTTTCGCGCAGCTTCGCCAGCGCCGGGGCGATCGCGCGGAGCTGGCCTTGGGAGCTGGTGTCCAGGATGACGACGCGATCCACGCCGCCGGCCGCTTGGGCAAAGGCCGCATTCAAGTCGATCGGCAGCGGCGGCAGCGGTGCGTCGCGAAACAGGAACTGGTAGCGCCGCGGCACCTCGTCCAGCAGGAAGATCGTGCTGGTCTTGCCGGCCTGCACGCAGGCCAGGTGCAGCGCCAGCACGCTGCCCAGCGCGTCGCCGTCGGGCCGGGCGTGGGTGGTCAGCAGCACGCTCTTGGCCGACGCGATGGCCGCGGCCACGGCCTTACATTCTGGCGGCGATTTCTCGGGCACGTTGCACATCCTTGGAAATCTGGGTGGTCAATTCCTCGGCCGAGGCGAACTTCTGCTGGCCGCGCAAGCGTTGCAGGAACGTTACTTCGATGCCCTGGTCGTAGAAGTCGCCCTGGGCGTCGAGCAGGTGGGCTTCCACGCAGCGGGCCATGGCGCCGAAGGTGGGCTTGACGCCGATGGAAATGGCCGAGGCGAACTGCCGCCCCGCCACGGCCGCCCGGCCGGCATACACGCCGTCGCCGGGCAGGACCATGTCGCCAGCGTCGACGTTGGCGGTGGGAAAGTTCAGTTGCCTGCCGCGCTGCTCGCCGGCAACCACGCGGCCGTACAGCACGAAGCTCCGGCCCAGGCACGTGGCCGCCTGCTCGACGTCGCCCTGCGTGATCAAGCGGCGAATCAAGCTGCTGGAAACTCGCACGGCCCCTGCGCCGGGCAGCTCGATCATCTCGGGCGCGACCTGGGCGACCTCGAAGTGCAGCTCGACGGCCAGGCTCCGGAGCAACTCGACGTTGCCATGGCGGCCCTTGCCGAAGAAGAAGTCCGGCCCTTCGACCATGGCCACGCAGCGCAGTTTCGCCTGCACCTGGCGGACGAACTCGTCGGCCTCGATGGAGAGGAACTCCAGCGAGGTCTGCACCACGCCGCAGAAATCGGCCCCGTGCTGGCGCAACAATGCACAGCGCACCGCCAGCGGCGTGATGAGTTGCCTGACGTGATCGGCCCGGACCAGTGCAGCCGGCGGCGGGTCGAACGTCACGCACAGCAGGTGCGTCTTGCGTTCATCGGCCAGGCGGCGGGCGAGCGAGAGAATCTGCTGGTGGCCGCGATGCACGCCGTCGAAGTTGCCAATGGAGAGCACGCAGCCATGGGCCGCGTCGGGCAGATCGTCCAATCCTTTTACCAGCACACAGGCCATAGTTTTCCGTGACTTCGTCATGGATGCAGCGCCACGCCGCATGGGTGCCACACCTGCGGCTTGTGCAGGTGTGCCGCGCGGCCGCACAGGTGCAGACTCCGCACCTGTGGCACCCGGCGCTAACTGGGTGCCGTAGGTTGAGCCGCGCACTCCGCGGCTCTACCTATGCAGGGTCAGGCATAGGCAGCCCCGCCTTCGCCACGGCTCAGGCGGGTCAGCCTATGGCACCCATCGCAAGTGGCGAACGTGGTTGCTTCGCTTCGCTGCGCAAACCACGGCACCCATTCCCATTCATGGCACTTGGCCACGTCGGCATTCCTACTTCGGCATTACCAGCGGCGGGCCGTCGGGCACGCTGACCAGCTGGACCTCGGTGTCGTACGTTTGCGCCAGCACGTCATGCGAAATCACGTCGGCGGGCTTGCCGCGGGCGACCATCCGGCCTTTGCGCATCAGCAGCAACTCGTCGGCGAAGCGGGCCGCCATGTTAATGTCGTGGCTGACGCAGATGATGGCCATGGGCCAATCGTGCGCCAGGCGGGCCATCATGGCATAGATCATCCGCTGGGCCTTCATGTCCAGGTGGCTGGTGGGCTCGTCCAGCAGCAGCACCTGGGGCTGCTGGGCCAGGGCGCGGGCGATCATCACACGCTGGGCCTCGCCGCCGGAAAGCTCCTCCAGCGTGCGATCGGCGAACTCCTGCGTCTGCGTCATGGCCATGGCCGACTGCACGATGGCCAGATCCTTAGGCCCGGCCAGGCCAAGCTGGCCCATGTGGGCGAAGCGGCCCAGCATGACGATCTCGCGGGCGGTGAAGGCAAAGGCTGAACGCGGGAACTGCGGCACGTACGCCACCAGCCGGGCCAGTTCGCGCGGGGAATACTTCTGCACGTCCCGGCCATCCAGCATCACTTTTCCCGAGGCCACGCGCAATTCGCCCAGCAGGCAGCGCAGCAGTGTGCTCTTGCCCGAGCCGTTGGGGCCAAGCAGGCTCAGGAATTGCCCGGCGGCGACGGCCAGGCTGAGCGAATCCAGCACGTTATGGCCGGGGCGATAGCTGAAGCTGACGTCCTGGGCGGTGATGGCATGCTCGGCGGGGGTCGTCATACCGGCGTCTCCCGCAGCCTTCGGCGCAGCAGGTAGATGAAGAACGGGCCGCCGCACAAGGCCGTCACGATGCCCACGGGAATCTTGTTCACGCCCAGCGCCGGCCCGACCGTCCGGCAGAGCGTGTCGGCCAGCATGAGAAAGATCGCTCCGGCAAAACCGCTGACGATGAGCAGCTTGCGATGGTCGGGCCCGGCGATCATGCGGCAGATGTGCGGCACGATCAGCCCGACAAAGCCGATGGGCCCGGCCAGCGCCACGGCCGATGCCGTCACCACGCCTGTCAGCACGAACACCAGCACGCGCAGCCGATGCACCGGCACGCCCGATGACGCCGCCACTTCGTCGCCCAACGCCAGCGCGTTGATGGCAGAGCCCTGGGCAAACATCAACAGCCAGCCGACCAGCGTGCACGAGCAGCACACCAGCAAGAGCCCCGAATCGGGGGCTTCGGGGATCTGGCCCATGCTCCAGCGGGCGAAGTCGGAGATGCGGTACGGGTCGAGGAACAGGTACATCGTCAGCATGATGGCGCCGTTGAAGATGTTGACGATCACGCCCGAGAGGATGAGCGAATAGGAATCCAGCCGTCCGCGCCGCTGGGCGATGCCGTACACCACCACGCACGCCGCCAGCGCGCCGCCGAACGCCAAAACCGGCGTGGAGGCCCAGAACGGCGTCTGCGCCAGGAAACTTCGCAACCATTGTGGCCCGACGGCCATGAACGGCACGCCCAGGCCGGCGATCACGCCCACGCCCGCCCCGCTGGAAATGCCCAGGATGTACGGCTCGGAGAGCGGGTTTCGCAGCAGCCCTTGCAGGGCCATGCCGGCAGAGGCCAGACCCGCCCCGACCGCAGCCGATGCCAGCAGCCGATACGCGCGCAGCTGCCAGACGTTTGAAGTGGTGCGATATTGCCCCAGCAGGCTGCACGCCACCAGCACCGCCAGCGTAACGGCAGCGCCTATGCCGGCCCAGAGCAGCAGCTTGCGGGCCGTGACCGTGCCGGGTGAGACACTCGCGGGTGGAACGACTTCGTCGCAGTTTACAGCCGTGCTTTGGTCGGCCGCTGTGCCCGGGCAGGGTGCCACGGCTGCGGAGTTTGCAGCCGTGTCTTCAGGCGGCACACCTGCACACGCCGCAGGTGTGGCACCCGGAATATCCTTGTCGGGCATGTGCGTCATGGGCCCTTCTGCTGGGTGGACGGGCATGAAGCGGTCGCTGGCTGTGAACCAGGCTCCGCAGGCATCGGTGGCACAGGCTTTCCAGCCTGTGTCTGCCCAGACTCCACTGGCGGTGTCGCCGGCTCGGAGGGCTCCGAGGTCGGCCCACTGGTCGCAAGGGCCTCGGGGTGGATCATCTTGGCCAGTTGCGCGGTCAAGTCCGTAAGCCCCGGCCCAGGGATGGTCCACATGCGGTCCGTCACCACGTACACGGCATGGCGCTGCACGGCCGGCAGTTCGGTCAGCAGGTTCCAGAACTCCTTGGCGGCCTCTTCCTGGCCCGGCTCGACCTGGCAGACGATCACATCGGGAGCGGCCTTGAGAATGCCTTCGACGCTGGCGTCGCGCCAGCGGGTGTAGCCTTCGATGGCCCCGCCCACGTTGGTGCCGCCGGCGGCGTCGATCATGTCGGCCACGAACGTATCGGGCCCGGCCACCACGGGGCGCTCGTAGCCCATCACGAACAGCACCGTTGGCCGAGGCAGGCAGTGGACGCTCTGTGTCACCTCGCGCAAACGCTGGACAAACCGCTCCACGGCCGATTTGGCCAGGTCGGGCCGGTTCATCAGCTCGCCGATGCGCCGCATGGCCAGCGGGATATCCAGCAGCCGCTCCAGCGTGAAATGCTCGATGCGAAGATCGGCCTTGAACTTCCGCAGCTCCTCGAACTGGCGCGGATCCTGCTGCACGAAGATCATGTCCGGGTCGAGTTGCAGCAAGGCCTCGCCGGTGAGGTTCAGGCGGTCGCCCAGCAGCGGCCGGACCACGCCCGGGGGCAGGGCACAGTATCGCGTGACGCCCACGACTTGATCGCCCAGGCCCATGTCAAAGACGATGCACGTCAGGCCGGGGGAAAAAGTAATGATGCGATGGCCCGTCGGCCGGCTGGCCGGGGCGGGCTCCTTCTCGTGCGAGCAGCCGGCAAGCAGGCCGACTACGCACGCCAACAGGAAAACCGAACTGAGCTTGAACATCCGCATGGCTAAGTCTAGCGATGGTAGAATGCCCCCCCGCGCGTGTCAAGCAAAGCGAATGAGCAAAGCGAATGAACCAGGTCGGAGGCCGGAGGTCGGAGGCCAGAGGGCGGAAGCGGAGGGCAGGGCCTGGAAAGGGTGCCATAGGTTGAGCCGCGCCGTCTGGCGGCTCTACCTATGCGGAACGTCGAGCTGGGTGCCGTGGCCGCGGCGTCCAGCGGCCACGCCGGTACTGCTATACGCGACGTCGCCCATAGGCAGTCTCGCCTTCGCCAGAAGACGCGAAGCCGTGGTCAGCCTAGGGCACCCACCGGTGGGACGCGATTCTCGTGGTTGCTTCGCTTCGCTGCGCAAACCACGGCACCCAGCCACCCACCCAGCCTCGCGTCGGCGTCCTGCGCAACAAAGCACCCTGCTTCGCTTCGCGAACCACGCCGCATGGCTTCACGACCTGGCGCTCGGCCGCGCCCGGTCCTGGCCAAATTGCGGTAGCGATAATGATGAAGCCCAGCCGGCAGATTCGGCCTCGATGAACGTGCGTGTGCGCACCGACTGGCGCGTCGCTCCTTATATAGAGGAACCTCCGGCCAGGCGGCCGGGCGGGGACGGTTTGAAAAGTGAATAGCGTCGGGATGGCGAGCGCAAGCGTGCGCATGGGTCGCGCGTAGGGGATTTCGGGGTGCAGACCGGCCCAGGCAAATGACACAAGCCTTTGACGGAACACATGATGCGAGATTAAACCAGCGTTCCAGACGGTTCCAAATCGTTCCAAATGGTTCCGTTTGGTTCCGTTTCGTTCCGTTTCGTTCCAAATGGTTCCAGTTGGTTCCCCTTCGTTCCGTTTGGATGCCGCGGCGACGGAATCCGGTTCTGGGCGAAATCGCGGGTAAGGCGCTCTCGTGCGCCTCGCCGCCGGAAACGGGTTGAAGTTTCGCTCTCCAGCGGGCACAATAGCCGCCCTATGACCAAACAAAAAAGGAAGACCATGGCCAAGTCCAGCGACGTGAAAGACCTTAAGCTCGCCCCCGAGGGCAAGAGTCGAATCCTGTGGGCCGACAATGACATGCCCGTGCTCCGGCTGATCCGGCAGCGCTTTGAGAAGGAAAAACCCCTCAAGGGCATCAAGCTCGGCGCCTGCCTGCACGTGACGGCCGAGACCGCCAACCTGTGCCGCACCCTGCAAGCCGGCGGGGCCGACATGGTGCTGTGTGCATCTAACCCGCTGTCCACGCAGGACGACGTGGCCGCCTCGCTGGTGAAGGACTTCGGCCTGAAGGTCTACGCCATCCGGGCCGAGAACCGCGACACGTACTACAAGCACATTAACATCACGTGCGAGTTCGAGCCGGCCATCACCATCGACGACGGCGCCGACCTGGTCAACAGCATGCACACGGACATGGCCAAGTATTCGGGCAATGTCATTGCCTCCATGGAAGAGACCACCACCGGCATCGTCCGGCTGCGGGCCATGGAAGAGGCCGGGGCACTGAAGTTCCCGGTCATCGCGGTCAATGACGCCGACTGCAAGCACCTCTTCGACAACCGCTATGGCACCGGCCAGAGCACGCTGGACGGCATCGTCCGGGCCACCGACGCCCTGCTGGCCGGCACGCGGCTGGTCGTGGTGGGCTACGGCTGGTGCGGGCGCGGCGTGGCCATGCGTGGCCGCGGACAAGGCGCCAACGTCATCGTGTGCGAAGTCAACCCGGTGCGGGCGCTGGAAGCGGTGATGGACGGCTACCTGGTCATGCCCATGGCCGAGGCGGCCAAGGTGGGCAACATCTTCGTGACCGTCACCGGCGACAAGAACGTTATCGACGTGCCGCACTTCCGCAAGATGCGGGACGGCGCCATCGTCTGCAACAGCGGCCACTTCAACGTGGAGCTGAACTTGACCGGCTTAGAGAAGATCGCCAGCAAGATCAACCGCGGCATCCGCACGCTGGTGGACGAGTACGTCCTGGCCGGCGGCAAGCGCGTGTTCGTGCTGGGCGAAGGCCGGCTGGTGAACCTGGCCTGCGCTCACGGCCACCCGGCCAGCGTGATGGACATGTCCTTCGCCGTGCAGGCGCTGTCGGCAGAGTATGCCGTCAAGAACGCCGGGCGGCTGCCGATCAAGGTCAACCCCGTGCCGGCGGAAATCGACGCCTGGGTGGCCAGCCTCAAGCTCAAGAGCATGGACGTGGCGATCGACAAGCTGACGGCCGAGCAGAAGGCGTACCTGTCCAGCTCGCACATGGGAACCTAAGTCGTCGAGGTTGGCGATTTGTGACTATGATTCGGTAGTCATGCACCCGTGGCGCAATTGGATAGCGCATCGGTCTTCGGAACCGATACCCCAAATCCGCAACCCCCTTGTGACGCCAAGACTTGTGGCGAGGCCGCACCCTGCGCTTGCCATTGCCTTTGCCAAACCCCTGTAGAAATCGACCCCGGCCTTGCGGCAATTGCATCGGCGTGGCCGACGCTGCCGGACGCCCTGAAAGCCGGAATCGTCGCGATGGTCAAGGCGTCGTCCAAATCCGTGCAGGGAAGCGAACAGGGAATCCCAGGAGCCGCCCAATGATCCCAAATGGTGAGCGTAAGAGGCGTATCCACCCGCGCAGCCTGGCGAACCTGGCCAGGGCCAGGCAATTCCGGCCCGGCGAAAGCGGCAACCCGGCCGGGCGGCCCAAGGGCAAGAAGAGCATCTTCGAGGCCATGCAATCACGCCTTCACGGGAAGGTCCGGGAGTTGTTCGAGGCCGAAGCGGCCAAGCCGCGCAAGACTCCGCTGGAGCGGCGACTGCTGGACATGGAACTTGCAGATGCCATCGCCGTGCTCATCATCAAGCAGGCTCTCAAGGGCCAGCTTCCCTGGCTTGAATTGCTGCTGGACCGGACGGAAGGCCGGCTTCCGAACGCGCCAGCCCGGCGCCGGCCCAAGAGCTTGCGATAAAGCGGCGGGGTGTTGACCTGACGCGAGAGCCGAGCTATCGTCGTTCTCACAATTAGTTGAGCTAGTCTGACCGCGTTCGCGTTGACGGGAAACTGCGACCTTCCTAGATGGACGAAGCGAGCGCCGGGCGGACTCCCTGCAAAGGGAGCCCGTCGGCGAACCCTCGTCCAGAGCTGTCGCAGGCTCCCCGTCGGGGTAGTAGCTGGCGGCTCCCCCTTTCTTTTCACGCCAGATGGCCGGTCAACAGGCAAGAACTAGAACAGGGGTACGAGCATGTCAGATGCAGGCACAAAGAAGTGTCAGTTTTGTGGAGAGGAAATCCAGATGGCTGCCGTCATGTGCCGTTTCTGTAGGATGAACCTGCACACGGGAACACCAGTGGCCCCAGAACGCCCAGTGCTGAATCCGCCCAAACCATCCAACGGCGCAGCGGTCGCTGGAATGATCCTGGGGATTGTGGGCTTGGTATTGTTCTATGCCACGCCCAACGTCGCTTTGGTGATAGCTGTGCTTGGTGCTATCCTAAGCGCCGTGGGCAGCCGCAAGGCTAAGCGGTTGGGCATCGGTGGGGGCAAAGCTACAGCCGGTGCCGTCTTGTCGATTGTTGCGATAGGCCTGGCGATCCTGCAATCCGCCGTGTGGTCCTACGATCCCCGTACTTCCACGTTTTCCAAGCCAGAAGCCGGTTTAACAATGCCGGCCATCGGAAAGGAAGTGGTCACCTACACAAAGTACGAGCGGATTCAAAACGGCATGTCCTACAAGGAAGTGGTCGCGATTATCGGCGTCGAAGGCAGGGAAATGTCGCGGAACAAGATGGACGGAGCACCCGGAGTCATGGAGTCCTTGGTGACGGTCATGTACGGCTGGCAGAACCAAGGCGGCAGCAACATGAACGCCATCTTCCAGAACGACAAGCTGGTTCAGAAGGCGCAGTTTGGGCTGCGATAGAGTGGCCTTCTGCGCCCCTAGGCGAACGCGAGACGGTGGAACCTTGCTGTAAAAGGATATGAGCATGTCAGATGCAGGCACGAAGAGTTGTCCGTTTTGCGGAGAAGAGATCAAGGCTGTTGCCATCGTCTGTCGCTTTTGCGGGCATAATCTTCAGACTATCAGTCCTGCCCCTGTGCCATCCGAGCCGTCTGGCCCCGGCCCGACAATCATAAAGACGACGGGATTTCTCGCGAACATTGGAATATGCCTGGGGATCGGCAGTCTGATCCTCTGCGCTCACTGGCAATTAGCTTTGCCAATAGCCATAGCAGGATTGGCAGTGACCATGTTCGCGGACAAGCGGGCAAAGGATGCTGGCGTGGGTTGGGGCAACACAGCGGTTGGGTTAATCATGGGCAAGACAACGGTTGGGCTAATCCTGACAGTTCTCGCCTTTATCGTCACCATGTGTTTCTTTGTGGCTGATCGTGCCCCGTCCGTGGATACAAGGTCAGCAAGTTCCTCGCCGCCCGGTGAGCAGCCACTGACACAGCCCGCGAAGGCCGAGCGGCAGACGGATTCGAGTAGCGATGGGAAAATCTGGAGCGCGACTGACTTTGCCGCTGCTTATGCTCTTGACGGCGACAGAAAAGCGGAGGCATTCCGAGACAAGCAGTTTGTCGTCCGGGGGCATGTAGTGCAGATCTTCGCAGGAGTGGACCTGCTCCTAGGTGACAAAGACGACTACGCGGCAGCCTCTTCGAGGCACCCGGAAGAGATGAAGCCGCCGGTCCTCTGCGTCTTGACGACAGAACAGGTCGGCCCTGTTCAGCGCGGTGACATCGTGACAATAACAGGCACCTGCACAGGCCGGGCTGGTGGCCGGGGTGCCGTGACGCTGACCAACTGCACCTTGAGCAGCCAAGATCATTGAACAGAAGATGGTGGGTGGGGCTAGGCCGACGGGCCGAAAAGCGGACTTCCTGGCCGCCTGCCCCGCCGATCTTTCCCAGGACGCGCTACAGGAGACGCGGAGCATGGCAAAGAGCAAATCGAACAGCGGGCAGGCCGCGGACCTTTCACAGCGAAATTACCTTCACAGCGTCCACGCGCTGGCGCTTGGCGGACCAAAAGACGGAGAGCTACTGCGAATGCACTTCGGCCGCCTGCATTCGTGTTTTATTGCATTGTGGGGGAACGGCTGTACCCCGGCCGATGCTGAGCGCGTCCTGAGCTTCTGGGCAGGATACGACGGTCACAGGCAGCTCGTGGAATCCTGCCTTGACCGGTCAGGAATGCAAGCCGAGCGCGCTGATATTCTGTTGTCCCTTCTGATGGCCTACGACATGGCTGGGCAGCTTGTGGGGCGTGAGGCGGCCCTTCGCGACGTGCCGGCGGCCCCGTTTGCGGCAATGCACAAGGCAAGACTTGAAGCATGGAATGGCCCCAGGCTGTACGGCATTGCCCCCGCTCCTGCCGCTCCAGCGGAGCCGTCGGGCTACAAAGACGCCCTGAACGAGCTTATCGCGAAATTGGCCGCCGCAAAGCTGCCGGCGGAAGCCCAGGGCGGCCAGCAAGCACCGCCCCCTCCACCAACGGACCTCATCGCAATCGCCGTTGTCCTCAGCGAATACAAAGTTAGCTCACGCACCATTAGCACCCAGGTCAAGGCCGGGATTCTCCACGATTATCGCCCGCCTGGCGCGCCGAAGAACGCCCCGCGAATCCTAAGCCGTGCGGAAGTCGCGAGCCGCTACCAGCGCAAATAAATTCCTGACGTTCTGCCCTGCAATTGTGCGGCGACGCGCGGAAGAAGTACGGTAACGTCCGGCAACGCCTGCCCGATTGGCGAAAAGCCCCGAAATCTGCCCGTATCATCGGGGAATGGTTAATACATACATATCGCTTGAAGCATTGGCCGCGAGCTTGGGATTGCCCAAGCCGTTTCTCCGCAAGCAAGCCGAGCGCGGGCTGATTCCTTGCCTTCGCGTAGGCGGGCGATTGCGATTCGAGGAACCGGCCGTCCGCGAGGCCCTACGCCGGCAGGCCACACCAAAGGCGAACGAAGGGGCCGACGATGGACAGTAACCGCGCCCCCGCCCCGATGCTGCTGGACGCGTCCCAAGCCGCCGCCCTTTGTGGCGTGAGCCGCGCGACCTGGTTTGCTTGGCAGGCCGCCGGCCAAATCCCGTCACCTGTGCTGAGGCGCGGCCGCGTGGTTCGATGGGACCGCCGGGAAATCGAAGCTTGGTGCGCCGCCGGATGCCCGGCGCGGGACCGTTGGCAAGTCTTGAAAGGGGCGCGGACATGACCGGCGACCGTTGGCGGAAAGTCACGAAGGCGAACCCCTGCCCCGCTTGCGGCAAGGACCACTGGTGCGCCTGGACGCCCGACGGCAAAATGCTCAAGTGCGAGCGTTCCGCCGAAGCGCCGGCGGGCATGACACGGGTGAAAGCCGAAGCCGGCGGCGGGCTGTTTCGTTACGAGGATGACAGGGCGAACCACCTACCCGTGCGTCACCAGGCTCCACGCCCTGCACCGCCGGGGGCGGCACCAGCGACGAATAGAGACTGGAAGGCCGAGATGGAGCGGCTCAGGGCTGGCATGACCGACTCTCACCTGGCGCGGCTGGCCGAGACGACCGGTGTACCGGCTGCGGCTTGGGCGCTGCTGTCGCCCGGTTGGGCGGACGCTGATGAGTTGCGGCAACTGCGGGCAGGCGGCGCGGGCTGGGCTGAGGATCGGCCCGAAGGTGCCTGGGCGATTGCGGAGCATTCCGGCGAAGGCCAGATCGTGGGATTGACGTTGCGTGCCGGCGACGGCCGCAAGGGCGCGCCGAGCGGTGCAAAGCGCGGGCTGATCGTGCCGGGCAATCTGCATCAACTGCCAGACCCTGTGCTGTTGGTAGAGGGTGCCAGCGACGTGGCGGCCTGTTGTGCGATGGGGCTGGCGGCTGTGGGCAGGCCCAGCAACCGAGCCGGGGCTGAGGATGCGGCGACGATGTTGGACGGGCGGGCCGTGCTGGTGGTCGGGGAACGCGACGGTAAAGTTGATGGCGCTTGGCCGGGCCGCGATGGGGCGAAGGCCGTGGCGCAGCATTTGGCCGCCCGCTGGAATCAGCCGATGAAGTGGACCCTGCCGCCAGAGGCGGCTAAAGACGTGCGCGCCTGGCTCTGCGCGAAGGTGGCGGCCGGGCTGAATCCTGCCGATCCGGCGGCGATGCAGGACGCCGGGGCTGAATTGCTGGCAGCATTGGAGGCCGCCGCTAAGGAAGTCAAAGCCGCACGGCGGACGCAGGCTGATGCCCTGGTAGACCTGGCGCGGGCCCAGTACCGGCTGGGGCTGAGCTTGGACGGCGACGCCTTCGCCGTGCCGCTTGACGGGGCCCAAGTCGCCATGATGTTTCACGGCGGCAGTTCGGGGTTACGGGCGTCCCTCGCAAAAGCCTATCGTCAAAGGACCGGCAAGACGCCCAGCGCGAGCGCCCTGGCTGATGCGATGATGGCGCTCGAGGGCATGGCCCAGGATGCCGCGCCCGAGCCGGTGGCGCTGCGCGTGGCGGCGCTCAATGAAGGCATTGTGCTTGACCTGGCCGACCCGACCGGGCGGGCTGTGATAGTGACGCCGGCCGGTTGGGCGGTTGAGGCGGTATCGCCCGTGCTGTTTCGGCGAACGGCGCTGACCGCACGTCTGCCCGAACCGGAACAGGCCAATTCGGCGGACTTGGGCGAACTGCGCGGCTTGCTGAACGTCGATGATGGCACATGGCCGCTGGTGGTAGGCTGGATGGCTGCGGCCATGCTGCCGGATATTCCCCACCCTGTAATGCTGTTGGGCGGAGAGCACGGCACCGGCAAGTCGTGGGCCGCCCGTTTGATTCTGGGACTGGTGGACCCGTCGCCCGCCCTGCTGCGCAGCGAGCCGCGAGACGCCGAACAATGGGCAATCGCGGCGGCCGGAAGCTGGGCGTTCTGCGTCGACAACGTCTCTCATCTGAACGGCTGGTTCAGCGATGCCATCTGCAAGGCCGTGACCGGTGACGGCCTAGTGCGCAGGAGACTCTACACCGATAGCGATTTGGCCGTGCTGGCCTTCAAGCGGTGCATCGTCCTTACGAGCATCGACCACGGGGCCTTGCGGGGCGACCTTGGCGACCGGCTGCTGCTGGTGGACCTGGAGCGCATTGCGGATGACCGGCGGCGGACAGAGGCGGAAATCGGAGCGGCGTACAACTCGTTGCGTCCGCGGCTGCTGGGGGCGCTGCTGTCGGCGGTGTCGCGGACGTTGGCGGCGCTGCCGGGCGTGAAGCTGGCGAAGATGCCCCGCATGGCAGACTTCGCGCGAGCGTTGGCGGCGTTGGATGAAGCCTGCCCTGAGCTGACGGGCGGCAAGGCGGTGGCGATCTTCGATGGACAGCGGCAACGCATCGCAGATGAAGTGGTGGACGGCGATGCCGTGGCCTTGGCGGTGGTCAAGCTGATGGAAGGGCGAGAAACCTGGCATGGCAAGGCCGGCGAGTTGCTGGCGGTGCTGACGGCGCAGTGCCCGGAGTACAAACCGAAGAACTGGCCGACCGGTCCAAGATCGCTTTCGGGGCGGCTGCGCCGCCTGCGGCCGGCGCTGCTGGCGGGGGGCATTCAGCATGATCCGCCGGCGAAGGCCGACAAGACGCGCATGCACCGCATAGAAAAGACGGGCAATCGACCGCCCGAACCGCCCGACGGCGATGACAGCCCGGCCGCCAGCGGCCCGTGCGCGGGCGGTACAGGCAACGCCGAAGCAGTATCGCCCAGCGACCGCCCGGCCGAAAGCGAGCCTTCTGAGGCTGTCTCAATGTCCTTGGGCGGTATGGGCGGTACATCCCCCGCCATTTCTGGCGACAGCAGAAACGTATGCCCCGGCCGTCCGCCCGCTGTCCTTGACCCCGACCGGCCCGGCCCTGCCGATCTTCTCAACCCGGAACAGTACAGCAAGTACAAGGCGATCTACATCACCCGCCCGGCCGACATGGACCCGACGGAGAAACACGCCCACGCCTGGAGGGCGGCATTGCGGCCCGTGAAGGAATAGGCCCTTGACAGGGACAAGGCCAGCCGATATATTGCGGCGGTAGAGAAATAGAGATTTCTGGGTGTAACATAATCTTTATTATAGGACGTTGCAAAGGAAGACAACAATGGCCAAGAGAACAACCAAGCCCCGAACCGTAGCGGATGCCAACCCCAGATTGCCCCCAATCCCGGTTAGCGCGTCGCCAGGCCCCGAGCGCCGTGGCCGTGGCCGACCGGCCATGATGCCCGAACCGGCAACCAAGGCGACGGTGCCCCTATACGACCGGCAGATTATCGCCCTGGATCAGGTGACGCTGGACATTCGCAGCGCCAACGGCGCGATCGTACACCGGGCCGAACTAATCCGAGCCGCTGTGGAAGCGTTGCTTCGGGCTGGCATCGACTTGGCGGCGTTGCACAGCGAAGCCGACGTACTGGACGCCCTATTGGCAAGAATGGGGCAAGGAAGAGAAGGTAAACCATGAGACTCTATCGGCCGACGTGGAAAGCAGAGAATGGCGAGCGGAAACGGTCAAACCGCTGGTGGTTGGATTTCGCCGACGGCAACGGCCGGCGGTGGCGCCTGCAAGGGCTGACTGACAAGCGGCAGACTGAGGCCCAGGCCCGGAACGTAGAGCGGCTGCTATCGGTACGGCAGAGCGGCGACGCCTTGCCCGCGGATCTTCTCAAATGGCTTGAATCTGTGCCGGCAGACTTCCGGCAACGGCTGGCCGAAGCCGACTTGATCGACCGGGACCGCGCCGGCGGCATGGCCGCCCTGATGGTGCTGGACGCTGACGACAAGGTGACGGGCGGCCACCTGGCCGACTTCCTGGCCGATGCTGAGGCACGCGGCGTCTCGCCAGTACAGCGACAAATGCTTGCCCAGCGCATTCGCGACGTGCTGACCGGGGCCAAGGCGAAGTGGCTTCGCGACTTGTCGGCCGCCAGCATCCAAGCGGCGATAGCCGCCCTGACCACGTCGACCAAGGCCAACCCGCGCGGCCTGAGTAAGCAAAGCCTCTCCCACTACGTCCGCGCCGTCAAGCAATTCTCAAAGTGGCTTCAGCGCGAGCGGCGGACGGCTGAGGATACGCTGATTGGCGTCAAGACCTACAACGTCGAAACAGACAAGCGGCACGAACGCCGCGGATTCACGGCCGACGAAATGGCCGTGCTGCTGGACTTCATGGCCAAGGCCGCCCCTGCCCGATGGAACATGACGGCCACGGCCAGAGCCGCCGCGTACCGGCTGGCCTTCGCGTCGGGACTTCGCCGCAACGAGATTCGGACCCTGACGCGGGCAAGCTTCCATCTGGACGCGGACCCGCCGACGGTGACGGTCGAGGCCGGCTATTCAAAGCATCGTCGCCAAGACGTGCAGCCCTTGCCCGGCGACGTGGCCGCGCTACTGGCCCCCTACTTGGCCGACGCGGACCCGGCCCGCCCCTTCGCCTTGCCCGGCAAGAGCGGCAAGATGCTCCATGAGGACATGGCCGACGCCCGCGCCGCCTGGATTGGCAAAGAGGGCCTGAGTGATCGCCAGCGGCAGGAACGGCGGGAAGACAAAGACTTCCTGAGCCCGCGCGATTCGGCCGGGCTCGTGCTGGACTTCCATAGCTTCCGGCACGGCTACGTCACAGAGATATGCAAGGCGGAAGTGTCGCCCCGCGTAATGATGGAACTGGCCCGGCACAGCGACCCGCGTTTGACCATGAAGCGATACAGCCGCGTGGCCGTAGCTGATTCGGCCAAGGCCCTTGACGCCCTGCCCAAGCTGGCGACGCCGGCAACGGCCGATGGTCGGCAAGAGCTACGGGCAACAGGGACCGACAACGCCACGGCAGACGCGCCACGGGGCCACAGGAGCGACAATTCCGGGCAAGGCCGACCGTCCGCCCCTGCCGACAAGACGCCCGCGCAGGAAGCGTCGAAAACACCCGCGCCGCCCTTTGCCATTCCCTTTGCCAAACCTTGCATTTCTGAGCCGACTCTGGCCGACTTTCATGGACGCGAGGCGATAGAGGCCGACAGCAAGAAACCCCTTGATACACGCGGGAAAACCGCTATTCTTAAGGTGAATCAGCAGAAAGCACCCGTGGCGCAATTGGATAGCGCATCGGTCTTCGGAACCGAGGGTTACAGGTTCGAATCCTGTCGGGTGTAGTATCCTTTAGAAACCGCCGTTCGGCTATAATGCCGAACGGCGATCTCTTTTCCACCTCTAGACTTACGTCGCTCAGCATGCGGTTCGAACTCACCCGGGCTAGAATCCGACAATGCTCGGCTAAGTTCGAACCCTGCCACTTTTCCACGAGACTTTGGCTGAAGTCGAACATCTCCAGAGCCTGCTGGCCGCTCTTAGCGTCGATGCCTTCCGCTTTCTCCAGCACGACGGCGTGCCGTTCTTGCTCGGCCTTGAGTTGTTCGGACTTCGCCTTGAAGGTAGCCTCGTCCACGGTGCCGTCGAGGAAGGCGGTCAGAAGTCGGTCCTGCATCTGCTTCAGGTCCGTCCGCCGCTTGCCGAGCATCCTTTTGTGCGTGGTCTGATCGGCCGCCATGTCACCGAACGCAGCCTTGACGGAGTCACGGAACCATTGCACGACGTCCTCGCTCGGCAGGCGTAGCGTCCGCAGGTCTTTCAGCACGGCTTCATCCAAGTCATCCTGCCGCCAGCGGACGTTGGGGTGGTCCTTGGTCCCGTTCCCCATGCACTTGTAGTAGATATGCTCGTTGACGCAACCGTCGCGCAGTTTGCGGCGGATACGCTCGCCGGTCATGGCGCGGCCGCAGAACGCGCATCGGAACAGCCCGCCGGAATAGGGAATGTGCGGCTTGCCCGTGCGTCGATTCTTGCCGGTGAGGATTTGCCTGCACGCCTCGTACAATTGCCGATCCACCAGCGGCCGGAACTTCCCGACATAGACCTTCCCGTTCCGCACCATCTCGCCGATGTAGAAGCGGTTGTTCAGGATATAGGACAAGGCGGTGCGGTGGAACCGAGTTTGGCTGAGGCGGTAAGTATGGCCTTCGGCTTCCAACTTATCGGCAAGCGTCCTGAAAGTGTACGCCCCGGTGGAGAACAGCATGAAGATGCGCACGACCGTCTCGCTCTTCTCGGGGTCCGGTTTGACCGGCTCGTTGTCGTCGTCCTGGTCGTTGAAGTAGCCGAACGGCGCGCATCCCAGGGGCCATCCTTGCCGGATGCGCTCTTCCATGCCTTTGAGCACCTCGGTTCGGAGATTGTCGCTGTAGTACTGTGCGACGGCGGCCATCACGTTGAACGACAACTGGCCGGCCGCTCCGGGGCCGAACTGGTTGTCGACGAAGCACAGACGCACGCCGCAGGAGTCCTCGAGTTCCTGCAAACGCACCGCGTCCCGCATGTTGCGGCAGGCGCGGTCGAGCTTATGGCTCAAGATGGCGTTGATCTGCTCCCGGCGGGCGTTGGCCTGGACCCACTTGAGCATCTGGTTGAAGATGGACCGCTCGGCGCCCTTCTTGGCCGACTCGGCCACCACGAATTCCCGGACGATCTTCCATCCTTCTCGCTGGGCCTTGTCGCGGCTCGCCCGGAGCTGAGCGTCCAGGCTGTAGCCGTCGCACTGGTCCTTGGACGAAACCCGCGCCCACACCACGATGTTCATAGTCCTTCCCTTCCGTTTTCGATGTCCAGCAGAACCTCCGCCAGGTTTCTGACGTTGATCAGAATCTCCACCGCTTCGTCTGCGGAGATCTCCCGGCCGTACACCACCGACCACACCTGGCGGGTCCGTTCCAGCAGTTCGGCCGTAATCCACTTGGCGGAAAGCGGCCCTTGTACAGGTTGCTCGGGGGGCGATGGCAATCCACTCAATTCGGCGGATCCCCGCCGAGTATCCTCTGCGGTTCCCGTGGTGGTCGTCATCGGACCCACCCGTCCAGTCCGATGCTCTCGAAGCGCCGACAAATCTGCTGGACGAGACGGCGTACCGTTCCGCGAGGGCAGCCCATGTCTCTGGCAATCCGACAGACCGACACGCCTTCGGAAAGTCCGCACGCGACCCGCAGTTGTCGGCCGTTCAGGTCGGCCGTGGCGGCGCGCACGTCGGCCCGGAGCTCCGTTGGCTCTTCGTACACCTCCCGTAGGTCGAGCTGTTCCAGCCGCCTCTGGTACCTGGAGCGGGCACGCAACATCGACACCAGCCGGTGGTTGATCAGGGCGCACAGGACCGTCGTGCGGCTTGCGCCGTTGCACCTGTCCGGGCGGAACCTGAAGGCCAAGACCTCGATGGCCAGGTTCTGGAGCAGATCCTCCCACTCGCTTCGCGGGAATCCCAACTGCTTCATCTTCCTGACCGCGTGGCCGACTACCTCGTCCTCCATCACCCCGTCGTACCGATTCAACATCGCTTTCGTTGCCATCTGCACATCCCTTTCGTGATCGAAAGTGCTCGGATGTCCCCGGGGCGCCCCGGGTAGACGGCAACTGAGTTTTCACATAAACGGCGTGGCTTCGATTGGGCTCAAAGTTCCCCCGCAGGCGTGAAGGATTCGGGAATGCTTGTGCCCAAAGTTCGGGGAGGTTGCGAATTAGTTTCTGCATGCCCAAACGGCCAGTCGGGGGCCTCGGCGGCGAATAACCCTGTGAATGCGGCGAGTGATCCGCCGCGGGAAAGGAGATTCGACACCGATGGGAACGAACGCCTACAGATACCGATTCAGCGAGGACATCGACCTTCAGGATGCTGAGGACACGCTACGGCTGGCGTTGCTGGCGGCCGAGGGCATCTTCGGCCGCACCCGCGTCAGGATGGATGCGTGGTACGCCGTCGACGAGAGCATCAACGTCATCATCGTCGACGCCAGCACGCCGGTGGGCATGGTCGCCAATCTCGTCTTCGGCGCCTTCCTGGCCAGAGAATTCGGCGTCAACGCCTTTGACGTGCGTCGCGTTCAGCTTGTGGCCGAAGGCCAATGCGGGGGCCATTGAGCGACGACGACCTCTTTCGAGACCACGCTCCACGGAGACACCCATGAACCGAACACTACTGGACATCACCGAAGACCTTCAGGCCCTGGACGACCTGCTGACGGAAGCCGGCGGTGATCTCAGCGGCGTCGAGGCGACCGTCGATGCCTGGCTTTCTGAACTGGAGCAGAACCTCAAGGGCAAGGTGGACAATTACGCCGCCCTGATCACCGCGATGAACGCCCGCGCCGAGGTCCGCAAAGCCGAGGCC
>CAITIS010000127.1 GCA_903892515.1 uncultured Planctomycetota bacterium | reverse complement strand
GCAGGTTTCCTTCGTCCGCATGTACTCAGCAAACGCGCCGGGCCAGACGTCGGCGGGGCCATCGCCGCCGGTGGTGAAGGCATGCTCGCAGTAGTGCGTGTTGCCCTCGCGACAGTGATGGCAGAAGCCGCAGAAGCCCGAGGGCTGGCAGATGACCTCGTCGCCCTCGCGGAAATGATGCACGCCCATGCCCACCGCCGAAACCACGCCGGCGGGCTCATGGCCGGGGATGAACGGAAAGCTTACATTTCGGCGGATGCCCTTGATGGCCTTGTATCGCCCGGCACGCGGCTGGTGCGCCACTGGCACGGCGCCGAACATATTGTCACCGCCACCGCCGACGGTGGCTTGGAGTATCAGGGCAAGCGGTATCGGACGCTGACGGCGGTGGCGCTGCCCATCAGCGGCCAGCATTGCAGCGGGCCGAGGTTCTTTGGCCTGGTGGGGAGGGAGGCATGACGATCGCCACGACGGAAAAGAAGGTGGTGCGCTGCGCCATCTATACCCGCAAGAGCAACGAAGATGGGCTGGAGCAGGCGTACAACAGCCTCCACGCCCAGCGGGCCATGTGCGAGTCCTACATCGCCAGCTTCGCCAGCGAGGGCTGGACTGCCCTGGCCACCGACTACAGCGATGGCGGCATCTCCGGCGGCACGTTGGAGCGTCCGGGCCTCCAGCGGCTGCTGGGGGATATTGAAGCGGGGCTCGTGAACGTGGTGGTCGTCTACCGGCTGGATCGGCTGTCGCGGTCGCTGCGCGACTTCCTCAACATGATGCAGGGATTCGAGCAGCGGCAGGTGTCATTTGCATCGGTGACGGAGCGGATCGACACCACCAGTAGCGCCGGCCGGCTGTTCCTGAACATGATCCTGTCCTTCGCCCAGGTCGAGCGCGAGGTCGCCGCCGAACGTATCCGCGACAAGATCGCCAGCGCCAAGCGCAAGGGCAAGTACGTCGGCGGCAGGCCGCTGCTGGGCTACGACGTCGACCGCGAAAAGATGCGCCTGGTGGTGAATGCGGAAGAGGCCAAGCTGGTGCGACACATCTTCGGCCGCTTCTGTCAGGTCGGCTCCTGCATGAAGGTGGCGCATGAGCTCAACGTGAAGGGCCACCGCATGAAGGCGTGGACCAGCAAGAAGGGCCGCGCTATTGGCGGCGGGCCGTGGCTTAAGACTGACGTGCACCACCTGCTGACCAACTCCAGGTACATCGGCCTGGTAGTCCACAAGGGCGAAAGCTTCAAGGGCGAGCACGAGGCCATCATCGACCGCAAGACCTGGGACCGCGTACAGGCGATCCTGGACAAGAACCGCAACTACCGGGCCAACCAGACGCGGAAGACCACCACGGCAATCCTCAAAGGCATCCTCCGCTGCGGCTGCTGCGACGCAGCCATGGTGCCCAGCTACACGACCCGCCGGGGCAAGCGGTATTACTACTATCTCTGCCATGCCGCCGGAAAGAAGGGGCACGATTCCTGCGAGGTCAAATCCGTCGCCGCCGGCCAGATTGAGGGTGCGGTGTTCACGTACCTGAAGGACATCTTCGCCGATCCGGAGATGATCGCCCGGACGTTCCGCGGTATGCGAGACCAGAGTGCAGAGGATCGCCTGCGCGAAGCAGTTGACCTGCCCAGTGAACAGGATGTGGCACAGGCTCTGCGGACGATCGAGCCGCCGTGGGAAGAACTCTTCCCGGCCGAGAAGGAACGGATCGTCCGCCTGCTGGTTGAAATGGCCACCGTGCGGCCCGACGGTCTGAGCATCCGCCTGCGGCCGACGGGCCTGATCACACTGGCGGCCGAGATCGGCGCCGAAGCACTGGAACCTGAGGAGGCGACCGTATGACCAAACCCAAGAAGAAGGCCAAACCCGGCACGCCCGTCGTGCGCCGCGACGGCGAAACCATCGTCATCGACGTTCCGATGAACCTGCGCCGGCGGTCAGGGCGGAAAGAGGTCGTCCTGCCGCCTGACGCGGTCGCCACCAGTGCCCTGCCTGTCAAGCCGCCCGCACCGCTGGCGTTGGCTGTGGCCCGGGCCTTCCGGTGGCAGGAGATGATCGAGGCCGGCGAGGCGGAATCCAACAGCGATCTGGCCCGCAAGCTCAAGCTGGACCAGTCATACGTCGCCCGCACCATCCGCCTGGCGTCGCTGGCGCCCAGCATCATGGAAGCCATCCTGAACGGCCAGGAGTCGGGCGGCATGTCGCTGTTGGGCCTGCGGCGGGATCTACCACTGCTCTGGCAGGAGCAACAGGAACTGGCCGGCTTGGAGGAGAAGTAACGCAGGGTTCACACAGGAAGCAGCCGTCGCAGTGCCCGGGATGTAGCCGTCCGCTGGCGGGTCTGCCTGCACGAAGCCGGCCACGCCGTGGCGGGTTCGGGGGCGTCCAGTGGCGCACTCCACGCCGCGTGTGCCATCAGGATCGCCGCCTGAGCCGCTTCAGGTGAGGGGCGTTCCGGCTGACGCAGGAGCGTCCAACATATTTCTTTCAGGATTTCCGAGAGCTTTCCGCGAACGGGGAAACCGTGTCACATCTGTTCCAGGCTGTACGATGCCGTTTCGTTGTCTCAACGTTCAGTCATTGCCGGAGCCTTTCCGTTTGCGGCGGCCCGATTGGGCGGGTTTGGGCGGAGGCAGGCACTTGGAAGACTTACCCAACTGCTTTACGTCTTCCACGGCCTGATCGAAATCGCTGGTGGGCCTCGTGGCCTCTAGTCTTCGTTGCTTGTCCTCGTGCCTGGCGAACTGTTGGTGGGCGTGCTCAACCGCCAGATCGTGGCTGATCTTCCCGGCATGGGTGAGGATGTCGCGCTCGCTGAGCCGCAGGAAATCGTCCAACTTAGTGATCCAGTCGCTCATGTGCATCGCGCGGCGGGCACGGGCCTGCAACTCGGCAAAATCGAGGTAGGCCGAGACGATCAGGTTCAGCGTCTCGATTTCGTCTTTGTTGAGGTAATTCTTGGCAGTGCCTACATCGGCCTTTCGGATGGGCCCAGCGGGCGCATTCTTCCATGTGGTCAGGCCCATATGGGGCTTGGCGGCGTCGGCCCGCTCATGGATAACCTCGGCGGCGGTGTGGCCGTGGGCGGCCCAGTGCACCTTGTTCTGCACGGTCTGAAAGAATCGCTGCGTTACGTCGGCGCTTGGATCATAATCGATGCTCGTGGCGTAGATATCGGTGATCTTCTGATCGAACAGCCGCTCGCTGGAGCGGATGTCCCGGATGCGGGCGAGCAACTCGTCGAAGTAGTCCTGGCCGATCGTACGGCCGGCCTTGATGCGCTCGTCGTCCGAGACGAAGCCCTTGACCAGCAATTCGCGTAACTGGGCGGTAGCCCATTGGCGGAACTGTGTGCCTTGTGGTGACCGAACGCGGTAGCCAACGGCAAGGATGGCGTCAAGGCTGTAGTGCTCCACCTCGCGCGAAACCCGCCGGCCACCCTCCATTTGAACTATTCGGAATTTCCTAATAGTTGGCCCGGGATCAAGTTCGCCCTCAGCGTAAACATGACTCAAGTGCTCGTTTACGGTCGGAACCGTCACTTGGAAGAGTTCGGCGATCAGCCGCTGAGGCAGCCAAACCGTCTGTCCCTCCACGCGTACGCGCAGATGCAACGCCCCGTCGCGGTAGATGAGGACCTGCCCTTCTGGTGGCAGCGGCGAGGAAAGCGTGTGGTCACTCATGGCCTATCTCCTCATCTCATGATCAGGTTGCGCGAGAATCTCTCCGGCCTTGGTTTCTCGCGCGGGCTGCGCAAGGCTCGTTGGCTGGCGGCGAGCGCCCCTCGGACTTAGCTTGGAAGACCACTTACTGGCCATTCGCCACTCCTGGGTCACGAAAAAGCATTCAAGCTTTTCAGCCGGGTAGTCTAATCCGAGCGACGCCGGTTTGACAGCGTACGCAGGATGGTGTCGAGAACGTCATCGAGGCGTTTGCCGACGTCCTGGGCCAGGAAGCGCAAGACAAAATAACCGTCTTTCTGGAGCAATGCGTCCTTACGTCTATCGCGGCGGTAGGCGTCAGGATCGGCGAGATGCTGGTCGCCATCCAGTTCCACGGCTACACGTGCGTCAGCGCACAGCAGATCCACCTCCATCTTGCCCCACCCATCGAAGGCAATTGGCACTTCCGCATTCAGGCGAAATCGGCCGGATGTCTCCGGCAAGCTCTCCAGCCGACGGTACAGAAACGCCTCTGTTGCACTTCGGGCACGGTCGGCTCCCTCTGCGTCGGCAGGCATGGACCGGGCCGCATGGACAAACAAGTTTGCCAGCGGAAGGTCTACGCCGTCGCAGATCAGCCGCCGCACGCTGGCGGCGTAGTCCTTCTTCCACACAGGATCGACCGGGAGCGGCACATCAGAGGGCCAGCCTGGTACGGCGCTGGCGGGAAGCAGAATCGAGTATCCGATGGCCTCGTATCCCCGGCAACGCCGGTCGAACATTCGCGACAGCATGGGCACGTTGAGATCGGCGTAATCGTACACCCGGACTTCGCGTTTTCGATCATGCAGGCGGTGCAATCTGCCAGCGTACTGCGCGATGGTCCCGCGCCATGACACTGGTAGCGTCAGGAACAAGGTGTCCAACCGGGCATCGTCGAATCCCTCCCCGATGTATCGCCCGGTCGCCAGTAACACGCGTTCCTCATTTTCGGGGATGGTCGCCAGTCGAGCGATGACGGCGTTGAGTTCCTTCTTGCCCATGCCGCCTCGTAAGACAATCACGTGGCGTATTGCAGGAGACAAGAGTTCGGCCAGATGATCGAGGTGCTCGGTACGCTCCGTCAACATCACGGGCGAACGACCTTCGCGGACGGCCTGCACAATATCTTCACAGATGAGCCGGTTGCGGTTCTCGTCTGCGATCAGATCACCATACAAGTCCTGGAATTGGCTCCGAGCGTCCGGGTTGGCGGTCTTCAGCGGATAGAACCCTGTGGGACGGACAACCACCGTGTGCGTAAAGGGCCGCGCGAGGGCCTGCTCCTTCGCATCGACGCGATATCGCACGGGTCCGCACTGCATGAAGATGATCGGGTGATGGCCGTCTTTGCGGGTCACCGTGGCCGACAGGCCCGTGACGTATCTCGCCTTCGCGCGCCGGGCGACCTGCTCAAAACTCTGAGCGGACAGATGGTGACACTCATCCACGACAAGATGGCCGTATTCCCCAACCCGGTCGTCCACCACACCCTTGCGTACCAGGCTCTGGATGACGGCCACGTCCAGGGCGCCTGTCGGCTTCTTCCGCCCGCCACCGATCCGGCCGATGGCTTTCACCGGCAACCCAAGGAACGTCGCCAGCCGCTCGACCCACTGTTCCAGCAGTTGTCGGCGATGCACGAGCACCAATGTGTTAACTCCACGTTTCGCGATGAGCCATGCCGCAACCACTGTTTTTCCGAAAGCGGTCGTGGCGGATAAGACCCCCGTATCATGGGCAATCATGGCCTCTGCGGAGGTCTTCTGCTCCGGGCGCAACTCTCCCTGGAACGAGACGTCCAACGGCTTGCCCTCATAACGTTCATCGCGGATGACAGGCTTGATCTTCAGGTCGGACAGAAAGTCGTGCACGTCCTCCAGACAACCACGAGGCAGACCGATGTGTTGCGGATAATCTTCAGCGCAGGCGATAATGCGCGGCTTGTCGTACGTGGGTAGACGCATCGCCTGGGCCTTGTAGAATTCGGAGTTCTGGAACGCCGCCAGCCGGAGCAGCCGATTGCGAAGTTCAGGGGGTAATGCGTTCTTGGCGATGTATATCTGGTTGCCGAGGACCAGTTCCATGATCTCCGGCAGCAGCCCGAGGATCTGCGGTTCTTTCCTCCGGCGTGAAGGCGGTGCGGTCCATGGCGCGTCGTCGTCTTCATCCGCCATCGCAAGGCGCACCCCAACAACTCGCCCTCTGCCTTCAGCATCGCGAACAATTTGCTCGGACTCGGACCGGCCTATCTTCCGAACGGTCGCCAGGAATTCCCACTGGTCGGGGTAAGCTGTGAGCTGTTCGTCGAGGAAGACGCTGTTTCCACGCTCCCGTGGCTGTTTCTGGAGCGGCAACGCGATGAGGTTGCCGAATCCACCCTTGGGCAGCGTGTCCTGATTGGGAAAGAACCGGTCATAAGAATCCAGGCCGATGTCCGGGCGGCGTTCCATCGTCTCGGTCAGGATGTGCGCCCCGAGCTTCCGCGCCAGCACGGCCGGGATTGCCTGGTCGAAGAACAGCCAGATATGCCCGCCATTACCGCTACGGGATCGCTCTAACGCGGCTGGCAGGTTCAGTTGGCGGCATGTTTCCAGGAACGCCTCCACATCCGCTTGCCAACTCTGCTTGTCGAAATCCGCTGCCAGGAAATAGCATGTCTCGTCCTGAAGCATCGGATAGATGCCCATGACGAAGTCGCGCCCAGCATCATCCTCGCCGGAGAGGTGCCAGCGGATCACGTCGTCGGTGACAGGAAGAAAGCGGCGGTTGGGACATTCGGCGCACTTGACGGCTCGTTTGTCGCACAGATCCCGGGCCCACTCGTTGGAACAAGCAGGTGAATAGCCGCACTTGCCGGTCTTGCGGCTCTCGAAACGTCGAGGATACACATCGTCGCGGCCACGAAAAAGGGAACGGAACAGGGCGATCTTGGCCGCAGGTGAGGAATGATGGTTCACAGCCATGTTCAGACGCCCGTCGCTCGGCAATCGGCTTTCCGCAGCTCACGAAAATGCGTTTCCACCGGATTTATGTACTACATCTTGTACTGACAATGTGGCGTCTCCGCAAGGTTGGCACGGTCAGGTTGGCACGGTCTGCAGCTCATGACACTCGGGGCAGGATAGAGCGCAGGAGTAGAAAGACCTCGCGGAAACTGCGGTTTCGTGTGATAATCCAGCGTCATGTCCGGGATGAATCGATCTGACGAGATGGCTTCTTACCCGTTAACGGGGGCATACTATGGCTGATTCTGGTGTTGCTTCTCCGACGACACAAAGGGCCTACACGCTTCGATTGCACGGCGCCGACGCAAAGGATGACTCTTGGCGCGATGCCGTGTGGGCCACGCACGAGGCCGTGAACAAGGGCGCCAAGGTCTTCGGCGATTGGCTGCTGACGCTTCGCGGCGGGCTTTGCCACACGCTGGCGGAGGCAAGAACTTCACAAGGCGAGGGCGAACCCGCCCGTGATTCCACTGCCGATCGTCGCAACCGGCGTATCCTCCTGGCCCTGTCCTGGCTGAGCGTCGAGTCGGCCCCGAAGGACAGCGACCCGCACGATGCCTTCGTCATCGCCAACGGGAAAGATGATTCTCAAGCGAGCCGCGACGAGAAGGTAGTGCGCGCTTTAGGTGAGATTCTTGATAAGCGCGGCGTGAAAGGCGCGGACCTTGATGGCTGGATTGCCGACTGCACACCGTCGCTGTCGGCGGCAATCCGTGACGATGCGGTGTGGGTGAACCGCAGCGCAGCATTTGACGCGGCCCGTCAGCGCATCGGCGACTCATTGACTCGTGAAGAAGTCTGGGATCTGCTCGAACCTTTCTTCGGAAGCCGAGGGGCATATCTCGCGCCGCTCAAGACTGCGGAGGACTCCGACTCCGACACCGCTGCCGAGGACAAGGCCAAGGATCTGGTGCAGAAGGCTGGCAACTGGTTGAGCCTCCGAGGCGGCCAGGAGGCAGGAGCCGACTTCTCGGCCATCGCAAAACGATATGCGGCCTTTGCCGAAAACCTCCAAAACATCGTATCGGGCGAAAGCGGAGCAAGTCTGGTTGCTGCCTTGTGCCAGGGACTTGGGGGTGATAATCCGTCGGTTGAAGCGGTCTTCAGCGCAGTCAGCTACACCGGTTCAAAACGCCGCAGTCATTTCTTCAGACTTTTGCCGAAACTTGCCAGTGCGGAAGTTCTGACGCCAGATGACCTGTCGGGTCTGGCACAGACGGTCGCAGAGGCCCGAGAGCGGTTCATCGAATCTGGCCAGCGACGCACCCAAAATCCAAAGGGTCCCCGCCCGTATGCAACCGTCATATTGACTGACGTGGCTATGGCAACCGGGTTCACCTACGCGTCCAATAATGCCTCCTCAAACCACCGCCAGTACGCCGTCATGCTCGATCATGCTGCCCGACGGGTGTCAATCGGCCACAGTTGGATCAAACGGGCCGAATCAGAGCGAGAGAAGTTCACGGCCGATGCCGTCAAGATGCATCAGGTTCCCCGCGCGGCAAAGGATTGGCTGGACAACTTTTGCGAAGTCCGTTATCGGGATGCTGGGGCGGCGACGGATGGCTCTTCAATCCGAAAGCGTGCCCTGGGCGGCACACATGCAAAGGCTTGGCGGGCTATCGTCCAAGCCTGGTCGAGATGTTCGTCGGTGGAAGAAAGAAAGGAAGCGGTCACCCGCGTTCAATCGGAGTGGGACGACGAAGAGAAATTTGGCCACGAACAGTTGTTCAAGGCTCTCGTTGCTAATGATGCGGTGTTAGTCTGGCGGCCAAACGGTGATGCGACGGCCCAGCCGCTCATCGACTACGCTGCCGCGACGGACGCGGAGTCCAAGCGGCAGCGGTTCAAGGTTCCGGCCTATCGCCATCCCGACCCACTGGCCCACCCCGTCTTCTGTGACTTCGGCAATTCTCGCTGGGATATCCGTTTCGCCGCTCATGCTGCCGTATCTCATTTACCGAAGGCTCGCGCTGAGTTGACACAAAGAGAGGCGGACTTGGCGAAGGTGCAGGAATGTACTGATAAGGCCAAGACGCCGGAGAAGCAGGCGGATTCGAAGTCGAAACTCTCTCAAGCAGAGAACCGGTTCCGCGACAGCAAGCAGCGTATGGCATGGCTGTCCTCACGCCAGGCCATCGCCATGGGGCTTTGGGATGGGCAGAAACTCCACGACGGCCTTCCCCTCTGCGAGTTCTGCCCGCATCAAAACGCTGACATCCGGATCTGCCAAGAGGCGCCGTGCCCGGCGCCAAGATCGGCCTGGTCATGCAAACGTCTGACAGCAGACCTGGTCCTGCGCCAAGCCGCGAGTGATCAGGCAAAGACCGAAGTTACGCGTGCCGATCGTCTGGGCCGGGCTGCCGCCGGGGCACAGGCCGGCTCTTCCGTCGCCATCCTCGGAGTTTTCGACGAGGACCATTGGAACGGCCGTCTCCAGGCGCCTCGGGCACAGCTTGACGCCATCGCGCAGCGCGTTGCCAAGCACGGATGGGACGCGAAGGCTAAACAGATGCGCAGCCGCATTCGTTGGCTGGTTTCCTTCTCTGCCAAGCTTCAGGCAGCCGGGCCGTGGATCACATATGCCGCTCAGTTCTCTGACGACGCCCCCGCCAGGCCCTTCGTGTCTCGCAAGGGCGAATACGCGGTCAAGCATCAAAACAACGATGCGCGGTTGGGATCGAGCAAGCTTGTCCTTGCGCGCCTCCCCGGGCTGCGCGTGCTTTCCGTGGACCTTGGCCATCGCTACGCCGCTGCCTGCGCCGTGTGGGAGACTCTCACCGCCGAGCAAATGACCGCCGCCTGCGGAACCGCGAATCATTCTTTGCCCACGGACGCGGACCTCTTCATCCACCTGCCGCGGCCGACGGAGAAGATTCACAATCACGGGCGCAAGAAGGGGCAGAGGATCGTTGAAACAATCGTTTACCGTCGCATCGGCGCCGACCGGATAGACAGCATTGATCAGAGCACCGGCGAAGTCAGGAAGATGCCGCACCCGGCGCCGTGGGCGCGGCTGGATAGGCAGTTTCTCATCAAGCTGCCCGGTGAAGACCGGCCCCCGCGTAAGGCCTCACCGGCGGAAATCGAGACGATTCGGCATCTTGAGGACGCCTTCGGTCGCAAGCGTTCGGCTGACAACGCCCTGCCCGTTCGCATCGACGAATTGCTCGCGGCAGGAGTAGATTCCGCCAGACTGGCCCTGCGCCGCCACGGCGACGCAGCCCGAATCGCCTACGCTTTCATGGCCGGTGCAAACAAGCTGACGCCCGGCGGCGGACGCTCAGCGGCATCCAGTGAAGATCGTCAGTCGATGCTTCTGGACGCTCTGGTCCTCTGGCATGGACTCTTCAGCGGTGACCGCTGGGCCGATCCGTGGGCCGCTGAGCAATGGGACCGGCAGATCAAGCCCTTGATTGGCACCGACCTGCCCGCGTGGACTGAGGACTCCGGCGAGTCCCGCCGCCAGTTCCGCAGCAGCATTGAAAAGCTGTTGAGCCCGGTAGCCCAGAAGCTCGCCCAAGACGATACAGCATCCTCCCATTCACTTTGGGCTAAGCTATGGCAGGTCCGGGATGTTGCCTGGCGTGGCAAGACCGGGCACCTCCGCACACTTCGGGCCTTCCTTCTGCGGCGCGGGGCGGCGGCTAACTCGCCTGCCGCCTGGAACGTCGGCGGATTATCGCTGACGCGCATCGCCACGCTCAAGCTGCTCTATCAGGTTCAGAAGGCCTATCACATGCGGCCGGAGCCGGAAGACTCGCGAAAGAATGTCCCAGCCAAGGGCGAGGACGCACTGCGTGACTTCGGCAGGCACATCCTGGACGCAATGGAACGAATGCGTGAGCAGCGCGTCAAGCAATTGGCCAGCCGCATCGCCGAGGCCGCGCTGGGCGTGGGGCGCACCAAGCCCGCCGAGGGCAAACGTGATCGTAAACGCCCGTGCCAGCGTGTGGACAAACCCTGCCACGCCGTCGTCATCGAGAATCTGACCAATTACCGCCCCGAGGAAACCCGCACTCGCCGCGAGAACCGCCAGCTCATGTCCTGGTCGGCCGCCAAGGTCAAGAAGTACCTATCCGAGGCCTGCCAACTCCACGGCCTGCATCTGCGGGAGGTTTCACCCGGCTACACCTCGCGGCAGGACTCCCGCACCGGCGCGCCCGGCATTCGCTGCACCGATGTGCCAGTCGCCGATTTCGTGCGTCAGGGCGGCTATCTCTGGAAGCGCGTCAAAAAGGCACTCCAAGAAGTGAACGACAAGAGGGAAGCAGCGTTGCGCGAGACCGTCCTTCTTGCCGACCTGTATGCCCACTGGAACGACACCGAGAAGACATGGATGGACGCCAAAGGAGTGAAATGGGTGCTCGGTCCGAAACATCAGTGGTCGCACCGTGACGGCACAGCGATTGCCGCAGATAGGTCCGAGGCGCCTGCGTCTGTACGTATTGCGCAGCAAGGCGGGGAACTCTTTGTCTCTGCCGATCCGCTCTCGCCGGCTGCACGCGGCTTGCAGGCCGACCTCAACGCCGCCGCCAACATTGGCCTCAAAGCCCTCTTGGACCCTGACTGGGCCGGCAAGTGGTGGTACGTTCCCTGTTGCACCAAAGACGGAAAGCCATCACCTGAAAAGACCAAAGGATCCATCTGTATCGACGAACTTCACAAACCGCTTTGTGATCCTCCGAGTGAATCCGCTAAGAAGAGAGCCGGCAAGCGACAAGGAGACATCATCAACATCTGGCGCAATCCCTCGCCAACGATGGACGGGCCCTGGTTGGTCAAACGCGCCTACTGGGATGAAGGAGACGAGTCGGTTATCTCGCGGGTCGTCGCCGTGCTGCGTGCGGCGAATGGCCTGGCGAAATCTCAGGCGGAAACCGTTGAACCTGGGGAGACTCCTTGGTAGTATTCTGTTGTCCCGTATAGCGGGGCGCACTTCCGAGAACGTGTCTTCCCCTTCGATGGGCTTGGCACTCGGCATCGATCAGTTTTGCGTCGGCCTCTGATAGTGAGGCGTTGGCTCTTTGACAAGTCGGACGACGCGCTCCCTGTCCCTGTCCCCGCGAGCACGACGGTGGTGCATGGGGGCCCAGGGCACGCTCGCGACCAAGGGCCAGCAGGAGTTATGACTTTCTAGGAGAGTAACACTGCCTTCGAATCGCAGCCAAAACGATCATACTCGCTGCACCTCTCGTAGGTGTAGGAGACTGAGTCACTTGCGAGGGCGGCGTCGCGTCGGCACGGTGGGCATAGGAGACGCCTGAGAGGTGCGGCCGTACGCACGGTCTGGGGGCCGGCTCTCGCGGGCTGATTGGCCAACCGGCAGGGGCCGGCCATGCGTACTCGCTCTGTCCGCACATCACGTACGGCGCTCGCCCCGCTCGCGACGCTCGCATGTGCGGCGTGCGGCAGCACGGGCACCACGGCGACAAGCCCGCCGGCCGCAATCGCCGAGCGACTTCGTCTGCGATCGCGACGCAGGACCTCCAGACCGTCCACAACGTCCTCCGCAGGCGGATTCACGGCGCCGACGGCGGCTGCCGATAGGTGAGTGAGTACGAACGGGGACTGTG
>CAITIS010000126.1 GCA_903892515.1 uncultured Planctomycetota bacterium | reverse complement strand
GGGTTGACGAGCACGCTGATTCTGGATGAAGACGGCCTGTACGATCCCAGCCAGTTCAACGATCGGCTGCTGCTGGGGCTCAAGGGCACAATGAGCGAGGCGGAACTGCACGTGCTCCGCGCCCGTCTCCAGGGCGGCATCCGCAACAAGGCCCGCCGCGGCGAACTGCGGATACCGCTGCCGGTGGGCCTGATCTATGACATGCAGGGGCGCGTCATCCTCGACCCCGACAAGCAGGTCCAGCAGGCGCTGCGCACCTTCTTCCAGGTCTACCAGCGGGACGGCTCGGCCCTGGCGATGGTCAAGTACTTCCGCAAGAACGGTCTGAACTTCCCGCGACGCCTTCGCGGCGGCGTCAACAAGGGCCAGTTGGCCTGGGGGCCGCTGTGCCACACGCGATCCATTCAGGTCCTGCGCAATCCGCGCTATGCCGGGGCCTTCGTCTTCGGCCGGACCAAGGCGCACAAGCGCACCACCGGCCGGTGGGCGGCCCAGTCGCTGCCGCAGGATGAATGGCACACACTGATTCCCGATGCTCATCCCGGATACATCAGTTGGCAGCAATATCAGGACCATCTGCGGACGTTGCGGGCCTGCGCCCAGGCGCAGGGCAAGGATCGGCGCAACAGCCCGCCCGGCCAGGGGCCGGCCCTGCTCCAAGGGCTGGTGGTATGCGGCGTCTGCGGACGGCGGATGACAGTGGGATACCACAGCCGGCAACACAAGCTGGTCGTGGACTACAAGTGCCAGCACGAGAAGTGCGAGCATGGCGAAGACGTCTGCCAGATCATCCCCGGCTACGGCATCGACCAGGCCGTCGGCGAGCTGCTGCTGGAGATGGTCCAGCCGGTGACGTTGGAGCTGGCCTTCGCCGTGCAGGCGGAGCTCCAGGCCCGGCTGGAAGAGGTGGACCAGTTGCGCCGACAACAGGTGCAACGCGCCCGGTACGAAGCCGACGTGGCCCGCAACCGCTTCATGCAGGTCGATCCGAATAACCGGCTCGTGGCCGACGCCCTGGAGGCCGACTGGAACGACAAGCTTCGCGCATTGGCCGAGGCACAGGAACAGTATGAACAGCAGCGGCAGAAGGATCGCGTGGTCCTGGATGAGCAGAGCCGTCAGAAGGTGCTGGCGCTGGCACAGGACCTGCCCCGGCTGTGGCACGATCCCAACACTTCCGACCAGGACCGCAAGCGGATGGTTCGCCTGGTAATCGAGGATGTGACGTTGACGAAGAACGACACGATTCGGGTGCAGATCCGCTTCAAGGGCGGCACTACGCGGACGCTGACTCTCACGCGGCCGCTGGGGGCGTGGAAGGAGCGGATGACCAGCGCCGACGTAATCCGCCGCATCGATCAATTGCTGGACGCGCATACCGATGATGAGATCGCGGCCGAACTGAATTGCCAGGGCCTGCGGTCCGGCATGAAGCTGCCGTTCACCCCGAAGATCGTTGAACGCCTCCGCAGGGAGTACGGGCTCAGGTGCCGGTTCGATCGTCTGCGGGCTGCTGGGCTACATACACCCGACGAGATGGCTGTGGAACTCGGCGTTACCCAGCAGACAGTCGCGACCTGGTACAGGCATGGACTTCTGAAAGGTTACGACTACAATCGCAAAGGAGATAGACTCTATGAACTGCCGCCACAAGAACTCCGACCCAAAAAGCAGCAAGGCCTCTGGGGAAAACTCACAAAACGAGCCCAGTTCCCTCCACTCGCATCTCACGCCGCCAACGAGGTGCAACATGAAGCATAAGCGTTC
>CAITIS010000125.1 GCA_903892515.1 uncultured Planctomycetota bacterium | reverse complement strand
GGCGTCTCGCCCGCGCAATCCCGTCATCTTCAAGACTAGCGGCGCGGGCGAGACGCCCGCGACACATTTCTCGCCGTTGCTAAAGCTGCCCGTCCAACTCGGCCTTGATGTCCTTCTTGGGCTTGACGCCCACGATCTTCCTGGCCAGCTGGCCGTTCTTAAAAATCAGCAGGGCCGGAATGCCCGTGATGCCGTACTGCTTGGCCGCCTCGCGGTTCTGATCGACGTTGAGCTTGCCGAACTTGATCCGGCCATCGTATTCCCCGGCCAACTCGTCCACCGTCGGGGCCAGCATACGGCAGGGCATGCACCACTCCGCCCAGAAATCCACCAACACCGGCACGGACGATGCGAGCACTTCGGCGGCAAAGTTCGCGTCGGTGATCGTTACTACATTTTCAGAGGCCATCCACGAATCCTTTCTGTCTCACCAGAGCCTATTTCCATGATAGCCGGCGGCACCTGCGGCCATCCGGGTCAACTCCGCCTCAGAATAGCGAAAAAGCCGCCGTCATTCCAGTTCGTAGCGTCTCCCAGGCCGCTGGGCCAGATGACCTCCTGCCGCACCAGTCGGAACGTTTTCTCACGCTCGCGCAGGTGAGCGACGACCTGGGCGTTTTCCTCGGCCTCCATCGAGCACGTCGAGTACAGCAGCGTTCCGCCCGAGCGGACCATCTGGGACGCTAGGAAGATAAGACGCCGCTGGTCGTTCACAAGATCGCCGACCTGCTTACGCGTGAAGCGCCAGCGGGCCTCGGGACGGCGGCACAGCACGCCAGTGTTGCTGCACGGGGCGTCTACCAGCACAAGATCCCACGACTCATCAGCCAATTGCCCAGCCTGCGGCGCAAGCATGGTTTCGACGATGCTGACGCCACAGCGGCGGCAACTCTCCTGCACGGGTTCGAGCTTTTCCGCACTGACGTCGAGGGCTACGATCTTGCCCTCGTTGTGCATCCGCTGAGCCATCTGCACCGTCTTGGTGCCCGGCGAGGAGCACAGATCCACCACGCGCATGCCTGGCTGCAAACCCGCCGCACCCACCACCACCGACGCCATCGCGTCCTGCGGGCTGATGAGCCCTTGCCCAAACATCTCGACGCTGGCCACATCCAGCGGCTGGTCGATGACGATGCTCGATCCATTGCGATGCGGCTCGGCCCGGATGCCGCTTGCCGTCAGCCGAGCCAGCGCGTCGGCCACGGAAATCTTGTCGGTATCGACGCGGAGAATCACCGGCGGCCGGGCGTTGGAGTGCATCGCCAGTTCGGCCAGCTTGGCCAAGCCCCAGTCGGCCACCCACTTCTTGGCCAAGTCGTCCGGCAGCGAGTAAGCATCGGCGGCATACCCGGCCGGATCGAGCGTGGGCGCGGCGAACACGGCCCGGCCCAGCGTACGAAACTGATCGGGCCCCATCGGCAGCACGTCCGACCGCCGCGGCGGCGGACCGGTTTGCTCTTCTGACAAACTGCGGGCGAGATTGCGCAGCACGCCGTTGACGAAGCCGCGCACGCCCGGCGAACGATCGCTGATCTGCCCTACCGCCTCATTCACGGCCGCAAAGTCCGGCACACGCTGCAAGAACGTCAGCTGATACGCCCCGATCCGAAGCACGTTTTGCACGCGATCCGGCGGCGGGGTCTTGTGCTGCATGAAGGCGTCCAGTAGCTTGTCCAGCGTGCGGCGACGGCGCAGCACACCGAAGGCCAGTTCGCGTGCCAGCGACGCATCCGCCGGGGCAGGATGCCGCTCCTGAATCAGCCGGGCCAGGTGGGCCGAGACGTTGCCCGCGCGGTCCATCAGGGCCTGTAGCGCCAGATCCCGAGGCCGGGCCGAGCCGGCAGTTTTCTTTTCGGCCGTCATAGCTGCACGCTCTGAAAGCGCAGGCCGGGGACGACGCGGTGACCGTTTACGAAGTCCCGCCATTCCATCAGCCGGCCGCCGGAGGGCTTGACTTGTCGGATCGCCAGACGGCCTTTGCCGGTAGCGATAGTGAGATCATGTTCAAGCGTCCCCGGCGGCAAGGTCGCCTCCAGCTCCACTGCGGCGGCGCGGGCAATCATCACCGGCACGTTCTTGCCGGCGGCATTGACGAACTCGCTCTGCCCGCCCGGCCAGGGCCACGTGCCGTGGATCAGGTTGCGTATCGTGACCGCGTCGGCGGCCCAGTTGATGACGCCGTCGCTCTTCTTCAGTTTGGGGGCCTTGGTGGCCTTGGAATGGTCCTGCTCGGTGCCCGCCGACCAGCCGGCCGCAAACAGGCCGAAGGTCTCCATGACGGCCTGGCTGCCGATCTCGGCCAAGCGGCGGCGCAGTTCCTCAGCCGTCTCGTCCGGGCTGATGCTGGTGGCTTTTCGGATGAACATGGTGCCCGCGTCCATCTTCTCGACGATGCGGAAAGTCGTCACGCCCGTTTCATGATAGCCACGAATGATGGCCCAATTCACCGGCCCGGCCCCGCGCAACTCCGGCAGCAGCGAGCCGTGCAAGTTCACCGCTCCGTGCGCAGCCGACTGGCACAGCTCTGGCCCGATCTTCTGGCCGAAGTCCACTACGAAAACCACATCCGGCCGAAGCTGCCGAATTACCTCGACCACGGCCGGTTCGTTGATATCGGCCACGGGCTCATAGGCCAAACCGCCAGCCTGAGCAAACTCCGCCACCGGGGTGGGACGTTCCTTGCCCCCCCGCCCGGCCGGGCGTGGAGGCTGCGTGCGTATGCCCACCACCTCGTGGCTGGAGGCCAACAGAGCCCGCAACGTCGGGATGCCAAATTCACCGCTGCCGCAAAAGACGATTCGCATGCCGGCTATTGTCTGGCCTCGGGCGCAACAGACAAGAGAAAAGGTGCGTCAACAGTCCTTTGAATGCGTGTCGCGGGCGTCTGGCGTATCTGCCCCATGCGATAGAACCTATAATTTCACATGACAGAGGTCACTGTGACAGCTAAGCCCAACCGCCTGATTCACGAGAAGAGTCCGTACCTCCTTCAGCACGCACACAATCCGGTGGAATGGTATCCGTGGGGCGATGAGGCATTTGCGGCCGCCCGCGCGCAGGACAAGCCCCTGTTCGTCTCGGTGGGCTACTCCACCTGCCATTGGTGCCACGTAATGGAGCGTGAAAGCTTTGAGAACGCCGAGGTGGCCGAGCTGCTCAACCGCGATTTCATCGCCATCAAGGTGGACCGGGAAGAGCGGCCAGAGATCGACGACGCCTGCATGGCTGCCGCCCAGATGCTCGCCGGCCAGGGCGGCTGGCCGACCTCGATCTTTATGACATGCAACGCCGAACCTTTCTTTGCCGGCACGTACTTTCCCGCGGAAGACCACGGCCAGATGCCCGGCTTCAAGACGATCCTCGGGGCGATCTCGACGGCCTGGCGCACGCGACGAAAAGATGTGCTGGCCCAGGCCCAGCAGGTCGCGCGGGCTATCCGGGACATTTCGGCCATGGAGCCGCCGCCGGCGGCCGGGGAACTGGACCGCGCCGTGGTGCATGAGACGATCAACCGGTTGCGACGCTCTTTCGATGCCCGCCACGGCGGGTTTGGCGTCGCGCCCAAGTTCCCACCCCACCAGTCGCTAGCCCTTCTGGCGTACGAGCGGGTGCATGGCCGGGAGGCGTCGGCCCAGGAGATGCTCGACGTCACGCTGCAATCGATGGCGATGGGCGGCATCCACGACCACGTCGGGGGCGGCTTTCATCGGTATTCGACCGACGAGCGATGGCTCCAACCGCACTTTGAGAAGATGCTGTACGACAACGCCCTGCTGATCCGCAGTTACGTCGATGGCTACCTGCTGCTGAAGGATGCCGAGTTGCTCGCAGCCGTCGATGGCATCGTCGGCTGGCTACGGCGTGAGATGCTCGACCCGCAGGGCGGCTTCTATTCCGCCTTGGACGCCGACAGCGAAGGCGTCGAGGGCAAGTACTACCTCTGGTCGCGTCAGGAGATTCTAGATTGCCTTGGCCTTGCGGAAGGCGAGTTGTTCTGCCGCGTATTCAACGTCGAACTTGCCGGTAACTATCGCGAGCAAGGCGGCGAGGCGACGGGGCTGAACATTCTGCATCTCGCCAGGCCGCTGAAAGTGAACGCCGCCGCGGAGGGCATGGACGAAGAACAATTGCGCCGGCGGATGCAAGCCGGCCTGCAGCGGCTCCGCGAGGTCCGCAGCCGACGCGTGCCGCCCTCGCGCGACGAGAAAGTCCTGACGTGCTGGAATGGCCTGGCGATTGCCGGGTTGGCGTACGCCGGTGCGCGGCTGGAGCGGACGGAGTATGTCGAACTGGCACGGCAGGCAGCTGCGTTCGTCGAGGCACACTTGTTCCGCGATGGCCGGCTGATGCGTTCCTGGCGACAGGGACAGTTCGGACCGGCGGGCTTCCTGGAAGATTACGCCTACCTTGCCGAGGGACTAGTCGAACTGCACGAGGCCACGCATGAGGGCCATTGGCTCGAACTGGCTGAGCGGCTAAGCGATGAAATGCAGACACTCTTTGCCGCGCCGGCGGGCGGGTTCTTCTTCGTCGGGAAAGATCAGCCTGAGTTGCTGGGCCGGCTCCGGAGCCCCTTTGACGCCGCCACGCCCTCGGCCAACGCACTCGCCATCCGCGTGCTCTGTCGGCTGGGGCGTCGGACCGGCGAGGCCAGGTATTTCGACTCGGCGCGGCGGCACCTGCAGGCCTTCAAGGGCTTCTTGTTGCAGCACTCCGGCGGGCTCGCGGCCACAGAACAGGCCCTGTCGCTATACTTGGACTCGGCGCCCGGCGCCGTGCCAGATTCCGCGCGTGCGGGTAACGTGCTGGCCCGGTCGCAGCAAGGACCGGTGACCGTCGAATTGCTCGGCCACAAGGGGCCGGCCAGGGCGGGGCAGCATGTCGAGTTGCGACTCGTGCTGGACATACAGAACGGCTGGCATGTGAACTCGCACGCGCCGGTTCAGAAGGAGCTCGATGCCCTGGCCGTGGAGTTGAAGACTGGCCCCGCCGAACTCGTCGAGGTGCATTACCCGCCGGGCAAGCTGGTGCAGTTGCCCTTCTCCGATGAGCCGCTGTCGGTCTACGAAGGCAAAGTGGAGATCCCCCTGTCCTTGCTCATCTCGACATCCGCATCGGCCGGTGAGCAAGAATTCGTGGTCGAGCTTCACGCCCAACCATGTAACGACCGCTCCTGCCAGCAGCCTGGACGGCATGAACTGACATTCAACGTGAAGATTCAGGCGACGTGAGAGCGCGTCCGAATCGCCTCGTACAGTGCGTCGGGCGTCAGGTCAGCACCGTTGGGCCAGCACACGGCCCCGTATTCATCCACCTTGGCTTGAGCAAAGACGGCGGGATCCTTGAGCGGCTCAAAGACGGGCCCAAACAGACGATCTTTCAGCGAGACCACCCCAGCCGTACCGTCGGCAAAACGGATCTCCAAGCGGTAATCCGACAAGGCTTGAACATGGATGATTCGCGGGATCATGCACCAACACCCATCGTGCGGACCAAGCGTTCGTATTCTTTCGTCATCTCCTTCGCATCCCACTTGAACCAGCGGTGGATGCAATCGACCAAGTAAAAAGCGGCTGTCAAAACAGCTACCGGCGAAGCCGGGGACGCTTCCACCTCATCTGTACGCCGTAAGCCATCCTTGTCGACCTCGAAGTATCTCAGGGCGGCGTAGCGACTGTGGGCACCGCTGCAAAAGAACTGGTAGAGCAATACGTAGGCATCGGTCGCGGCCACGCAGAAACCTATCGGAGACTTGATCCCCGCCAACAGTTCCTTCGGCTTTGGCAGACGCGGTGCTTCCGGCATCATGCTGAGCGCCTCATTGCCAGCTTGCAAAGCTTGCTCGAAGCCGCCAGATGTTGCCCCAGCGAATAGCGACGTCGACCGAAGGCTTTGCACAAAGGACAACTCCTGCTGAAGGGTGTCTCGCATCCACCGGCCAATGCGCGGGAGTTCCTCGCCGTCCTCGCTCAGACACCACCCCAAGGTAAACGCCATCTCGGCGACAGGCCTACAGCATGCCAAACCGGCATAGGGACGACCGCCGACAAAAGCCTCGAAAGCAGTCGCGAGGTACTCTCGGGCCATGAGAAGACAGCACGTGGCCGCATGATTCACCTTGCTTCGTTCCTCTGTACCACCAGCCTGATCCTGTTGCAGAAGTGAGTACGCCGTTTGAAGCCAAGAATTGGTTGTCTCGCGAAGTGCGGCCCAGTCTACCTTGCCGTCAACCATCCAAGACCCTTTCTGATCGGTGCCTGGCCTGTCCGCAGAACCCTTCGCAACGGCGCGAAGGAACCTGCGGACCCTACCTTGCAACTCCTATATCCCTTGAATCCCCTGCATCCCTGCTAGTCACTTGGCCGGACCGAAAAGTTCTTCCAGCTTGGCCGCAATGTCCGGGCTGCGCATGAGCGTCTCGCCGATAAGCACGGTGTTGATGCCCGCGCGGGCCAGCCGCTCCACATCCGCTCGCGTGCGAATGCCCGACTCGCTCACCAGCGTGGGCTTGTTCTCAACCATGTCCGCCAGCCGGATGGTCGTGTTCAGGTCGATCTGCAGCGTCTTAAGATTTCGATTATTGATGCCCAGCAGGCCGTACGACGGATGCGGAAAACCAATCAGCGACCGCACCTGAAGCAGTTCATCCAGTTCGTGTACTTCCAGCAGGCATGTAAGTTGCATCGAGTTGGCCAGGATCATCAGGTCCATCAGCTCAGCGGGACGCAGGCAGGCCGCAATCAGCAGCACGCAGTCCGCCCCGGCCTCGCGGGCCTCGTATAGCTGATACGGGTCGATGATGAAGTCTTTACGCAGCAGCGGCAAGTCCACGGCCGCACGCACGGCCCGCAGGTCATCCAGCGAGCCGCCGAAATACTCACGGTCGGTCAGAACGCTGATAGCGTTGACCCCGGCTGCAGCATACGTTCGGGCAATGCTGGCTGGGTCCAGATCGGGCCGCATCGAACCGGCAGAGGGCGAAGACCGCTTGATCTCGGCAATGACGTTCACGAGCCGCCGCGGCGGACGCGAACAGGCCGTAAAGAAGTTCCTGGGCCGCTCCAGCTTCGCCACCGCCGCCTGCAACTCCTCCAGCGGCCGGAGGGCTTTGGCCTGGGCGACCTCTTTGCGCTTGGTCTCGACGATTTTTTCCAATATATTCTCGTCCACGGTTCGCTCACGTTATCGATTGAAAGCATAATGTCAAACGCTTTGTTCTTACTGGCGCAGAGCTCGGCTTCGGCGCCCGCGCAGGACCTCCTGCAAGGGCGGGTATTCGCATTGCTCATTCCCTGCGTGGTCGTCCTGTTCATCTGGGCCCTGGCCCGGGTCATCCGGCCACACCCGCTGAGGCTTGACACCGCGCCCGAACGCCCCAATACACTCAACCCGTTACACGTAATCATCGCGTTCGTCATATTCGGGGCGGCGCAGTTCGCTGCCTCGGAGGCCATTGCCCGCCAAGCGGGAATCACTATCGACCGTGAGCATCCGACCCCGGCCGAGGTCGAAGTGTTCGCCGCTATAGTCGGCCAGATCGCACTGATCCTGGTGAGCCTGCTCATCGCGGACATGACATTTCTGCTCAAGCTGGGCCAAGGGCTGGGGTTGGCGGTGGATCGCAGGCTGTGGCAACTCACCCGCGGCATCGGCGGGTTTGTGGTCATCGCGCCGCTGGTCTGGCTGGGCATGCTCGTCAGCCAGTGGATCGTGCCTGCGTCGCTCCGGCATGAGCATGACCTGCTCCAGTTCCTCCGAATCGCCAGCCCAGCGTGGACCGCACTGACGATTCTCAGCGCCACCATCCTGGCCCCGCTGGCGGAAGAGATATTCTTCCGCGGCTTGTTGCAGTCGCTGCTGCGCCGCTACTTTCACCGCCCCTGGCCGGCGATTGTGGTTACGTCGGTGCTGTTCGCCTCCGTACACGTGCCCAACTATCAGGATCTGCTGCCGCTGGTCATCTTCTCCATCGGCCTGGGGTACAACTACGAGCGTTGCGGCCGGCTCTGGCCGTCGATCCTGATGCACGCCTGTTTGAATGCGTCGGCTATCTACATGGCCAAGACCGCCGGGTAGAACGCACCGGGGCGTTCATGGGCTTCTTCCGTAGGGGGCACACAAGGCACGTCAATGACAGCAGATGGAGAGGGCAAAGCCACGAATTGTCAGCGCAAAAAAGCAGCCCGGGCACGTCGGCTTTTTTGCTGGTCGCGGGTCCCTCGACCCTAACCAAGCCGCCGCACCGCGAGCGGTGCTTTCAACGCATACCTCCGTATGCCTCCCTCGACCAAACTGCGGCGAAGGAACGATGAGCCAAAACACCTAGCAGCATGAGCAGTCGCCACCAAGTGCCATTTACATGTTACCCACACCACCTCGTACAGTCAAGGCCAGAAAGAATTTATGGACAGGCATTGTTGGCTGCGGATGGACAAACGCAGCGTGTGTTCAGAGGCCGTTGCGCTCTCATCCAAGCACCTGAAACAGCCTGATTTCAGCCCATCCGCCCCTTACTTATTCAGCTCCTCCCAGAGCTTGTTCTCCGCGGCGTGCAGCTTTTCGAACGAGCCGTGCAATTGCTCGCGGAGGCGAGTCAGGTCCGGATCGTCGGCCTTGATGCCCTCGGGCCTTGATTCACGCAGGGCCGATAGCCGCCCCACCGCGTCGTCCAGTTCGCCGGCCCCTTCGGAAAACGCTCGCGTGGCATCGTAGAGGTTCTGGCTGCGAATCTCCTTGTCCGACGGCTTCTCCAGCAGCCGCCACGGGTTACGGCGGATCTCCTTGGCGGCAGCGTTGAGGTTCGCCGACATGCTCTTGAGATTCATCACCATCTCCTCGACGCTGACCCGGTTGACAGCAAGCATGCCCGAGACGGTGCTGGCCGTCTTCTGCAGGTCCAGGATCATCTCTTGAAGCTGCTTGCGCTGATCGTCGCCAAAGCCCATCTGACGCAGCAGCACGCTGGGCGTGTCGCCCAGGCCCACGGCATGTTCGCGGTCGGCCAGCGGCGAGGACGCTTTGCCTAGACTTTGGATAAGGACCGACGTCTCGCCGACGAACTCCGACTCGGCTACCGCGATAGCGTCAGCGTGGATCGCAATATCCTTGCGGTCGAGTATGGCGTCGTACAGCGTCTGGCCGGTGGCAGGGTCAAAGCGAATGGCGTTCACTTTGCCGATGGTCGCATCGTTGATCTTCAGCGGGCTACCGACGGCCACGCCGAGGTTTCCACGGTCCATCGACACCTTGAAGAACACGCGCTGGCCGTGCTTTGCGAAGACGTCGGCAGCTCCCAACCAGACCAGGACCCCGGCCGTCGCGCACAGCGCAACGACCACGAAGATCCCGGCTTTCAGTTCATCCATTCGCTCTCTGGGCATATCTTTCTCCCCGGCCGCCGTGGCGGCGCGGACTATTCAAACCACGCTCAGGATGTCATCTTCATAGCCCGTCGACGACCGCCGCGCTGTCAACGGCCCTTGGCTTTCGCCGCGCAGGAATTGCCGGATCGTGTCCATCGCCTGATCGCCCGTGGCCGCGCTGCTGCGCAACGCCTCAAACTCGGCCTTGGGGGCAACCTTGACCAGATGCCCCTGGTCGAGAATGGCCATCCGGTCGGCGATCCGAAAAGCCGACGCCATCTCGTGCGTCACCACCACGGTTGTCACGCCCAACTTCTTGGCCAGATCTGTAATGAGTTGGTCGATCTCGGCCGTCGTGACCGGGTCCAGCCCGGCCGACGGTTCGTCATAGAACATGATTTCCGGGTCCAGCGCGATCGCCCGGGCCAGCCCGGCTCGCTTCTTCATGCCGCCCGACAGTTCCGCCGGCATCACGTCGATCGACTCGCGCAGCCCCACCTGTTCGAGCTTGATCTTGACCATGATCTGGATGGTCTGTTCGTCCAGATCCGTATGCTCGCGCAAGGGCAACGCGACATTCTCGCCCACGGTCATCGAGTTGAACAGCGCCCCGGACTGAAACAGGATGCCGAACTTCAGCCGGAGTTCGTTGAGTTGTTCTTCCGCCAGGTCGTTGATGTTCTGGCCCAGCAATTCCACGTGGCCGCTGTCAGGATACAGCGAACCGATCATGTGCCGCAGCAGCGTGCTCTTGCCGCAGCCCGAGCCGCCCATGATGACCATCGTCTCGGCTGGGAGGATTTCCAAGCTGACGTCGCGCAGGACGCTCTTGTCCTCAAAGCTCTTGCTCAGGTTCATCACGCGAACGACGGGATGTTCTTGACCCGATGCCATCAGAATCCAAACACGTAGAAGATCGCCGTGAACACGCACGCCGCGGCGATGATGCCCACGATGGAATACACCACGGTGTTTGTAGTAGCCCGGCCTACGCCTTCGGCCCCACCCCTGACGCGCAACCCCTGGTGGCAGGCGATCAGGCTGATGAGCAGCCCGAACACCCCGGCCATTACCAGCCCGCTGACGAAATCGCGCAGGCGGAGCTGGTCCTGCATCCGCTGCCAGTACATTGCGCTGACCCGCGGTCCCAGCACCACCAGACTGGTGAGATAGCCGCCCAAACTGATCATCAGGTCGGCAATGACCGTCAGAGCCAGCAGCATGGCAAAGGTGGCGACCACGCGAGGCACGACCAGGAAGCGAATCGGGTTGAGGGCGTGGGCTTCGAGGGCTTCGATTTCTTCGGCCACGACCATGCTTCCCAGTTCGGCAGCGATGGACGCGCCGGCGAAACCGCTCAGCACCACGGCGGTGAAAATGGGCCCCAGCATGCGAAAACCGGCCACGCCGATGATGTTGGCGATCTTGTCTTGCTGTCCCCAAGGAGACAGGGCCGGAGCCATCTGCAGGGCAAGGATGATGCCAAGGAACGCCTGCACCAGGCAGACGATGCCCAGCGAACGCACGCCGAAGCGAACGATCTGCGTGGCCAGGGCGCTATGGCCCTTGCGCTTGCGCCGCTGCCACAGTGCCCGCCACGACCAGCGAATGGTCGAGCCCAGCAGAATCACGGTGCCGCCGAAGGACGACAGGCCGTTGAGAAACTTCCGGCCAATCAACTGCAGCACGCTCGCTTGTCGCTTCTGCTCGTTCACGATTCCAGTGCCTCTTTGACCGTGGCGCGGATGTCGAAGATCGTGTCCAGCCGGGTGATTTCAAAGACGCTGCGCACGCGCGGGCGAAGCCCCGTCAGCTTCAGCGGCACCTTGTCTCGTCGCAGCCGGGCCAGCAATTTCACCAGCGAGGCCACACCGGAAGAATCCATGTACGGCACGTTGCTGAGGTCCAGAACGATCTCACGCGGGTGCTCGTCGGGCAGGGCCAGCAGCTCTTCCTGAAAACGCGAACTGCGGCGCAGATCGATATCGCCCTGGGCCTCGACCACCGCGACGCGATGGTCCTCGCCCGCCCACTCAATGCCGCGAATCGGGTTGGTGGTGTCGGTCACCGGCTGGCCTTTCCTGTGATTCGTTTTGTCAGTCGCAGGCATGTTCCGCCTTCCGGGACGTGGCAGTAGCTGACCTCGTCCATGCAATTCCTGATAATGTGCACGCCCAGCCCGCCGGGGCGAACGTCGGACAGGTCGCGGCTCCGGATTTGCTCGGGAGCGACCTGGGTGCCCCAATCGCGCAGGTATATTTCCAGGGTCTGCTGCCCAGAGGGCTGGCTCACAGTCGCCAAGGAAACCTCGATGGGCTTGTCGTGCTGCCCATGATAGGCGTGGCGGATCACGTTGGTCAGCGCCTCATCCACGGCCAGCACCACGCACCCGCTCTCTCGCTCGTTTAGCCCCGCCACCTCGCAAAAGCTTTCCAGTGCCGCACGAACAACAGGCAGATGCGCCGGCGTCGAGGAAATCGTCAGCCGCACCGGCTGGGGCGGGGGCGGGGGCGGGGGCGGGGTCATGGGCGCGTCCCCCCCGGCGCGTTTGCTCCATCGCCTGCCGGTGCAGACGCGCTGGCTGGCGACGGCGACGAGGTCGCTTGACTCCTGAGCCATTGCCGCCATCGCCCCACGGCCGGTGCACGCTTTGACTCGTCCTGATAGTACTCGTAGCCCATCGTCTGCGACGTCAATTCCTTCAAGGCCCGAATGGCGCAGAATCGCACATCGGACTCCGAATCGTTCAATCGGTCGATCAGCAGGGGAATGGCGGAGCGGTCTTGCTGCTGGGCAGCCTCGGTACAGGCGGCCATGCGTTTGGCCGGATCCTCGCTCTGCAATCCTCGCGCAATAAACGAGTGCCTGCTGGGCGCGGCGCAGCCAGCGACCGCGACAGCGGCCAGTAAGACCAACATGTGCCTGCACTTGGACGGTTTCACAGCTCGACTCCGTGCTGGTGCACATCCGTATCACAAAAGCGCAACGGGACGATTCTAGTAGCATCGGCAGGCTAAATCAACGCCCGCCCATGCCACCTCGGATCGCCCGAGTCAATTCCCCCACCAGCATGTGGGCTTGCCTATTCGGTTCAGCCAAACGATAGCGCCGGGCGCAACGCAACGTCCAGCGAATGCACTCCTCCAGCGTGATACGGTTGCCGACGGAAATGTATAAGGGCTGGACGCCGTCCTGGGTCCGCACGACCGAGCCGACGACCTGGCCGCGATCGATCAGCCGGGTGTGACAGCCGCGACGCCGGCCCGGCGGCCGGAACTCGCCACAAAGCCGGCTCTTGGCCACGCCGATCGTCGGGAGTTCCAGCCAGATACCCACGTGCGCCGCCAGGCCCAGCCGGCGGGGATGCGCGATCCCCTGGCCGTCGCACAGCAGCAGGTCCGGCCGATGCGGCAGCTTCTGCACCGCCGCAATTACAGTCGGGGCTTCACGAAAGCTCAGCAGGCCCGGAATATACGGAAAGCGGCAATGCTCCGTGTGCGTGGCCGCCGAGATGATCTTGAGGCTCTTGGCGTCGCACAGTATCGCGGCCGCGGCGATCAGCACATCGACCTGCCGCTGACCGACCCAACCTGTCGTCGGCCCTAACGGCACGATGGCGCAGTCGGTGCCAGCGATCGTTTCCACTGGCCTTGCCAGCGGCTCAATGCGAACCTCCGCCGCCAGTTGCCGCTGCAACTCGATGGCGTCGGCGACACTCAAATCCCAACGGTGCTTTGCCATAAGAACCAACCCGAAAGCATGGTACCGGTCCCAAGACTGCACGTCGAACCCGTCGCGGACGTCCCCTTGTACGCGTGCCGGCAGTTCACCCCGCCGTCATTGGTGAAGGGGCCTCTGGATCTGGCTCGCAGCTCTTATACGCACGCAGCCGATGCGAAGGCCGCCACGGCCTGATCGATCTGCTCACGGCTGACCATGAGACTTGTCACAGCGCGGATGCAATCCGACCCGACGGCCAGTGCCAGGACGCCCTTTCCCTTCAGCCGCTCAGCGAACTGTTCCGCCGGCATACGCGGCGTACGGATCATGACGATGTTGGTCTGCACCTCTGCCAGGTTCACTTCCAGGCCCGGCACGGCCGCGACGCCTTCTGCCAGCCGACGCGCGTTGACGTGGTCTTCGGCCAACCGCTCGCGATGATGCTCTAGCGCGTATAGAGCCCCAGAGGCGACGATGCCGACCTGACGCATCCCGCCGCCGAGCATCTTGCGGATGCGGCGAGCCCGTCTGATAAACTCGGCCGACCCGGCCAAGGCCGAGCCCATGGGTGCGCCCAGGCCTTTGGAGAAGCACACGCTGACCGAGTCGAAGTGCTGGGCGTATTGGGCTTCCGCGACGCCCGTGGCGACCGAGGCGTTCCAGAGTCTCGCCCCGTCGAGGTGCAGGCTCAGGCCATGCCGCCGGGCTTCATCCGCCACCTCGGCGATTTGCTCGATCAACCAGACGCTTCCGCCGCCGCGATTGTGGGTGTTCTCGATGCAAACCAGCGCCGGCCGGGGAAAGTGAATGTTGCTCGGGCGGATGGCCGCGTGCAGCTCGGCGGCGCCGAAGATGCCCCGCGGGGCGGGAATAAGCCCGCACGTCACGCCCGACAGCGCCGCCGGCGCCCCGCACTCATAGAAGAAGATGTGTGCGTTGGCGTCGAGGTATATCTCGTCGCCCGGCTGGGTGTGGCAGCGGACTGCGACCTGGTTGCTCATCGTGCCCGAGGGCATGAACAACGCCGCTTCCTTGCCCAGCACCTCGGCCGTGCGGGCCTCCAACGCCTGCACGGTCGGATCGTCGCCCAAGACGTCATCGCCGACCTCCGCCGAAGCCATGACCGCCCGCATTTCGGCCGTGGGCTTGGTCACGGTGTCACTGCGGAGGTCAATCATTGCGGCCTCCCAGCCGGATGCGCAGCAGCGGCTCGGGCTCGCGTCGGACGAACTGATCGTTGACGTATTCCAGCAACCGGCGCTGCTCCTCGAACGGCAGCAGCCGCAAGGCCGATCGCACGTTCACCCACTGATACTCGCTATGCTCGCGGCACAGTTTGACGGGTTCGGGCTCGGCCACAAAGGCCACGAAGACCGGCGCGAGGCGGATGGAATCTTTGCGGATGTTGTAGAACATCTCGAGCTGGTCTACCGAGTACATCTCGCGAATCTTCAGGCCGGTTTCTTCGCGCACTTCCCTGATCGCGGCCTTGGCGGCCGATTCGCCCTGCTCAATGCCGCCCGAAACCGGCTGCCAGAAGCCGCCGCGCGACTCCTGCCGCTTGAGCAGCAGGAACTTCGTCCCCCGCTTGCCGCGATGGCACACGAACGAGGCGATGCTGCGGCACGTGATGGGCAACGGCCGCCTCATGCACGCTGTCCGAATAGCACGTCTTGCATGCTGTATAGGCCGGCAGCCTTGCCGGGCAGCCATCCGGCCGCACGCAGCGCACCGCGGACGAACGTGTCGCGGGTGTGGGCCGAGTGCGAGATCGTGATCGTCTCGCCCAGATTGCCGAAGTAGACGCTGTGCTCGCCCACCGTGTCGCCCACGCGCAAAGCGTGCATGCCGATCTCGCCGGGTTGGCGCGGGCTCAGCCCGCTCCGACCGTGCACCAGCGTGCTGCCCATATCCTTGCCGGTGGCGTCGCAGATGCTCCTGGCCAGCCCCAGGGCCGTTCCCGAGGGAGCGTCCTTCTTGAAGCGGTGATGCGTCTCGGTGATCTCGATGTCGTAATCCTCGCCCAGGGCCTTGGCCACTTCGCCCACGATGCGGAAGAGCAGGTTCACGCCCACGGACATGTTCGGGGCCTGCACGATCGGAATGGCCGACGCCGCATCGGCGATCTCTGCCAGGTGCGACTCCGTCAGGCCTGTGGTGCCGATGACCATGCCGATCTTCCGCTGCCTGGCTATCGCCAACCACTTCATCGTGCCCTCGGGCGACGAGAAGTCGATAATGACGTCGGGCTCGCCCTGCAAGCTCTCGCTGATGGCCACGCCCACCGGCCCCACGCCGGCCACCAGGCCAACATCGCTGCCCATCGCCCGGTGCCCGGCCATATCCATGGCCGAGACGATCTTGAAGTTCTTGGCGTCCGCAGCCGCCAGGGCGGTAATTCGCCCGCCCATCCGACCGGCCGAGCCTGTAATCGCAATCTTTACCATGTTTCCTTACCTATTCCTCGTGTCGCGGGCGTCTCGCCCGCGCTGACTGACTCGATCAGTATCCCAGTGTCCGCTCGATATACCTGCGCACCGCCTGGCGGTCAAACGGAACCATCTTGCACCGTGCCGGCAGGTTTGCCAGCGCATCAATGGCCGGATGATGGGCCAAGTCCTGGCCGGTGGCCTCACGGATGGCGTCGGGAAACTTCGCCGGATGGGCGGTGGCCAGGCAGATCAGCGGCAGGTCCGGCGCCGCCAAACGCAGGCCCACGTCCACGCCCACGGCCGAGTGCGGGTCCAGCAGGTACTGATACTTCTGGTGGAACTCCGCGATCCTCGCCAGTACCTGCTTGCGATCGGCTTTGTCGGATACGAACCGCCCGTCGATCTGGCCGTCGGGCCCGGGGGCGACCTTCAGCCGGCCGGTCGCGGCAAACTCCGCCATCACGGCCTTGAGCTTCGCGCTGTCCTGGCCCAGCAGATGATACAGATACCGCTCAAAATTGCTGGCGACCTGAATATCCATCGAGGGCGAGAGCGTCTCATGCACGCTCCGCCCCCGGCTGTACACGCCGGTCTTGAAGAACACCGCCAGAATGTCATTCTCGTTGGTCGCCAGAATCAGCCGCTCAATCGGCAGGCCCATCTTCATGGCGTACCAGCCCGCCAGCACGTCGCCGAAATTCCCCGTAGGCACGGAGAATTGGACGGCCGGTGCGCCGGTGGCCTTCTGCACGGCAAAGGCGCTGTAGAAATAATACACGATCTGCGCCAGCACCCGGGCCCAGTTGACCGAGTTGACGGCCCCCAGGCTGTAGCGGCGTTTGAACTCCAGATCGCCGGCCAACTCCTTCATGATGAGCTGGCAATCATCGAAGGTGCCCTTGACGGCCAGGTTGTGGACATTGGCGTCCAGCACCGTCGTCATCTGCCGTTCCTGAATGGCCGAGGTCCGGCCCTGCGGGTGCATCATGAAGATGTCGATGCCCTTGCGCCCACGCACGCCGTAGATGGCCGCTGAGCCCGTGTCGCCGCTGGTGGCGCCCAGGATGTTCAGCCGGCCGCCGCGACGAGCCAGGATGTACTCAAACAGGTTGCCCAGCAGTTGCAAGGCGACATCCTTGAACGCCAGCGTCGGGCCGTGCCAGAGTTCCAGCAGCCAGGCCGGGCCAACTTTCACGGTCGGGGCCACGTCGCCGTCGAAGGGACCGATGTAGGACTTCTCGATGAGCTTGCGCAGGTCGGCCGGCGGAATGTCCGTGACGAAGAGCGGCAGAATCTGCATGGCCAACTCGACGTAATTCAGATTCCGCCAAGCCCCCAGCCGGTCGCGCACGTCGGGAATGCTCTGCGGAATCACCAGCCCGCCGTCGTCGGCCAGGCCCATCAGGACGGCGTCCTGAAACTCGATCGGCGCGATGCCGCCGCGTGTGGAGATGTATTTCATAGTTCGTTGCCTTCGCCAAAACGGAGATCGTACCGGCGGCAGGCCAAATCGGAAAGCCGGAAACCGCTAGGAAATCAGCAGGGATGCAGGGGATGCATGGGATACGGCCTTTGTAATGCGCAAACCTGGATTCGATAGCGATGCCGAAGCCAAATCCCGAAGCATCGATCAAGAATGCTGTATCCCCTGAATCCCCTGAATCCCCTGCATCCCTGCTGACTCGGTCACTTCTTCCGGCTCATCTCGCGAAGTCGCCGCCTCTCCAAGAAGTTCAGCGAGGCCATGCCCTTCCGGCTAATCTTGGCCAGGATGCGATCCAACTCTTCCTGTTCACGCTGTTTCCGACGAACCGCGCGTTCCCAATTGCCCTTGCCGCGACGGAACCCCATTCGCTGAAGCGTGTATATTCGAGGCAACAACCATATCCACCCAGCCGCCGCCACCGCTCCGCCCAAGTGAGCGACGTCGCTCATGGCGTCGCCCGTCATGCCGTGCTGCGCCAAGCCCTGCACGACCGTCAAGATCATGCCGCCAAAAATGATGATGGCCGCCAGCCGGATGGGCACGGGGAAGAATAGGAAGATGATCTGCATGTGCGGGAACAGCAGCGCGCACGCCAGCACGATGCCGTATATGCCGCCTGAGGCCCCGACGATTGGTATGCTCTGAAGCGCCGGCCAAAGGGCGCTGATAATCACATATGCAATGCCCGCGAAGACGCCGCAGGTCAGGTAGAACGCCAGAAAGCGGCGCTGGCCCCACTCTTCTTCCAACGGCGAGCCGAGGAACCAAAGCCCCAGCATGTTCAGCAGGATGTGCCAATTGCCGGCGTGGAGAAACTGAAAGCTAACATATCGCCAGGGCTGCCAGAACGTGCTGACGCTTAGGCCGAACATGTCCAGCATCGCCTTATCGGCGAAGAACTGCAACAGGTACACTGCCACGTTGATGCCGACGAGGTAGCGGACCGTCCGCGTCATGCGCGGCAGGCCGGACGTGATGCCGCCGGTAGCCCAAGCCATTTACTCTCCCTTGCGGAGCCGCCACAACGCGTACGCGGCTATGCTCTTTCCATCGTGCAATTGCCCCGAAAGCATAAGCTCCTTCAGCCGCTGGAGCGAAACCTTCTCCACCACGATCCGCTCGTACTCCTCTAACTCCTGCGGCCCTTCGCTCAGGCCCGTGGCCAGAAAGGCCTGCATGTACTCCGTGCAGCAGCCAGGCATGGTGTAGAAGGAACCGAGGTGTTCGAGATGACCGGCCGTGAAGCCCGTCTCTTCCAGCAACTCGCGGGCAGCGGCCGAGGCGGGCGGCTCGTCCGACTCGTCCAACCGGCCGGCGCAGAACTCGTACATCTCCTCCTGCACGGCGTAGCGTTGGTTGCGAATCAGCACGATCTGGCCGTCGTCGAGGACGGGGACCACCACCACGGCCTGGGCCATCTCCATCAGGTCGCGCGGAATCACCTTGCCATCGTCCATCTCCAACATGACGCGATGGGCATTGACCACCCTGCCTTCGTACACCAGTTCATCGTTGATGATCTTGCTCTTCATGCGGGCATTATATTGCGGCAAAGGGCGAAGGGCGCAGGGATTAGGACGGGAAGAACTACACAGCTTGCGGCGGAGACGCAGAGGAATACCGAGAACGGCGAAGCCTTTGAACCATGACGAACGCGCGCACGTCCAGAGCAGAACCGACCGCCATTGGTCGAAATGCCTTCGTGTTCCTTGGTGACCTTCATAGTTCAACAATCAGTGTCTTCTCTGCGCTCTCTGCGTCTCTGCGGCCTTGCTGCGTTTTCTCGGCTTCCGGTCTGGATAAAAAAAGACTCGGGTCGGAAAACCGACCCGAGCCGGAGCCCTTTCGGGCTCCACTTTCCTGTGGCGACCTACGCCAGGCAGGTGCGTGCCTGCTAGAGCAGGTCACCTCTAGAATCATATTGCACTGACCACCTCCTCTCGTTTACTAGGACTTGCCCAACTGTCACGGCCGGATCGACAAAGGCCTCACCGGACGCCGCCAGACTCTTCCACCCCCGGACGCCTCCGGGGGAACGATGGCGAAGGGTTCTACCTTCGTCAGAACTCAGAAGAGGATGTCATCTAAGCTCTACTTAAATATACACGAAATACAGGCCAAAAGCAAATCTACCGGGTGGTTTCCCCATCGGAATTCGCACTATTTGCCGGGTTTTTCGTGCGGCGGATCAGTCAAGCCGACGATTCTGCTCGGCCACGTCTTGCTCCGTCATTTTCTCCCCCGGCACGAGGCGATAATGCTTCTCCGATGAGATCTTTACAGCCCCTTCGGACTTCTCAAATCGGAACAAGGCAATCAGTTCATCCCCCAGGAACTGGGCGGCTATCGGCAGGCAAATCAGGGCGGGAAACTTGGCCTCGCACAACGCAAAGTCTTGTTCGATCTGAACGATATTCAGCCTGTCTCGCCCGCCCTTTGCCTGCACGGGCAGCACAAATTGCGCACCCTTCTTGTCCACGCCCACATACAGTTCGTCGGTCTCCACCTGCCCGACCGACAGAGCGGTCCGAAGATGGCTCTGGAGCGAGTAGCATGTGATGCCGGTGAAGATGTCGATGAGGCGGTTGTATCGCACCTTGGCCAGCAACGCTTGCTCGTCATTCAATGCGTACATAGCGATAACGCCAGGAGTCGCGTCGGGAATTCGCGTCTCCGCCATAAGCTCGTTCGGCTTAATCTCGACTGGAACGACCGCCACGATCGCGTACTTCCCGCGACCTGCAGGCCGGATGATCCAGTGCTTTCCGGCAGGGGCTTTGGCGGCCATGTCATCAGGAAACGCGGTCCGGTAGCGAAACGAGTAGATCAGGTCGCCAATGTTCTTGGGCAACGCAATGCCCAACTCGCGGGCCGCCCCAACCATCTCCTCGCGATCAAATGCCATCTCCTCCACGCCTTTCTTGTAATGCGCGAGGAATATCTTCCGAAATATCTGAGTGTAGCGGTTGTCGCCTAGTTTCCTGGCCATTCGAGCACCACGACCTCTTCTCGCAAACGTTGCCGGGTGGCAGTCGCCGCCCGAGTTCTGAATAGATCGATTCGGATAAGCCTGTAACCCAATGTCTCGGCGACGCGGGCGAGTACCTGCCCCGTCGGAATCATCACCTGCAAGAATGACGCCTGATCGCCCACAACGTAGGCCAGTAGCGCTCCGGGCCGCAGACAAGTCCGCAAACCAGCCAAGTGCTTGGCCATGCCGCCAAAATACAACCTGACCACTCGGTGGTAGAGACGCTCAAACCCGCTCGTCTTGCCCAATTCGATCCTTCGCCGCTCAACCGCGCTGGCGATCTCCTCGACTTCGGGCGGCAGGGGCAGCGTATCGTCGTCGTCCTTCACAAAGACATTCCGCGTGTTCGATCGCAAGAGGCCATTCTTGAGGGACCGCAGGTCGCTCTTGCACGCAAGGAACCCAAGCAGGACCGATTCCAAGCGCGTGGTTCGCGTATAGTCTTTTTCGTTCGGGTACGGCGGGGAGGTAATGACCGCCGATATCCTCGCCTTCGGCAGAACAAGGTGCGGATCGCGTGAGTCGTGGAACACGACTTTGGAGGACGCGCCGCCATCCGAGATGGCCCGCAGGTCAGTGGCCATCCGTCTCACGTTCGCCAGCCACGGTCCAAGTACGGGCGCATCTTCCTTAATCCGGCCGACCCCGACCTCCGGCCCAAAGTGCAGGTTACCTATGTCCTCGATCAACGCCTTTGCCAACGCCAGTCGCAAATGAGGCTTTACGGTTAAGTCAGCCTTCTGGTCGATCATGCTGACAAGGCGAAGTGACTTGTGCAAGGGCAACGGGCTGATCGAGTTCTTCAACAAGAGCTGCTCGGCCTCTTCGGACAAGCCAAGCAGAGCCCCCCTCCCCCCTCCGAGCACCGGCCGGCCAAACAATGGTGAGGGATCGTCGGAGATTCCTTCGGCAGCAAGGCTTCGCGCGACTGCCTGGGCAATGCCTTCGGCTTTGTCGACCAGTGCGGCGGGATCGGGAGACCAATCGACCTTGGTCGCGGCCACAAAATGGGCCAGAGAATTCGATTCCAGCCCTACGCTCTTAATCCCGAGTTTCTTGCTTTCGACGAGCGTCGTCCCGGTGCCACAGAACGGGTCAAGAACCAAGTCTCGCTTGCCGAGTCCAAAGTCGTTGACGTAGTCTCTAACCAAGTGCGGCGGGAAAGACAGCACAAACCGATACCACCCGTGTACGGGCAAGTCGGATTCCCGAATTCGATTCGTCTCGGGTTGAAGTACGTCGTCCTGCGCTTTCCCAATCATTGTCTGGATTGTGGCAGAATTGCCTGTTCTTGCAAGTCTTTTCGAGCGACATACAGCAGCATGTTTCGCGTCAGCCGATATGCACTGTCGGGCGAATACCCCTTGACGGCCCAGCAGGGGTAGCCTACCAGGCCGGCCACGAGATCGTCGCGGCTGAAGAACACACCATACCGGTCGCCGACCTTTATCCCGCGCAGCCGGCTCTGAGTGGGGTTGGCCACCGTCTTGCGCGTGTTGCTGCGGTAGGAGACTTTCTCGATCACGTAACCGGGAAGGTTCAGCGGCGGCCCGCCCGGTTGGATGTACTCAAACGCCGCACCGGGCAGGATGCTCGACAGCATTTGCTCGCTTGAATTGGCAAACGCGTCGCTGCCGCCAGCAGCCGAGACGATCAACGTCCCGCCGCCCTTGACGTACCGGCCCAGGGCATCCTTCTGCTGGGCCGTCAGGTCCAGCGTCTGCGTGCCGGTCATAATGGCTACCGGCCACTTGGCCCAGTTAAGTTCGCCAATCTCCTGCGGGGGCGAGAATTCCAGGGCCACGTGCGTCTCATTGCCAAACAGCGTCGCCAGGCGCTCCCAGGCCAGCGGCTCGGGGTCGCTGTTGGCGGCGTGCTTGACCAAGGCGATCTTGAGCGTCCCTTTGGGCGCAAAGTCTCGCGCCGCCGGCCAGGTGTTCACGCCGCGAGCCGAGAGGATGCCCTTGTCAGTCACGTACAGGTAGATGTTCGCGCCCAACTTGAACGAGCCGGCCAGCGTCGAGGTGCTGTTGGTCTGCCAGTCGCGGGACAACTCCTGGGCCGCGTGCAGGGCCAGCAGCCGCACACCGTTGGAGACCCCCATCAGATCCTTGGTCTCAGCAATGTCGAACTGCAACTCCTGCGAGAAGATCGGGTGGTCTTTGGGCAGCTTGGCCAACTCATAACCGGGAAAGAGCCGGGCGTAGATGTCCTTCATGGCGGCAGTGAACTCGGGGCGGTTGTCAGTCGCCTCCGACAGAATCACTCCGCCTTCCAGCGCGAAGCGCCGCAGCTTGTCCAGGTCGGCATCGGTGAACTTGGGAATGGTCGAGCCCGAGATGTACAGAATGGGCGCATCATGCCACTCGCTCACCGGCACGCCGAGGTGAATAATCTGCCACGCCAGTTCCTTCTCGAAGGTCGATGACGCCCAGCGCGTGAAATTGGCCAGATCCCTGGGCCGGCAGTTCCACGCCCCTTCGTACTCGAGCTTGTTAAACAGCACCGGGTGCCGCCCACGCGACAGGAACAGCATCGCAAAGCTCGTGTCCACCAGACCGCCCCAGGATCCGTTACTCTGCTGACTCGCCAGCAGCGCCTGGCTGGAGAGCTTGTACCAGTCCTTCTGGCCAAAGTACTTGTACCCACTGGCCAAGCCCACGCGCTCGACGCCGTACAGGTAGTAGCAGTAATTCCCGGAACCATTGGGATTGCTGTCGGGCCGGAAGTTCTTGTCCATCCAGGCCAGGCCACGGGTGATCTCAGCCGGATCGGCCTGGAACTTGCACTCCAGGGCAGCCGAGGAGGAAAGGTTGTCATAGCAGATGAACATGCTGGCCAGACCGGCGGCAGTCATAGAGCCGTAGCTTCCGCCAGGGCCAGTGTAGCTCCAGCCGCCATCGGGTGACTGGTTCTCGCGCCAGTGCTTCTGCACCCGCCGCCAGTAGGCATCCGACACTTCGATGCCCCGCCGGGCCCCTGCCCACACGCCCAATAGCGCGATCTGGCTGTTGGAATTATCGTAGCTGCCGGCCTTGCGCTGCGCGGGCGTATAGCTGTAGGCCCCTGCCACGTCGCTGGATAGCAACCAAGCCACGTCCTGCTGCAAGTTGCGGCGATACGGGCTGTTGCCCTCGAGCATGGCCCAGGCGTTGGCGCGAAAGGCCCGAGCGTACGTGCCGGCCATTTCGAGCTTGGCCAGCCACGCCAGAGAGGCCTTGAGCTTGTCGTGCTGGGGGCTTTCTCCCGCGGCCAGAAGTGCATACGAGCACAGCGCCGTCAGGCCGCCATACTGGGCCGAGAGCCCTTCGGCGCCGGGCTCGCTGAATTCGGGCCAGTGGCCATCCTTCCAAGCCGACAGGATGTACTGTCGGGCTCGGTCGATGGAGGACTGGATGGCCTGGTCGTCCCACTCACGGACGGCCTGGGCTACAGCGACCGGTGCGGTCGCCGCCAGCGCTGCCCAAGCCATCAGGACCACGACCAGACGCCTCATGGATACCTCGGAAGACGGAATCCGGGATCGGGAATCCGGAAAGGCAACAACCACCGCGTTCGGCGTTCCACCGGATCCCGGATCCCGCATCCCGGATTTCCCGCTTCCCGCGTCCCGATTCCCAGTCTTACAGCATGTCCTTGTCTTCGTTCTCCACCGGAGCGACGGCCACTACTCGGTCGCCTTCCCGCAGGTTGATCAGGCGAACGCCCTGAGTGGCCCGTCCAATGGTACGCATCTCGTTGATTCCGATGCGGACAATCATGCCGCCTTCAGTGATGACCATCAGTTCGTCGCTGTCGTGGATGCTCTTGACGCCGACCACTTTGCCGTTGCGCTCCGACGTGCGAATGTTGATCAGGCCCGTACCGCCACGATTCTGGACGCGGTACTCCGAGAAGTCCGTTCGCTTGCCATAGCCGAACTCGCACACCGTCAGCAGCGTGGCCGTCGGGTCTACCACAGCCATGTCCACCACCACGTCGCCCTCGCGCAGGCCGATGCCGCGCACGCCGCCGGTCGCCCGGCCCATCGCACGCGTGTCGGTCTCGGAGAAGCGAATGGCCATGCCGTCGTGCGTGGCCAGGATGATCTCGTCGGTGCCGCGGGTAATGGCGGTGTCGATGACCATATCGCCCTCGTCCATCGCCACAGCCTGGATGCCGCCGCGCCGCGGGTTGCCATAGGCCGACAGCACCGTCTTCTTGATCTGGCCCAGCCGCGTGGCCACCAGCAGGTAGCGACTCTCGTCGAATTCCCGCACGGCCAGCACGGCGCAGACGCTCTCGCCCTTCTGCATCTCCAGCAGATTGATGATCGCCCGGCCCTTGGACTGCCGCGCCATCGACGGAATGTCGTACACCTTCAGCCAGTACATCCGGCCATTATTCATGAAGAACAGGATGTAATCGTGCGTCGAGGCCACGAACAGCCGCTCGATAAAATCGCCTTCCTTGGCGTCCGAGCCAATCACGCCCACGCCGCCCCGACCCTGCTTGCGATACGCCGTCAGCGGAATGCGCTTGATGTAGCCCTCGTGGCTGATGGTGACCACCACGTCCTCTTCGGCGATGAGATCCTCGATCTCGAATTCTTCGATGTCGCCGACGACCTCGGTGCGGCGAGGGTCGGCATACTTCTCGCGGATTTCCGCAATGTCCTCGCGAATCACGTCCATCAGCCGCTTCTCGTCGGCCAGGATCAGTTCGTAGCCCTCGATCTCTTCGACCAGGGCGGAGTAGTCCGCCGCCAGTTTCTTGATCTCCAGGCCGGTCAAACGCTGCAACTGCATGCTCAGCACGTGGTCGGCCTGCACGGCCGTCAGGTGCTGATCGTTCTCAGTGGCGGTCTTGACGAAGCTCTGGGGCAGCAGCTTGCGGACGGTGGCCGACTCGGTCAGCCGCAGCTTCTTGGCCATCAACCGCTCGCGGGCAGTGGGCACGTCGGGGCTGCCCTTGATTATGGCGATAATCTCGTCGATGTCGGCCACGGCCAGAATCAGGCCTTCCAACAGGTGCCCGCGCTGGCGAGCCCGCCGCAACAGGAAGATCGTCCGCCGGCGGATGACTTCCTTGCGGTGCTCCAGGAAATTCACCAGCAGATCACGCAGCGTCAACGTGCGCGGGGCCTTGTTGACCAAGGCGATGTTGATGATGCTGAACGTGCTCTGCAGCGGCGTGTACTGGTACAGCTGGTTGACCACCAACTCGGGCTCAATGCCCTTTTTCAGCTCGACCACGATTCGCATGCCGTTGCGGTCGGAGTGGTCTTCGACATTGCTGATGTCCGGAATCCTGCCGTTCTTGACGGCCTCGGCGATCCGCTCGACGATGGTGCTCTTCAAGACCTGGTAGGGAATCTCCGTCACGACGATCAAGGCCTTGCCGCCGCGCGCCTGCTCGGTGTGGAGCTTGGCCCGCAGCGTCAGCCGGCCTCGGCCGGTCGTGTAGCCGTCGTAAATGCCGTGCCGGCCACAAATCATGCCGCCGGTGGGGAAATCCGGGCCCTTGACGATCTTCATCAGGTCGCGAATCTCGGCGTCGGGGTGCTCGATCACGTATACCAAGGCGTCGCAGATCTCGCCTAAGTTGTGCGGCGGCAGCGATGTGGCCATGCCCACCGCGATGCCCTGCCCTCCGTTGGCCAGCAGGTTGGGGAACTTGGCCGGCAGCACCGTCGGCTCGGTGCGGGTGTCATCGTAGTTGGCCTGCATGTCCACGGTGTCGTACTGGATGTCTTCCAGCATGTCCGTGGCCGGGGCCGTCATGCGGGCCTCGGTGTATCGCATGGCCGCCGGCGGGTCGCCGTCGATGGAGCCGAAGTTGCCCTGCGGGTCCACCAGCGTGTAGCGCATGTTCCAATCCTGGCCCATGCGGACCAAGGTCGGATACACCACGCCCTCGCCGTGCGGATGGTAGTTACCGCTGGTGTCGCCGGCGATCTTGGCGCACTTACGATGCTTGCTGCGCGGGCCCAGGTGCAGGTCGTGCATGGCCATCAGCACGCGCCGCTGGCTGGGCTTGAGGCCGTCGCGAACGTCAGGCAGCGCCCGGTCCACGATGGTGCTCATGGCATACGTCAGATACGAATCCCGCATCTCCTCTTCGATCATCAGATCGGAGATGCGTTCATCGGTAAAGTTGAACTCCATCAGCGGCAGTTCGCCCTGGACGCCGATTTCACTGCCGGTGACGGCTTCTTCGCCAGCGGTGCCGGTGTCGCTCTCGGCGCCGCCGGTGCCATCGCTGCCAGTGCCGCCGTTGCCGTTGTCATTTTTGTTCGGGGTATCTTCCTGGCCCTGGGGCTCGGAATCTTCCGGTTGTTTTCCTGCCACGATCCAACTCCTCTAGCCGCAACGTCGGGTATCGAGGCATAGGGCAAAAGGGAACTGCCTACGCCCCGGCCTCCATGCCTCGCGCGGGTTCGGTATTATGGCAAAACCCCAGCCCGCTGTACAGCGCCGGTTCGTGCCAACTCTATCTTGGGCTCAGCGTCTCGTCGAAGGCGTAACAAGAGAGGTAGTGCGCCGGCCAACCCAAGGCAATTCGATTGACCTGCTCGGCGTTGCGGGCTCGATGCAGCTTCTCAGGATCGGCCATCACGATCCGCCACGCGTACGTGTACCGCCCACTCTCCCATACGAAATAATTCCCCACCGCATTGGCCTCGCGAGGGTGAAAGTGGCAGTCGCGATACGACGCCAGCAGGAAGCTCCTGTGACGAACGTCGCGCACATCCTCGCTCAGGAACTTGCCGTACGCGCGGATGTCGTCCCACACGCGTTGCGGTTGCCGCTCGAAGAGCCGCCGGTCCAAGTGCAACTCCCAGGCGCTGGCCGGCTCGTCGTTGTCCTTTACCGGCGCGACGCCGATCATCGGGTCGATCCAGCACCAGCGCCCTGAGCAGTACACCTCGGTCATCATGTGGCCCGAAATGTGCGAGCAGAATACGCGCGCCGGCAGCCCCGCAATTTGGCAGAGACACACGAACAGCCGGCTGACCTCGTTGCACATCAGCGCGCCGCGTTTGAGCAGCTCCTCCTCGGTGCCGCCGTAGAAAAGGTCGGGCCTGGCCAGGCCGCAGTCCTGGTTGTCGCGCACCCGCCGCATCAGGGCCAGTGATTTCTCGCGTTCGCTCATTTCCGGCCGGAGGCACGAGGCGACGACCTGCTCCAACATCGGCCGGCTACCGGGAACGTAACGAATGTCCAGCGGCGTGTAAGCGGAGTAGACGTACTCGACGGTCTTTTCATTCATGATGATCTGATCGTCGATGATCTCGATATCGACTCCGCCGCCGGGGTCGCCGTAGAAGGCCAGCACCCGATCCAGCCACAGTCCGACGCCCTTGCGCGTCAGCGGGTCGTCGATCAATGTGGCCTGCTTGCGTCCGCGGTTGTCTTCGAACATGTTCATCGTCTCCACACGAGTTGCGGTTGTATCTGGCCTGCGACCTTTCCAGGCCACCGCCGGTGCATTCTCGCCTGCAACCGCTGTTCCGCCACCCATTTTCCTGGAAGCGGTGCGAATGTCCGGGCCTCATGCTTCGCCCCGGCCTTCCTCTGCGCCATCGGCGGTGAACGCCTTTGTCTTTTCTCTTCTTGCCGCCCCGGCCACTTTCCGGTAAACCACTCGCCGATGGCAAAGCCCCGAAACAAGGTCCGCGACTACCTGCTGTACCTGGCGCTGCGGACATTCAACGCGATCGCCCACCTGTTTGGCGTGCAGGCGAACTACCGCACCGCCCGGGTGCTGGGAAACATCCTGTGGTGGCTGGACAAAAAGCACCAGCGTATCGCCATTGGCCATGTGCGGCTGAGCTTCCCGGATTGGCCCGAGGAGAAGGTCCAGGCCGTCGCCCGCAAGAGCATGCATCACCTGTTTTACCTGGGCATCGACCTGCTCTTTACCCCCGGCCTGATCACGCCGCGAACGTGGCGGCGGCACATCCATCTTAAGAACATGACCGAAACGCTGCGGCTGGCCATCCGCCAGGACCGCGGCATGATCATGCTCACGGGCCATTACGGCGGATTTGAGGTGGTCGGGTACATGATGGCGACGCTGGGCTTTCCCACCGTCTCGGTCTTCCGGCCACTGGATAACCCCTACATCAACGACTACGTCATGGGCGTCCGCGAACGCACCGGCCAGAGCCTGCTGTACAAAAGAGGCGCCAGCCAGAGCATGTCCGACATTCTAGAGGCCAAGGGCACGCTGGCGTTCATCGCCGACCAGGACGCCGGCCGAAAGGGCCTGTTCGTGGACTTCTTCGGCCGGCCGGCCAGCACGTACAAGACCATCGGCCTGATGGCAGTTGCCCACCGCGTGCCCATCGTGATCGGCTATGGCCGACGGCTGAACGACCGCTACGAGTTTGAAGCCGGCGTGCAGCGCGTCATCCACCCCGAAGAATGGGACGGCAAGGACGACGAAGTGGCCTGGGTCACGCAGGAATTCAGCCTGGCGCTGGAGAACGTCATCCGCGACGGCCCCGAGCAATACTTCTGGGTCCACCGCCGCTGGAAGCACCGTCCCGACGGCACCAAAGCCCTCGGCGACGGCGTGGCGTAAGACCGGGATTGGATATCAGATATTCGATATTCGGGGCCACTGGCCAGTCCGAGTCCCGGTTCTGCGGTGATCGCCTCGACCGAGCAACGCCAGTGGCGCTCCTAATATCGATTATCTAATACCCAATATCTATTCGCCGCCCTACTTCGAGAGTTTCTCGATGATCGCATCGGCCATCTGGCTGGTGCCGACGGCGGTGGGATCGTTGCGGTCATTCTTGAGGTCGTACGTCACCTGCTTGCCCTCGGCGATTACGGCAGCCACGGCGTCTTCGAGCCGCTGTGAGGCCTTGGCCTCGCCCAGGTGCTTGAGCATCAGCATGCCTGAGAGAATGACGGCCGTCGGGTTGACCTTGTTCAAGCCCTTGTACTTCGGGGCCGAGCCGTGCGTGGCCTCGAACACGGCCGAACCGGTCTTGCCGATGTTGGCGCCCGGCGCCACTCCCAGCCCGCCGACCAGGCCCGCGCACAGGTCCGACACGATGTCGCCGTACAGATTCGGCAGCACCATCACGTCGTACAGCTCGGGCTTCTGCACGAGCTGCATGCACATGTTGTCCACCAGCCGCTCTTCAAACTCGATGTCGGTGTAGCTCTTGGCGACGTTCTCTGCCACTTCCTTGAACAAGCCGTCGGTGAACTTCATGATGTTGGCCTTGTGAACGGCCGTGACCTTCTTGCGGCCATTGGCGCGGGCGTACTCGAAGGCGAACTTCACAATCCGCTCGGAGTTTTCCACGCTGATGGGCTTGATGGAAACGCCGGTCGTGGCCGGGTCGGTGGTGATCTTCTTGCCGGTGGCGCGCTTGTTGATCTCGGCGATGATCTCAGCCGTGGCGGGCAGGCCGCGCTGAAACTCCACGCCGGCGTACAGGTCTTCGGTGTTTTCACGCACCAGCACCAGGTCGATGTTCTGGTAGCGGCTGCGGACGCCCTTGTAGCTCTTGCACGGGCGCAGGCAGACGTACAGGTCGAGCACCTGGCGCAGGTGCACGTTGACCGAGCGGAAGCCCGTGCCGATGGGCGTGGTGATCGGTGCCTTGAGCGTAACGTTGGTGCGGCGGACGGATTCCAAGGTGCGGTCGGGCAGCGGCGTGCCTTCGCGGGCCATGACGTCCACGCCGGCTTCCACCTCTTCCCATTTGATGGAAGAAGCGCCGCTCGTGGTCGCCAACGCCGCATCGATGCAGCGCCGGGCCGCCTGTGCCAATTCCGGTCCCGTACCATCGCCAAGAATCAACGTCGCAGTGTGCTGAGTCATCGCTCGTCCTTTCTCACATATTGGGAGTCGCGAGAGTTTACCGGCGAGGCGGGCGGGAAGCAACAGCAGGGCAAAAGGTCATAGGTCGTAGAGCGTAGGGCGTAGGGAATCGGCAGGCTGGGTCGAGCGCTGTTGCGAGGCCCACCTTGCTGATGGTTCGGAAACGGTGGGTCTCGGAAAGGAATTCTCGGCCCAGCCTACATCGTTATTGCAGGCGCGTTCGTCTTCACCATGCCCTACGCCCTGTCTCCAAGCCTACCCCAACCGTTGAGCCACATCATCGGCTACGCGGGCGGCGACGATCGCGCCGTAGTACAGCCGGTGATAGTCCCCGCTGGCGTAGGGGCCTTCTTGAAGCTGCTTGACCAGCTCGCTGGGGATGATGTCGTTGCGGTGCATGACCTGGCACTCGTAGACGATCGGGCAGTGCGAAATGATCGAGGCATGCACGATGCTTCCTGGCTGGGCGGTCAGGCCGGCGGTGGCGAGTTTGTCGCTGTCGCGTCCGCTCTTGGAGCCGCAGATGGCACAGGCCGTGGCCAGGTCCCTGCCCGGCACGCAGACGCTGAAGCAGTCGCTGTGCTCGATGCAGCCATAAGTGTAGCGTGAGGGCCTGACCAGCACGATCCAGACCGGCATGCCCCAGATGCTGCCGATGGAGCCCCAGCCAATCGTCATGGCGTTGGGCTTGCCATCCTTGTCATACGCCCCCAGCAGCAGCCCGCGGCTGGTCATGATGTCCATCACCTGGGCGTAACGATCGGTGTACGGCATGTCCTGGAACTTCATGGAAACTCCTGCCTTTATAGCGTGAGTCGGAAGCACCGTTGCTCTGACAGCCACGCGGGCAAGCCTGCCCGCCCTACCCTATGCCCTACGACCTATGACCTACGACCTGTCTTTACTTCGGCTTCTCGTATGTCCGGTCGCCTTCCTGGCCGGCGCGGTGGTTGCGGCGAGCCCGGCGGATGAGTTTTTCTCCCCACTTTGTGGGGTACTTGCCCGTCACGCAGGCCAGACACAGTTCGTCCTGGCTGGTCTGAATGCAGGGCCCGATATCCTCGGCCTGGAGGTACCGCAGGCTGTCCACGCCCAGGGCTTTGGCCATCCGGGCGGCAGTGCCCTCGGACAGCTTGCCGTGGTATTTCTTGCCCACGTATTTTGGCGCGAACAACTCGCCCAGCGTGGACATGTCGATGCCGTAGAAGCACGGTGCCACGATGGGCGGACAGGCCACGCGGACGTGAATCTCGCGGGCCTTGCCACGCTTGCGCATCTGGTCTACCAGCGATGCCAGCGTCGTCGAACGCACCACGGAGTCTTCGACCAGGAAAACTCGCTTGCCCGCCAGCACGGCCGGCAGCGGCGTGTACTTGCTGCGGGCACTGGCCGTCCGCGTGTTGCTAGGCTGGATGAACGTCCGGCCAACGTATCGATTGCGGATCAGGCCCTCCACCGACGGAATCCCCAGCCGGTAGGCGAAGGAGTCGGCGGCGGCCTTGGCGGTGTCGGGAACGGGCACGACGATGCAGTCGGCCCCGATGGGCTGGTCTTCCTGCTCGGCCAGCCGCTCGCCACTGCGAGAGCGGCCAAGGTAAACGCTGGCGTCGTCGATCTGCGAGGCCACGTTGGCGAAGTATACCCACTCGAAGAAGCATCGGCTCTTGCGCCGCGGGCTGGCGAAGCGCTGCAAGACGAGCTTGCCCTTGTGCACGTGGGCCATCTGGCCGCCTTCGAGGTGGCGGACGTCGGTAAAGCCCATGTTGGTCAGGGCGACGGACTCGCTGGCTGCGGCAAACAGCCGGCCCTGGATGGCATAACACATGGGCCTGAAGCTCATCGGGTCGCGGGCGACGAACAGGTCGCCCATGCCGTTGAGGAAGACCAGGTTGTACGCCCCGTCAAACAGGTGGGCCAGCGCCCGCATGACCGCGACCATCTGCGGCTGCTTTTCGCCGCGCAGATGATACGAAAGCTGGTGCATGATGATTTCGGTGTCAGTGTTCAGCGTGAAGTGATAGTGCTCCTTGGCCAGCAGCCGGTCGCGCAAGGCGGTGAAGTTCGCCAACTGGCCGTTGAAGGCAAAGGAGAACCACTTCCACCGCCGACCATGGTGGCGCTCAAAGGGCTGGGCGTGGGCGGTCGAATCGACGCCGCACGTGGCGTAGCGCGTGTGCCCGATGGCATTGATGCCGGCACAGCGGCGCAGGATGTCCGCGTGCTCCTGCGGGTGGGCCATCCGAAACGCCTCGGCCACGGTGCCGACCTCTTTGAAGGTCTCGATCAGGGACGGCCGGTCGGCCTTGTAACTGCTCATGCCGGCGGCCAGTTGCCCACGATTTTGCAGGTCCAGCAGCATGCGGGGCATGAGGGCGGCGACGTTTCCGTCGGCAACAGACCGGCTGGCGGGACCTTCATCGGCTGCCGGCTGGGCCAGCCAAGCCAGTGCGGCCACTCCACATTCGTGACGAAGATCCTCTGACAAATCAGCTCTCCACGCGTGGCACAGCCTCAGCGGCTGTGTTGCACAGGCCAGGAAGCCCGTGCCAGTAAACAAAGGCCCCTGCGGCCTTGGCAATCAACGCCGAACACGGACAGAAGGGGCTCAGGGTACTACGAGACGCCAAGGCAGGGCGGTCAACAATTCACAACTACCTGCCCAAAAAGGGCAGACGTACCGGAGAGGCCGGGATTCGAACCCGGGGTACAGGTATTATCCCGTACAACGGTTTAGCAAACCGTCGCCTTCAGCCACTCGGCCACCTCTCCAACGGCAGTCCCTTAACGCAAAGCACCGCGTCAGGGTCCGCTGGCCCTGCCAATATACTGTCTGGCGACGGTGAATCAAGATTTAATATCGCCGGCTCTTCCGCAAATGCCGTGGCAGGGCTAGAATACATTTACTTGCCATTTTCCGTTCTTTGGCCGCCTATCATTTGTTGCGATACCGTCACACGAAAGGGCCGTCGCATGCAACTCGACCTGACCTCGCTGGAAGTCCTGGAAATGGCTGAATGGATCGAGAGCCGAGCCGCCAAGTACTACCGGATTCTTGCTGGCAAAACCCACATTGAAGGCGTCCGCCAGGCGCTGTTGAACTTGGCCAGAATGGAAGAGCAGCACGAAAAGACGTTTTCCGGCTTCCGCAGCCTGTGGGGCAGCCAAAAGGAACTTCAAGGCTCCGCCGACTACACCGGAGTGATCGCCCGCATGACCCTCGATGTCGATTCCATCCTGGCCGACGTTCTCACCGAACAGGTCCAGGTGGACGACGTGATCTCCAGGGCGATCGAATTTGAAAAGAGCACCATGGTCTTCTTCGTCACGCTCAAGGGCATGATGGACGACCCTGCTGATCGGCAGAAGATCGACCGGATCATCCAGGAAGAAGTTGGCCATGTGCTTTCACTGACCGGCTACCTTCACCCATCCAGCGCCGCCAACTTTCAGGCGGCTGAAGGTCGCTACGTCGACGACCAGCATGCGTTCAGGTCGTAGCTCGCAAACGTAGCGCGGGCGCATCGCCCGCAGCCCAACGACGCGAAAGAAGCAGAGATGCTCGTGGGCGAGACGCCCATGCTGCACCGCTCAATTCCGTTGACCTGCCACCGCTCCAGCATCTACATTGGGTCTTCCTTACTACATGGAGTGTTGAAATGAATTTCGTCAATCCGTTCGCCCGGCGCGGGCAGTGGCACAAGGCCAATCTCCACACCCACACGACGACCTCTGACGGCCTGGTGACGCTGAGCGACCGCATCAAGCAGTACGCCAAGGCCGATTATTCCGTCCTGGCCATCACCGACCACCACAAGACCAATCCCGTCCAAGGCCTGTCCACCAAGGAACTGCTGATCATCAGCGGCATCGAGTATCACCCGCGCTGCCCGCACCATCCCGGCGTTCATCACCTGGTCGGCCTGAATGTACCCGAGGGTTTCGGCTTTCCCGAAGAATACCCTGCCGACGCCAACGCCTGCATCCAGGCCGTGCGTAAGGCCGGCGGCGAGTCCATCCTGGCCCACCCCTTCTGGTGCGGGCATCGGTATGACATGTTCTCCTACCTCAAGGGCTACATCGCCATGGAGGTCTTCAACTCCACGTGCGACTACATCGGCCGGGCCGAAAGCAACGAGGACTGGTCGCACCTGCTGGACGCTGGCCGGTACGTGCCGGCCGTGGCGGTAGACGACGCCCACCGTAATGACGACGCCCTGACTGGCTGGACGATGCTGCGCATGGGCCGGCTCAACGCCGAGTCGGTGCTAGATGCACTGCGGACAGGCTGCTTCTACAGTTCCACGGGGCCGGAGATCCGCGACTTTGCGGTGCGCCGCGGCCACCTGGAGATCGAGTGCTCCGATGCGGCCGCGATTTACCTGATGGCACAAAACTCCGGCGGCTCCCGCGGCCTGCCGACCCGCGGCAAGTCCATTCGCTCCTACCGCTGCCAAGTGGCGAAACACTGGGAGTATGTGCGGGCGGTCGTCGTAGACAAGCAAGGGCGCAAGGCCTGGACGAACCCGATCATCCTGAAATGACGCGGGCGTGATTAAGGCGGGGTGCCATAAGGTTGAGCCGCGCCGTCTTGCAGATCTACCTGTGCGAGAAACATACCACATAGGCAACGTGGCTGCTGGACTCCGCAGCCACGGCACCCGCCAACGATGTCGGGGCACAGCCGCCCTCGGCTGTGGGCTTGTGGCGCAGCCGCCGTTGTCTGGGTGCCATAGGTTGAGCCGCGTCGTCTTGCGGCTCTATCTATGCGAGAAACGTACCACATAGGCGACGTGGCTGCTGGACTCCGCAGCCACGGCACCCGCCAACGATGTCGGGGCCCACCCGCCGTTGGTTGTGACTGATTTGGTGGCCCAGCCGCCCTCGGCTGTAGCTAGAGGCAAATGATGCGACTGGAAGACATCCCGGTGCTCCAACCCGCCCCTCACGGCCCCCTACCGGATCCCGACGCCGCCGCCAGGCAATTGGCGTTGCGGCTGGGCGGCGTCGAGAAGCTCACGCTCGTCGTGAACGACCCCCAGCGCGACACGCCGACGACGTGTGTTCTGGACCGGCTGGCCGAGGCGTTGCCGCGTCTGCGGGCCAGGGTACTGGTGGCGACGGGCAGCCATTCCTTTCCGGCGGCGCAGCGGGCGAGCTTTGAGGCGGCCTTGCGGGCGTCGCTGACGGTGGAAGAGTTTTCGTGGCATAACGCCCGGAGCGACGAGTTGATACCCATCGGCTCGTGGCGCGGGCACCGCTGGCTGCTGGATCGCGATTGGCCGCTGCTGGCAATCGGCTCGTGCGAGCCGCACTATTTCGCCGGTGTGACCGGCGCCCACAAGACCGTCACGATTGGCTGTGCGGCCTATGAGGACATCCAGGCAAATCACGCCCACGCCCTTTCCCCTGAGAGCAGGCCTTGCCACCTCGATGGCAACCCCGTCCACGAAGGCGTGGCCGAGATGCTGCGGGCTCTTCAGCGAGAGATCGCCGGCGCTCGTCAGATGACGTCCATCGAACCGCAGGGGATTCTCGCCATCAATCTACTCGTAGTGGCCGGCGAAGTGCGATCCGCCGCGGTGGGCGACCCGCTGTCGGCCTTGCGCGCGCTCGGGCCAGCCGTGGAACAAAGTTTCTGCCGGCGGATTCCCCAGCCAGCCGACGCGCTCGTATTGCATGTGAGCGGCGCCCTGGCCGAAAGCTTCTACCAGGCCGACAAGGCCATCAAGAACAGCGAATGGGCAGTCCGCGACGGCGGGGCCATCATTCTCTGCTCGGCCTGCCCCAACGGCGTCGGCCAGCGGGAGTTCTTCGACTTCCTCGCCCGCTGCCCCGACCACGCCTGTGCCCTGCTTGCGGTGCAGCGTGAAGGCTACCGCCTCGGCTGGCACAAGTCGATCAAGCTGCGTTACCTCACGGATGTCCGCCGCGTCCGCGTCTTTGCAGTATCAAGTGGGCTCTCAGATGCTGAGACGGCCGTGCTACATTTTCGCAAGGCTTTCTCCGTCGAGGCCGCCCTGGCACTCGCGGGCGTCGATTTGTCGCATGCCCTCTACCAGGTCCATGACGCCGGCAACACGGTCGTGCTGGCGTAAGACGAGAAAGAGGATTGCGAGCCGCGGCGTGTCGCCCAGAAGCTTTACAACGACGCCCGCCGTCCTTAGCCTATTCTCATCATGGAGAAGTCAGAGAGAATCAGTGCTCACGTCCTGGTCGTGGATGATTACGAGCCGCACGCCGAAGTGGTAGCGGCCGTGCTGGAGCGGGCAGGGCACAAGTGCGATGTCGCCTTCGTCAGCGCCGAGGCCATCGCCCGCATCCATAGCCGGCACTATGACGTGGTCGTGACCGACCTCATGTTCGACCGCAAACCCGAAGGCTTGGACGTGCTCAAGGCCGCCCGGAAGGACTCGCCCGGCACCGAAGTCATACTCATAACCGCCCACTCCTCGGTGGAGACCTGCCGCACCGCCATGAAGGAAGGCGCGTTCGACTACATCGAAAAGGCCGGGCTGGGGGCCGAGGAGGTCAATCCTGAGGACCTGCGGGCGGTAGTCGAGCGAGCGGCCGAACGCACAGCCCAGCAGCGCGTCATCCGCGAATTGCGCACGCAACTCGACGAGCGCTTCGGCTTTGAGGGCATCATCGGCCATTCCAAAGGCGTGATGGACATCCTGCAGACGATTCGCCGCATAGGCCCATCGAACTTGCCGGTGCTGATCCAGGGCGAATCCGGCACGGGCAAGGAACTGATCGCCTACGCCATCCACAACAACTCGCGCCGACAAAACAACCGCTTTGTCGCCCTGAACTGCGCCGGGCTCTCCGAGACGCTGCTGGAAGATGAGTTGTTTGGCCACGTCAAGGGCGCCTACACCGGCGCCATGGCCGACCGCAAAGGCCGCTTCGAATACGCCGACGGCGGCACGATGTTCTTAGACGAGGTCGGCGACATGCCGCTGGCCATGCAGGCCAAGCTGCTGCGCGTGCTGGAGAATGGCGAACTCGTGCCGGTGGGCACGAACGAGTCCGTGCATGTGGACGTGCGCGTCGTCAGCGCCACCAACGCCGACCTGCCGCTGCGCGTGCAGGACAAGCGCTTCCGAGAGGACCTGTTTTTCCGCCTCAACGGCGTGACGATCCGCATCCCGCCGCTGCGCGAACGCCGCGACGACATCCCCCTGCTCATCGAGCATTTCATCGGCCTGGCCAACGCCGAGCACAAGACCAAGGTCACTGGCATCGTGGCTGAGGCGCAGCGGGCGCTGATGGCGTTTGACTGGCCGGGCAACGTGCGGCAACTCCGCAACGTCGTGGAGAACATGGTGGTGCTGGCCGAGGAAGGCAAGCTGGGCGTGGATGACCTGCCGCTGGAAATTCGCGGCGCCGCCCCCGCCGCCGGAGCCAAGCTGCCCACCCTGGCCGGCGTGAGCCTCATCGACGCCGAAAAAGAACTCATCCGCAACACCCTGGCCATGGTCAGCGGCAACCGCCAACAAGCCGCCAAGATGCTGGGCATCGGCGAGCGGACCCTGTATCGCAAGATCAAAGAGTACGGGCTGACGGAGTAGCTGAGCGACGTCAATGACGCCAGCCACTGAGTCTTGGCCATGATGAACGGAACCACGTACAATCATTACGTGGGCGAGAGTGGATAAGGGATAGGCGTGATCGTAGACACCGACAAAATCCGGCTTGATGTTTCAGCACGCGGCGATACGTCGCGGAAGGCCGGCCTTGGTCAGTTCTTGACGCCCGCCTCCATAGCGGACTTTATGGCATCACTGTTTCATCCTAGTCGGATTTCCATTTGCCGGCTGCTGGATGCGGGGGCTGGAATCGGCTCTCTTTCTGCGGCGTTTCTGGAAAGATGGGCTTCGGGGGGATTCGATTTCCGGCGCGTCGAAGCCGACGCCTTCGAGCTCGACGACCGCCTTCACCCGTTCTTGACTCATACACTCCAAGAGTACAGGCGGCATCTGGACGTTACCTTGACTGTCCGAGGCGGCGATTTCATCGGTGCCGCCGTCGGGGCACTGGGCGGCGATATTTTCGCCCAAGCTCTCCCCCGATACACGCACGCCATCCTGAACCCGCCGTACCGGAAGATACGCACCGATTCCACGTATCGGGTCGAGCTGCGGCGCATCGGGATTGAGACTGTCAACCTGTATTCGGCTTTCGTGGCCCTGTCCCTTTTGCTGCTTGTCGAACGCGGTCAGCTTGTTGCGATCATACCGCGAAGTTTCTGCAACGGCCCGTACTACCGCCCTTTCCGCGAGTTCCTGCTCGCCCGCGCCGCGATCATGCACATCCACCTGTTCGACTCACGAAACAAGGCGTTCAACGATGACGACGTGCTGCAAGAGAATGTCATCATCATGCTGGAACGTGGCGGCAAGCAAGGGGACGTGACGGTTTCGACCTCGACCGATGCCAGCTTCGCGGATCTCACGACGCACACGCATCGGTTCAACCGGATCGTGTTCCCCGATGATCCAGAGCACTTCATTCATGTGCCGACATCGCCGGGGAACAATGCGATCGAGTTGTCCGCGGCGGTGCGGTACTCGCTGGAGAACATCAACGTCAGCGTGTCCACTGGCCCCGTGGTGGACTTTCGCTTCAGGGATCACCTGAGTGCCATGCCAGAGGCGGGGACTGTTCCCCTGCTTTACCCAACGCACTTTGCCGCCACCGGCACCGACTGGCCGAAAGTCGGGTCGAAGAAGCCCAACGCCATTCAGCGCAACGCCCAGACGGAAAAGCTGTTCTACCCGACGGGATTCTATTGTGTCGTACGCCGGTTCTCACCCAAGGAAGAGAAACGACGCATCGTGGCCAGCGTGGTCAAGCCAGACAGCTTTCCCGGAGCCGAAGTGCTGGGCTTCGAGAACCACCTGAACGTGCTTCATGAAGGTAAACATGGACTGCCGCAAGCGCTTGCGCAGGGTTTGGCCGTCTTCCTGAACATGACTGCCGTCGATGAAAACTTCCGCCGCTTCAATGGGCACACCCAGGTCAACGCGACGGACCTCAGACTCATCAAGTACCCCAGCCGTGCCGCGCTGACGGCCCTGGGCAAGTGGGCGATGTCGCATGGGAATCTGACCCAGGAAATGATCGATGCACAACTGGAAAAGCTGACGGCATGACACGAAAGAACCGCAAGCACATCAAGACCGCTCGCGAGATTCTCCTTCTACTGGGCTTGTCCCGAGCGCAGCAGAATGAACGCTCTGCCTTATGCTTGCTGGCGCTGCTGAACCTGACGCCCGAGACGGACTGGGCGGAGGCTGAAAGTCCACTCGTCGGAATTACGCCCATCATGGACTGGGTTCGCGAACACTACCAAAAAGAGTACGCACCGAACACGCGTGAGACGGTGCGACGCCAGACGATGCATCAATTCGTCGAGGCGGGCATCGCGGTCTACAACCCGGATAAGCCAGATCGCCCAGTAAACAGCCCTAAAGCTGTGTATCAGATCGAGCCGGCGGCCCTGGCACTGCTTCGCACGATGGGCACACCTGCGTGGGACGACAATCTGACAGCCTACATTGCTCGGCATAAGACGCTTGCCGCCAAGTACGCCATGCAGCGGGCGCTGAACTGCATCCCCGTACAGGTAGCGTCAGGAGAAGGAATCCTCCTCAGTCCCGGCGAACACAGTGAACTCATCCGGGCCATCATAGAGGAGTTCGGCCCCCGGTTTGCCCCCGGCAGCATCCTGATCTATGCAGGCGATACCGGCGATAAGTGGGGTTACTTTGACTCCGAACGCCTGGCCTCGTTGGGTGTGCACGTGGATTCGCATGGGAAGATGCCCGACGTGGTGCTCCACTACACGGAACGGAACTGGTTGCTCCTGGTCGAGTCTGTAACCAGCCACGGACCTGTTGACAGTAAGCGCCATGCCGAATTGGCAAGTCTCTTTGCCAAGTCAAAGGCCGGGCTGGTCTACGTCACCGCGTTCCCTAATCGTGCTCTCATGGGGCGATATCTCGGAGAGATCGCATGGGAAACTGAGGTCTGGGTAGCCGACGCCCCGTCACATTTGATCCACTTCAACGGAGTTAGATTTCTTGGACCCCATTGAATCCGGCAGGTTGAAGTCACCGAAGCCTGTTTCGCGCAACAAGCCCTTGGAGTTGACCGCTGATGCCTGAGATTCACCTACTTCCCCGCCACCTGGTCAACAAGATCGCCGCCGGCGAGGTTATTGAACGGCCTGCCAGCGTGGTCAAGGAACTGGTGGAGAATGCCCTGGACGCCGGGGCCACTGCCATCGACATTGCCATCGAGGACGGCGGCAAGCGGCTCATCAGCGTCCGCGACAACGGCAAGGGCATGAGCCAAGAGGACCTGGCCCTGGCCTTCGCCCCGCACGCCACCAGCAAGATCGCCAGCGACGAGGACCTGTTCCGCATCGTCACCATGGGCTTTCGCGGCGAGGCCCTGGCCTCCATCGCGGCCGTTTCGCACGCCCAGATCGTCACCCGCCGCCGCGACGGCCAGGGCGAATCGGGCTTTGATATCCGCTGCTCCGGCGACCAGGTCGAGCCGGTCAAGCCCGCCCCATCGGCCGTCGGCACGGTGGTGTCGGCGCGCGATTTGTTCTTCAACATTCCGGCCCGGCGGAAATTCCTGCGCAGCAGCGAAACTGAAGTCGGCCACATCACCGAGCAGCTTAGCCGCCTGGCCTTGCCGCGCTGCGATGTCAGTTTCGCCCTCACCAACAATGGCCGCTCGACGCATCGGCTCGTCGGCAGCGGCTCGCTGAACCAGCGTGTGCAGGAGCTATTTGGCGAGGACCTGGCCCAAGGGCTGGTGGCGCTGGATGTCAACGAGCGCGGCACACGAGTTTCAGGCCTGCTCGGCTCGCCGGCGGCCGGGAGAGCGTCAAACCGGTGGCAGTACTTCTTCGTCAATGGCCGATACGTGCGCGACCGCTTTTTCTCGCACGCGTTGAAGGAGGCGTATCGCGGCCTGATGGACCCGTCACGCAGCCCGGTGGCGTTCGTGTTCATCGAGATCGACCCAGCCGAGGTCGACGTGAACGTCCACCCCGCCAAGATCGAGGTCCGCTTCCGCAACGGCCAGGTGCTGCACCAGCAATTGCTCTCGTGCATGCGCGAGCGGCTGCGCGGGCTCAAGAGCGCCCCGGAAGTGAACCTGTCCCCCGACGAGAAGCCGCTCGATGCGGCCGGGGAGCAGCGGCGGCAGTCGCTCAAGCAGGCCCTGGCGGATTTCTTCCGCTCGATGCCTCCGCCGCAGTCGCGGCTGAGATTCGGCAGCGAAGGCTCGGCCGAACGGACGGCCTCGCCGGATCTATCGCCAGCATCCCTGAGCCAATCGCACGCCGCCGACGACAGCGATCAGCCGCCAGCCGGCAGTCGCGACGAGTGGATCAAGGCGCCTGCCACCAATCAGACATCGCGAGGAACTGAACTAGAACCGTCGGCTGAGGCGGATGAACCCGTCGCTATCGCGCCGCCGGAGGTGCCGGGTTTTTCGCCCGCCCTGCCGGCGTTGCAGGTGCATGACAGCTACATCCTGACAGCCGATGAGGAAGGCGTACTCATCATCGATCAGCACGCGCTGCACGAGCGGGTGCTGTTTGAGGAGTTGACGCGTCGCATCGCGGCCGGAGCGCTGGCGGGACAGCGACTGCTGATTCCCCAGGTCGTGTCGATGGACGAGGCCGACAAGACCCGGCTGTTCGAGCGTGGCGAATTGCTCGACCGGTTGGGCATCGAACTGACGGACCTGGGACCGGGCAAGCTGGCGTTGCAGCGGTTCCCCATGCTGCTGTCGGGCCGGAACGTGGCCGCGGACGACTTCCTGCGCGACCTGGCCGACCTGCTGGCCGAGCAGGAACATTCCGACGGGCCCCAACTGCTGCAGGCGATCCTTTCGACCATTGCCTGCAAGGCCGCCATCAAGGCCGGCGACCCGCTCACGCCCGAAGAAATCCAAAGCCTGATCCGCCACCGCAGCCTGGCGGAGAACGCCTCATCCTGCCCCCATGGCCGGCCGACGACGCTCAAACTCACCCTGGCGGAGTTGGCCAAGCAGTTCAAGAGAACGTAGATCGGAATCGGGAATCCGGAATCGGGAATCCGGAAACACTGTAGGGTCCGCAGGTTCTTTCGCGTTGTCTGCGAAAGGTTCTGCGGACGGGAAGAGAGACGCTCAGGCAGCGATGGTCCGCCGTCCGCAGCACCCTCGCCAACGGCGCGAGGGACCTGCGGACCCTACCATGTCCGTCTTTTCTCTCCGTGTCCTCCGTGACCTCCGTGGTTAAGCCGTTGTCCTTACTCCAGCGCGCTGGCCGGGTTCTCGATGATGTCGTGCAGCGTCTTCAAGAACTCCGCCGCCATGGCGCCATCGACGGCCCGGTGGTCGCACGAGAGCGTCAAGGCCATGATCTTTCCCACCACAACCTTCTCGTCGCGCACGACGGGCTCTGACGTCACCGACCCCACCGACAGAATCGCCACCTGCGGCGGCACGACAATGGCCACAAAGTCGCGAATGCCGAAGCTGCCCAAGCTCGATACCGTGAACGTTCCGCCGTGCAGATGCTCGGGCTTGAGTTTGTGCGAGCGGGCCAGCCCGATGTACGTCTCCAATTCGAGCGAAACGGCAGCGGCCGTCTTGTTGCCCACGTCGCGGATTACCGGCGAGGTCACGCCCTCGGGCAGGGCCACCGCACAGGCGATGTTGGCCTTGGCGAGCTGGTAGATCGTGCCGTTGACGATCGTGGAGTTCACGATCGGATGCTGCTTCAGCGCCTTGGCCACGCACTTGAGCACGATGGCGTTAAGGCTGATGCCTCGCGTCTCCTGGCTGCGGCGAAGCCCCTTGCGCAGCTCCTGAATCGCCTCGGCCGCACAGTCCATCGTCACCTGGTACTGCGGGAAATCGCGAATCGACCGCGTCATGCGGGCCGCGATCAGCCCGCGCGTGCCGCGCAGCGGAATGGCGTGCACCACCTCGCCGTACTCGTCGCCCAAGGGGCAAAGCAAGTCCAGCGGGCTCTCAGCGTGAACCTGGCCGCCCGTCCGTCCGGTGTAATGCCGCTGCACCCGCTCGATATCCTCGCCCGGCTCGGCCAGAACCGCCAGCAGGCCCTCCGACCGCACGTACTGCGCCACCTCGGCCGCCTGCACCGCCAGCACGCCGGCACGCGCAGCCTCCAGTTCCAGAATTACCTTGTCGGTCTCGACCTCAACCAGTATCTGCCCGGCCTCGACCGCCTGGCCAACCTGCGCGTGCCAGGCGACCACCAGCCCTTCCGTGGCTTCCACCGACAACTGCGGCATCTTGATCTCTATCGACATCGTGCCTCTCGTGGCATGGGCGTCTGGCCCATGCATCTTGCGGGCCAACTTGCCCGCGCGTAGCACAGCCGCCCTCGGCTGTGGTCTTTCGTGGCATGGGCGTCTCGCCCGTGCTTGATCCTACAGGTCGATCTTGTCCTGCGGGCGGTAGATGGACTTGATGAAAATGGCCTCCACCGCTTCGCCGGTATCGTTGACGATATTGTGCGACTCGCCGGGACTGATGCGAAACGCATCGCCCTTGCGAACGCGGAATTCTTGCCCGTTCACGATCATCAGCGGCTCGCTGGAGGGGAAGTAAAAAGTCTCCTCGACCTCGGCGTGCTTGTGCAGGCCAAGCTGCTCGCCGGGGGCGAAACGCACGATGCCCCAGTCGATCGCCGGGCCGCGAAACAGATACTTCACGCCGCTGGCGCCGTTGCGGAAGGTCTTCTCGTGTTCGTTCACTTTCTCCATGGCTTCTGTTTTTCGCATACCAGCGCCAGGATGTCCATGATGTCCTGCCGGCCGACGGTGCGCGGATTGGCCTTGAGCGAGCCCGACGGCAGCGATTCCTCGGCGATGGCGCCGAAATCGCATGGCCGGAGATCCAACGCGCTGGTCTCGCCGAAGTTCCACAGCAACTCCTCAGCCGCCTTGGTCGGGTCCTTGCCCAGCACGTTCTCCAACACCGCGAACTTGTCCCGCGCCACCTCGCGATTGAAGTACAGCACGTTGGGCAACAGAATTCCGCACAGCAGGCCGTGCGGAATCTTGTACCGCAGGCCAATGGCGTGAGCCAGGCCGTGAACCGCCCCCAGCCGCGCGTTCGACAGCGCCATGCCCGCCAGCAGCGCGGCGTACGACATGTTCAGCCGCGACTCGTGCTTCTGCGGACATTCGACCGCATCGTCCAGGTTGCCCCATGCCAGTTCGACGGCATACAGCGACAGCGAGTCCGTCAGCGGCGTAGCGTTTCGGGAAAGATAGCTCTCGACGGCCTGCACGAAGGCGTCCAGCCCTGATGAGACCGTGACCTCGCGTGAGCAACTCAGCGTCAGTTCGGCATCGACGATGGCCACGTCAGGCGTGAGCCCGGGGCCGCGAATGCTCTCTTTGACGTTGCGCAGGGGATCGGTCAGGACGCTGTTGGGCGTGACCTCCGCGCCCGATCCGGCCGTGGTGGGCATGGTGATGCACGGCAGTCGCTGCGGCGGGAACGTGTCGCGGTAGAAACTGGCCGTCAGTTTGTCGGTGAACGCCAGGCGAGCGGCGGCCTTGCCCACGTCCATGACCGATCCCCCGCCGGCGGCCACGACCAACTCGCACCGCCCCGCCGCCAGCACGCTCCTGGCCGCATCGACCATGTCGGTGGTCGGCTCGCTCTGGACCTCCTCGAAGAGCACGCACTCCACGCCGCTGGCCTTAAGGCTGGCAACGAGCCGGCCAGTGATGCCCGAATCGCGCAGGCCCGACCGGCCGGTGACCAGCAGCGCCCTATTGCCCAGCGGCTGGGCGATGGCGCCAAGTTCGCGGCTGCTCGACCAGCCGGTAACGATTCTAGGTGGAACTGAGAAACTCGCAGCCATGGGACGAAGTATACGCAGCGGAGATTGGAAGCGTAAAGGACGCAATGCTGATACGAAAGCGCGTGCCTCGGCGCCAGATGTGCCGTATAATCTAAGTGTCACAAGGACCAGCCTCGGGCTGGCCTGCCTGCCGAAAGGGACTTTGACTTTTCGGGGGCGATTGGTTTCGACCGGACGGTATGAGATGTCGGTGGCGTGTCCAGGTTCCAGGTGGCCTGGTAAAACTCCTGGAAAAAGTTAACTGCCAATAACCAAATGGCAATGGCTGCCTAAATAAGGCAACCCGTCTTTCGGCCCTGTGCCTGCGGGGGCCGTAAAGGCGACGATTAGCGGGCTGCGTCGTTGAGAGTGACCCGGTTACTCGGCGACAAGACAAGGCGGGTTGGCTGGAATGCAAGGGCGTCGCGGTCCGAGCTTCCGGCGAGACACAAACCGCGACTACGCACGTAGAAGCCGATGTCGAAACGTCACGGGACGCGGGTTCAATTCCCGCCGCCTCCAGTGAGCGTAAGGTGACGAAACGCTCTCTGAACGATCACGGCCCGCCGGAGCAATCCGGCGGGCCGTTTCGTTATGTCGCAGCGGCAGCGATCAATCGGCGTTGCCTGGGTCTGGCGCCGGCCTATCGCCGGAATCCCGGCCCTTTCTGAGTGGTCCGTGTCAGTACGTCATGTTCTTCCTCAGTGCCGCTGAAGCCGTCGTCTGCATCGGATTGTTGCCGGCATGGAGGGTCAGCGTCACTGTCATCGACTTGGTGTAGACCGCCCCCAGCGTATCGGTGCCGGTGGCCCGGCTGACCTCAAAGCCCGTGACCTTTACGGCTTCGTCCGCGGCGATCAGGTCCACGACACTAGCCTCCGCCCCGCCGATCTGCCGCCGCACCAGGGCGCCGTTCACCAGCTCGTACTGAATCTCGGTGGCGCCTTGGGCGTTGTTGGCAGGCAGGATACTCAGGAACGCCCCGGCCCCGCTGGCCTCCTTGGCCGTCCGAAGCTCGGACATCATGCGATTGAGCACCACGCGCGAGGCTTGGTTGGCCTGCGAGATCTCGGCATTCTCGCTGTAGGCGTGCATCGTTCCCTGTACCGCCACCGCCAGCGCCGCCATCAACATCGCCACGATGGCCACCGCCGCCAGCATTTCCAGCACGCTGAAGCCGCCGCGTCCCCGCCGTCTGATCTTTGATCTGGTCATTCTCAATACTCCTCGTACGAATCAGGCGAGGCCGTCAATGCTGTCTTTGCGACCAGGCCCGGCAGGCCGCCGGTGTCGTTGCCGCGGTCGAAGATCAGGCTGGAATTGCCTGTCAGGCTGAATGGCGTATCGCCCCAATTGATGACGCAGCCCTTGACGACACCGCTGGCGTTACCATTCCATTTGAACTCGTTGGCGGCCAGGGCCCCGCCGATCGTCCCGAAGTTGCCCGCGAATCCCACAGAGAACCCGGGGGCCAGCAGGAACGTGCCGGGCAACTGCTTTAGGCCGTGAAACTCAGGCGTGTCAGGCAGCGACTCAACGCCGGCAATGCTCGTATTGCCGGTGAAGTTGATGCCGTTGGAACTCAAGTTCCCAGTGCCGGCGTCGTCTGTCGCCACGACGCCCTGCATGTTCAGGTTGCCGGCGAAGGTGACCTTGTTGGGCGTCTCGATGTACACCACGCCCTTGAGCGTGATGTTGCCCGTGAACGTCGGGTTCGTGTTGGCCTTGATCAGGATGTTCGTGAACGTCTTGTTTCCGTTTGTACTCGTGTTGCGATCGACGATGTTCGTGGCAAACGGTTTGAACACGCTCGGATCGGCCGTGGGGAACGCGACATCGCCCACGCCGATGTGCACGTGATCCTGAAGATGGGCGCTGTTGCTGGCCTCTCCGCCGATACTGGTATTGCCTATCAGTGAGACCGCCCCTTGCGGGTTGGACAGCGAGACATCGCCGGAGATATTGCAGTTGCCGTTCATGCTGACGGCCGTGGTCGTCGTGTAGGTGGCCGAGAGGATGCTGCCCTCGGCGCTGCTGTTGGCTCCAGAGATTCTTGCGTTGCCGGTCAGGTTGACCGGGCCGCGCGAAGCGATGCCGAACCCGCAAGCCGCCGCCCGACCGCCGGCCATGGAGCACAACACCCTGACGCTCCGCGCCGCGCCGCCTTCGGCGCCGGGCACCGCGATACGCAGCGTCTGGGCGTCGTCCAGGCTCAGCACCGCGGAGAAGCTGCCCGTCCCTCCCGCGCTGATAGCGGGAATCGTGATCTGCCCGTTGGCGTAAACGATGGCTTGGCCATTGAGGCTGTTGCCCAGCCAGGTTGGAAGCTTCTGGGCCAGTTCATCCAGCACGGCCGTACCGCTCTTGGCGGCCGTGCCGTTCTTGTGAATCAGGTAGTACAGGTACGTCAGTCCGCTCTCGGCTTGCAGCCGCGCATTCTGAAGGTGAACGATGTTCGTCGACTTCCGGGCGTTCATCGTGGAGTCCGAGACGAACGCGACCGACATCGTGGCAAACAGCGCGATGAGGATCATCGCCAGGACGTACGCCACGCCACGACGGCAGCGTGAAGGCAATCGCCCGCCCGACCGCCGGCATCGAGGCCTCGCTATTGACAAGCAGAGTTTGTGCGTCGTGTTCATGTCATATTCCCACAGCTTCGGCGTACGTCAGCGGCAGGACCGATACGCGAAGCGGCATGTGGAAGCCCGGGGGAATCGTCGCGCCGTTTGAGCGGTCGATTATGATGTCAACGGTTCCGCTGATAGAGGAGCTGTTGTTCGCCAGCCCGATTACCGAGCCCCTGACCGTGCCTGACGCCTGGCCGGAGAAGGTGAGTTTGCTGGCAGCGATGGTGCCGTTGATCGTCGTGAACTGGCCGGCGAAGCTCACGTCGAACCCCTCGGCCGCGATGAACGTGCCCGTCAACTGCTTGACCTGCGTGTATTGCGGCAGGTCCGGCAGCGACTCCACGCCGGCCGCTTCCACCTGGCCGGCGAAACTCAGCTTGCAGGCGGTGAGCGGCAGAGCGGTCTTGACCGTTGCAACCAGGCCGTTTATGGTGACCTTCGACGTAAACGTCACGATATTGGGCGCTTCGACATAGACGACGCCATTTAGGGTTACGTCGCTGGAGAAGGTCGGATTCGTCCCGGCCTTGATGACCACATTGCTGTAGACCGCGTCCCGCCTTGACGTGTCGGTGGTCTTGTCGATGACGCCCGTAGCCAGGGCGCGGAAGACCGAGGTGTCTACCTCCGGGAAGATCGGGGCATCCACGCCAAAGTGGACGTGGTCGGCCATCTGGGTGAAGTCACTGGTGCCCGCCACGGTAGGCGAGCCGCTGATGGTAATGGCGGTTTGCGAGCCCACACAGGAAAGATCGCCGTCGATGACCGAACTGCCGCCGACGCTGATGGCGACGGGGTTGTTGGTCGTCGAAATCACGCTGGCCTCGGTGAGGTTGTTCTTGCCGCGAATCTCGCCGTTGCCGCTGATGCTGATGGAACCCTTGCTGGCCAGGCCATAGTCGAACGCCGAGTTCGTCGGCGTCGTCATCGTCAACTGCATCGAGACGCTACGTTTGACCGAGCCGGCGTGGCCGGTCACGTCCACGTAATACAGTCCATCCTGATGCGGGCCGACCGCAAATTCAAAGCTTCCGCCATCAATGGCAACGGAGGGCACCCGGACGGTCGTGCCGTCGAATGTCACCGCGCTGCCTCCCAGATTGGCCGTGCCGTTGAACTGGGCCGACAGCAGCGGGTACAGGTTGCTGGTGAGCGTGGCCGGCGTGGTAGTCGAAGGCAACTGCGTAAGCTTGAACTGCCGCAGAGCGAACGCCAGCCCGCTCTCGGCGGCGTGCTGCGCTTCCTGCGCCGAGATGCCGTTGCGGGAGATTCTGGCGTTCATGTCGCCCGAGGCCACGAACCCGACGGCCAGCGTGGCAAAGAGCGCCAAGAGAATCAAGGCCAGCACGTACGCTACGCCCTTTTCGCGACGCTGTGAATGTCGGCGGTTGGAACTCATGTTTCGCCGTCCTTTTTAGCTCTAAGCCATCCCGTGGAGAGCACGGGTTGGCCTTGGTGGGAGATTGTGACAGTGATGCGGACCAGGTCGGTCGTTCCCGGATTGGCGGGCAGCATGACGTCGTTGGCGTTGCGCCACTCGACGCTGACGGTCTGCGTCCAGCCCGCCAGCGCGGGCAGCGCCGCCCCGTCGGCATTTCGCGGCGGGCTCCAGGAGTCGTTCAGCGCAGTCAACGCCCCCCAAGGCTGCTTGAGCGCATACTCACGCACCTCCTCGACGAGGAAGCACGCCTGCGTCATCTCCTGGCCCGAGCCATTGATGTGCGTACCCGTTTGCATAGCGACCATCAAGGCCACTACGCCCAATCCAACCAGTGCCGTGGCGATCACCGCTTCCAAGAGCGTGAAGCCTGCCCCGAACCCGCGGGTTCGAGGCCTGACGGTGAGCCTGGGCATGTGCTACTCCTTCACACGAATCGTTCCCTTTCAACGTGGCACAGCCTTTCCAGGCTGTGTGACCACGGGCTGGAAAGCCCGTGCCACTTGCTTGTCGCCACTGCCTATCCCTTCACCAGGGCAGAAAGCTTGAATATCGGCAGAATGACGCTCATGGCGATGAAGCCGACAATAAAGCCCATCACGACAATCATGCACGGTTCGATCATGGCCGTAACGGCCTTGATCGTGTTCCGCAGCTCGTTCGAGTAGAAATCCGACACGTCGGTCAGCACTTCGCTGAGCTTGCCTGACTCCTCGCCGGCCGAGATCATCTGCACCACGTTTTTGGGCATGAGGGTGTAGTGGGCCAGCGGGGCTGCAATCTTCTTGCCCGCCTTCACCGAGTTGTACACGTCCTGCCACATGGCCTTGAAATGGACGTTGCCGCTGACCTCGCCGGTGATCTGCAGGGTGTCGAGCATCGGCACGCCGGCCGTGACCATCTCGCCCATCGTCTGCAGGCCGCGCGTGATGTACAGCGCTCGGAACATGGTGCTGAGCACAGGCAACCGCAGCTTGAGCATGTCGAAGGCCTTTCTGCCCCTGGGTCGGCTGATGGCGAAGAAGAAGCCCGTCAGCGCCGCCCCCAGCCCCACCAGCAGCAAGTACCAGTACCCGCGCATGAACGAGCTCATGGCCAGCAGCACGACCGTCGGCTTGGGCAGCAGCGACTCCTTGCCGGCGAACAGGACCATGAACCGCGGCAGCACGAACGTCAGCAGGAACACGGTCACCACCACGGCCATGGTGCCGATGATGATCGGGTACACCATCGCCCCGCGCACCATCGAGCGGGTCTCGACCTGCTGACGAAGATAGCCGCCGATCCTCTCGAGCATGTGGCCAAAGCTGCCGGACATCTCCGACGCCCGCACCATGTTGATGTACAGCGGACTGAAAACCTTGGGGTAGCGTGCCAGCGCGTCGGAGAACGGCTTGCCGGAATCGACGTCCTGGCGGATCTGCAGCACGATCTTCTTGAACTTGGGGTTGTCTATCTGGTCGGCCACGCCCTCGACGGCGCCGCGAATGCTGATGCCGGCCTTGATCATTACGGAAAGCTGCGACGTGAAGCTCAGCACGTCCTTGATGCTCGGTCCAAAGTCGATGCTGAGGGTCCTGATCCTGTTGAGCAAGCTGACGGTAGCCTCGACGGGCGCGATGTCCATCAAGTAGCCCTGGTTCCGCAGCATCGCGGCCGCGTCGTGAATGGTGCCGGCCACAACCTCGCCGGCCGTCACCGCCCCGCTTTGGGCTCTTATCTGATATCGATATTTCGCCATCGTGAATCCTTACACTCTTTCGTGACACGGGCGTCTCGCCCGTGCGTGCCACGGCCGTCCCGGCCGTGAACTTCGATCATCCTCATGGGCGAGACGGCCATGTCACGCGGACATGTCACCCAAACACGTTGCGTCTATGCACTCAACGCCTGGGTCAGCGAGTCGCGGGTGGTCGCCCGGCCGATCGCATCTTCCCGGCTGATGTATCCATTGAGAAACAGGCTCTTGATCGAGCTATCCAGCGAGATCATGCCCTTGGCCGCGCCCGTCTGGATGACGTTGGGAATCTCATAGGCGCGGGCTTCACGAATGCACGCCCGCACAGCGCTGGTGCACACCAGCACCTCAGCGGCCGGCACCATGCCCTTGCCGTCGAGCCGCTTGAACAGCGTCTGCGATATCACCGCCTGGAGCGTGTTGGCGAGCATGGCGCGAATCTGGTTCTGCTGCTCGGCCGGGTAGATGTCCACGATACGCTCGACCGTCTGGGCGGCCGACTGGGTGTGCAGCGTCGAGAGCACCAGGTGGCCGGTCTCGGCGGCGGTGATGGCGGCACTGGTCGTCTCCAAGTCGCGCATTTCGCCGACGAGAATGATGTCGGGATCCTGCCGCAGCACGTGCCGCAGGCCCGAAGCGAAACTCGGCACGTCTTGGCCAACCTCGCGCTGCTCGATCAGGCACTTGTCGCCCTTGAGCTCATACTCCACCGGGTCTTCCAGCGTGATGACGTGGTAGTTGAACTTGTGATTCATGGCGTCGATCATCGCCGCCAGCGTGGTGCTCTTGCCCGAGCCGGTCTCGCCCGTCACCAGCACCAGCCCGCGCGGCAGATCGGTAAACGTGCTCACCACCGGCGGCAGGTTCAGCTTGGCAATCGGCGGCACCTTCGTCGGGATCGCTCGAAAAGCGATCGCGACGGACTCATGCTGAAAATGCGCGTTCACGCGGAATCGTCCAGAGCCGGGCAGTTCGGTGGAAAAGTCCAAGTCGCGCCGGCGCATGAACTGTGCGTATCGCCGGGGCCCGACCATCTGTCGCACGAGTTCGATGGCCTCCTCTTTCGTGACGACCGGCCGGTCGGACTGGATCAGTTCCGTATTGATGCGCAGGATCGGCGGCAAGCCGGCCAGGACATGCACGTCCGACGCCCCACGCTGCATCGCCTCTCCAAGTATTTCCTTTAACTCCACGCTGCTCTCCTTCTGTAGGGCGGACGGCCGCTCTCGTTTCCGCGTGCCACGAGTTGCACGCCCTACGCGTTTACGCCTCGGTTACCCGGGCGATTTCCTCGATCGTGGTCTGTCCGGCCTGCAACTTCAGCATGCCGTCTTCCTGCAACACCCGCATGCCACGTTCGTGACAGGCGCGGCGCAGATCCATCAGCGACGGGTTGCTGGTGATCACGTCGCGCAGGGCGTCGTTCATTTCCAGCAACTCGTACAAACCCACTCGCCCCGAATACCCGGTGTTACGGCACTTGTCGCAGCCGGCGCCGCGGTACACGGTCTTGATGTCCACATTGTGCCGCTTCAAGTACGCCGCCTCGGCCTCACGCGGGTTGGTCTCCAGCTGCTTGCACTTGTCACAGATCTTCCGCACCAGCCGCTGAGCCAGCACGGCGTTGACGCTGGCGGCGATCAGGTACGGCTCGATGCCGATGTTGATCAGCCGCGTGATCGAGGCCGGAGCGTCGTTGGTGTGCAATGTCGAAAGCACAAGGTGCCCTGTCAGCGAGGCCTGCACGGCGATGCGGGCCGTTTCGGCGTCGCGAATTTCGCCGATCATGATCACGTCGGGGTCTTGACGCAGCAGGCTGCGCAATGCGGCCGAGAAGGTCAGGCCGATGCCCTCACGAACGTTGACCTGGTTAGCAAAATCGAGCTGGTACTCGATCGGGTCTTCGACGGTCGAGATGTTCAGCTTTCCGCCGTCCATCACGCGCAAGGCCGAGTACAGTGTGGTGGTCTTGCCGCTGCCCGTGGGCCCCGTTACCAGCAGAATGCCGTGGGGCTGGTGAATGGCATCAACGAAAGTCTTGAGCGTGTCGGGCAGCATGCCCAGCCGCTCCAGGCCGATGAGGATCGAACGATTGTCCAGAATTCGGATCACGCACTTTTCGCCGTGGGCCGTGGGCAGCGTGGACAGACGCAGGTCTACGTGCCGGCCATGCACCATGGCGCGGATTCGGCCGTCCTGGGGCAGACGGCGCTCGGCGATGTCGAGGTTGGACATGATCTTGAGTCGCGAAACGATGGCCGCGTGCATCGCCAGCGGCGGCGCCGGCTGTTCGAAGAGAATGCCGTCGATGCGGTAGCGAATCCGCAGCGTCTCCTCGCCTGGCTCGATGTGGATGTCCGAGGCACCTTCCTTGACCGCGTTGACGACCAGGAAGTTCACATACCGGATGACCGGGCTTTCGCCGGCGATCTTTTCCAGATCGGTGACTTCCTCGCTCTTGGCTTCGACGACTTCGACGTCATCCTCGTGGCAGTCGTGAATGATGTCTTCAACGCTGCCTTGCGAAGGCGCCGTGGTCAGTTCCTCGGCCACGCGCTGAATGTCGGCCGCCGGTGTGACGGCCAGCAGGATGGGACGGCGCAGGCGACGTTTGACCTCATCGACCAGGAAAATGTCGGCCGGATCGGAGATGCCGACGAGGATGCGATTGTCCTCGCGCCGGATGGGGATGACGTTCTTGCGTTTGATGAAGTCCAGGTCGAGCAGCTTGAGCAAGTCGCGGTCGATCTGGTCGGACTTGATCGGCTCGAAGCGCAGATTGAAGAACTTCGCCACGGCCTGCAACGCGGTCGGCTCATCGACGATCTTGGCTTCGATCATCGCCTCCAGCATCGTCAGTCGTGGGTTGTCCTTTTGCTTGCGGATGGCGTGCTGAATCTGCGCAGGCGTGATCTTGCCCTGTTCCAGCAGCACTGCCGCCGGGCCGCGAGGGGCCTCCGTCTGCTGGGCCGGACGCCACAGATCGTCGAATTCCATCGGCGCATCTTGCGCCGCGGTCGGCTTGGCCGGCGGATGAGTCACATCAACTTTTCCTGCGTGCGGCACACCAGCTCCTGTAGCGACACGGCGAATTCCGTGTCACGGCCGTCTCGGCCGTGAGTTCCGATCATCCTCATGGGCGAGACGGCCATGTCGCTTACTGCATCGACAGCGTAAAGTCCTTGTCCTGCCACTTCAGCAGAACGGACTTGGGCGTAATGGACACGACCGTGAAGCACTTGATCTGCTGGCCCACGGTCACGAGATTGTTGGCGATGATGGCCGAGCCGCCGTCGTGGCCCATCATGACCGACTGCAAGTACAGCGTCTTGATCTCGGCCTGGGCCTTTTCAAACGTTACCTGCTCGGGCGTCTTTTCACGCACCGTCAACTGAGGCGCCGCGGGCGTCGTCTCGACCATCTGGTTGCTGGGCGGGATGAACAGGAATGGGTTCTTCGCCAGCCGATCCGGCGGGACCTGCGAGCGTGAGTCGTGACGCTGGAAGCCGTCAATCAGCTCCTTGGTCATGGCGACCGAGGCCGGCGCGCCGGGCTTGGCCGCATCGGTCAGGTGCAGAATCGCCGAGTCAACCTGTGCCTCAGCCTGCTGCATGCTCGCCGACGCCATGGCCGGGCCTTTCCGCAGCCCCAGGACGGCAACCGTGGCCGCCCCTGCCAGGAACAGCCCGACCAGGATCAGGTTCGAGCGCGTCGCCGGCGAGATGTTCTTGTTCGCTGCCACCGGCTGCGCAGGGACCGGCCCAAGGTCAGGACGATCGTCCTGCTCGATCCCAGCCATAATCTGCGGCTCGCTCATATTCACTGACATGCCTACTCCTGGCCTCGTTCAAAGAAGACCGACACCACGCAATCGGCCTTGACCGTGCCCTGCGGGCCGGTCGGGTGCTTTTCCAACGTCATCTGCTGAATCCGCATGATTCGCGGCTGACTCTCCAGCGCCAGCAGGAAGCCGTAATAGCCCGTGAAAGAGCCTTCCAACTGGATCGAAATGGGCTGTTCCGCGTAGGGCCCGTTGGTCTCTCCAACCACCGTGTCATCGCCGGCCTTGAGCGTGCGAATGCTCTTGGTGGCGAGATTATTCTGCTCGGCCAGTTGCCAGACCTCGCGCAGAACCTTGTCGATTTCCTTCTCGCTGGGCAACTTGGAGCGGAAGAAGGTAATGGCCTTGTCCAACGCGGCGATCTCGCCCTTGAGGTCTCCCAGCGAGGCTGTCGCCTTATTCAGGGATTGCAGCTTGCCCTGACGCGCCTGGATCTGGGCCATCATCTCGGCGTTGCGGCGATTGCCCGGCCTGAAAACGAACCACCACGATCCCAACGGGATGGCGGCCAGTAGCACGATAAACACCACTTCGCGCAAGCCAAACTTCATGACGGATCTCCCAACCTGACCGAGGCCAGGGCCGTGGCACACTTGGGCGGCTCCGGCTCGGGCCTGACTTGCATGATCACTTGGAACTCGCGCACCGCCGAGTCGCCGACCTTCTTCTCCTGGCTGTAGATCAACTCGGGCGTCTCAACCAGCGGACACTGGGCCATGCACGCGATAAACCTCGCCACCTCGACGTCCGTGCCGGCCATGCCGGTAATGGTCAGTGTCGCCACTCGCGGCTGCTCTTTGACCGCGGCGGCCGTCTTGGCCTTTTCCTGGTCGTACTTGCCGAGGCTCTTGTTGACGACCACGGTGGCCCGCGTCATCTTCAACTCCACTTTCACCAGCGACGCCCCTTCAGGCAGCGCGTTGGTCAGTGCGGCCATGATGTTGCTTCGCGGCATCTTTTCCAGCAGGGCCGCGGTCCGGTTGGCTTTTTCGTACATCTTGGCCCGCCTGACCTCGAGACCTTGTAGTTCCTGGATTCTCTTTTCGGCCTCAGCGTAGGCGGCGTTGACGTTCTGGCTCACCTCGCGCGTATACCGATAGCTCCGCTCAGAAATCGCCGCCGCCGTCAGCACCGCGACCATGACCACCGCGAACAGCCCAATGCACAGCCAGTTGGCTCGCCGCTGGGCCTTGCGTCGCAGATAGTCGTCCGGCAATAGATTGATCAGACTCATGCCCTCTCCTCACGCAGCATCGGTGATCTCCGAACCCAGCCCCAGCCCCACCGCCACCGCCCACGCCGGCTGGGCCTGCCGCCGGTCCGCCCCCAGGTCCGTCTGGGTCAAGTCGCTTCGGTCCATCCGCGCCAGCGGATCGCCCACCGACGAGGGCACATTGAGCTTCTGTGCGATGCTCTGGCACAGCCGGCGATCCCGCGCCTGGCCGCCCAGAAACAGCGCCCGCTCCACCTGCTGGGACGGAAACAGCGAATCGTAATAGTGAACGCACTTGCTGATTTCGAGCACCAAGCCTTCCAACGCGCCGCCCATCGCGGCGTACAGGTCATGGGCGTAGGCTGGCGACTCCTCGGCCGAGAGAAGCTTGCGGCGCAGCGACTCAACCTGCGCGGGCTCGACCTTGAGCAGTGCCGCGGCCGCCTTGGACAGATCGGATGAGCCCTGCGGCAAGTTCCGCGCGAACACCATCTTCGTGCCGTGCGCGATCACTACCTGCGTGTTTACCTGGCCCAGGTCCAGGAACATGTTGGTGTGCTGAGAGTCTTCGCTGCGGCGGAAGAGTCGTGAGAAGCATTCAAGGATGGCGCAAGCGGCCACATCCACGCCGACAGGCTCGAGCTTGCAGCGGTCGGCCAGGTCGAGTTGCGCTTCGACGGCCTTGCGCGAGGCCGCGAATGCGATGACCTCCAGCGTGTCTTTGTCGGCCAAAAGCTCGCCGGCCACCACCGGCCGGATGATGGCCTGGCCCAAGTCGAACGGGAGTTTGTCGGCCAGTTCGGCCTGCACGGCCGCGCCCAAATCGGACACACTCTGGCGCGGGATGCGAACGTGCCGCACGAAAACCTGGCTGGCGGGCAAGGACAGGATGCACTGGCGGCCGACGAACCCGCGGCTCCTGAGAAGCGCCCGCAGGTCCTGGGCGATTTGGTCCGTTGACATGCCGCCAGCCGCAGCCTCGGCAGGCGTTTCCACCTGCGCGACGGCCATGAGTTCGACCTTTTCGCCGCTGCGGCGAAGTTGGGCCACCCTGACCGAAGAGCTGCCAAGGTCGATGCCAATCGGCAGAGCCCGAGATTTTGCGACGTTCAACTTCATTCACAGTGTCCTGACAATAGCGAACCGGGGGATCGACAGGCGTGCGCCGTGGCCGCCCTCAAGTGGGCGGACGGAGAGGATGGCGACCGAAATGCCTTGGACGCCCGGATGAACTCCGGGCATGGCCTCCGCGTCGTCAGTACCTCGTAGGCAACATACGTTATGCCGATGGCTGCACGCCAGAATCCGGCGCCTCCGGTCTGGGCCCAACCGCTACCTGTCGCGGTCGGGAACCCTACCTGCAAAGCTATCGACGTACCGGGAGTGGCTGATAAGTACCGGCTGAGAATTCCGTGCGCAAGGTGCTAGCGGACTTGCGGTTTCGTCGGGGACAGCGAGAAGCACACGCTGCAGGATCTGTTATGTGTCAAGGCGAGGCGAAGTTGAACCCAATGGACGCACAAGAACATGGTCTTGCTCGCGGGAGTTATTGCCTTGCCCCAGCGCATCCCTGCCACGAAGGCCATTGCACGCGCACATTCCCGTCTTGACAGAGTGGGATTTCAAGGTGCAGAGCCCAGATGTCGCGCCCCTGCCTAAGCGCAACAACCTACGAACGCGACGATTTTCGCACTACTACGCGTCTGCGATAGTCATTTGCGCAATATGCGCCTTGTCAGGTGGACGCGGCGCGAGATAATGCTGATGGAGTCAGGAGAGGGCAGCTCGGTAGGCGTCGGCCTGCCGTGCGGCGTTGTGGCAGCAGCGAGGGATTCTGCGCCATGTCTGTCTCTCTCCAGATCAACCAAGGCCTGACTGAATATGTAAAGGCAACGCGTGTTGCCTTTGAGGGTAGGTTCGTTCGCAGCGAGCCTTGAAGGCGCATCTTTTAGGAGAGGGTAGTATATGTCACGAATCTGTATGTTTGCTGTCGTTGCATTACTCGTCGCACAGGCTGCGTTTGCTACCGATTACACTTGGTCCGCAGGTAACGGCGCTTGGGGCGTTGCAACAAGTTGGGGTGGCGCTGGCTTTCCCAATAACCTCACTGATACGGCCTATTTCTCGGCCGCTGCTGCCCAGACGGCCCAGACCGACTCGGGTGGCCCGTTCAAGGTCGGCAACATCACCTTCGGCAATGGCAGCCGGCTGGCCACAAGCACAGTCCAAGTCAAGATCGGCGGATATACGGGAACCGGTGGCGTGATCGAGGTCGCTGCCAACTCCACCATCACCCAGAATGACCCGATGTCGGCAACGTACGCCGACAAGTTCAACGCCAAACTGCAACTCGACGGAGCCACGACCTTCAACGGCGCCGCCGCAGGCGGGTACATCTACACGTACGGGCTGACCGGCTCAGGCGGCGTCGTCAAGGACGGCCCCGGCTACATGCAGTTCGAAGCCTATGCCAACACTAACACTGGCCTGACCTGGATCAAGGCCGGCAGACTCAACTTGGACCTCACCAAGGGGATGCAGGCAATCGGCGCGGGCGGCCTGAAGATGACCGGCGGCCGGCTGCAGTACGCCTCTGGCACCGGTGGCGGCAACAACATTGACGACACCTGCCCGCTCGATCTGAGCGGTGGGGCCGAACTCACTCTGGCGGGCGCCAGCGAGACCGTGGGCGTCCTGACGCTGTCCGGCAACGCCACCGGTTGGGGCAACAACAATGGCCTTGATGCCGTCCACTTCGCCAACAGCAGCGCTGCCACATGGGCACCAGGCGCGGTGTTCACCATCACGACCTACAACGCGTCTCTCCCCGGAAAGTACTATTTCGGCACCGACACGACCGGCCTGACTGCCGACCAGTTGGCGCAGGTTCGCTTCGTCGATGGCGTCACCTCGGCGGTGTCCCCCGCCATGTGGGATCCCTCCGGCAGCGGTCTCGTCGTTCCGGCTCCCGAGCCGATGACGATCAGTTTGCTGGTTGTGGGCGGCCTGGCCCTGCTGCGTCGCAAGGCCTAGGCTCACTAGTTCAGTCTGACGTTCACAAAAGAGAGCTGCCCTTCCCGGGCAGCCCTCTCTTTTTTTCCCTTGGGCGCGACGATAACGGTCTGATCTCGTCGCGAACGTTTATGTGCACAGATTCTTCACTTTTCCTCATTGCCCCCTCTCGTCTTCGTGTATCATGACTACTAGAAAGCATGTACTTAAGAGCCAGTGGATGCTTTCGGGACGGAAGTGAGGGATCGACCGTCACGTCTGTTCCTCTCCACGGATGGCCAAGCGATACGCAGGGCAATATGCCTTTCTTTTTCAAGTCTGTGAGAGGAGGTTTGGAAAAGGAAGTGGGCAGAGCCTTTGTCTTGTTCGACGTATTTGTTTTCAGTGCGTTCGTTCGCAGTAGAGCCTTGGATGTTAACTTTTGTTGAAGGAGAGGGTACACATGTCTCGTTTCTGCACAGTCGCTATCGTTGCATTGTTCGTCGCCCAGGCCGCGTTCGCCGTTGACTACACTTATACTGGTGGTTTTTCGGGTTCCGATCTGTGGAACAATCCGGCCAGCTGGGGCGGCGTTGGCTTCCCCAACAGCGCGTCCGACACAGCCTATTTCGAGGGTCGGCTGGCCCAGAAGATCGGCACGGAAGTTAACGGCCAGAATCCGTTCATGGTTGGCAACATCACCTTGGGCAACGGCATCGGTCGCGCAGCCCAGATCACCCTTGGCACCTACGGCGGCTGCCCCGGCCTGGAGATTGCCAGCGGCGCGACGATCCTCAAGCGGGATGCGACGGCGGACTTTGTAAAATGCACAGTGTCACTGGACGGCCCCACGACCATCACGTCTGCTACCGCCGGCGGAAACCTGACGTTCACGGGAGGCCTTAGCGGACCCGGCGGCTTCACCAAGACCGGCCCCGGCTACGTGACCTTCGACGGCAACATTAGCAACACCTACGCTGGCTTTACGTCGTTGGCGAACGGTGGCAGACTCTACCTGAACGGCACCCCCGGAACGCAGTTTATCGGCACGGGCGGCCTGAAGATCGCCGGCCGGCTGCAGTACGGAAACGGCGCTGGCTATGGCGACCACATCGCCGACACCTGCCCGGTTGAACTGGCTGCCGGCGGCGAATTCGTGCCATCCGGAGCCGCCGAG
>CAITIS010000124.1 GCA_903892515.1 uncultured Planctomycetota bacterium | reverse complement strand
CGCCCGTGCGTGACACGGGCGTCTCGCCCGTGCGTGTCACGGCCGTCTCGGCCGTGCGTGTCACGGCCGTCTCGGCCGTGCGTGTCACGGCCGTCTCGGCCGTGGTTTCGCCGTCCGCGCGGCCTCCACACAACATGGGCGAGACGCCCATGACACGCATGGCCGAGACGGCCATGTCACGTGTGAAACCGCTCCTACTCTTTGGCCGGCTGGCTCGCTGGCTGAGCCGAAGCAGGCTGGCTTTGCGCGGGCTGGCCAATCAGCTCGCGCGGCGCCGGAATCTGCGCCTTGGCGTCAGAATCCATCCACTTGGCCCCACCGGCCTCGGGCGGCAGCGACATCGGCACGCCGTTTCCATCCAGCGGCCGGATGCTCTCGTACGTCACGGTTTCAGTGATGGTCTTGTCATGCATGGCCACCTGCCCGATGAGCACTCGCGGCAGCCCGGTCATGGGGTCCAGGGCTAAGAACACGTCCTTGGCGTCCTTGAGCACGTAATGCCCCTGCGGCAGCGCGGGCATGAGGCGGAACCACTTCATGTCCTTGTACGCGGCGGGCGTGCCGGACGGGGCGTCGGCGGGCTTGAACGCCACGGCCGAGGCCAGGTCGGAATAGCCGTGCAGCGCGTCATACATCAGCGCCATCGGTCCCAGGGCTGGGTACGGGCCGACGAGCTTGCGCCGGCGGCCTTCGGGCTCGGGCAGCGGCCGGAAGGTGTAGACCTGTTTTCCGTCGGTCAGCCGCGTCTCGCCGGCCTTGATGACCGCCTTGGCCGCAGGCAAGGCCAGCCACATCTCGAACTGGAGCGAGCGCATATCATCGGGCAAGTTCGCGGCGTCCTCACCGCTCTCGGCAATCACGCCCTTGCAATAGATGCCGCCGGCTTTCTTGGCCTTCTCTGCGAGGGAGAGAAACGCCGCCTGCTGGGCAACTCGCGGCCCCGCCGGCGCCGTGCCGGGCATGGCCGGCTCGCTGGTCGATGAAGCTGAGGCGGGCATGCTGGAGGGGCTGCTCGACTGCGCCAGCGCCAGCAACGGCAGGACAAACATGACGGTTACGGCGATGCTCAAAGCCAATGCGGATTTCATTGAGACTTCCTTTTCTCGTGCGCGCTTGCGCGTGTATGACTCTCGTGGCACGCCCTCGGGCATGCACTGTGACATGGCCGTCTCGGCCATGCGTGTCATGGGCGTCTCGCCCATGAATAAGAGTTCCGCCAACAATCTCATGGCCGAGACGGCCATGTCACACACGGGCGAGACGCCCGTGTCACAACAAAGCACGCGGGCGAGACGCCCGCGACACGCCATACCACTCCCACAGCCGAGGGGCTGTGCTGCCTGCACGATGCACCTTCCGCGGCGCGACCTAATAAGTCTTTCGTTGCCGAGCGGGCGGAATATTGAGCAAATTTCGGTACTTCGCGACCGTGCGGCGGGCGATCTTGATGCCCTCCTGCTGCATGACCGTCACGATCTCGTCGTCGTCCAGCGGGTTTTGCTTATCCTCGCGATCGACGACTTCCTTGAGCTTGGCCTTGACGGCATCCCACGCCACGTCCTGGCCGGCCGAGGTCGTCGTCCCGCCGGTAAAGAACATCCGCAGCGGGAAAATGCCGCGCGGCGTCTGAATGTGCTTGCCCGCCACGGCCCGGCTGATCGTGGCCACGTGCACCCCGACCTTCCGCGCCACGTCGGCCATGGGCAGCGGCTTGAGCGCCTCGCTCCCCTGCTCGAGAAAATCCTTCTGGGCCGCGAAGACCGCTTCGATCACGCGCCGCACCGTCGCCCTCCGCTGCATGATGGCGCCGATGAGCCACTGGGCCGATCGCAGATTCTGCCGCACGAAGTCGCGCACCGTCGGCTCGACCGTGCCCGACTTGGCCATGTTGCGATATGCCCGGGAAATCTTCAGGGCCGGCGCGTCGCCGTCGTACATCGAGACGATCAGGTTGCCCTCCTCGTCGGTGTCCACGATGGCATCGGGCGTGACGTAGGAGACGCCCTGCGGCCCGACGATTCGCCCTGGCCGCGGGTCCAGCCGGCCCAGGTTCGTCAGCGCCTTCTGAATATCCGCCACCGGCCGATTCAGCCGCTTGGCGATCTGCGGCAGGTGATTCAGCTCCAATTCGTGGGCAAAGCTCGTGAGCAGCTGCCGCTCCAGCGACACGTCCTTGCCGGCGGCCGCATCGGCGTTGAGCTGAATCAGCAGGCACTCGCGCAGATCCCGAGCGCCAATGCCCGGCGGGTCGAGCCGCTGCACTACCGGCAAGGCCGCCTTCAAATCCGCCAGCGTGACCTGGTTATCCTCCACGGCCGATAGCTCTTCCAAGGTCGTCCGCAAGTACCCTTCGTCATCGATGGCGGCCAGCAGGATCAGGCCGGCGTGCTTGATGGCCGGCGAGGCATTAACGAATGCCCACTGCTGGCGGAGGTGCTCAAAGAGCGTCTCCTGCGGGGCCGGAGCGTTGGCCAGGGCATCGAGTTTGCCGTCGCGCTCGCCGTCGCCCGAAGCGACCCGGCGCGGGCGGTCCCACTCGAACTCGTCGCCGAAATCCTCGCCGTACTGCTCGAGCCGGCCAAAGTCTTCCTGGTGATTGGGGTCGTCCTGCGAGACAACGATAGCCTGCTCGGAGGATTCCTGCGGGGCCGTCTCTGGGGCCTCCTCGGCCGGGCCGACCTGGTCGGCGTCGCCTTCGCGCAACTCAAGCACCGGATTAGAGGAAAGCTCCTCCTCGATCCGTTCCTGTAGCGCCATCAGCGGCAATTGCAGAATCTCCATCGCCTGGATCATCCGAGGCGACAGCTTCATCTGCTGCGACAGCCGCATCTGTTGTGAAAATCCGAGCCTCATCTCACATCCATTTTATCGGCCAGCGAAGGGCAGAGGTAGAGAACGGCGCGAATTCAGGCACAGTTTTTGCTAGAAGCCAAAAAAACTCGCCGCGGAGGCCGCAGAGGAAATTCAGGTAGGGTCCGCAGGTTCTTGAGCGCTGTTGCGAAAGGTTCTGCGGACGGGCGGATGGGAGGTGCCGACGGACGTCGCATGCTTCTGCAAGACAACGCAGAAGCATGGCACCCGGCAGAGAGGAAGACAACGGCGAACCACAAAGGGCACGAAGAACACGAAAATTGCGAATGGGTGCCATAGGTTGAGCCGCGCCGTCTTGCGGCTCCACCTATGCGTGCTTGTCCTAATATCAAATATCGAATATCTGATATCGCTTTTTTTTTGCGCTCTCTGCGTCTCTGCGGCCCAACGGTTTTTACAGCTTCCGCCGTTGGCTGATGGCGTCGGTGAGGATGGATTTGTTGGCGTATTCGATTTGTCCGCCGGCGGGCAGGCCACGGGCCAGGCGTGTGATGGCCACGCCGGTGCCTTCGAGTTCGCGGGCTACCGTCAGGGCGGTGGAGTCGCCGGCCACGTCGGGGTTGGTGGCCAGGATGATCTCGTTCACCCCGCCGGCCTTGACCCGCGTTACCAGGGCAGCGATGGTCAGGTCGTCCGGGTCGATGTCCTCCAGCGGGGCCACGTGCCCCATCAGCACGTGGTACACGCCGCGGAACACGCCGGTGGATTCCAGCGAGAGCAGGTCCTTGGGCTGTTCGACCACGCAGATGGTGCCGCGGTCGCGCCGTTCATCGGCGCAGATATTGCACAACTCGCCCTCGGCGATGTTGAAGCACAGCTTGCATGGCCGGATGCGCGTCTTGAGGTCGTGAATCGCTTCGGCCAGAGAAAAGGCGTCCTTCTCCTCGGACTTGAGCAGGTAAAACGCGATCCGCTCAGCCGATCGCGGCCCGATGCCCGGCAGCTTGCCCAACTCGGCGATCAGTCGCTCAATTGTGTGCGAATACCCTGGCATAGTTCTCTCGTGACATGGCCGTCCCGGCCATGCGTGTCATGGGCGTCTCGCCCATGCGTTGTCTCGCGTGGCACGAGCGTCTCGACCATGAGCCAAAGGCCCCACGGCCGAGACGGCCGTGACACGCACGGGCGAGACGCCCGTGTCACCCACACAAGCCTGTCTCACCCACACCCACCGCATCACCCACACGGCCGTTTGTTCTCTTCCTGAGGGTGCCGTGGCCGCGGTGTCCAGCGGCCACGTGGTCGCAAACCCCGCGACCACGGCACCCTGCGTCAAACAGAACATTGAAGCCGAAACTCCTACCGCGGGCGAGACGCCCGCGACACGTTCAGACGCCTATCCCAGCAGCCCTTCGAGGCCTGGCAGTTGCGCCCCGCCGGTCAGTTCCATCATGGCCTTGGCCGACGCCTGGGCCGCCTGCTCCTGCGCGGAATTGACGGCAGAGCGGATGTGCTCTTGCAGCATGCCGGCGCTGCTTTCGTTGAGCAGGTCCTTGCGGATCTCGATGGCCGAGACGCGCATGTTGCCCTTGACGGTGGCCTGGACCGCCCCGTCGCCGGCCTGGGCGGTAAACTCGGCCAATTCGAGCTTGGCCTTCATCTCGGGCAGCTTGGTCTTGAGTTCCGAAACGAGCTTGAACATCTTGCCGATGTCGCCAAACATAATTGCTACTCTTCCTCTTCCTGTGCGGCCTTTTCTGCCGTCGGATGCACGACATTGGCCACGGTTCCGTCAAAGAACTCCAGCACGGCCTTGACGGCTGGGTCCTTCTGAATGTCAATTCGTTCCTGGCTGGAAAGCACCACCGGCGCGTTGGGCTTGGCCGAGGCGGCCTTGGCAGCGCCGGCGGGCGGCTCGGCCAAGGCCACGCACACAAACTCGCAGCGAACCTTCCGCCCGACCAGCCGCGTCAGCAGTTCGGTGATCGGCTCGGTGAGCGACTCGCACCGGTCGCGAATCGTCTTATACTCCACGCCAAAGCCGATCCGCACCAGCTCGCCCTCGACGGCCAGAATGCCCGAGGTGTTCAGCAGCCCGGCCAGGAAGGCCTTTTCCTGCCCGATCACGGCCAGAACCTCCGGCCAGCGGGCGGCCAAATCGGTCAGCGAAAAGCTCGGTGCAGGGTTCGTGACGGTCGCCTGGGCATCTTGTCCATGCGTCCCGGCGGCGTCCTGCTCCTGGCCAGTTGCCACGGGCGAGACGCCCGTGGGACGCATGGACGGGACGTCCATGCCACGTGGTTGGACATCCATGCCACGCGCTACCGGCTCATCGGCCGTCAGCTTTTTTTTTTCGCTCCCGAAGGAGCTTGTACGTCCGGCTGGGTTGTAAGGTTGGCTGGCCGCACTGGGCGGTGCCGCTGCCCCGTCGGCGGGCCGAGCGCCGGAAAGTCTCTCCAGCCGCTCCAGCAGGCTGGCGGCATCGATGAATTTGTCTGAGGCCGCCAGGCGAACCAGGGCCGCTTCGACCAGGCCCCGCCCGCTGGTCAGGCCACGAAGATTCCGCAGCGTGTTCTGGCACAGCACTACCGCGGCCACTGCCGATGGCAGCGTGAACCGCTTGGCCAGTTCGGCCACAACCTTGCGTCGCGAATCGGGCAACTCGATCAGCCGGCTCTCCGGCCCGCACGTCAGCACCAGCATGATGTTGCGGAACATCTCGGCAATGGCCGACATGGCCGATTCCAACGTCGTGCCGCCGGCCAGCAGTTCGTCCATCTGGCCCAGCGCCGTGGCAGCATCGCCCTGGGCCATGGCCGATACCAGCGCCTCGGTCCGCTCGTCGCCGGGCGTGCCGAGAATTCGAACCACGTCGTCCTCGGTGACCTTGCCGCCCGCAGCGGAAAGAAGTTGATCCAGCAGACTCAGCCCGTCGCGCATCGACCCGGCGGCCGCTCTGGCCACGCGGAAGATCGCACCTTCTTCGGCCTGCACATTCTCGGCCTTGCACAGGGCGACCAGGTGCCCGGCGATCTGCGGCGTGGGAATGTTGCGGAAGTCGAAGCGCTGGCAGCGCGACAGAATCGTGGCCGGCAGCTTCTCGGCTTCGGTGGTGGCAAAGATGAATTTCACATGCGGCGGCGGCTCTTCCAGCGTCTTGAGCAAGGCGTTGAAGGCCTCGCGCGTGAGCATGTGGACTTCGTCGATGTAGTAGATGCGGTAGCGGCTGCGGCTGGGGCGGTAGATGGCGCTGGAACGCAGCTCGCGAATCTCGTCGATGCCGCGATTCGACGCGCCGTCGATCTCGATGACGTCGACGTCCTCGCCGCGGGCGATGCTCAGGCAGGCCTCGCACTTGTTGCAGGGCTCGGTGGTCGGGCCCTCGGAGGAAAGGCAATTCAGGGCCTTGGCCAGGATGCGGGCCATGGTGGTCTTGCCCACGCCGCGCGTGCCGGTAAAGAGGAAGGCATGGGCGATGCGTCCGCTGGCGATGGCGTTCTTGAGCGTCTGCGCAATGGGCTCCTGGCCGACGACTTCATCGAAGGTCGTCGAGCGATACTTCCGCGCCAAGACCAGGTAGTCAGCCATTTGCTCTCTCGTACTCTCACGTGTTCGTACGTGGCATGGGCGTCCCGCCCATGTTCTGTCGCCTTGGGTGCCGTGGCCGCGGCGTCCAGCGGCCACGTGGTCGCAAACGCCGCGACCACGGCACCCATGCTGTGTCGCGGGCGTCTCGCCCGCGCGTGGGCACACCCGCCCTCGGCTGTGCGTCAGCCGCGGCCTTCGGATCGGGTACCGGCTGGGGCCAGGCTGCCCTCCGGCACACACCGGAACACGCTTATGGCTGCTTCCTTCCGGATCTGACCAAGTTCACGGCCCAACGTTGCAGAGGACCCGGCCTTACACCGGCACCCGATCCGATGCCGCGACGAAACGCACCTCGACGAAGAATCTTAGAGCAAACCCCCGACCGTAGCAAGCACGCCCAGAAGATTCGATACGGCGGGGAAACGGAGACGGGAATCGGGAGTCGGGAAGCCGGACGCGGGAGTCGGGAATCGGGAATCCGGAATCGTGAACAACAACTGGGTGCCAGGGTGCAGGGTGCCGTGGCCGCGGCGTCCAGCGGCCACGATTAACCTGGGCGCCTCGGTGCCGTGGTTTGCGCAGCGAAGCGAAGCACCCACGCTGTGACGATGACAGACCCCGGCCTCGTGCCATGCCTCTTCGCGTCGTTTGCTGAAACATGCTCTGCCGCTCGTCCGCTCACGTGGTTGCTTCGCTTCGCTGCGCAAACCACGGCACCCTTGCATGCGGCTGTGCGCCAGAGTTGATTTCGCAGGCCGGGCATGCCTTGCGTGCGTTTGGTCTTGTGCGGCCGCGACATCTGATTCCCATGCGCGTGGCCGTGCGCGCGCAGCCTGCGCGGTCGGCCATATATAGAGGAGCACCGGCCGGGGTCCGAATACCTGGTCTTGGCAAGTTCATATGAGCGCTGGGTGAGCGCAACAGGGCGCAGGCATTTCTCCGGGGGTGATTTGCAGTCGAGTCGGTTGCAGATGCGGCTGTATATCGTTGCAGGCCAGTTGTTTTGCGACGCGACGACCGGATTCCGAATCGTGCCGAATGGTTCCAAACGGTTCCGAATCGTTCCGTTTGGTTCCGTTTGGTTCCGTTTGGTTCCCATACGTTCCGCACGGTTCCCCTTCGTTCCGGCCGGGGCCCAAGGGACCGGCGCGTGCAACCAGTCGCGCGCCCTGCAAGACCTCACAGACGGGTGCCATGGTCAGCCCGCCTTCTTGGGCTGGCCATGCATCGCCACAACGACATACCATCCCTCTATCATGGGATCAGCGCGGGAACGATATGAGAGCCATTCCCCTGATTCATGTGGTCATCGGCACCTGTGACTTCAAACATGGCCAGCCCAACAACAGGGCTGACCATGGCACCCGGCTCCTCGGCCCTCCTACATGGTCCGCAGGACCTCATCGACGATGATCTGCGTGCCGGGGTGGTACAGGCGGCGGGCGTTGGCGCGGAGGGAGGCCACCTTGGCGGGGTCGGCTAGCAGCTCCGTCACGGCAGCGATGATGGCATCGACCTCTTCGGCCCGGATGGCGGCGCCCTCGGCCTCGAGCATGCGGGCGTTGGCCTCCTCCTGGCCGGGCACGGACTTGGTCAGGATCATGGCCACGCCCTTGGCGATGCACTCGGAGGTCGTCAGCCCGCCGGCCTTGGTCACCATCACGGTACTGACCTCGGCCAGCTCGTGCACCTTGTCGGTAAAGGGCACGATCTTCAGCCGCGGCAGCGGGCATGAGGCCCCGGTGGCGGAGGAGGAAGCCGCGCTGGCCGCATCGCCCGAACCGCCCCAGGCTTCGGGGAAGCTGGCCAGGTCGGCCTGGAGCTGCTTGTTGCGCCCTGCCAGCACCACCACGCAGGCGTTGGTGCGGTCGAGGATGCCGCGGGCGATCTGCACCGTCGGCCCGACGGTAAAGAACGTGCCGCCCGAGAGCATCACGATGGGCCGGTCGGCCGGCAGTTGCCAGTCGGCGTAGATCCTGGCCCGGTCCAGCGGGGCCGTCCACTTGGGGTGCACCGGGATGCCGCTGACGGTGATCCGCTGCGGGTCGATGTTCCAGCGGCCCATGGAGCTTTTCACCTGGTCGTTGGGCACGAAATACCGCTCGACGTTCTCGCCGTACCACCAGCGATGGGCTTCGTTGTCGGTGACCACGCCCATGAGCCGCAGGCCTTGGACGCCACGGCCGATCATCCGGCCAACCATGGGGATGGGCAGAAAATGCGTGCACAGCACCACCGCTGGCCGCTGGGAAAGGAGGTAGCTTCGCAGGTGTCGCATCTCGAAACGTTCATAGCACATCCGCACGCGTTCGGACAGCCCGCGCTGCGGCGTGTGCGGGCGGTCGAAGAGCCGGTAGCCAAAGCCGTACCAGCTCGGCAGGTGCGTCACCACCACGTTGTACCCGCCGGTGTAGAAGGCGCGGAACCAACCGGGCACCTTGCCCATCACGTCGATGAACTCGGTGGGCAGCTCGGGGCGGGCGAGCTTGAGCCCGGCCAGCACGGCCTGGGCGGCCTGGTTGTGACCGGCCCCGGCCGAGACGCTCAGGCAAATGACGCGCTGCGGTGTATCGTCCATGAATGAGTTCCTAGTCCTTAGTTCGGAGTTCCGAGTGCGGCGGCAGCCAACCTGTAGGGTGGGCCGAGCGCCGTTGCGAGCCCCACCATTGGACCACTGGTGGGACTCGTCGCTTCGCTCCTCGGCCCACCCTACGGGCGCAGTTCGCGCTGCTTGCTCCGCTCGCGTGCAACCAGCTGCACGCCCTGCTCTACAGGAGCAAGTCCGCGATCGTCACCGCTCCGAGGATGCAGCTTACGAAGGCGTTTGCGGTGAAGAACGCGGCGTTGACCTTGGAGAAATCATCGGCCCGGACGGCCGACTGCTCCACGGCCAGGATTATGGCCGAAATCGCGACGCCCGCCAAGTACGGCCCGCCCAGCCAAGGCCGGCACAGGCCCCAAACGCCCAGCAAGGCCAGCACGACCAGCACGTGCATCGAGCGGCTGATGAGCAGCGCCCCGGCGGGGCCGAAGCGGGCGGGGATCGAGCGCAGCGCCAAGCGGCGGTCCAACTCGATATCGGGCAGGGCGTAAATGATGTCGAAGCCGCCGACCCAAAATGTGACGACCACGCCCATGAGCACCGCCGGCCAGCCGAAGCTCGCCGGCGCGATGGCCAAGTACGCACACAGCGGCGCCAGGCCGTCGGCGGCGCCGAGGACGACATGACACAGCCACGTGAACCGCTTGGTGAGCGAATAGAAGCTGACCACCGCCAGCACGGGTGCCGCCAGGGCGATTGGCCAGGGATTGCGCCACAAGAGCCAGAACGCCCCGCACGCCGCCAGAAAGAGCGCGCAGCATGCGGCGTAAAAGAGCCAGGCCGAGGACGGCGAGATCTCGCCCGTGACCAGCGGGCGGTTGGCGTTGCGCGGGCTCTGGCTGTCGAAGCGGCGGTCGGCGATGCGGTTGAAAGTCATGGCAGCCGCTCGAGCTGCGGTCATGCACAGGACCACGAGCGCGAGCTGCCCCCAGAAGTCGCCCCGCGCCGCGAAGTGCTGGCCATACTGAGCCCGGCCAGCCAGGAACGCCCCCATCAACGCAAAGGGCAACGCGAATATCGTGTGGCTGATGCGAATGAGCCGGGCGTAGGCGGAAAGACGAGGCCCGAGGCCAGAGGTCGGAGGTCGGAGGTGAGCAGTGGAGGGTGCAGCCGCCGTATCGCTCAGGCCCGTGGTCTTAGAGGTGGGGCCTGGTTTATTCGAGCTTTCCATACCGCTGCCCCAATGGGTGCTCGATGCCCAGTGCGTCCAGGATGCGGGCCACCAGGAAGTCGACTAGGTCCTGGATCGTCGATGGCTTGGCGTAAAAGCCCGGGCTGGCGGGCAGCACGATGGCGCCGGCGCCGGCCAGGCGGGCCTGGTTTTCCAGGTCGATGGCCGTCGTGGGCGTCTCGCGCGGCACGAGCACGAGCTTGCGCCGCTCCTTCAGGTGGACGAAGGCGCAGCGCGTGATGAGGTTGTCGCACAATCCTGCCGCCAGGGCGGCAATGGTGTTCACCGAGGCCGGGCAGACCACCATGCCGTCGGTGGCCACCGAACCGCTGGCCAGCAGGTCGGCCAGGTCGGCGTAGGCGTGCTCGACCAGCAGCGGCGAGGTTTCGCCCAGCAGGCCAGAGGGCTCATCGATGCCGCACTCATCCTGGAGCAGCCGCCGGCCCATGGGCGAGACGATCAGGTGGACCTTGTGCCCGCACCCGGCGAGTTGCCCCGCCAGCGACGTGGCATAGCAGGCTCCGCTGGCGCCGGTAATGGCCAGGACGATGTGCTTCACGGGCGTTTGCCCTTGGCGGCGCCGGCCGCCGTTTTGAGCAGTTCGTGCGCGGCGGACTTGTACGGGTTGTCCGGCGCATTGCAGACAAATTCGAGATAGAAGGACGGCTCTTTCAGGCCGCGGGCCTTCCAGTCCGGCTGGTTTTGCAGCTTTACCGCCAGGCGGCCCAGTTCGTAGTTGGCCAAGATGGCCGCCGGGCAGGATTGGTTCGCCAACTCGGCCAGCTTGGAGGCTCGTCCGCACTCATTGGCCTCGCACAAGGCCTGGAGGAATTGCAGATCGTCGGCCAGTTCAGTCTTGTCGCAGGGACCCGCCAACGGGGTCAAGTCGCCGGCCTTGAGGTCGCGGAATGGCCACAGCTTCATCATGGCCGTAAAGGCGGCATCGTTACGGGCGTCGCCCTCGCCGACCTTGTTGACGTCCATCAGCCAGAGGATCTCGCTGGCCTGGGCCACCACGTCGCGATAGTACTCGGCGCCAGGGGCGTCTTCCTCGGCCACGAAGGCGCGGTCCCAGGCGCTCTCGGGCGGGTCGCTCTTGCGGCGGTCCTGCCAGGCGTTAAGCAGCGAACAGGCGATGTGCAGCCGCTCGCGGGCGATGCCGAGCTTGCCCTCGCGGGCCGCCTGCAAGCCCAACTTGGCCTGGGCGGCCATGCCTTGCGGCGAATCGGGGCACTTCTCGGCCAGTTCGTCCCACGCGCCCAGCGACAGCTCCGAGGGCCCGCGCCATTGATAGCGGATCATCCGCTCATCCAGGCCATGATCGTCCAGGCAGACATCCCGGACGGCCGCCCGCACCCACAGCACCGACGGCAGATGCGGGCTGTCGGCGTGGCGGCGGGCAAAGCCGGCGCAGTCCAGCAGCATCGCGTCCTGCCGGTTGGCCAGGTCGCCGCGAGCCTGCGTCAGCACGACTTCGGCCCGGGCGTCGGAAGGCTGGGTGGCCGGGTAGTCGCGGCGGAATTCTTCCAGCTTGGCAGAGCGGAAGACCGCATCGCCCGACCCGATGGCCGAAGCGATCAGGGCGTACTCCAGTTCGGGCGGCCCGACCAGGCAATAGAACATGGCCACCGGGGCCGCCAGGCTGATCAGCACCACCGGCCAGATCACGCCGGGGCGGTATTTCGTCAGCCGCGCCAGCGTCAGCACCAGGGCAGCGCCGGTGATCGAGCTGACCAGCGCCAGCAGCAGCGGCACGTACAACACCAGTTGCTGGAGCGGTTCGAGCATGACATCGGAGGGCATGGCGAAAAAGTACAGGTACGCCATCGGCGGCAGCAGCCCGATCAGCACCGCCAGGAATGGCATGTTGCTGCGCAGCGGCGTGGAACTGGCCAGCAGCATCCCCATGATCAGGAACACCGCCAGCAGCGGGCAGTGGCCGACGATCGCCACCACGGCCACAAATACGAGCGAGACCCACAGCTTGTACAGCACGGCCAGCATGACCGGCACCAGCACCACCGCCATCATCAACAGGCCGATGATGAGGATCATCCACGGGTGGCCAAACACGCTCAGGGGCCCCAGCAGCACATCGCCCAGCCGCTGGGCCAGGGCGCGGCGGTATCCGCCCAACGAAACGTCCAGCCAGACGCCGCTGGAAAGGTAATACAGGAAGGCATTGATGAACGCGAACGCCAACAGGTTGGTGCTGACAAAGATTACGCCACGGGTCCGGCCCGTCTCGTGCAACAGCGGCCTGCTGCCACGATGGTGGTCGAATTCGCTCGTCGGGGCTTGTTCGACCGGGGCCTGCGTCATGACTTTACACCCACATGCACCACGGCCAGGCCAAGGCTCATCGCGTGACGACGAACTCCTGTAAAGCCGGCGTGCTGCATAAGTTCGTCCAATTCGGCCGCGCCGCAGAAGGTGCGGATGGAGGCCGCCAGGTAGCGATACGCGCCGGTAGCATCGCCGGCAATCACCCCGGCTGTTACCGGCATGACATGGCTGACGTACCACCACAGCAAGCGGCCAGGAAGGCTGGTCGGCTGGGCGAATTCCAGCAGCACCGCCCTGCCGCCGCTCTTGAGCGCGCGGTACATCTCAGCCAGCACGGCCTCGGGTTTTGCCACGTTGCGGATCCCAAACGCCATGGCGGCCACGTCGAAACAGCCATCGTCGAAGGGCACGCCCGCGGCGCTGGCGCAGAGCCACTCCAGATTCTGCTCGGGGAACTTGCGACGGGCGACGTCCAGCATGCCCTGGCAAGAGTCCAAGCCGACGATCCTGCCGGCCGGGGTCAAGCGAGCAAACCACCCGGCCAGGTCGCCGGTTCCAGTGGCCAGGTCCAGCACCGTCTGGCCAGGCGTAACGCCCGCCAGATGAACCGTCTGACGCCGCCAAGCCTGGTCGCGCCAGAGCGAGTGCAGGCGGTTGTTAAGGTCGTATCGGCGGGCGATCCGCTCGAACATTTCCTCAACTCGTTGCGACTTATCCGCCTGCGCATGCGGATCGGCCAGTGCATCGGCCGTCCAGATTCTCTCGGTAGATGCCATCGGATGCCCAGCCCCAACGACTGGCCGGGCAGTGCTCCTTTCCTTAAAGGCGACAGACTGACCATTCATTGTAACTATTCACTATGGGAGAATCCATTACCCATCGCCGGCGCGACCGGCCGGTTCCTGCTGTGTTAGCCCCCGGCAGCCGACGCCGGATGGCCGCAAAGCTGTTGTCACTTGGCCGCTTGGGCGTACAATTACCCGCGAACCGCGGTAATTCAGACAAAGGATACTGATATGGCAGAGGCGTTTGCCGGCATTCGGAAGATTCGGTACGAAGGCTCCACCAGCAAGAACCCACTGGCCTTCAAGCACTACAACCCAGATGAAATCGTCGAAGGCAAGAGCATGCGGGAGCATCTGCGTTTCAGCGTGGCCTACTGGCACGCCTTCCGCAACGGCCTGGCCGACCAGTTCGGCGCCGCCACCAGGCTGATGCCCTGGGACGACGGCAGCGATAGCGTCGAAAACGCGATTGCCCGCGTCCATGTCGCCTTCGAGTTCTTCACCAAGCTGGGCGTGGACTTCTACTGCTTCCACGACCGCGACGTCGCCCCCGAAGGCAAGACGCTCGCCCAAACCAACCAGAACCTCGACGCCGTAGTCAAGGCTCTCAAAGAGGAGCAGCAGCGAACGGGCGTCAAGCTGCTCTGGGGCACCGCCAACCTGTTCACCAACCCTCGATTCGTGCACGGCGCGGGCACCAGCTGCAACGCCGATGTCTTCGCCTTTGGGGCCGCCCAGGTGAAAAAGGCCATGGAAGTCACCACCGAACTGGGCGGGGCCGGATACGTCTTCTGGGGCGGACGCGAAGGCTACAAGACCCTGCTCAATACCGACATGGGGCGGGAAATGGACCACCTGGCCAAGCTGCTGCACATGGCGGTCGACTACAAGAAGAAGATCGGCTTTGGCGGACAGTTCTACATCGAGCCTAAGCCCAAGGAACCGACCAAGCATCAGTACGACTCCGACTCGGCCGCGTGCTACGCCTTCCTCCAGCATTACGCGCTGGCGAAGGACTTCAAGCTCAACATTGAGGCCAACCACGCCACGCTGGCCGGCCACACCTTTGCACACGAGTTGCAATACGCTGCCTGTACCGGCCTGCTGGGCTCGGTGGACGCCAATCGCGGCGACCTGCTGCTGGGCTGGGACACTGACCAGTTCCCCACCGACCTGTACGACACGGCCCTGGCGATGCTGGCGATCCTTTCCACCGGCGGCCTGACGACCGGCGGGCTGAACTTTGACGCCCACGTGGCCCGCGAGAGCTTCGAGCCGGTGGACCTGTTCTATGGCCATATCGGCGGCATGGATGCCTTCGCCCGCGGCCTGAAGATTGCCGCCGCCATCCGCAAGGATGGGGTGCTGACCAAGATGATCCAGACGCGATATGCCAGCTGGAATAGCGGCGTCGGCGCCGACATCGAGGCCGGTCACATGGACCTGGCCAAGTTGGAGCAATACATCCTCAAGAAGGGCCAACCCCAGGCCAATGAGTCCGGCCGGGTGGAGTTGATCGAGAACATCCTGAACGAGTACATCTAGAACCGGCCTTATAACCGGTATGCCCCGTAGCACAGCCGCCCTCGGCTGTGGTCGTTGCGGCCCGATCGACGTCTGCTCGCACGGCTCACGCCCGAGGGCACGCCACGGCTGCGAAACTTGCCCGCCAATCGCACCGCCTCAGCGTCAAAACAACAGTGGGCCGCAGAGCATTGCTCCGCGGCCCACTTCATTTCACAACTGACTTGCAGCCCTCATCTACACATAGGGCTTCAGAATTCGCTTCTACAGTGACAGGGATTCAATCTCGAACTTCCCTAGGGTGTAGTTTCCCTCGGTCTTGCTGGAGTAGTTCTTGATGACGCTGGAGTCCTGCCAGATCGTCACCGAATTAGCCTGCGTGTTCTTGGAGTTCGTCAACACGTACAGGCCAAAGTTCGCCGGCGCCGTCGTCGTATTTATGTTCCGCAATGTTGACGTCCCGATCGTCGCGGCCGAGAAGTTGCTGTCGACCAACAAGAAAGGCTGGGTGTACGCAACAACGGAGAACGAGAATGTCGAACCTGTCCAACCCGCACTCGGGGAAAAATGCAGCCCGGCCGCCTCTGCATTGGGCAGAAGTTTCACTGAGCTGCCCGTCGCCGGGTCCAAGGTCACTATGCCATGAATCGTGGCCAGTTCGTCCGGGTTGCCCGGCTTCGCGCCGAACCCAACCACATCGGTGGTCACGCCCAGGGCCTGGACGTCAGCATTCGCATTCATGAGATCGGCAACATTCTGCCAGGTGGTTGTTCCAAGTACGATGGAAATCGTCACGCTTGTCCCGCTCACGGTCACTCCAGCGGGATTGCTGCCGCTGGCGGCAACGATCGTGAAGTCGATCGGGTCGGTGGCGCCGGTGGCCGTCATTTCCAGGCCAGTGTCGCCGGGCGTTATGGTTGTCTGCGTCAGCGACGTGGCCGGACCATCGTCGCCGGCGAGCGAGGCCGTAATGTGAAGGTTCTGGAAGTTCGTATTGGCATTGAGCATATCGGCAAGTCCCTGCAACGTCGTAGCGTTGGAGCCTTGCTGGACCGTCGCAGCCACGATGCTTCCACTGACCATAAGGCCAGTCTGCGTCGGGTGAACCATAAAGTTGGTTATGTTGATGCCCTTGATGGAAGCGGCCGGGTTTGTGAACTCGCCGGCATTCGTCGCGTGCCGCTCGGTCGAGTCGCTCAGGGTGATACCCGCCAGGAAATCGGTCGTGTCCGTCAGGCCCAGGCTGAGGGTGCCCATGTTGCCGTCCGTGGCGATCCGCGAGTTCTTCACGCCGTTGGTCGCGGTGAGATCGCCCATCGCACCAGCCACGTCCCACTGGACGTTTTGGACGAATCCGCCCACCTTCACGCTGCCCAGGATCTTCGTGGTGGCCTTGCCTGTTCCAAGCAGGTTCAGGTCGGCGTCGAAATCGCCCGTGCTCTGAATCGACGTTATCGACTTGGCCGCGATGTCATTGTTGCCCTGAACCGTATCCGTCCAGCTATGGACCAAGAGGGTATTAAAAGCCGTGGTCCCGGCCGCAATCGCAATCTCGTTCACATCGTAGGCAGTGAAGTTGACGCCGCTGCCGCCAGTCAGCGTCACCGTCGCGCCTTCAGAGATGTTGCCCAGCGTGAGGGCCTTGACATACGTGTTCTCAGCCAGGAATTCGCCGGTGAGATCCACGGCCGCGGCGGCAAACTTGGCCACGGGCTTGTTGCCGTCGATCACGATTTCAGCCACCGGCGTGAACCCGCCGTACGCAACATCAACCGCCACCGTGGCGTTGGCCCCGGTCGGGATCACCTCGATGGTCTGAATGTTGCTGCCGTTCACATTGCTCATGTATATGTTCACGCGCGCGTTGGTGCACATGACGCGCCCGTAATTGGGAGTCGACTGGCCGTCCGTGAAGTACGCCGGCGCCCCCGGCGTGGCGACCAGGCGGTTGAGCAGGTGGGCAACGTCCACCGTCGCGTAGCCGCCCGAGGCCGGAACCAGCAGTTCTTTGACGAGATCCCCGGAGGTGAACAAGGCCGGCATGGCCGTGACGTCGGCGCTGAAGGTCAGCTCGGCGGTCATCTTCTTGAGGTTGTGGATCAGCACCCCGACGATCGCGCCCTGCGTGGCCACAAAGGCGGTCTCATTCTGCACCATAACGCCCAAGGCCGGCGCACTGGTATGGTACTGCCCCATCAACTTTGGCTTCAGCGGGTTGGACACGTCCACGGCCAGCAAGCCCTTTTTCATATCGGCGATGAACATCGTGCTGCCCTGGAAATCCATGCCGACCGGCTGGCCAGCCGTGCCGAACCAGTTGATGAAGATCGGAGTGGTGGGGTCGTTGAACAGGAATTCCAGAATGGCGCCGTCGCCGGAATCCTCCACGTACAGCACTTCGGCGCCTTCGGCCGTTTGCGCGACGCCGGCATTGACGGCGTTGTGGAACTTGATGCCCTTCGTCGAGCCGAACGTAACCGGCACGTCGGCCGATGGGTTGGATGGATCCGTTACGTTAAATACGTCCACGCGCGTGCCACCCAGGACGATGGCGTACTTTTCGCTGCCTATGTCCGCCAGCACCGTCCGCTGGGAGTTGCTGCCGGACGTCAACGTGCCCAACGCGGCGGGAATGTTTACCGGGTCCGTCACGTTAAGTATGGTCACCGGGCCCGAGGCGCTGGTGAGATAGGCGACGGTGCTGCTGGTGGTGCCGATGGTCTGCGTGGCCACCTTCACGTCGACGTAGTCGCCGGCGGAACTGCCCTTCAGCACGGGGTTGGCCGGGTCGGTGATGTCGTAGATCTTCAGTCCGCCCGAGCCCAGCGCTTCGTACAGCATGCTCGTGTTCGCGGTGGTGTCCGTGACGACCTGCATCGCCCAAACCGTGTCGCCGGCGGCCGTGGGCACCCACGACGACCCGATGCCGCTGTTGGCCAGCACGCGTGTGCTCGTCTGCGTAACGGTGGTTGGCGTTTCGGCAAAACCGTTCTTGATGTTGGTCGTTATGCCGCCGGCGGTATAGGTGTTGTACGCGGCCGAGACGTACATCGTGGCCGTGCCGACGTATGTCGATGGCACGGCCAGATTGAGATCGCCTGTCGCACTGACCGTCGGCTTGAGCAGCTTGTCGGTGGAGTTGACCGTGTACGTGAAGCTATATGGCGCAAAAATGGCGGCCGTCGGCGCGGTATGCACGGTCGTAATGGCCTGCCCCGACGTCACTGTCTGATAAGCTGGGTCCGTGGGGTCCGGCAGCGCGGGGAAATTGCTCTTGTCGTACTGCCCGCTTGCGTTCGTTTCATCGGTCCTGCACTTGGGCACGACCAGGATAGTCTGGGTCTTCGTCTTGCCCGACGGGTCGGTCAGCGTAATCGTCACGTGCGCCGAGGTCGTAAAGCCATCCAACGCCGTCAGCAGCAGCGTGCCATCCTGCGGCGAATCGAAGATCGTCACCGACTGCATCACGACGTTGTCGTAAGGCCGGTTCTCCGTCGGACTGTTTTGCGTCGTATCGCGCGGCAGATTGGCCAAGGCCTCCAGCGTGCTCTGGCCGGAGATCATCTGGCCAAAGATCATGTATGTGCCGTCGCCAGATGTGTACGGGAACGGCGTGTAGCCGGTGGGGGCACTCCCAAAAAGCACGCTGTACGTCGGATCATATTCCGTGATGAAGAACTGGGCATTGCTGGAATTTGGGCCGGAATTGGCCATGGCGAGCTGGCCTTCGCCGCCGAAGGTCAAGGTCGGGTCAAAGGCATCCGTCAGGTTCGGCAGGCCGCTCCCGCCGGTGCCGTTGCCGAATTGCCCATCGCCGCTCTGAACCATGAAACCCGGAATGACGCGGTGCACCGGCGCGTTGCTGTAGAACGGCGTGCTGTTGGTGAGGTTGCCATACCCGCCACTCAGCGCCACCTGCGAAGTCGCCAAGGCCGGGCCGTCGGTTCCGACCAGGGTGGCATTCACGCCATTGGCCATGATCGCCCATACCGCCGGGTCTTGGGTAACTTGGGTATAGTAGAGAAGCACGGAGGAGACGTCGCTCCACTTCTTGCCCGGCGGGATTGTGACCGTGAGGTTATTGCCCGAGGCCGACAGGCCGTAGGCCGTTCCGCTGACTATTTTTACGGTGATGCCGTTGCCGGTGGCGCCATTGGCCCCAAAGGTCAGGCCCGCCAGCGTGACCTTATCATGCACGAAGGCCTTGCCATCAGTCCCGGTCAGCAACGACACGTTGACCGCCAAAGCCTGAACGGCCGCATTTCCGTTCAGCAAGTCCCTGAGCTCACTAAGCGTGGTCGTGCCTACCACGATCGTGGCGGTTATATCCTTGCCGTTCACGCTCACGCTCGGGACGGCCGGAGGGGCTCCATCGGGCACTGCCGGCGCTGCCACGATCTTCAGCGACACCAGGCCGGTCTTCTGGCTCGTCAGCGACAAGCCGAAGGAGTCGGCGGCAGGTATCGTCACCGTCTTCGTGTCCAGAACGGTCGCGAGCGCACCCAAATGGTCCGGATCGGCCAGCGACGACGTTACGTTCAGGGCTCCAAAGGCCGCGCTCTGGGACAATGCCAATTGCACGTCCAGCCAAGTCGAGGTGCCCGCCGCGATAGTCACCGTCACATCCTGGCCCACAACGTCCACTGGCAGCGGCACATCCGACGACGGCGTCCCATTTATGATCGTCAGCGTGAAAGGATCGGGCGACGTTCCCGCCACGGCCGAAAATGTCAGCCCGGCCACCACAACCGGCTCGGCCGTGCCAATAATCGATGCCGCCAGGGACGAGCCCAGGGCCTGTTGCTGGATCGTGCCGTATGTAGCCAGATTTATGAATCGCTGGGCTGAGGCGTTGTAGGCGTAATTGGTGCCGCTGTACAGCTCCAGGACGATGTCGCCCATGCTCTTGCCGGTGGTCTTGTCCACGTAATGAATCTTGGCGAACTTGGTCCCAGCCGCGGGGACGAGCACGCCATCGACGACCGTGCCGCCACCCGGCGCGCTGACTACCAGGTCTGGATTGTCCGATACGGCTGATATGGTCAGCGGCACATTGCCCTTCTCATACCCGTCGATGCCGATGCTGCGCGTCCAGGCCGCGGTGCGATCCGTGCCGCCTGAGAGGTTGGCCTTGGCGGCCGGGCCGGCCACCGCGTCGCTCCCGCTCACTACCGCCCTCACGCCCAGGGTCTTCGTGACGTCCGTGTTGCCGTTCAACGCGTCCACGACGTCCTGCAGCGTGCTCGTGCCGGTATTGAGCGTAATGGTAATATTCTGGCCGCTTACACTGACATTGAGAGCGGTTCCGTCCACGATGGTGGCCGTAATATTGTTGGAGGCGGCGTTGGCCGCCCCTGTCAGCACAATTGCCCCGGCGGGAACGGAAATCTTCAGGTGTGAGACAACCAGTTCGGCCGGTACGACGGGGGCGGCAGTAGTTGCCTGAAGGGCGGCCGACACGTGCAAGTTCTGAACATCGGCGCTGTTGTTCAGCAGGTCGGCGACGGCCTGCCAAGTCGTCGCGCCCTCCACGGCGTTGACCGTGATATCCGTGCCCGAGACGACCACGGACGGGTCGGCGTCGGTCGTCCAGACGATGGTTATCGAGGGGAAAGACCCGGCCGCGGTTTCGTACAGCCTCAGCCCGGTCGTCGCGGGCGTCAGCATGGTCTCGGCCACCGCCGTGACCTTGTCAGTTCCGCTGGTTGTGGGCGTGACCGTCACATTCAGCGCCGCGAAGTTCGGGTCGCTGTTCAGGGCATCGATGACATCCGACACGGTCGTCTGGCCCGGAACGAAGATAACGGACAGGTCGTTGCCTGCCACCGTCACGGTCAAGTCGGTGGGGTCGAGTTCTAACGAGAAAGTGCTGCCGGTCCACCCCGTGGCGGGTGAGAATTGCAGCCCGCCGGCCGAGGAGTTTGGCAGCATTTGTACGGCGTGGCTCACGCTCGGGTCCAGCGTCACCGTGCCATGGGCCGTGGCGAGTTCCCCACCGGAGGGAGTCAGCATGCCCACCCCCGCCAATGTGGCAGTCACCTCCAGCGTCTGCATGGCGGCGCTGCCGTTCACCAGGTTGACGACCTGCTGCCAGGTCGTGGTGCCCGACAGGATGGAAATGGTTACATCGTTTCCATTCACCGCTACGCTGGCCGGATCCCCGCCTGAATCCTTGATCGTGAAGGTAATCGGGTTGGTGGCGAGCGGGGCCGTGAAGCTGAGCCCGGTCGTGCCGGGCGTGAGCGTCGTCTGCGAAAGAGCCGTGGCCGGACCATCCGCGCCAGAAAGCGAGGCGGTGATATGCAGCGCCTGGAAGCTGGCGCTGTTGTTCAACTCATCGACAACGTTCTTCAACGTTGTCGCGCTGGTGCCGCCGACAATGCCGACGGCCACGTCGCTGCCCGTGACTGTAACGCCGGGGGCCGACATGGTCAGCGTATTGCCCAGCCAGCCGGCGCCGGCAAAGCTCAGGCCGCCGGCGCTGACATTGGCCGTGGGCAGCACATCCAGCAGGCGCGAGCCGATGGTGAGGGTGCCCTGCGTGCCGGCCGTGGTGTTGTCAATCCAGTATGCGTTTGCCAGCGGGGTCTGGAAGACCGGGCCGCTGACCGACAGCAGGCAACGGTTTTCCATCGCCTCCAAGAACGGGACCGATGCCAGATGAGCCTTCCGTGCCGAACGAGCTTTCCGAGGATGCTTCATTGATTGATCCACCTGCACGCAAAACTAGGGTTGAGAATCCTGCTGCAAACACCTTACCTATCGACATTTCCGCCGATGGGGATCATCACACTCGCTCGGCCCGCGTTCCCCACGCGGGTCGAGGACCGACGACCCCGCCGGGATTATCGGCCTATACCGCAAGGACGGCAACGGTTTCCCGTGCCGCCCATGCGGACGTTTTCACACTACCGGCCTTGCCCGACCGCTATGGCTGGATCGAACTCAGCACCAACTGGCCGTCGCGATAGCTGCCATCGGGGTCCTTGCTGCTGACCCAGGTCGGCGAGTACACGACCTTCTTGCCGAACTGATCGAGCTGGCCGAGCTTGACGGAGTTCAGTTGCGTCTTCTTGCTGTTCGTCAGGGCGAACAGGCCAAAGTCGTCGCCGTTGCTCGTGTCCACGTTCAGCAGCGTGCTGGCGCCGATCGTGGCGGCCGAGAAGTTGCTGTCGGTCAGCAAGGCCTGTCCCTGTGTCATGCCGCTAAAGCCCTTGATCGTCACGCCCTTGATCGACGTCAGGGTGTTGAACTGGCTCCCGGCCGTGGCGTGGCGGTCGCTCGTAGTCATGCCCGCCAGGAAGTCCGCGGCCTGGGCGCTGCCCAGCGTCAGCAGCCCCATGCTGCCGGTGCTCTGAACGCGGCTATCTTTCACGCCCTTGGTGGCCGTGATGTTGCCTACCGCTCCGTCCACGTCCCAGGTCGCGCCCTGTAGGTAGCCGCTGATGCTGACTGGCCCCAGGACGGTCTTGGTCGCGCTGCCGTAGCCGGTAAGTTCCATGTCGGCGCCGAAGTCGCCCGCGCTGGTAATCTTTCCCACCGCGATGGTGTTAATGTCCGCCGTCGGGTCGAGGTATGTGCTGTCCGTCCAGCTATTGACCGTAACGCTGGTGACGGCTGTATGGGCGGAATTGATCGTGAAGTCCTGCACGTTCCCAGCTTTGAAGCTAAAGCCCGTGCCCGTGCCGTTGACGGTGAGCGTGTGCCCCGCCAGGACGTTGCCCAGCGAGATGGCGCCGATGGCCTTGTCGGTCTGGCTGCCGCCGACGACGAAGTCGCCGTTGAGATCCAGCGCCGAGGCGGTGAAGCTGCCCAGGCCCAGCGAACCTTCGATGGCCACTTCGTTCGTCTGGGTGTGCCAGCCGCCGGCCACCGTGATCGTCACCGACCCGCCGGCCTTGAGCGGAATAACGTCGATCTTCTCGATCTCGCCCTCTCCCAGGCCGCTCAGGATGATGTTGACGCGGGCATTAACGGCCGAGACCGTCACGGTGTGCCCCAACTCATCCAGGAAGGAGGTCGCAGCCCCCGGGGAGGCCACCCGCCGATCCATCAGGTTGCTGACGTCCATGCTGCTGAAGCCCGAACCGGCCGGCAGGTACAGCTTGTTGTTGGCATCGAGCACCGGCGAAGCGCTGCCCACGGTGGCGAACGTGTCTTCGACGCTCATCTTCGCGGGGTTGTTGACCAGCAGCGAGATGGTCGAGTCGGCCGTGAACAGGAACGCTTCCTGGTTCTTGACCACCACGTCATACGCCGTGGTGCTGGGCGTGTACTGGCCGAGTTTCTTGGCGCTGTGGCCGCTGGAGATGTCGTACACCAGCAGGCCCTTGACCAGGTCGGCCACGTATAGCCGGTTGTTCTGCACGTCCATGCCCCAGGGCTCGCCCGCTGTCCTGAAGTAGGTCACGAGCGTGGGCTTAAGCATGTTTGAAACGTTGAACATGTACACAGTTCCGGCCAAGTCCGCCACGTACATCGTGGTGCCGTTGAACACGACATTCGCGGCCGCGTTGAAGGCCAGGCCGTACGGGAGCGGAACAGAGACCGGGTTGCCCGGATGGGCCGGGTTGCTGATGTTGTAGAACTTGAGCTGATTCATGCCCGGCACGACCGCGTAGTCGCCATGCAGAATCGTTGCGATAGAGTACGGCCGCTGGTCGCTGTAAGACGTCTCCTCGCTGGCCGTGCCGCCGTTGATATTGCTCAGCAGGGCCACCGTCACCTTGGTCGCGTCTGACGGGTCCACGGTCACGCCCAGAATATCCACGCCGCCCTGCTGGTTGGTGGCATACACAACCGGGATGGTCTGGCCGTTGACGACCTGCTGAATGACCTTGACGTCGCGGTACTGCAATACCGCCCGGCCATACGTGTCGGTCGCCGGCTGGCCGGAGGCGTCGAGCTTCTGATAGCTGCCCATAAGCCTGGGGTTGGCCGGGTCGGTGATGTCATAGATCTTCAGACCACTCGAACCCAGCGCCTCATACATAGTGTTATTCAAGACCGCCACGGCGTTGGCGTTGTCTCCGGTCTGGCCCCACTTTTCGGTGCTCGCCAGCGAGTACACGCGGAAGGATGTCTGGCCCGCCGACCGCTCGGCAAAGCCCTTGGAATCGGCGGACAGAACTCCGGTGCCGACGTCGGTATCACCCGCATCCTGAACGCCGTTGCCGTTGGTGTCAACCCAGCTCCCGGGGATGCCGATCTCCGTGGCCGTCACCGTCACCGAGTACACGCCGCTGTACGTCGCCGGCGTGTCGATGGTAATGATGCCATTCTGCGAGACCGTCACGAACGGCTTCATCTTGGGGTCTGTCACCTGCACGTCGTACTTGACTGTGAAGCCATGGTCATCCGTGGCCACGGCCGAGATGGGCGTATGCGAGCCTGGGGTAACCGTCTGGTTGTCTATCGGGGTAACCGTCGGGGCCGAGCCCAAGGCATCCTGCGTCGTCACCAGAATCGTCTTGCTGGTGGTATGGCCGGCGGCGTCGGTCAGCGTGATCGTCACGTGGGCCACGCCTGTGAAATCGGACGTGGGCGTAAGGATGAAGCTGCCATCCTGGTTGGAAGTGGACATCGTCACCGACTGCAAGTACGGCGGATTGTTCGGGTAGTCCTGGGCAGAATGCGTCGCGTTCTGGCCGGTCGGCAAGTTGATGATCGAATTCAGCACGCTTGAGCCCGAGATCATCTGGCCAAAGATCATGTAACTGCCATTGCCGTACGTATAGGCGTCCTGCGTAATGAAGAACTGGCAGTCGCTGGTGTCAGGCTGGCCGGTATTGGCCATGCCGAAGACGCCCTCGCCGCCGTAAGTCAGATTGGGGTCATACGCGTCGGCAATGTTTCCCAGCCCGCTATAGCCCGAGCCGTCCCCGCCGAGCTTGTCGCCCGTCTGGATCATGAAGTTCGGGATGACGCGGTGCACCACGACGTTGCTGTAGAACGGCGTGCCCTTGACCAGCGTGCCCGAGCCGCCCGTCAGGTTCGTCTCAGGGGCCGCCTTAGCCAGCACGCTGGTGCCCTTGAGCGTCACGGCCACGTACAGTTGCAGGAAATCCGAATTCGAACTCAGCGCGGTAATAATATCCTGCAACCGAGTCGAGCCGGTGTTGATCGTGATAACCGCGTTCGTGCCGGTGACGGCCACGCTCAGCGCCGTGCCGTCGACGATGGTGATGGTGACATTGTTGGCGTCAGGCCCTTTGATTCCGGCCGTAAACAGCAGGCCGTCGGCTTTGCTCGCGTCGGGTTTGATCAACAAGCTGGCCGCCGTGGACTTTACGCCCTTGGTGGCCAGGTCGATAAACCGCTGCGCCGCCGCGTTCGAGGCCGGATCGTTCAGGAATATCTGGCTGTAGATGTCGCCGATGGCCTTGCCTGTGCTGTCGACAAAATGCAGCTTGGCGAAGGGATCTGTCTCGTGAATTACGCCGTTGGCATCGATCGTGCCGTCGGGCACGCCGATGTTCAACACGTCCGGACGGTCGGTGGTGACTTTTATCGTCAGCGCCCCGTTGCCCGCCTCGTAGCCGTCGATGCCGATGGTCCGGCTGCCGGGGATCATGTCCGCCCCGCCGGTAAAATGCGTCACCGCCGAAGCCGAAGCCAGCGCCGTGCTGCCGCCCAGCACGCTCGTCGAGATGCCCAGGTCGGTGAACGCCGACAAGCTCTGCACCTCGGTGATGATATCCTGCAAAGTGGTCGTGCCGGTGTTGATCGTGACCACGATATCATTGCCCGTCACCGCCGCGTCCAGGGCCGTGCCGTCCTTGATCGTGACCGTGAAGACATTGCCGGCCGCTCCCACCGTACCGGCCGTCCACGTCAGCACCGGCGAGGGGTTGTACGTCACCTGGGTCAGCAGGCTGGCCAAGGCCGTCGGCTGACCGACCTGTCCGTCAGGCCCGGCTACCGAGGCCGTCAACTTCAAAGCTGTAAAGTCGGTGCTGGCATTGAGCAGATCCGCCACGTTCTGCCAAGTCGTAGTTCCCGGCACAATGGCAACCGTTACGTTGACGCCCGTAACGGTAACGCCCGCGGTGGGCGTCTCGCCGGTGGCGGCTACAATCGTCAGCGTCATCGAACCGGCGCTGGTCCCGGCCGTCAACTTCAGACCCGAACCCCAGGGCGTCAGCGATGTCGTGTCAATGGCCGAGGCGTTGCCGTCAGCGCCTGATAGCGCCGACGTAATGCCCAACGACTGAAAGTCGGTATTGGCATTGAGCGCCGTGACGATGTCCTGCCACTGTGTCACGCCATCGACGATGGTGACGGCTACATCGCTTCCGGTCACCGCCACGCCGAACGTGTCGCCCGTGCTGGCAGTGAGGGAAAAGGCCGAGCCGGTCCAGCCCGCTGCGCCGCGGAACTGAAGTCCGCCGGCGACGGCGTTTGGCATCACCTTGAAATTGCTCAGCATGGTATTCAGCGAGGCCTTGGTGGCGGCCGTGTCGCTGATCCAATATGCGTCCGGCAGCGGCGTGTTGAAAACTGGCCCGACGACGGCCGACAGCATGCAGCGACTTTCCATCGACTCCAAGCGGGGACCAAACGAGGCGTGGGAATTACGACGATACTTCATGGTTCGTCCTTTTTAACAGCTTGCCTGGGGCACTTCCGCCCGTGCGTGGCCAACTCCTGAGCAGCCTCCGAGATCGGCAGGTTGACTACAGTTTCGATTATACCATCCGCGGCGATGTACAGAGTTCTTTTTTACGCCCTAGGGGTTCTCCTGAGCGTGCGGTCACAGGTTTTGCCGTGTCCTACTGTTACGACGCTGACCCCTGCGAGGTTCACAAGGTGATTACACATGCCTCTGGCCGCGGCCACGTTCAGCCAGAATGCGGAATGTTTTCCTCTCCCTGGCGCCGGCTTGGCTTTCCCGAGAGCCAGAGAACTCCCGCGTCGGAACATGCGTTATACCTGAGCTACTGGACTTGTCGGAAACGCCCGTGCGCAGTACAATAGATCAGGCAAGTCGATCATTGTGGCTGTAAGGCCCAAATCGATCGTCGCATCCGCATTACCCGAACGGCTCGGGTGGCAACAAAAGGACCGGCCTGACAATGGATGACTGGAATCAAGCTGAGCAGCGAGTAGAACTGGCCCAGCGTCTGTACGAGACGGGCGACTTCTCCAAGGCTGCTCGCGAACTCCGCTCCGCCATCGCGGTCAACCCGTATAACCCCTCGTGGCACTTCAACCTGGCCTTGACGCTGGACGCCCTGGGCGATTACGCCCACGCGGTCGCCGCTTATCGCCGGGCGCTGGAGCTGGAGCCCGACGACGTCGAAGTAATCAACGGCCTGGGGGTCGATCAAACCCGCCTGGGCCACTATCGCGACGCCTTGGACTGCTTCGAACGCATCGAAAAACTCGACCCCAGTTTCGAGCCGGCCTACTGCAACCGCATCGTGACCTACTCGGAGATGGGCGACCACGAGTCTGCCGAGCTGATGTTCTACCTGGCCAGGCAGATCAAAGACGAGTGCCCGCTGTGCCTGTACAACCTGGCCAACAGCCTGTACGAGCGGCAGCAGTTCGGCAAGGCCATCGCCTGCTGGGAATCCGTGTTGAAGCTCGACCCGGAGCATTGCGACGTGCATGCCCGCCTGGCCGAGTCGCACTGGTCGCTGGGCGAGTTCGCCAAGGCCCGCGAGTGCTACATCGCCCAGCTGCGTGAGGAGCCCGGCGATTACGAAACGCTGCTGGACCTGGGCGAACTGCTGCTGGAGATGGGCGAACTCGATGACGCCGGCGAGAAATTCCGCCGCGTGCTGGAGCAGGCGCCCGAACACGTCGGGGCCCACTTCGGCCTGGCGGAACTGGCCTTCAAACGCGACCAGATGGATATCGCCGAGAAACAACTGCGGCTGGTGCTGCGGCTGGATAAGCACTATCCCGGCGTGCACCAGAAGCTGGGCGAAGTGCTGCTGCGCAAGGGCAAGCTAACGGTCGCCGGCGTGCATCTGCTGGCGGAACTGCGGCAACCGGGCCAGGACGCCGAGTCGCTGATGGAACTGGGCCAGTTGCTGCTGGAGGCCCGCAAGTTCCGTCAGGCCAACGAGGCGCTGCGCAAGCTGGTGGCGCTGGAGCCCGAAAATGCGGCCGCCCACCATAGCCTGGCGGTCAGCTACTTCCTGATGCACGACCTGGACGCAGGCATCCGCCACTGCCGACGGGCCCTAAAGCACCGGCCGAATTACGCCCTGGCCCTGTACAACCTGTCGCTGGCGCACATGCAGAAAGGCCAGATGTCGCGGGCCCGCCGCTATGCCTCTCGGGCTATTGTGGCCGCCCCGACCGATAAGAACATCCACACGCTGGCGGCTCAATTGGGGCTCAACGGATTCTGGCAGAGCGTCAAGGCCGCCCTGCGACACCCGCTGCACAACCTGGCCCGGCGATTCCGCCACGGCGGGCCGGACAAGGCCTAACCGGCTGGATACCGGAACACATCAGATATCAGATATTCGATATCAGGAACGGCTCGGATCGTCTTTCCTAATATCTAATTCCAAATATCTAGTATCTGTCTGCTCCTCACGCCGCCTGCTCGCCCGCATCCACCTCGGCCGCTTGGACCGACCCGGCCTTCTTGCCGTGCAGGGCGACGCGGATCCGCTCCATGCAGACAAAGATAACCGGCGTGACGTACAGCGTCAGCGTCTGGCTGAAGATCAGGCCGCCGACGACAACCAGGCCCAGCGGCCGCCGCGCCTCTGCGCCGGCGCCGATCCCCAGCGCGATCGGCAGACCGGCCATCAGCGCTGCCATGGTCGTCATCATGATGGGCCGGAAGCGGACCAAGCTAGCCTCGTGGATGGCATCCTGTGCGTCCTTGCCTGCCCGTTGGCACTCCAGCGCGAAGTCCACCATCATAATGCCGTTCTTCTTCACCAGCCCCACCAGCATGATGATGCCCACGGTGGCGTACAGCGAAAGCTCGGCGTTGAATACCAGCAGCGTCAAAAACGCACCAAAGAACGCAAAGGGCAAGGCCGACAGGATCGTAATGGGGTGATAGAAACTCTCGTACAAAATGCCCAGCACGAGGTAGATCACCAGCACGGCCGCGAGGAACAGCACGAGCGTCGACTTGGTCGATTTCACAAACTCCGCGGCCGTCCCCTGGAAGCCTGTCTGCACCGTGGCCGGCAGGATCGACTGGGCCAACTGGTCGATATTCTTCGTCACTTCCGACAGCGAAACGCCTGCCTGCAAATTGAAGGAGATCGTTACCGATGGCGTCTGGCCCGTGTGGTTGACCGACAGCGGCCCCACGCCCGTGTTCACGTCCACCACCGCGTTGAGCGGCACAAGCTGGCCGCTGCTGGAATGCACGTATAGCAGCGTCAGCGCCTGTGGGTTGAGCTGGTAGCCGTCCTGGACCTCCATGATCACCTGGTACTGATTATTGGGCGAATAGATCGTGGATATCTGCGACGAGCCATACGCGGTATACAGGGCGCTCTCGATGCTGGAAGCGGTCACGCCGTACATGGCCGCCTTGTCGCGGTTGATCTTGATATTGACCTGGGGGTTCTTGATCTGCAGGTCGCTATTGAGGTCCACCACGCCCGGTACGCTCGCCATGGCCTGCTGCAACCGCTTGGCTCCGTCATACAACTCGGTGGTGTCGGGCCCCTGCAACGTGTACTGGTACGCGGCCTTGGAGCCGCCGCCGCCAATCTGGATGACCGGCGGGTTCTGCGGATACGCCTTCATGTCGGGTCGGCCGTTGAGCTGACGCCGCAAGTCCGCCACGACTTCATCGGCCTTCTTCACGCGCCCGTCGCTATGGTCCTTGAGCTTGAGAAACAGCATGCCGCCGTTGCCGCCGCTGCGCCCGCCGGCCGAGGACATGAACGACTCCACGTCCGGGTTCTTCGCCAGGATGTCGGCCAGTTCCTTCTGCTTGTCGATCATGGCCCGGTAGCTGATGCCCTCGGGGCCTTCGGTTTGAACCATGATGCGCGGCTGGTCTTCTGTCGGAATGAAGCCCTTCTTGACGCCCATGAAGAGGAACACGGTGCTGACTAGAATGCCCAGCGAGATCCCTATGGTTACCAGCTTGTGCCGCAGGACGTACGCCAGCGTGACGTCATAGAAGTGCGTCATGGCGCCGAACACCTTCTCCGACACGTCGTAGATGTGTCCGTGCTTGACCTCGTGCTCGCTCCGCAGGAATCGGCTCGAAAGCATCGGCGTCAGCGTCAGCGAGATGAAGCCTGACACCAGCACAGCCGCACAGATGGTCATGGAGAATTCGCGGAAGATTCGGCCTACGATGCCCGACATGAAGACGACCGGGATGAACACTGCCGCCAGCGAGATCGTCATCGACACGATGGTGAAGCCAACCTCCTTGGAGCCATCCAGGGCCGCCTGCAAGCGCGGCTTGCCCATTTCCATGTGCCGGACGATGTTCTCCAGCATGACGATGGCGTCGTCAACCACGAAGCCCACCGCCAGCGTCAGGGCCATCAGCGAAAGGTTGTCCAGGCTGTAGTTCAGCAGGTACATGACGGTGAACGTGCCGATAATGGACATCGGCAGCGTCAGGCTGGGAATGACGGTGGCGCGGAAGCTGCGCAGGAACAGGAAGATCACGCCGATGACCAGCACCAGCGTCAGCACCAGCGTCATCTCGACGTCCCGGACCGAGTCGTCGATGGACTCGCTGCGGTCGTACAGTACGTTGAGGTTGATCGAAGCGGGCAACTGCGTCTTGAACTGCGGCAAGAGCTTCTTGACGTCGTTGGCGACCTCTACGGTATTGACGCCCGGCTGCTTCTGGATGGCCAGAATGATCGAGCGGGCGGCGCCGTCCTTGCTATAGAACCACGCCTGCGTCTTGTTGTTCTCGACGCTGTCGAAGACCTGGCCGATTTCCCCCAGCCGGACGGGCGAACCGTTGCGGTACGCCACCACCAGCGGCTGATATGCCGCTGCGGTCTCCAACTGGCCCAGCGTGTTGACGGTGAAAGCCTGGTGCGCCCCGTACAGCACGCCGGTGGGCTGGTTCACATTGGCGTTCTGAACCGCCAGTGACACTTCGTCGATGCCCAGGCTCCGGGCAGCCAACTGCTGCGGGTCGAGCTGGATTCGCACCGCGTACTTCTGCGCGCCGTACACCAGCACCTGGGCCACGCCGTTGACGGTGCTGATGCGCTGGGCCATCAACGTCTCGCCGTATTCGTCCAGTTGCGAGAGCGGCATGGTCGGGCTGGTCAGGGTCAGGTACAGGAACGGCTGGTCGGCCGGGTTCACCTTCTGGTAGCTCGGCGGGCTGGGCATGTTGGCCGGCAACTGCCGCAGCACTTGGGCGATGGCGGCCTGAACATCCTGGGCGGCCGCGTCGATGTTGCGGTCCAGCGTGAACTGCAGCCGGATGGTACACGATCCCTGCATGCTCGAAGAGGTCATCGTGTCGATGCCGGCGATGGTGGTGAACTGCTTTTCCAGCGGCGTGGCGACGGCCGATGCCATCGTCTCGGGACTGGCGCCCGGCAAGGATGCCCCGACGGTAATGAACGGGAAGTCCACGGTCGGCAGGTCGCTGACGGGCAGGTACTTGAACGCCACCACGCCGAAGATCAGCAGGCCGATCATCAGCAGCGTGGTCATCACGGGCCGGCGAATGAAAGTCTCTGCAATATTCATTGCACCGGCCTCTCCGCCGGAAGAGTGGCCGGCTGCGTGGCCGGGGCGCTGCTGGCTGGCCCGCTACTGGCCGGGGCGCTACCGGACCCGCCGGCGGCCCTGGAGGCGGCTTCAACGATCTTCACCTTGGCGGCGTTAATCAGCCGCAACTGGCCGTCGGTAACGACCGTCTCGCCTTCGGACACGCCTTCGACGACCACGGCGGCGCCCAGGTTCAAACCCGTCCTCACCGCCCGGACCTCAGCCGTCTCGTCGGGCTTGATCACGAACACGAAGGTGCCTTGCTGGCCGGTCAGGACCGCGCGTGACGGCACAATCATGCGATCCTTCTGCATGGTCAGCACCAGCGTCACATTGACGAATTGCCCCGGCCAAAGCCGCTCATCGGCGTTGGCGAAGGTGCCGCGCAGCCGGATCGTGCCGGTGGCGGCGTCGACCTCGTTGTCGATGAACGACAGCGTCCCGGTCTCCGACTCGCTTTCGCCGGGCACGTCGGCCCGAACCACCAGCGACTTGTTCTGGCTGAGGAACTGGCGAATCTGCGGCAGGTGTTGCTGCGGCAGCGTGAAGGACACGTACACCGGCTGGAGCTGCTTGACGTTGAGAATTTCCACGTCGTAGGCCTTCACGACGTTGCCCTGGTTGATGGCTAGCTTGCCGGCCACACCGTCGATGGGCGAACAAATCTCGCAATGCTCGACCTCCAGGCGTGCCATCTCCAGCAGGGCCTTGGTGGCGGCCACACTGGCGCCGTCGGCATCGGCCTTGCTCTTGGCCTGATACGCCTCGTCGGGAGTGGCGGCTTCCTTCTTGAGCAGGGCATCGAGCTTGACCGCCTCGTAGCGGGACAGCTCGGCGTTGGCCTCGTCGCGGGCCAGCGTGCCATCGAGCTGCCTCACGGCCGCCGCGAATGAACGATTGTCGATCCGCAGCAACGGCTGGTTGGCCTTGACGTGGTCACCTTCCTTAACCAGCACCTCGGTGATCGTGCCGGCCACCTGGGCCTTCACGACGATGCTGGCAAAGGGCTCGACCGCGCCGAAGCCCTTAAGTTCGACGGGCACGTCCATCTTTCTGGCCTTGGTCACTGACACCGGCACGCGCGGCGCCGGCGGAGCGGGTGCCTTCTTTGAACACCCCGGACCGGCCAGCATCAAGGCCGCACCGACCAGCACCACGCCAAGCCGCCCAAGTCCACGTCGAATCTTGCTGTTCACTGCCAAACCTTTCACTCAAGTCGGGTGGCAGAGCCTCTCGGAGACTGTGCCGCACAGGTTCAAAAACCTGCGCCACCATAAGTTCACGACTGAAAGAGCACCGGCACGCCCCCCGGCGTGAAGCCGGGAGACAAACCAACCGTTCATTGTACCGACGGGCCGAGGAGTAAAACAACTGTTTGAATTCACCGCAACACCGTCACCCATTGTTACGTTACATAGTGCCCGCCCGGCCCGCGTCGGTTACATCAAAAAGCCAGCCATTGCGACGGCACCACCTCCACCCGCTGACACGTCGGATGTTGCCCGTGGCCTGTTAGCTGTTACCTGCTGCCTATTCCCTGTTGCCTATTGCCTGCTCCACCGGCTACCGTCTAGCGTCTATGAGCGATTCGTTACCGACATCGAACTGCCTGCCGGTGCTCTCCGAGGCCAAGCGGCGGCGTGGCATATTCTTTCTGGCCCTGGCCGTTGGGCTGCTGGGCTTTGGCATGAGCGTCCAGACGGGCCTCAACGACAACTTCCTGGTGCAGGAGCTTCATATCGAAGGCCTGCAGAAAGGCGTGCTCGAAGCCTTCCGCGAAAGTTGCGGCATCCTGGCCTTTGCGGTGCTGGCCCTGCTGGCGGGCTTTCGCGAGCCGGTTATCGCCAGCGGCATGTTGGTGCTGGTCGGGGCGGGCCTGGCGGGCTATTCGCTGGTCCACAGCTTTCCCTGGGTGATCGTTTCGAGCATGGTCTGGTCGCAAGGCCTGCACGTCTGGATGCCCCTGCCCAATTCCATGATGCTCTCGCTGGCCGAGCCCGAAAAGACCGGCAGGCGGCTGGGGCAGATGCAGGCGGCCGGCGCACTGGGCGCGGGCATTGGCCTGATCGTCGCGTTGGCCCTGACAACCCTGCTGAAGGTGCCCATGAGGCCGCTGTTCATTGTCGCCGGCGGCGTGGCGATACTGGGCGCGGTGGCCTGCGTGGGCATTCCGCGCGACATCAAGGCCCCCGGGGCGCCGCTGGTCTTCCGCAGGAAGTACTTCACCTTCTACCTGCTGAACTTCCTGGAAGGCTGGCGGAAGCAGACGGCGCTGGCATTTTCGGGCTTCCTGCTGGTGTGGAAGTACAAGACCTCGCTGCCGGTGATGTGCACGCTGCTGATCGTCGTCCAGGCCATCAATTGGCTGTCGGCCCCGCTGGTAGGCCGGCTGATCGACCGCTTCGGCGAGCGCCGCATGCTGGTGGCGTACTATGCCACGATGATCCTGATCTTCTGCGGCTACATCGGGCTGCACGAGCGGTGGCAGCTCTGGACGGTCTTCGTGCTGGACAATTCCTTCTTCGTCATGGCCATGGCCTTAACGACATACGTTCGCCGCATCGCCCCGCCGGAGGACCACACCGCCACGCTGGGCATGGGTGTGGCCGCTAACCATATCTCCTCGGTCACCATGCCGCTGGTGGGCGGCCTGCTGTGGACGCTGGGCTACCAGTACGCCTTCATGGCCGGCATCGTCGCCGCCATCGCCAGCATCTTCGTGGCCATGCTCGCCCCGGGCATGCAGCGGAAAGCGGCGAATCAGGAGTCGTGAGTCGGGATGGGAATCGGGATTCGTCGGGTGGCATGGTCACGCTGTTCGCGTGACCATGTTTGGACGATCTCCGCAGCGTAGGTCGCGGGCACTCGCCGTCCTGGCACGTTGCACGAGCGAAAAGCTTACAAAACAATGATGAGCGGGGAGTGCGTTTTCTGGCGTGAGAACAATCCCGTCCGCAGAACCTTCGCCAACGGCGGCGAAGAACCTGCGGACCCTACCGCCTGGTTCTACCGCGAGGGTCTGGCATAGGCAGCCCCGGCTTCGCAAGACAACGCGAAGCCGTGTCAGCCTATGGCACCCATCGCCGCGTCAAGAGAGAGTCGCGCGGCCAAGCTTGCCCACCCAACGAAGAGAGCGCGTTCTCAGGCCTCTGGCTTCTGGCCTCCGGCCTCTGACCTCTGACCTATTGCAACCCGCGTTTATGGGCGCTGACGGCGGGGCGGAGGTCGGAGTAGATGTAGCGGTACAGGGCGTCGCCGGGGCATTCCGTGTCGGCGTTGGGGGCGTCACGATGGCCGACGATATGGGCCGGGTCGATGCCGTAGCGGTCGGACAGGAAGAACACCAGCTTGCGCAGGCTCGCCTGCTGGGCGGCTGAGGGTGTGTGGTTGGTGAAGTTACCCACGATGCAGATGCCGATGCCGTAATTGTTGTACTCGTTGCCGGGGGTGTTGCCGGTGTGGGCGCCCCACTTCTGCTTGGTCCATCGGCCACCGACCTCGACCTGGCCATTGCCGCCGCCCCGGCCATTGTCGATGACGAAGTGATACCCCATCTCATCCCAGCCCCTGGCGCGGTGCGCGGCATCGAAAATCTCCGATGAGCCCACGTCGGTCGAGCTGTGATGGATAACAATGTACCGCCACGGACGGTCGTACGCCGAGGGCATCCAGCCGCTGGCCCCAGCGCCGGCAGAGCGATCGTAACTGGCGCGGCGATAGTAACCCGAACCGGCCAAGGCCGGGCTGGCTGGACGAGCGGCCGAGGGAGCGGCCTGCCTTGCTGGTGCCGCGGGCTGTGCGCTGCTGGGTGAGGGTTGCCCCGCCAGGATCGAACTGGAGGGCAGATCGCCGATTACGCCGTGCGAGTCGGTGCAGCCGACCGTCACCAGCGCCAGCGGCAGAACCAGCCCGACCAGCCAATAGCGATACCGATTCATGTAAGTCTCCTGGGGTTTCTCCGGCGAGAACCTCTGCAAGCTGCGACAGTACAATACTGTAACGCTATTGAATATCGGCCGGCGAGGGCGTATTTCTTTGTCCTTTGCCGCAGGCCCGGAATGGTGGCCAACGCCCGCAATTTGAGGCGATGTCTGCTGGCCCCGCCCGTGGTATGATGATGGCGAACCTTATACTGGATTTTGGATAAATGGCTGAAAGCTTGGACGTTCCTCAGGACGTGTCGATGGATCAGGAAGTTCCGGATTCCGGACCGCCCTGTCCAAAGCAACTCGTAGCCCGGTACGGCCAAATGGGCTACCTGGGCGTCTTTGGACACGATCTGGATACCGCCCCGATTCCCAACACCGCCTTGGTGCTGCGCACCGGCAGAGGCGCCGAACTGGGGCGGGCGCTGGTCAACATCGCGGCCGAGACGGCCCTGTTCTCCATCACGCCTGACCAACTGGAAAGCTTTCTGCAACTTAGCGGCCCTGACTACCCCGTCAGCCGCAGCGGCAGGGTATTGCGGCTGGCCACGCCACAGGACCTCAACGATCAGGCGCACCTGGACAAGTCCGTCCATGAAGTGTTCGCGCACTGCCGCGACGAAATTCGCCGCTACAATCTCGACATGCAGCTGGTGAGCGTCGAGCACCTGCTGGGCGGCGAGCGGATCGTCTTCTACTTCACCTCCGAGGCGCGAATCGACTTCCGCGATCTGGTCAAGGGCCTGGCCACGCAGTACCACACGCGGATCGAAATGCGCCAGGTCGGCGCTCGCGACGAGGCCCGCCTGGTGGCCGACTACGAACGCTGCGGCCGGCGGTGCTGCTGCCAGGAGTACCTCAAGCTGCTCAAGCCCGTGTCCATGAAGATGGCCAAGTGCCAGAAGGCCACGCTGGACCCGACAAAAATCTCAGGCCGCTGCGGCCGACTGATGTGCTGCCTGCGGCACGAAGACGAAACGTACACCATCCTGACCAAGCAGCTGCCGCGCAAAGGCATCTGGGTCAAGACCGCCGACGGGGTTATTGGCCGGGTGTACGATTCGCAAATCATGACGCAGTTGGTGCGCATAATTCTGCCCGACGGCACGCCCGTGGTTGTGCCCAACGAGGAGATCGTCGAGCGAAATATTCCCGAGCCGCCGCCTCAGCCGATCCCCGAACGCCGCTCGCGCCCGGCCAAGCCGCAGTCGGAACGGCGGCCGCTGTGGTCGGCGCCTGCGCCTGCGAGCGATGCCGCCCAGGATGCGGCCGCCACCGATTCAGCCCAGGCCGTCGCGGCTGCCGAGGCTGGCGCCAACGCGCTGGCGGGTCCAAGTGACGATGCCGCCCCACCTGATTTGAACGCGCCGGTAGCTGTCCGGGCCGACTCCGACGAGGCTGACACTGGCTCTGAATCTTCCGACTCGGCCACGACAGCGCAGCAGCCTTCGGACCGCCCAGGCGAACAGGGAGAAGGACAAGCCCGGCGTCGCCATCGTCGAGGCCGGCGTGGACGGCGGCACCCCGAGGCGCTCTCCGCCGGGCCGCAGGTAGGCCAGGGCGACCAGGGCGGCCAAGACAGACAGCCGCAGCCGAGCCAGGATAATCAAGAAGGCTCTCCCCTGCCGGATCAAGCTCAGGGGCAAGGCGCTCCGGGGCAAGGACAGGCACGCCGCCGCCGGCGCCGACGCCGCGGTGGCCGACGCCCCGACGGCCAGGCCGGGCCAAGACCAGAGCAAGGGGCGGGACCAGAACCAACCAGCCCCCCGCCGGCTGCGGAGTAAGTGCTGCCGAGCGAGATCGGGCATCTGATATTAGATATGACATGTCAGATAGTAGATATACAACTTCAGGAACGATAGAGTGTGTGAGTAGTATTCCTGGCAGGACGCGCTTTACCCACAGACTCTGGTCAAGCCGTGTAGCAGGCCCCGGCTTTAGCCGGGGTACAGCTGGTTCACCCGTATTCTGCCAGCCCGTTTCAACGGGCTTACCGTTCTGCGGCTTGAGCCATTGCCTGAAGGCACAGCCTCAAGCCCGTTGAAACGGGCTGGTTGCGTCTATTGGCCGCCTGGCACCCCGGCTGAAGCCGGGGCCTGTTACACGGCAAATACAGGCGGCCAGAAAACGCAGTCAGACACACGATAGAGGCTCGGGCGGGCTGGAGTTGGCTTGCCCTGATATCTTATATCGAATATCTGATATCTAACTTGGTGATGCTGCGCAAGGCAGCTCGATCGAACATCGAAAATCGCAAATCGAAGATGAACCTATCCCCTGGCCTCGACGACCAATCGGGAGACGTGGCGGACAAGCTCAGCCAGGTTCAGGGGCTTGGGCAGACAAATCACGGCGCCGCATTCGATGGCGTGGGTCTCGTTCTCTTGCGAAGGAAAGGCCGTTACGACGATGATCTGGGTGGTCCTGGTCAGCGGGTTGCCCTTGATCATGCGGCAGGTCTCAAAGCCATCCAGGCCGGGCATGCGCAAGTCTAAAATGACCACCTCGGGCAGCAGCGTAGTGATGACCGTGCCGGCCTGAAAGCCGTCGTAGGCCTCGCTGACTTCGTAATCGGGATGCTGCAGGCGAATGGCCCGGCCAATGATCCGGGCGATCTCAGGCTCATCATCCACCACGACCACGTGCGGCGACTTTGGCAGCAGGTCAGGCGGAATCGGCATGTGGTGCTGATCCAGAAACGCCATAAGATCATCAACCTGTATTCGCCTATGCCCGCCAGGCGTGCGATGGGCCTTGAGAACGCCATCGTCGATCCAGTTGGCAACCGAACCTGGATCCACGCCCAGCATCTTGGCAGCGACAAACGTCGAAAAGAATCGCTTCAAGTCCTTCATCGGCTACAACCCTGAAGCAGACCTCAGCTTCGGCCTGACACTAGCATCGGCTCAACCATGACTCTCGGTTTAGGAGATTCAGATTATTCCGATTATCCATTGCTTCTTGGTCCACAAATCACGCGGGCAAACAAGCTTGATACGTTGCCGCTGGCGAGGTCGGCTCATGCAGTGAAATCTTGCCTTTTTCCGCAACAGTCACCATTATCTAGGATTCTTCTAACTGAAGACCAAACAAATGTCCATATTCCAATCCCTTTTATTGGCCGTTGGTTTAGGCATGGATGCCATGAGCGTCTGTGCCGGCATTGGCGTCCGCTGGCATGGCCGGCGGCAAATGTTCCGCCTCTCCTGGCACATGGGGCTGTTCCAGTTTCTCATGCCGCTCATTGGCTGGTTCGCCGGCGAAAACCTCGCGACGCTGCTGAGCGGGCTGGGCAAGTACATCGCCGCCGCCCTGCTGTTCTTGCTGGGAGCCAGGATGCTGTATGAGGCCCTCAAATCGCACCCGGTCGCCCCCTCCGATGCGGCCCAGCAAGCAGCCGACAAGAAACTCCAGGATCCCACCCGCGGCCTCTCGCTGATGGTGCTGTCGGTAGTGACGAGCCTCGACGCACTGGTAGCTGGTTTCTCGCTGGGCCTGTCCGGCGGAGCCGCCATCTTGTTCACAAGCATCATCATCGGTATCGTGGCCGCAGTAATGGCCCTGACGGGCATCGTGCTGGGCAAGACGTTGGGCAAGCTTCTCGGCAAGCCGGCCGAGATCGCCGGCGCCATCGTCCTGATCCTGCTGGCGATAAGTTTCCTCTTCTTGAATGGGTAATCGATGAGCGAGGCCGTCTTGGAAATGGGTTGGAAACGCTGGTCCATCGCAGTGGCCGGCACGGTCCTTCAACTTTGCCTGGGCACCGTGTACGCCTGGAGCAGTATGCAGGGCCAGCTCGTCAAGCTGCTGGGCTGGAGCAATGCCCGGGTGATGGGCACCTTCAGCATCGCCATCGCCTGCCTGGGCCTGTCGGCGGCGTGGGGCGGCATCAATCTCAAGAAGATCGGCCCGCGGAAACTCGCCACCATCGGGGCAGTGCTCTTTGGCGCCGGGTATCTCCTGGCCGGCCTGGCCATCGCGTACAAGTCGCAATGGCTGCTGTACGCCGGCTATGGCGTGATCGGCGGCATTGGCCTGGGGCTGTGCTACGTCACCCCGGTGGCCACGGTGGCCAAGTGGTTCCCGGACAAGAAGGGGCTGGTCACCGGCATGGTCGTAATGGGCTTTGGGCTGGGCGCCCTGCTGATGAGCAAGGTGCTCATGCCCATACTGTCGGCGGCCACGCAGACGCCCCAACTGCCCAGCGGTAATTACCCGCTTATCTTCGGCCTGCTGGGGCTGTTGTTCTGGATCGTCACCGTGCCGCTGGCACGCATGATGCGAAACCCCCAGGCAAGCGAAACGCCCGCCGCTTCACAGCCGAGGGCGGCTGTGCCACCAACAACGTCACAGCTAGGAGCTGCGCCGCAGCCGCAGATTCAAGCGGAGCTATCCCCGACCAGCGCCCTGTTCAGCGGACGCTTTGGCCTGATGTGGCTGGCGTTCTTCTGCAACATCGCCGCGGGCATCGCGGTCATATCCCTGCAAAGCCCGCTGATGCACGACCTGTGTGGCCGGGCCAACCCCAGCTTGAGTGAGACGACGCTGGTGAGCCTGGGGGCCTGGCTGGTGGCGGTGAGTTCACTCTTCAATGGCCTGGGGCGGATCTTCTGGGGCGGCTTTTCCGACCGCTTTGGCCGGGTCAACACCTTCCGGCTCATGATCGCCACCGGCATCGTCGCCTTCCTGATGTTGACGCAGGTCAGCAGCCCGTGGGTCTTCGGCGGGCTGATCTGCTACATCCTGCTGTGCTACGGTGGCGGCTTCGGCACGATGCCCTCGTTTGTGCTGGACGTCTTTGGCGCCAAGCTCATGCCGGTTGTGTACGGCGTTATCTTAACGGCCTGGTCGGCTGGAGCGGTGGTCGGGCCGATGGTCTTCGCCAGCATTAAGGACGCCTACAAGACTCAGCTCGATGTGGCCAGCCGATACTGCTTCTTAACCGCCGGCGGCTTCCTGGCCGTGGGCCTGGTTGCGACGCTGCTGATTCGTCCCAAGCGCGAGAGGGCCGCGTAGGCCGCTCCGCACAGCAGCAGGAATGAGATGTGTCGCGGGCGTCTCGCCCGCGCCGCCAGTCTGAAGGACGAATGGCACTGTGCGGGCCAGACGCCCGCCACACGGGAGAAGCAAATTGGCCGCCAACAACATCGACCAAGTGCAGTGGATTTGGAGCAACGACAACCGCGACGAGTGGAACTACTTCGTCGCCTTTCGCAAGTCCTTTGAGACCAGCGGCGGCGAGCGGGCCGTCATCGAGATTACCGCCGACACGCGGTACGAGCTGTTCGTCAACGGGCAATTGGCCGGCAAGGGCCCCGGGCGCGGCTGGCCCGAGGAGTACTTCTACGACGTGCTCGACATCACGCCCTTCCTGCGTCCGGGCCGGAACTGCCTGGCCGTGCTGGTGCACCACTGGGGCCTGTCCACGTTCCAGCACAACGAGATGGCCTCAGGGCTGCTGGCCCGGCTGACGATCAACAGTGGGCCGAGAAGCCGCGTTGTCGAGACCGACACGTCGTGGCGCTGCGCCCGCCACGTCGGGTATCTGCCCGAGGCACAGCACATCAGTTGCCAGATGGCCTTCGAGGAGATCTTCGACGCCAACGCCTTCCCGCCGGATTGGAAAGAGCCCGGCTTTGACGACTCGGACTGGGCCAAGGCCCAGATCGTGCCCAGCCCGCTGCCTTCCGACGGCACGATGCGGCCACTGGACATCGAGCCGCTGAGCATGAGCGAACTGTACGCGTCGCGGCTGGCGGGCGTGAACCTCGTCCGCAAACCGGCGGAGAGCTTCTCGCTGACCTTCAGGCCGTACCTCATGAAGGACTGCCGCAGTGCCAACCAGTTCTGCGTGGCGGGCATCATCGCCTTCGTCATCGACTCCGACAAGGACACCACCGGCACGATTCACGTGGCCGACCCTGGCCCGGCGCGCGACTTCCTCATCAACGGCGCCAAGGCCAAGATCGACATGGTGCCCTGGGCGGGCCTGCACATGCACGTCCGGCTGAAAAAGGGCCGGAACCTGCTGGCGATGAAGATCGACGGGACGGTCCACCACGACCGCTTCGCCTTCGCCTTTAACTTCCCCTGCAAGATCCGCATCACCGGCCCGGGCAATCACCGCCAGCCGGTCTGCATCGGCCCCTTCGCCTGCATCGAAACGGGCTGGTGTGAAGTTGACATCGAGAAGTTCCAGGCGCGACGCGACGCCAGCAACTTCGAGCAGGTCTGGCAGCAGGCCACCGAAGAACGATTGCTGCTGCAGGCCGGCGGGCATCTCGTGCGCGAAGTCCGCCCGCCCTTCCTCACCTTCCAGTGCACCTACGGCGACGTGGTGTACGCCGCCCGCGAGGCGGTCAACTTAAAGAACGAGGATGAAACTTTCCTGCACGCCAACCTGGCCGTGACGGAAGTGAGCAACACCCCAAAGGCCGAGCGGGAGTTCCTGATCGACTTTGGCCGGATCACGGTGGGGTATCTCGACCTGGCCATCGAGGCCGGCACCGACAACATCATCGACCTGTACATGTTCGAGGACTACGACGTCCACACGGGCAAGCCGCAGGAAACGATGATGAACTCCACGGTGCGCTACATTTGCCGGCCCGGCTACCAGGGCTTCCGCTCCTTCGTCTCGCGCGGCGGGCGGTATGTGCGGCTGGTGGTGCGCGGGCTCTCGCCGGTGAAGCTGTATCGGCTGCGGCTCATCGAGCACACCGCCGCCATGTCCAACCGCGGCCTTTTCCAGTGCGAAGACTACGTCGTGGCCGCCGCCTGGGACATCTCGCGGCACACCACGCGCATGTGCATGCTCGACACATACGTGGACTGCCCGACATACGAGCAGACGTTCTGGGTGGGCGACTCGCGGAACGAGTCGATGGTCAACTTCTACACCTTCGGAAATTACGAGTTCACGAAGCGCTGCCTGCGCATGGTGGCGCCGTCGCTGAAACGCTCGCCCCTACCCGAAAGCCAGGTTCCCAGCAGCTGGCGAAACGTCCTGCCGGCCTGGGCGGAATTCTGGATGTCGGCGTGCAAGGAGTATTTCGAGCACACGGCCGATGAGGAATTCCTGGCCGAGATCCAGCCCGAAATCGTGCGGACCGTCGAGGCCTTTGCCAAGTTCATCAACGCCGAGGGCCTGTTTGAGATCGCGGCCTGGAACCTGCTGGACTGGGCGGCCATGGACACGCCCGGCAAGGGCATCGTAACGCACCAGAATGCGTTCCTGGTCAAGGCCCTGCGCGACGCGGCCGCACTGTCGGTCTATGCCGGCAAGAAGGCCGACGCGTCGGATGCCACGAAAATGGCCGACCGGCTCCGCATCGCTATCGACAAGCACCTGTACGATCCCAAGATGGGCGCGTACGTGGACAGCATCCATGCCGACGGCAAGCCCTCGCACGTCTTCAGCATTCAAACGCAGACGGCGGCATACTTGGCCGACATCGCGCCCAAGCGGGCCGGCCGGCTGGAGAAGCTGATCCTGACGCAGCCGGCGAAGTTCTGCCAGATCGGCACGCCCTTCATGGCGTTCTTTTACATGGAAGCCCTGGCCAAGATGGGACGGCCCGAGCTGATCCTGCCGTACATTCGCGAGAACTGGGGGCCCAGGATGCTCGACCGCGGGGCCACGGCCTGCTGGGAATGCTTCGATTCCACCCGCAGCCACTGCCACGCCTGGTCGGCAGCGCCGGGATATTTCCTCAGCGCCTACGTGCTGGGCGTCCGGCCGGCGGCGCCGGGCTTCGCCCGCGTGGTGGTCGATCCGGTGCCCTCGGGTCTGGCCTGGGCCCGTGGCTGCGTGCCCACGCCCCACGGCGACCTGTACGTCTCGTGGCGGATGAAGGACGGCGAGATCGACCTGGACATCCGCGAACCCAAGGGCGTCAAAGTCGTCGGCCGAAAAAGCTAGCGACGAGTGCCATGACTCGTCCGAGCCGCGAAGTGGGTGGCATGGTCACGCTTTCTTTGGCGTGACCATGTTCAGACCTTCCTGGGGCCATGGCCATCTGGGTTGGGTGCCATGGCCTGACTCGTCCGAGCCGCAGGCGAAGGCGAGGCTGGCCATGCCACACCAGTACGGTGGCAGCAGCGCCGAGTATTCAGCCGACCTTGATGAGCACCAACCCGACCGCGATGACCGCGATGCCCAGCACCTTCCAGGCCGTGACCTCTTCGTGCAGGAGCGTAAAACCCAGGACCGAGCCGATCACGACCGCAAACTCCCGGAAGGCCACCACGCAACTCACCGGCCCGAGTTGATACGCCAGCAGAATCAATAGATACGTCACCAACGAGGCCGGGCCGATGGTCAGCACATATCGCTTGCTGCCGCGAAGGGCCGGTAGAATACCCCGCCAGGAACGCCACAGGGCATACGGGGCCATGAACACGGCCGCGCCCAGAAACATCGCACATATATACACAATCGGATGCAATCCGCCGCCCGGCAGAAACTCGGCAGGGCCGGAGCTGACCGCCAGCTTGTCCGTCAGCGAGTACAGCATGATCGTCAAGCCGACCGACAAGGCCAAAAGGACAGAGAACGCCTTGGAGTGCCGCCCCGCCGAAGCCCCGTGCCCCAGGCCCATCATGCCGATGCCGCAGGCGACGGCGGCGATGCCGATCGCCGCCAGCACGCCGATCCGGTCCACGCCCAGCGCCACCGCCAGTACGGCCGTCAACGCTACCCCCGTGCCGCGGGCGATGGGATAGACCAACGAAATATCCGACCCCTCGTATGCCTTGGCCAACAGGGAGAAGTACAGCGCGTGAATGCCGCCAGTGGCCGCGAAGAACATCCAAGCCTGCGCCGACAGCCCATCCCGCACCGCCAGCCAAACCGCAAACGGCAGGCTCGCCAGCCCGGCCAGCAGCAGGCTCAGCCACAACGCCGGCAAGTTCCCGCGCGACCGGCGCGTGGCGAAGTTCCACGCCGCGTGCAGGACGGCTGCCGCCAGCACCAGCGCCATCGCTTGAAGATTCATGCTTCGACCATAAGTAAGCCCATCAGCCCGTTGAATAAGTGTCGCGGGCGTCTCGCCCGCGTCTGGAGACCCTCAGAATCCCGGCGTTTGCAGGTGTGCGGCCAACACGGCTGCAAACTCCGCAGCCGTGGCACCCACGCTCGCCCCGGCCGGAGCCGGCTGGGCTACAACGATCAATAACTGCCTTCCAGCGCCGGGTACTGCGGCTGGCGGCCTTCGAGCACGGCCACCACGTCGTACACCACATCGCACATGGCTGCCATCGCCTGCGGAACCCGCGCCGCCACGTGCGCCGTCACGATCACGTTCTCCAGGCCATACAGCGGATAATCCGCCGGCGGCGGCTCGGGCTCGTGCACATCGATGACCGCCCCGCTCAGACGCCCGCTCTTGATCGCCTCGGCCAGGTCGGCCGCCACGAAGCACCCGCCGCGTGCGGCGTTGATGAATTGGCTGCCCTGCTTGAACTTGGCCAGGCTGGCGGCGTTGATAAGGTTTCGCGTGGCCTCGGTCAGCGGCACGTGGATGGTGACGATGTCGGACTGTGCGTACAGCTCGTCCTTGCTCACGGCCGTGGCGGGGTAATCGAGCTGAATCGGCAGGATATCGTTGTACAGCACCTTCATGCCCAGCCCCGCGGCCGCCCTGCCGACGCGCGAGCCGATCCGGCCCACGCCGACGATGCCCAGCGTCAGAGCCGACAGGAACCGCCCGTACATCCGCTTGCGGATCTCGTGAAACTCCTTGGCTGAGACCGGGCCAGTCAGCGGCCAGAAGCGGCGGTTGAGTTCGATAATCATGCGGAGGGTGTAATCGACGACCGCCAGCGTATTGGCGGCCGGGGTGTGCACGACCTCGACGCCGCGGGCGCGGCAGGCCGACACGTCGATGTTCTCCAGTGCCACGCCCGCCCGGCCCACGACTTTGAGCTTGGGGGCCTTTGCCAGCAGCGCCGGCGTCACCTGGGTGTACGTGCGGACGACCAGGCCGTCGGCCTGGGCGATGGCCTCGCCCACATTCTCGGGCTTGGCCTCGCGGCAGTCCGCGTGCTGACGCAGATACGCCATCGAGGGTTCATCCAGCGGTTCGGTCACAAGTACGATCGGTTTGTTCGCCATGCGGCGGAGTGTACGGAAGCCAGGCAGGGCTGTCCAGCGTTGCCAACAAGAACAAAAGCTAACCGCCGAGGCCGCAGAGGACGCCGAGAAGGCAGAGAAAAAGAAAGTTGGACAGGCTGTAATCGCCCGTCCAACTTTCACTTTCGTGGATTATCGCGACGCGTGTCGTCTAGTGACGGTTTTTGACCCGCTTGAGCGCCAGCGGCAGCAGGGCCGCAAACGCGATCATCGACGCCGGCTCGGGAACGGCGCTGCGGCCAAAGTTGGCTTCCAGGATAACGTAGTCTTTGAAAGTCACGGCCCGGTCGCCATCGAGGTCGCCGCCGGCGTAACTGATGTCCGTCTTGCCGAAGTTCGCTTCCAGCACAATGTAGTCCTTGAAATTCACCACACCGTCGCCGTTTGCATCACCCATGCAAAGGACGGGGTGGTACGCAGGACACGGAACCACCCAGCCGGGGCCAGCCCACTGATCCCAATCTGGCGGTGAATACAGTAGAACATTGACCGCGCTAGAATTAGCGGCAAGGTGCAGGTCGCCGAACGTGCCGGTGTACGCGCCCTCCGCCAGCAAGGCTGGCGCGCCCCATGAAACCCCGCCACCGCTGCCAGCCGTAACTCCGATACCCTGAATCACAAACGCGTCCATGATCGGGTCGCTTCCGCCGGTGTATGAGGTCGGTTGAGCAGCGGTAATGCCCATGCCCGCGATCCCATTGCTCCTGAAATCAGTAAAACCGGCATAGTCACCGAGGTCCGGGTTGTAGTACCTGGGAGCCTTCAATGCCGAACTCGTAACCGCTGTCCCGTTCGTGCCCCAAACGTCAAGCCCAAAGCCGGCAAGCCCAACGCAATCCATCACCGAAATCCACGCCTGCCACTCACCACTCGAGGGACTGGTGAGGGACAGAATGTAGTTCTGGGCCGAGCAAGCGACGGTCATGACCAGCACGACGAGTGAAACCATTGCAAAACGCATAGGTGTCTCCCTTCTATGAATCAGCGCCGGTTCTTCGCTCGCCTAGCCGCAAAGGGCAGCAGGGCCAGGAACGCCATCATCGACGAGGGCTCGGGGACGTACAGTTTGTCCAACTGAGGCGGCGGCGGCTCGTCCGGTCCGAGATCCCCATAGAACGGTGCCGCCACGACGATGCCGCCGGGCCCCTCCCACGGCAGCCGAGGAGGAGTACATAGCAGCGCGTTAACGTACCCATCGAACGCCGTAACGTGCAGGTAGCCCGTTGAGCCAGTGTACGTGCCTTCCGCCAGCAGAGCCGGGGCATCCCAGGAGACTCCGCCGCCGCTACCGGCCGTAATCCCGACGTCCTGGATTACCAGTGCATCCCGGTAAGGGTCATTGCCCCCAGTGTACATGGTCTTCTGCCCCGCGGTAATTCCCATGCCGGAAGTGCCGTTGCTTCTAAACTCGGTAAATCCCACCCAGTCGCCCAAGTCGGGGTTGTAGTATTTCGGGGCCATCAAAGTGGAACCCGTGACCGTCACCCCGTCGGAACCATAGACATCAATACCGAAGGTGTCAAGGCCCGCGCACTGCCCAACTGAAATCCACGCCTGCCACTGCCCCTCTGATGGGCTCGTAATCGACAACGTGAAGTACTGAGCAGAGCAGGTGGCTGCCATGACAAGCACTATGAGCAGGATACTGATTCGTCGCATGATGATTCTCCCTTCTGCAAGAGTTGATTCTACCTCAAATCACAGGACCGTGCCACCCGAAACTAGTCGGCCTGACGCCGCCTTCTCCGCAACCTGCAGGTCAGCAAGACCATCCATACAAGCAGGGACGTCGGCTCAGGAACGGCGCGCGGGAAATTTTCTTCCAGAATAATGTAGTCTTGAAAGTTCACGACAAAGTCCCCATTGAAGTCGCCGTCGGCCCAAGCTGCATTCGTCTTCCCGAAGTGCGCCTCAAGTACGATGTAATCCTTGAAGCTCACCACGCCATCGTAATTGGCATCGCCAGGAACTCTAACTGGTTCAGTGGATTTTAGCGTCGGGTCTCCGAAGAGCATCCAGTCGCCCTCGTCCCACCCCAATCTCTCCGCGCGAATCCAATCGCGTTGGGCTTGGCCGAATGTCAGCCCTTTGGCGATATCCGAGTAGAACATCCTGTCCGTCGGGAGCCCCACAGTCCATGAGGAGCCCCTGAAAATCAACCCCTGGCTGTTGGGATTCAGCACATAACTCATCCCTATATTCTCGAAGTACCACTGATTCATCCACGTGAAGTCAGCGATTTCACACCCGATCACATCATAGAACAGCGCCGTCGATTGGGTCTGCCACAGGTCATCGGTGGTAAAATTGACAGTTTCGTTGCCACCGTCCAGATTAAGGTATTGCCTCCCTTGGTCTGCATGAGACACGATACTGGCAAATTTGTACGCAGGCGTGGCCGCAATCCCGTCCGTCACAAATCTTTGCAGGGCTGTGGCGCTGCTACTGCCGGGGTCAGTCAACGTTATGTCCGAGGTGACATAACTTAACTCCTGCAATTTGGAACGCACGTCTTCCCGCTGCCCGCTGAACACCGCACCGGAGAATAAGAGAGCCTTGTTGGCGTAGGCGATCGCGCCCATACGGTAGGCGTGGTTCTTGTCGAAGTAATCGCAGATAACCTCTTCCTGACTTACCAGCGGGTGCGACAACGTGGCTGAGCGTGCGTCGAGCCTTCCTATGTAAATGTCCGGAAAACTCCCGGAAATGGCACCGTACACTTGGGTGGTCCCATGCAGCGTCCACTGACTGTTTAAGCTCGAAAAGAAATAATCGCTGGGGCGATACTGCGTCAGCGGATTAAAACCGCAATCGTACTGAACGTATGGGAGGTCGCCTATAAAGATAGCGCCATCGAGCCCGCCACCACTCTGGTTAACAAACTGATCGTGCAACTGGGTCCGCAGCGTGACCGCAGAGGCGTTTCTGGCAGCGTCGTTTGACGGCGGAAACGTGTAGGGGAACAGGACGAGGTTGGGCACCAAGCCTTGGGCAGTGAGGTCGCTTTCGTAGCCAGGGCAATTGCATCTTAATTTTTCTGCTGAGCGTTTCCCTGCCGTCGAATCTGTCATATATACCGAATAACATGCTTGCGCCAGGTCTTGCGCGCGGGTAGCCTGAGGCCAACGGAACGGTGAGGCCTCACCAGCAAT
>CAITIS010000123.1 GCA_903892515.1 uncultured Planctomycetota bacterium | reverse complement strand
GTTCGTTCAAAATACACACCGAAGACATTCGCCAGTGAACGTCAATACCAACGTACAGCATTGCAAGCCTCCTCTCTTGTATGTGGCGTCTTCGCCGACGACCACGAACTTACCAGAAGGAGGCTTGCTTCATAAATACATAGGCTGACACGCCGAAGCGCTGTTCAGCGCAGGCGGGTCTGCCTATGCGCGACGTCGCGTATAGCAGTACCGGCGTGGCCGCTGGACGCCGCGGCCACGGCACCCGGCCCGACTCGCATAGGTAGAGCCGCAAGACGGCGCGGCTCAACCTATGGCACCCTCGGCCTGCACGCCGATCGGTGGCACCTTCAAGCACTCTCAACTATGGCACTGGCCCGCCAGCTTCCATTGGCACGACGGCCTGTCTTCTCGCTATACTCCGCCTCCAAACATGCGTCGCTGGCGAATGCACATTCTGACGGCTGCGTGCCTGGCGTTTCTGCTGGGCTCGCTGGTGCTGCCCGTGTTGTTGGCCATTAAGGAAGGCTTCTTCACCGACGGCCACTTCACGCTGGAGTGGTTCAAGTACTCCTTCCTGATCAACCTCGTGCCGCGCGAAAGCCTGCTGAACTCGCTGAAGGTCGCGGCCTTGACGACCTCGGCGGTCTTTGCCATCGCCGTGCCGCTGGCGGTGCTCAATAACCAATTCGACTTCCGCGGCAAGAAGCTGCTCTCGGCCCTGCTGATGGTGCCGATGATCCTGCCGCCTTTTGTCGGCGGCCTAGCCATCCAGCACCTGCTCGCCCGCGAGGGCGGCTCGGTCAACCTGCTGCTGGCGCAGCTGGGCTTTGCCAAGGTCGATTGGCTGGGCAGCGGCCTGCCGGGCGTGGTGCTGCTCGAGACGCTGTACCTGTACCCGATCCTGTTTCTCAACGCTTCGGCCGCCCTGGCCAATGTCGATCCGACCATGATCGAGGCCTCGCGCGGGCTGGGGGCGTCGCGCTGGCGAACCTTCTGGCGCGTGACCATGCCGCTGATCCGCCCCGGGCTGTTCGCCGGCGGGACGATCGTTTTCATCTGGTCGTTCACGGAACTGGGCACACCCATGATCCTGAACTACACCAACGTGCTGTCGGTGCAGATTTTCCAGGGGCTTAATTCCGACAACACCTCGCCGGAGATCTACTCGATGGTCTTCGTGCTGCTGTCGGCGTCGGTGGCGCTGTACGTCATGGGCAAAATGCTTTTTGGCGGCACGGCCAACCAGGCCGGCGGGCGCGGCATCGCCATGCGGACGCGCAAGGCCGGGCCGGTGGCGACGATGCTGATCTGGCTGGCCTTCGGGCTGGTGACGCTGGCGGCGCTGATGCCGCACACCGGCGTGATCCTGCAGGCCTTCTCGGATCGCTGGAGCGGCACGATCCTGCCCGAAAGCTACACGCTGCGGTACATGCGCGACGTCTTCCAGCGCGACGACACGTGGAACAGCATTCTCAATTCGATCCGCTACGCCGGCACCGCCACGGCCGTGGATATCGTGGTCGGGCTGGTGATCGCGTACCTGTGCGTGCGGCAGCGGGCGCCGCTTTCGGGCCTGCTGGACAGCTTGGCCATGCTGCCCCTGGCCGTGCCGGGGCTGGTCATCGCCAGCGGCTACATCATCCTGACGGCCAAGCCGCCCGACATCGCCGGCCTGCGCGACATCCTGGAGCAATACAGCCCGCGGCACGACCCGACGGTGATCCTGATCGTGGCGTACAGCGTGCGCCGGCTGCCGTACATGGTGCGGTCGATATCGGCCGGCTTGCAGCAGACCAGCATCACGCTGGAAGAGGCCAGCCGAAACCTCGGCGCCGGGCCGCTCAAGACCATTTGGAAAGTGACCGTGCCGCTGATCTCGGCCAACGTGCTGGCCGGGGCGATTCTGACCTTCTCCTTTGCCATGCTGGAGGTGAGCGACTCGCTCATCCTGGCCCAGACGAAGGAATATTACCCCATCACCAAGACGATCTTCTCGCTGGTGAGCCTGACGGACACGCTGAATCTGGCGGCCGCGTTGGGCGTCTTCGGCATGATGCTGCTGACGGCCACGCTCATCCTGGCCAACCTGCTGCTAGGCCGGAAAATGGGCGCGATGTTCCGCGTGTAGGGATCGGGGAAGACAACGGCGGGAAATAGATATTGGATATTCGATATTAGGACAAACGGCCGGGCGCCAAACGCCAGGTGCCGTGGTTTGCGCAGCGAAGCGAAGCAACCACGATGGCCGGGCTTCCCGCGTGCAGCGAGACAACGGTGGGAATAGATATTCGATATTCGGAACGCGGGATTCAGTGCGCGAGATTCGGTGCGCGGTATTCAGTGCGCTAAATCGGTCACGATGCGTCTGTCCAGTTGTCAGCCCGGAGGGCGTCTGAAAGTAGCACGACAGCGCTAGTTAAGCTCAAGCTGGTGCGGCGGGTTGTCCGATAGGCCTTTCTGGAGCAAGATGCTCTGGGAGAATGACGGATGACCGGCGAGCTGATTGGGTCGTTGCTGGCGGAACTGCCCAGGTTCCTGGCGGCGTTCCGGCCGT
>CAITIS010000122.1 GCA_903892515.1 uncultured Planctomycetota bacterium | reverse complement strand
GGCGTCTCGCCCGCGTCCGGCAGCTTGGGAAGGCCCAGTGCCCGCAGCGCGGGCGAGACGCCCGCGACACTTCTTCAATGGACTGCTAGCGTTTTCGGGCTTGTTTGAGCCGCTTGGCCAGTTCGCCAACGGACTCTTCGGCTCGCCTGATCTGTTCGTCGCTCAAAGGCTGCTGGCCCCAGCGATTCCTATAGATGGCCTCGGCCAGTTCGCGCATCACCGGATGGGGCAAGTCAAGTTCCCGCGCTGCCTGGGAGAGATACTCTTGAGGCGTCTGCTCGAGCCGGTGCGAGATGCCCTGCTTCTCCAGCAGCCGGTGCAGCCGGCGATAGAAGGCCGGCACGCCCTGCAGCCGGACGAGCATCCGCCGCCTGCGCAAGCGCCGGCGAGTCAGTTCAATTGCCAGCAGCACCACCGCCACGCCCGCCAGCACCAGTGACAAGCCCGGCAGCAGCCGCAGCATTAGATGGCGGTCGATGCCGTGGCCAAACATTTCCCAGGCCGCCCGCACCGTCTCCTTGACCTGTCGCCAGGCCTGGGTCATCAGCGTGCTGAGGCTTTTGAGGAATCGGCCGAACATGCCCTGCCGCTCGCGCTCGCCGTAGCCGATGACCTTGGCCCGCCAGAAGAAGGCCAGGTTGTTCCAGAGGTGCCGCCACGACTGTATCCGCCCGGGCGGCTCGTTGGCCGAGCCCGGCGGCGTAGGGTCGTACACCGTCCAACCGGCAGAGGGAAGGTAGATTTCCACCCACGCGTGGGCGTCGGATGCCCGCACGAGATACTGCCCGGTGGCCTGGTGGTACGACCGGGCGTCGGCCAGGAAGCCCCCGCACATCCGCGCCGGCAGGCCCAGCGCCCGCGCCATCAACGTCATGGCCGAGGCGAAGAACTCGCAGTGCCCCTTGCGCACCGTGAACAGGAACTGCTCGACGGGGTCTTCGTCGGGCCCGTACTCCGACAGGTCCAGCGTGTACGTGTAGCTCTCGCGGAGCTTGTTCGTCAGCCGCTGGGCGATCTTCTCGTTGGCCCGCTCGATCTCGCGCGCCAGGTCGCCCGATCGCCCCGAGAAAGGCAAGGCCGTGAGGTATGCACTGATCGCGCGCTGGGCCAATTCGTCCTGGCACCACAGACGAGCCAGTTCGGCGATCCGCGGACTGACCGCACCGCCGGTGGCCTGGGAAATCTGCGACGCCGCCGCTTTTCTCAGTTCGTGCCACTGGAGGCGTGAATACGGCGGCCTGAGCGAATACGCCACGTACCGCACGGGCACGTCGTCGGGCTTGCTTTTCAGCAGCTCGTCCCACGACTCGAGCTGCACATCGTCGGCCTCGCCCGAGGCGCCCTCGGTCGGCGCGATGGCAAAGACATGGTCGGACACCGAGGGTTCCATGGTGATGTGCTGAATGAGCATGTTGGCAGGCGGCTTGTCGATCAGCCCCCAGGTCGGCGGCGACTCGCTGGCGCTTTGCCACTCCGCCGCGCGATAGCTCTCGTAGACGACGCCGCGCAGGTACGCGGCATAACCGGTGGCGCCGAGATCACGCCCGGCCGAATCGGTGATCCTGACCTGCATGACCACGCGCGGGTCGGGCGTGATCCTGCCCAGGTCGGTCAGGCGGAAGCTCGAGGGCACGCCGGTCGTCCGGCCGCTCAGTCCCTGCGGCTTGAAGCCTGCCCATATCATCAACGCCCCCGGCTCGAGCCGCGGCATGAGCAGGTACACCACGACGGCCGCCAGCACGCATTGCAGCGTCGCCTGCAGGGCCTGGTTGGTAATGGTGCGGGCCGGGAAGCGCCCGCTCATGTTCCAGGCCAGCGTCTGCGGGTCGGTCCTGGTCCGCTCGACGCTGAGTTGCAGGGCGGCCTGGCGGTCCAGGGCGATCTTCAGCGTTAGCACCATGCTGACGTAGCAGCACAGCGGCACGAACAGCAGCAGGCACAGCGCGTAGCCCAGGCGCACGCTGACCAGCGCGCCGTCCAGCATCATCATGATGGCCAGGACGATGATCTCGGCGTAGTCGCGGTTGCGTTTCTGCTCCAGCAGCTTGCACGCCATCAGCAGGCACAGGTACCGCCCCATGGCCGAAAAGAAATCCAGCCCGTGCGAAAAGTCGAGGATGAAAAACCCCGTGGCCGCCAGCACGCACGCAACCACGGCCAGGCGCGGCAAGGCGATCTCGCTGCGCAAGGACAGCGCCATGGCGTTCAGCGCGATGCCCATGGCCAGAATGACGAAGAACAGCACGTCCTCGCGCCCCAGCATGTACCCCATGGCGGCCAGCGCGACCATCAACAGCAGCGGCTTTTCCAGGTGCAGCCGCTGGGTCAGGACAAGCTCGGCCTTGTTGAACCGGCGCAGGATCATTCCGTCTTGTCCTCCGCCGCGTCGAGCATGTGATCGGCATCGGCCGGCTCGACCGCCACGGCGTCATCGAAAATGGCATCGACTTGCTCCGGCGTGATCGTTTGCGCGTGCTGGCAGGCGGCGCCCAGCGCCGTCAAGCCTTGCAAGCGATCCTTGTCCTGGGCGATGACCACCACCTGGGCGAATTGCAGCAGCCGCGCGGGAATGGCGGCAATGAGCCGGGCCAGGCCGATCTCGCGGTTGTCGTCGATGCAGGCCAGGGCGTCCAGCACGGCGATGCGCTGGCCGATGCCCGCCCCGGCCGGCAGGCAGACTGGCCGGGAGGAATACGCCGTGGCCAGGCCGACGCGGTATTCGCGCCGAAACGCCTGCTCGGTCAGCGTGGCCGCCAGGCGGATGAGCTTTTCACGCGTCGCGTGCTCTTCGCTGGGCTGGCCGGGCTTGGTCTTGGCTGAGTCGCGCGACCGTGCGTTCGCAGCCGAAGCGGAAAGTTGGGTATCGAGGATGATGTACAGCACGTCAGGCCGGGGGCGCGACATCTCCTTGACCACCGGCGACTGCTTGGCGGCAGATCGCTTCCAATGGATCCAGCGCGGGTTGTCGCCCTGGCGGTACTCGCGCAGGCCGAAGAATTCATCGGCCCCGCTGCCGACCTGCGAAGGGGCGAAGTCGCTGACCTCAGCCGCCCCACGCTGGAACAGATCGACCTTGAGCGTCCCCAGCGCCGGCCAGACCATGAGCGAGTCTTCCTGGGCGAAGTAGCGGTTCCCACGCACGAGCCGGAAGGGAAACGCCGTCGAGAGCCGCATGCGCGTCAGCGTGTACTTGCCACGGTCATGCACGACGAAGCGCGAGCCGCTCTGGAAGCTGCCGGCGGCGGGCAGGTACAGGCAGTACGCCGACGCGCCCTCCCACTGGGCCGGTGGGGACATTTCTTCCAGCTCCAGCCCGATGGCCGGACCGGCGGACTTGCGGAGCTGACGCAGCGAGTACGACAAGTGCACGACCCGGCTGGCGAAGGAACGTTGTGGCATGTCGCGGTGGACATCGACGGCCATGAGCATCCGCCGCGTGGCAAAGAGCGAGTAGAAGAAGGCCGCCAGCATCAGCCCGAACATGACAAACAGCATGGCGCGCTGCGTGTTCACGGCGGCCGTCCCGACCAGCAGGAACAGCACCACGAACAGCAGCCCGGCAAAGGTCAGCCGAAATTCACACTTCTTCTTGGCCAAGGAACATCCTCAAGCGTGCCATAGCGTGAACGGGTGCCATAGCTTGAGCCGCGCCGTTGCGGCTCTAGCTATGCTTGTCGCAGCCACTGGAAGCACGCATAGCCAGCCTCGCCGAATCCAAATGGATTCGGCGAGGCTGGCTATGGCACCCGGCGATTTATGACCCGCCACCCACAGCATCCGACGCACCCACCGCTTCTCTTCTTCACTGCGGCGCGGGCAGGGACTGGAGAATCTTTTCCACCACCGCCTGGGTGCTCTGGAAACCGTCCTGGGCCACCGACTTCATCAGCAGCCGATGGGCCATGACCGGCACGCACAGCCCTTTGACGTCATCGGGCACGACGTAATCCCGGCCATCGAGCAGCGCCCAGGCCCGCGCGGCCTGCACCAGCGCCAGCGCCCCGCGCGGCGAGAGCCCCAGCGACAGCATCTCGTGCCGCCGCGTCGCCTCGGCAATGGAGACGATGTAATCCAAAATGGCATCATCCACGCGCACGGTCAGCACCTGCGATTGCAGGGCCACAAGCTCTTCCAGCGTCATGACCGGCCCGAGTTGATCGAGTTTCACCCGCCCGGGCTGCTCGGCCAGGATTCGCCGCTCGATCTCGCGCTGGGGATAGCCGATCTGCAGGCGAATCATGAAGCGGTCGAGCTGGTTTTCCGGCAGGAAGTACGTGCCCTCGAACTGAAAGGGGTTCTGCGTGGCGATCACCATGAACGGCGGGCCCAGCGGGTACGTCTGGCCATCCATGGTGACCTGCGATTCGTTCATCGCCTCCAGCAGGGCCGACTGCGTCCGCGGCGTGGTGCGGTTGATCTCGTCGGCCAGCACGATGTGGGCGAAGACCGGGCCTTTCTGGAAGACGAACTGGCCGGTGTCGGCGTGGTAAATGCTGACGCCCAGGATGTCCGAGGGCAGCAGGTCGGGCGTGAGCTGGATGCGGTTGAAACGGCAATGGATGCTGCGGGCCAGGGCCCGCGCCAGGACGGTCTTGCCCACGCCGGGCACGTCCTCCAGCAGCAGATGGCCCCCGCCCAGCAGGGCCGTCAAGGCCTGGCGCACGGCATGAGCCTTGCCGTATAGAACGGACTCGATATTCGCTTGCAGCTTGCGCAGCTTGGGAATGTCGATGGTTGGCATTGGCGGCCATTATAACCTCTGGCCCGTGTGAGAACAGGCAGAAGGTGTCGCGGGCGCACGACCACCGCCGTCTGCTGGAACAACGCCGGGGCGGGTCGGAATGGTGATTGACAGCGTCTTTTGGCAGTTGGCTTATGCATCCCATACTGGCGAGAAACTCGCCTTTGCCAAGCAACTTGCCTTTCCTGAGCGAACAGAACCCTGCCCCTGCCGTGTAACAGGCCCCGGCTTCAGCCGGGGTATGGGCGACAATCGATATTATCAGCCCGTTTCAACGGGCTTGAAGTTGTGCCTTGAGGCAAAGGGGCTAAAGCCGGGCCATGCAAGCCCGTTGAAACGGGCTGAGTAACACATTGTGGTTCCACTTTACCCCGTCTGAAGCCGGGGCCTGTTACACGGCCCTACCAGGGCCAGCGGCGCAGTTCGTCTCGCCAAAGTTCATCTCGCCACAGATGGCAGTCGCACACAACGCCGCGTCAGAGTGCCTATTCGCATCAGCAAGGCAGCGTCGAGCACCTGCACCATCTGTGAAATCTGTGGAGGCCTATCGCAGCATCAACAAGGCCGCTCCAAGCACGGCCAGGACGGTGCCTGCGATGGCCCGGCCGGTGGGACGCTCGTGATAGAACGCCCACGCCAGCGGAACCATCATGATCGGCGAGGTGTAGATCAGCGCCACGCCGATTCCGGCAGGGATGAGCTTCAGCGCCACCATGGACAGCCAGATGCCCAGCACCGGCCCCACCAGCGTGCCGGCCAGCACGATCAGCATCGACCGGCCATCGGAGAGGCTCCTGCCCACCATGACAACTCGGCGGCTGGCGATAACGGCGACGGCCGTGACGACCAGGCCGGCCCAGACGCGCACCACGGCCGCGGCCGAGGAGTCGGTGGCCAATTCGCCCGCGCCGGTCACGAAGGCCATGCGTGTGAGCACCATGCCCAGCGCCGACGCCATGGACCCGGCGATACCCAAGGCCAGGCCCTGGACAAACGAGGCGTCCTTGGGCATCTGCCAGGCCCTGCCAGCGCCCGGCTCGGCCACCACCCATGTCACGCCCGCCACGGTCAGGCAAATGCCGACGAGTGCCTGTGCGCCTAAGTGCTCGCGCAACGGCGGGAAGTACGAAATGGCGGAGGCAAAAATCGGGCTCAGCGCCAGCACCACCGACGCCAGCCGTGGGCCCATAATGACCACGCAGCGGAAGTAGCAGATGTCGCCGATGCCCACGCCGATGGCGCCGCTGATGCCCAGCAATACCCAGGCCCGACCCGAAAGCTGCGGCAGCCACGCCCCATGCGCGATGGCATAGCAGCCCCACAGGATCGCCGAGGCCAGGCTGATGCGCAGGATGTTGACGGCCAGGGCGCCGATGCGTCGCCCGGCGAAACCCCAGGCCGTGCCGCTGCACGCCCACAGGAACGCTGTCGCCAGAGCGGCCGACCCACCAGCTATTGAGGCCCAGTCCATCATGAAGAGGGCGATTGGAGCACAAAACCGCCGCCATTGCCACATGCTCACCTCTGTGCCATCGCCCATTGGCCGAACCGTGCGACGGCGAAAGAGATGTGGCGGCAAGGCCTTGGCTGGGCGGATGTTGGCTTGACAGTTCTTAGTGTTTCACAGTAGAATACATGGGTTCAGCGAGAGTTGTTTTGGAGGCAACTCTCGCTGGCATTCTTCCGCCTCGTTGGCGGATCGTGCTAAGTACAGCCACGTCAAAAGGAGAGACCCAGTGAAATCCCGCACTCAGCATTGCGCTGACCGTCGCCGCACCCACAAGAACCAGCCGCAGTCTGCCCGGTTCGTTTCGATGGAGTCCTTGGAGCGGCGGGAACTGCTTAGCGCCTTTGTCAGCACCGCCGGCGTGGGCAACTGGTCGGCATTGAGCACCTGGGCGACGCAGGACGGCGGGACCGTTACCCACATTCCAGGTTCCGGCGACACCGTCACGATCAACGGCAAGGTCACGGTGGACGTGGCCACCACCATCGGCACGGGCTCAGGCGACGTGATTACGCTGGGCAGCAGCGCGAACGTGGGCGACAAGAAGCTCACCGTGGCGGCGCCGCTGACCGTGCAGGGCAGCATCCTGAGCCAAGGCAAGAGCGTGGTAGACGTGCTGGCCGGGGCGGGCATCGAGTTCGACGCCGCCGCCGGGGGCATGCCCAAGTTGCATGTCGCCGCCTACGGCAACCAGGTCAATCTCTACCTGCACGGCACGGCCGATAACCATTCCTACGTGCGGACGAAGGTTGGCAGCGCCGGCCAACCGGCGATCATCACCGCCGATATTGCCAACGTTGTGACCAACATCGGCGCAACGTATGCGGACTTCACCGACCTGAATGGCGGCCCGGCCGCCAGCGCCTATCCCGGCAGCCCGTATACCGCGTACGGACTGTTCATCATCCCCAACACCGAAGGCCTGCTGACGGGCATGGACCACTGCACCTTCACGCGGACGACGATGTACCTGAAGGCCAGTTCTTTCGACGTCACGATATCGAACTCGTACTTCGACCAGGGCCTGCTGGTGCCCTACGGCGACACCAAGTACGAAGCTTTCTTCGTCGGCAACGGGGCGCATATCAACCTGGTCAACAGCGGCTTTGACCTGTGGGTGTGGCTCGAGTCGATGAAGACCCTCACGGGCGATATCTTCCAGGGCGGCGTTCACTTCAACGCGTATGGCGGCACCGGCTTCCAGACGTGGTCGGACAACATGATGGTGATCACTGAGCCCAGCAGCGGCTATTTCCAGCCGATGTCCGGCACGTACAACCGCAACTACGTGATCTGCCCCGTGGTCAATCCCTCCAATCCCCACATCATCGGCGCGGGCACGAACACGACCTTTATTCATAGCCTTTGGGATGTCCCCACCGCCCACGACGTGGACGATGGGCTCATGCAGTTGAGCGCGGGCGTCAAGAACAACTCCATCCAGCAGTGCATCTCGTTGCCGCGTATGGGCGGGGCCTACCCCGGCAGCGGCACGTCGCTGGGATTCGTCGGCGGCACCAACGTCAGCTACGACCACAACACCATCGCCATCGGCATGCAGAGTGCCATCGCTTCGGACCCCTCTCACGGCGGCACGACTGGCGGCATGAGCGAGTTCAAGAGCAACATCGGTTACACGCTCGACGGCGTGACTGGCGGCGGGCACCTGATCTATGCTTACCCCTCGACGTATGTCGACGCGGTGGCCCCGGGCATGTGCGACTACAACGCCAAGTACAACACCGATTACTCGATGACGACCACCGTCGCGCCCGGCGCCCATGACCTCAACGGGCAGAACCCCAACTTCATCGACTCGTCGCGCAACCTGATCAAGTACTACCGCATGCAGCCGGGAGTTGTGGCGGGCACGGTCGACGCCGACGCCACGGCCGCCATCTCCTGGATGCGCCAGCACCCGGGCAACATGCCCGCCATGATCGACTGGATCTTCCGCGGCTTCATTCCCACGAACATCGCCTACAAGGCCGCTGCCGACAATGTGGCCCCGACCAATGGTTGGATCGGCGCCATGGAAGGCAAGCCCGTGGGCGACGCCAACCTGGACGGCGTGACGAATTTCCAGGATTACATCATCCTGGAACGCAACTTTGGCCAGGCCAACATGGGCTGGGAAGGCGGCGACTTCAACAAGGACGGCGTGGTGAACTTCCAGGACTACATCATTCTGGAACGCAACTTCGGCACCTCATACGTGTCGGCCGCACCGGAGCAGGCCGTGGCCTCGCCGGTCGAACTGGCCGCCAGCATCAGCCCGGGCAGCGCTACTGACCTGCCGGCCTCGACGGTCGTGGGCCCCGTGGCTCCGGCGTACCTGCTGAATAGCGCCACCATGATCGCCAGCACTGCTTCGACGCTGTTCTCGGCCAGCGGCCCGCTGGCCCTGACAACGGCGGCCGGCACCGGCACGACGCTTCGCGCCGTGACGTGGGCCAAGGCGACCAAGTGGCAGCTCCCGCCGGTCAAGGGCGCTGCCGATGCCTGCATGATCGATGTGCTGGGAGCGGCGGTTCTGTAGAACTTCTCGGTCAACACCGGGTGCCACACCTGCGGCGCGTACAGGTGTGGGATGTCGAGTGGCGGCACGGCTGCAAACGCCGCAGCCGTGGCACCCACATTATTGCCCGGACGGAGTACTGGTATTCCTGGCAGGACGTGCTTTGCCACAGACTCTGGTCAAGCCGTGTAACAGGCCCCGGCTCTTGGCCGGGGTAAAGCGGATTGCCCAACGTTCTACCAGCCCGTTTCAACGGGCTTACCGCCTTGCCTCTTCATCCATTGCCTCAAGGCACAGCCTCAAGCCCGTTGAAACGGGCTGATTGCGTCTGTGCCCACCTGATACCCCGGCTGAAGCCGGGGCCTGTTACACGACAAATCCGGACGGCCAGAAATCCGGACGGCCAGAAAGCGTAGTCAGACACAACGCCAGATAGTCTCCAGGCGACACTGGCAAAATCGTCCGGCCTGTCCTACGCTGCGTAGCATCATCATGGGCGACGGCAAGGAAGTGTACAAGCAGACGCTGCAGCGGTTCATCGGCCTGTACTGCCGCAAGAAGCACCTCAGCAAACAGGGCCTGTGCCCCGACTGCCAGGACTTGCTGCAATACGCTGTGCAGCGCACCGACGCCTGCCGCCAGGATCCCAAGCCGCCCTGCAAGTTCTGCCCCATTCACTGCTACGCCCCGAGCTACCGGCAGAAGATCCGCCAGGTCATGCGTTACTCCGGCCTGTACATGATCCTGCATGGCCGGCTGGACTGGCTCGTCAAGTACCTGCTGGCCCGGTAGCACGCAGACCAGCGCGGGCGGACAGGTTCACAGAGCGCGCCCGCGCACCCCTCGTGAACCCCGCTAATAAGCCGCATCTTCTGACAGTCCACAACGCAACAAGGCGAGCCGATCTCTCGGCCCGCCTTGCTGGTTGTCTGACTCGAACTGTGCGGAACTGCTACTTGCCCGTGGGGACGCTGGTGGTGGCCAGGGCCTTCTTCGACCGGCCTGACATCATGGTCTTGAAGCCCAGCAGCATGGGCGATGCCACCGCGATGGAGGAGTACGTGCCGATGAGCACGCCGCCCAGCATCGCATAGCAGAACGGGTGTATGCCCGGGCCGCCCCACACGTACATGATGAACAACGCCATGATGACCGTGAAGCTGGTCAGCAACGTCCGGCTCAGGGTCTGGTTGATGGCGTGGTTGATCATGGTGGCGTCCACTTCCTTGAGCTTGCCTCGGTTTTCGCGGATGCGGTCAAACACCACGATGGTGTCGCAAACCGAGTAACCGATGATCGTCAGGAAGGCCGCGATGACCGTCATGTCGATCTTGATCGGCACGTTAATCAGCAGAATCGGCCCCAGCCAGGTGGTGGCGAGGTAGTCGCTTATGGCGATCAGGCCGATGGAAATCAACACGTCATGCACCAGGCACAGCACGGCCGCGACGCCCCACCGGGCCTTGCCGAACCTAAACCACAGGTACACGATAATCGCCAACCAGCTCATCACCGTGGCGATGACGGCCAGCCGCTTGGTCTCCTTGGCTACCGAAGAGTCAAAGGAACTGACCGACTCGAGCGTCTCGCTGCGGGCCAACGAGGCCTTGAGCAGGTTCAGCTCGTTCGTGGCAAAGCTCTTCCACTCCGCCGGGCGGCCGGCGAAGTCGATGTTGGGGTTCCAGCTCAGCACGGCAAAGCTGGTGAAGCCCTCGCCATTGGCCGCGGGCGTCAAGCCCATGACGGCCGAACGGTTGAACTGGAAGCCCGCGAAGTCGGGCTGGAGCCGCATCGTCTGGATGCGCTCGGCCAGGGCGGCCTCGTTCAGCGGCGGGTCCATGTTCTGAATCACGAACATCGCCCCACCGGTAAAGTCGATGAACCGGGCCTGCTGGTCAGGCCGAACCTTCCGGCCCAGCTCCGGCGTAATCAGCGTCATGCCCTCGTCCTTGGGATCGAGCGTGACGTTCAGGCCGGCCACCGGCCCGCTGGTCTGCAAGTCGTACTTCACGGCCATGGGCGTGTCCAGGGCGTCGCCGAAAGCGTCGCGCACGACCTTCCGCAGCGTGTCCACGGTGGGAATCGTCGTGGAGAACTGGAACGTCCGCTCCGGCAGCCGCTTGGCCAACTGGTCGCGCGTGACCTTGCCGCTCTTGGCCGCATCCAGGTACTCATAGAAGCTCTCGGGCATGCCGGCCTTGACGATTTCGTCCTTCTCGATGGCGCCGTCCTTGTTGGCGTCATACTTGGTCAGGAAGTCGTTGGCCTTGTCGCCGGCCAGCAGGGTCTCGACCCGCACGGAGTCGACGAACCGCTGCAAGTCGTCGGCCTGGGCCTTGAGCTTGACAACCTGCTTGGCCAGGTCGTCCTTCTTCTCGCCCTGGGCCGACGCCAACTCCGACGTCAACTGGGCCAGATCCTTTTCGTCCTGGACCTTCATCGCCTTGGCGGTGTTGGCCAGGTCCTCTTCCACGGCCTCACGCGTCGGGTACGCCTTGGCGTTGCCGGCCTGGATCATCGCCGCGGGCTTGAAGCGGAAGCTGGCTTCGGTGCCCGAACTGAACTCGATGCCCCAGATGTTATTGCCCTGCCACAACAAGGCGGTAATACCCAGCAGGGTAATGATGATCGAGAATATCCAGCCGTACCACCGCATGCCCATCCAGTCGATGTTGGGCACGTGGATCAACCGCAGCATGGTCACCTTGGTCTTGAGCAGGTTGCGGTTCATCAACCACTCGAAGACCCACCGCGTTACAGCCACGGCCGTGAACAGGTTAAACAACACGCCCAGGCCCAGGGTGATGGCAAAGCCCTTGACCTCTTCGGTGCCGACCCACAGCAGAATAATGGCCGTGATCAACGTGGTGGCGTGGGTATCGATAATGGCCGTAAAGGCCTCGGAATAGGCGTTGCGAATCGCCATTCTAAGCGAGAGCGTCTTGGCCTGCTCTTCGCGGATTCGCTCGTAGATCAGCACGTTGGAGTCCACCGCCATGGCCACCGACAGGGTCAAGCCGGCGATGCCTGGCAGGGTGAAGACGGCCTCGACAAAGCTCATGGCCCCCAGCACCAGCAGCAAGTTCAAGAACATGGCCGCATCGGCCACGCTGCCGGCCAGCAGGTAGTACACCACCATGAACGCCGCCACGGCGATGAACGAATACAACGCCGCCCGGATGCCGGAACTGCGGTTCTCCTCGCCCATGGACGGGGCGATGGTCTTCTCGCTGACGGGCTGATCGTTCACCCGGCCTTCGAGGGCGCCGGCTTCGAGCGTGTTCACCAATTCGGTGACCTGCGTGTGCGTGAACTGGCCGGTGATCTGGCCCTCGCTGAAAATCGAGCTCTGGATCGTCGGGGCCGAGTACACCTGGTCATCCAGCAGGATGGCCATTTCCTGGCCCTTGTGGGCGGTGGTCAGCGTTCCCATCAGGTTGGCGCCGCGCGGGTCCAGCGAAAAGTTGATCGCCTCCTTGTTCATCTGGTCGCTGCCGGGCCGGGCGTTCAGCGACCACGGATGATTCGGGTCGCTCTGCAGGATCGTAAAGCCTTCCTGGTTGGACAGCAGAATGTATCGCTTGCCGGCATACTTGCGCAGGATCACGTCCGGGGAAAAACGCTCCGTGCCGGTGTGAACCTCAAACCACTGGTATGGATCGTTCCGGCTGCGACCGGCCAGCGGGCCCTGGTCATTCAGCTGGTTGTCATACATCGTCAGCTCAGCTTCGCTGATCTGCGGGGCGCGCTTGCTGTCGGGCAGCGTCGGGGCGATGCGGAACTCCAGCACGCCGGCCTTGGCGATCAGCCGCTTGAGGTCCGACGGATCATCCAGACCGGTGCGGCGTTCCGACCAGTCCTTGTACCCATTGACCACCTGCTCGATCTGAGCCTTGCGATCGGGATGACGCTCGTACATCTCTTTCAGGCCTTCCCGGAAGGCCCGCTCGCGGTCGTGCTGCTCAGCCACGGGGATGTTGGAGCGTTCCTTATTGGACACGTACTGATCGAGAGTCTGCCCGAGCTTTTCAATGTTGATGTTGGTGTTCAGCACGTCGCGTACGGCCGCATCGTAGGCGGCCAGGGAGTCATCGTAATCGCTCTGCACCTTGGCCAGTGCGGCCGGAGGCGTGGTCGGAGTGGCCTTGGCCTTGTCCAAAGCGGCCTTGGCCTTGATGCGAGCCTGATCGGCCTGGGTCATCTTCTCCAGCGTCTGCTGGCGCGAGGCATCATTGCCCGCCACCTGCTTGATGGCTGCCGCCAGCGCGGCCTGGTCCACCGGCGTGGCCTCAGCCAGCGTCGAGATCTTCTGGATCTCGCTGCGCTGGATGTTGTCGTCCTGCAAACTCTCCAGCAGGCGGAGGTACTTCTGCTTGGCGTCCAGCGATTCGCTGGTGCCCAGGGGCATGCGGACTTCAAAGCGATTTCGCCCCACCGGCTTCCATTCCAGCATGTACAGGCCGTTGGGGTCGATACGCTTCTTCAAACGCGAGATCACGTCCTGGATCAACTGGGAGCTTTCGGCCCCCTTGCCGGCCTGGTCGCGCCGCTCCTTGAGCTTGGTGACTTCTTCGTTCAGCTTGGTTTGCTCAGCCGGCTGGCTGGCGGCCTGGAGCTGGGCCGTCAGGGCGGCCATTTCCTTGTCGATCTGCTCGCGCTGCTTCTGGCCGGTGTCGATTTCAAAGGTCAGGATGTGACCGCCCTTGAGGTCGATGCCCTGGCGCAGTTCCTTGGCCCAGATCGAGTAAATACTCAACACGGCCAGTACGCCTACAAATGCGAATTTCCATCCGAGGTTTTTCGATGCCATGTGCGGTTCTTCCTAGAATCGGTGAGGTCTTGTCCGTGCGACGCGGTAAGCCTGATCGCACAGCTCAGAAAGGCTGTGCCACCAAAAACCGAGCCGCGGTGGCACAGGCTTTTAGCCTGTGCAGCGCAGCTGCGGCTTAGAGAGTTGGCGGGCCGCGAACGGCCCGAGCGGCTGGGCCGGCCGACAGCACCGGCGGGGAATCGGGCAAAAGCTCCGGCGCGATTCGGACACACGCGATGGCCCGGAGCGGTTCATCGTTGAGGCAAAGCAGCAGGTGACTGGCCGAAGCAGCGTCCAGCCCTACCGGGCGGCTGGAGATGGCCACATCGGCTGAATTGCCGGCGATCTGCCGCGATGGCAGCGGCAAGCGATGCTGGCGGGCGTAATCCTGCAACAAGCCCATGGCCCGCTGCAACGACGCCCAATCGGCCGACAGTTCGCAGCGGGCCGACCGACCCTGCGGATCAAGTTCCACGCAAAGCCCTCGCTGCTGGAGCTGCCGGGCGAAGGCCACGCCATCCTCATCAGCCAAACTGATGCGAACGCGACAGCCCTGGCCCGACAGCGCCCCTGCCGGCTGAGTACACAGCAGCAGGCTTGTCAGCAGCAGTGCTTTGAGGAACCTTCCGGTCATTTCTTGGAGGTATTCTCCGCCTTGGAATCTTCACCCACGCCGCGAATGGCCCAGCGGGCAAAGCGAATCTTGGTATTACTGGCCTCATCGACCTTTATGACGACCTCATCGGCCGATGCTTCCATCACGATGCCCGTGACGCCGCCGATGGTGGTAACTTTGTCGCCCTTCTTCAAGGTCGAGAGCATCTCGGCCCGCTTCTTCTGTTCCTTCTTTCGGCCACGGCCCATCCAAACATAAAAAAGAACGAAAACGCCGACCATGACAAACAGCAGCCATTGCTGGCTATCGGCCTTCTTGGCCGGGGCGCTGGCGGGGGTGGAAGTGGCCTCAGCCGGGGTGGACGGGGCAGCCGAAACCGCCGGAGCCGGAGCCGCGGCCGTGTCCTTGGCCACAGCGGCCGGAGCAATGGCCTCCTTGGTGGCCTGGGCCGGCAAGTTCGCACACACGCTCAGAACGGTCATCAGGAAAGCGGCAACCACGATGGAAGCTCTATGCATTACGGATCCTTTCGATTGGCTATCTTCACTAAAACTGGTTTCATAACCGTAGCACGGGCGTCCCGCCCGTGATCAGTCGACGCCAAAACGCCGAAAAGCTCATGGGCGAGACGCCCATGCTACGTTTTGACTGCCTTTAGTAGCCCCGTCATTGTCACGATTTCCGCCCGCCGGTCAAGGCAAACTCGACCATCTTCAGCGGCTTGGCGAGCTGGTACTGGATGTGGTACGCCAATAGCGCGTTGACGGCCTGAGCGGCAGGAGCGGGCAGCTTGGGACGTTGGCCGGCTTCTGCCGCCGCCAGGGCGGCTAAGCCCAGCAAGGCCGCCGGCGAGACGGCCCGTTTTTCCTTGGCGGCACCCTGGCAGTTGCGGCACAGCAGCCCGCCGGCAGAGCTGGAGAAGTACACGCCCTCCTCCGCCCGCTGGCCGCAGGAGACGCAGCGGTCCATGTCGCCCAGCAGGCCCACGCGCCGGGCCAGCCGCCACTGGAAATACGCCAGCACGGCCGATGGCAGCGCGTCGCTCTGCTCCAGCCGGGCCAGGGCGTTGTGCAGCAGGTCGAAGACCTCCGGATGCGGATCGCCCTCGCCCAGCAGGTTTAGGCACAATTCCAGCATGTACAGGCCGACGTTGAGCCGCTCCAGGTCGTCGCGCAGCGGCGTGTGCGTGACCGTCTCGACGAACTCCATGAGCGTGCCCAGCCCCTGCTTGTGCGTGCCGGTAAAGACACACCGGCCTTCGGCGAAATAATCCACCGCCCCGCCGGACTTGCTCTTGGCCCGCTTGCTGCCCTTGGCCAGCAGCCGCACCAGCCCGTTGTCGCGTGCCAGCAGCACGAGTACCTGCGAGGTCTCGCTGTAGTCAATCGATCGAACGCAGATGGCGGAATCGGTGGTAGCCATTTAATCCTGTGTCAGCCCGGCCAGCAGAGGGCGAGAAGGCCGGGAGTCATCGACTCGTGAATTCGTTCCTCGTGAACTCGTTGATTCGTCCCTGCCGGGCGTGAGTTCACGAATTCACGGATTCACGAGTTCACGAGTTCACGAGTCAACGACCTCACGCCTCTTCCTTCTCCGGCAGCACTTCCAGTCGGATGCGCGTGATCTTGCGTTCATCTGCCGCCAGGACCGTGAACTTCGCCCCGTGGGCCGAGAGCGTCTCGCCTTGGGGCGGCACGAAGCCCAACTCCGTGAACACCAGCCCCGCCACCGTGTCGTAGTCCTCTTCTTCGGGCAGATGCAGGCCGGTCACTTCGTTGATGTCGTCGATGTACGTCCTGCCGTCAACTTCAAAGACGTTCTTGTCCAGCCGGCGGATCAACGCCGACGTGGCCAGGTCGTGCTCGTCGGAGATCTCGCCCACGATCTCCTCAATCAGGTCTTCCAGCGTAATCAGCCCGGCCGTGCCGCCGTACTCGTCCAGCACGATGGCCATGTGCAGCTTGCGGGCCTTGAATTCCTTGAGCAACTCGTCCAGCGGCTTGGTCTCGGGCACGAAGAACGGCTTGCGCATCAGCCGGCGGAGGTCGAGCTTGCTGAAGTCCTCGACGCTGAGCAGATCTTTTACGTGCAGGATGCCCACGATGTTGTCGATTTCGCCGTCGTAGACGGGGATGCGCGTGTGCCGCCGCCCAGTGAGGTGCTCGCGAACCCCTGCGGCCGTGGCCGTGATGGGCAGGGCGTCGATGTCCGTCCGCGGCGTCATGATCTCGCCGGCCTGCTGATCGGCGAACTCGATCACCGAGCGAATCATCCGCATTTCATCGGCTTCGACGGCCCCTTCGGCGTGGGCCTCGCTGGCGGCCTGGAGCAGTTCGGCCTTGGCGGCGGTCTCGATGGCGTCGGTGTCGCCATCTTCCTGGAGCTGCTCAAACGTCTCGGGCGCGCCCGACAGCCGGCGGACCGGCTCTTCAAATGCCCGCATGACCGCCACGATGGGGAAGAACAGCCGCCGCAGCGCCAATAGCAGCGGCGCCGTCGCCGCCAGCACCTGCGCCCCGGCAAAGTGCGCCCAGGCGTGCGGAATGGCCACGCCGACGATGCTGACGACCCCAGCCGTCACCGCAATGGCCAGCACCGTCCGGGCGATGTGGGCCGTATCGGCGCGGAACAGCGCGAACATGCCCACCAGCAGCGTCATGTTGGCCACCGCGCGCAGCAGGGAACAGACCAGGGCCAGATCGATCTGGTGTTCGAGCATCGCCGCCAGCGTCTTGGCCCGGCCCGACAGATGCTGTTCCAGGCCATGCCGCCCGGAAGAGCGCAGGGCATAACTATTGAGGGCAAAGAAACCCGACAGAATGGCCGACACCACGGCCAGCCATATAAAAGGATCGTTCACGCTGCCATCATCTCCCAAGTCGCGAAACGCCAGGCCCGGCCCGTTCAGAGAATGCGGACCTCGCTAACCCGGCAGCAGAACATGCTATAGGCCCGCCGCCCGCACTTCAAGAAACGAGGGAAAGGCGGCAAGCAGGGAACGACAGGAAGCCGGGAAACGCAGCAAGCAGGGAAAGGCAAAGCCTGAGCCCGCGGCGATGCAGCCGCACCTGTTCGCTGGGCGGCAATCGCTCGCCGGCAACCCCCGCCGCCGCCCGGCATACGTTGCGGGCGGCAACAATTAAGTATGGTGTCCCCTGAACCGG
>CAITIS010000121.1 GCA_903892515.1 uncultured Planctomycetota bacterium | reverse complement strand
GTCGCTTCCCCGCGGGACTCAACGACGATGCCGTTCCTGTGAAACTGGTCCTCCGCGCTGCAAGGTCCGCGCATGGCCAGGCCAACGACGGCCTGACCATGGCACCCAGCACCCGGCCGTGGCCGCGGAGTCCAGCGGCCACGTGGCCCAGCGTGGTTGCTCGCTGCACTCGCAGACCACGGCACTCAGGTCCAGGTCTCGCCGCTGCATCGAACATCGAAAGGTGTCGTATCCCCTGCATCTCCTGCATCCCTGCGAATCTGCCCGTTCAGTTCGGTAGGCCGGGCGGGCCTGTCCGCGTTTCGGGATAGTCGCCCCGGCAGAACCGTCACACATCGCACGGCCGCGCCGGGTGTGGCGAGGGCGGCCTAAACAAAAAAGTGAACGCTGGCCGGGAGAGTCGGCCATGCCGCGCCTGCCTGTGCGCAAAAAGTAGTTCATCGATCCTTCTATAGAAGCGCCACCGGCCAAGCGGGCCGGGGGAGAAAGTTTGAAAAGTGAAGAGGGATGCCACGCGGATAAGCCAAGGTAATCAGAAGGCTGCGCGGCTGTGCGCATGGGGGGCGTTCATGGCCTGAATACAGGCGAAAGGAGCAGGGTCGAATCCGTAAGAGCATGGCGGACCGGCCGATACGCAATTTTTCCTGCGTTCCAAATCGTTCCAAACGGTTCCGAATCGTTCCGTTTCGTTCCGTTTGGTTCCGTTTGGTTCCGAACCGTTCCGTTTGGGGCCGCTTCGTTCCGAGTGGTGCCATCGCGCTGGGGGCAGGCCAAGGCAGGGCCCAACATGGTCACGCGAACAGCGTGACCATGCCACCCACCAAATGGTTCCGAATGGTTCAGCTTCGTGCCCTGCGGTTCTGTTTCGGTCCGCATGGTGCCCGCGGGCTGGCCGATCGGGATTTGCCGGGCACTGACATGGCCGTCCCCCGCCGCTCCTACAATTCGGCGGTCGCCTTACACAGGAGCAGACAATGGAATATGTCAATCTGGGCCGGACGGGTTTGCAGGTCAGTCGGCTGTGCCTGGGCACGATGAATTTCGGGCCGCAGACGTCGGAGGCCGACAGTCACGCCATCATGGACAAGGCCCTGGAACTGGGCATCAACTTCTTCGACACCGCCAACGTGTATGGCTGGAAGAAAGGCGAGGGCTGGACCGAGCAGATCATCGGCCGGTGGCTCGCCCAGGGCGGCATGCGGCGTGAGAAGGTCGTCATCGCCACCAAGGTTTTCGGCATCATGGACGACTGGCCCAACCACAGCCGGCTGTCGGCCTATCACATTCGCCGCGCCTGCGACGAGAGCCTGCGCCGGCTGCAGACCGACCGCATCGACCTGTACCAGATGCACCACGTCGACCGCAGCACGCCGTGGGAGGAGATATGGCAGGCCATGGAGCAGCTCGTGACGGCTGGCAAGGTGCTGTACGTGGGCTCGAGCAACTTTGCGGCCTGGCACATCGCCTCGGCCAATGAGGCCGCGAGCCGGCGGAACTTCCTGGGCTTGGTCAGCGAGCAGAGCCTGTACAACCTCACCGAGCGGTCGATCGAGCTGGAGGTCCTGCCCGCCTGCCGCAAGTATGGCCTGGGCGTGATTCCGTGGAGCCCGCTGGGCGGCGGGGCCTTGGGCGGCGCACTGAAGGCTGCGAGCCAGGGGCGCCGGGCCGGCGAAAACGCCCAGAAGCTCATTCAAAAGCATCGCGGCAAGCTGGAGCTATACGAGGCGCTGTGCCGCGAGATCGGCCAGGAGCCCGCTATCGTCGCGTTGGCGTGGCTGCTGGCGCAGGACGGCGTGACCGGCCCCATCATCGGGCCACGCACGGCTGAGCAACTCGTGGGCGCCCAGAAGGCGTTGGAACTGAAGCTCGACGAGGACGTGCTGCACCGACTGGACGAAATCTGGCCGGGCCCCGGCGGCCCGGCGCCCGAGGCGTATGCATGGTAGTACATCGTTGCATAGCGGGAAACAAGCGAAGCCCAGCCACCGTCATGGCTGGGCTTCGCGTCAGTCGCTTTGAATCTCCCGTCCGCAGAACCGCTCGCAACGGCGCTCGCGAACCTGCGGACCCTACATGTCCTGCATTGCGGGCAAGCCTGCCCGCCCTACGACCTATGACCTACGACCTATGACCTACGACCTACGACCTACGACCTATCTTTCTACAGCGTCTTGGCCACGTCTTCCAGCACGGCCAGGCCTTCCAGCAGGGCGTCTTTCTTGATGATCAGCGGCGGGTTGATCTTGATGCAACTGCCGCCGACGCCCACGGGGGCGAACAGCATTACGCCGCGTTTCACCGACTCCCACACCATCTGCCAGGCCGGCTCGGGCGCCGGCTCGGTCGTGCCGGGCTTGGTGAACTGCATCGCGCCGACCAGGCCGATACGGTCGATATGCGTGATCTTGCCATTGCTGGCGGCCTGGATCTTGGGCAGGTGCTGGCCCAGAATCTTGCCCATCTTTTCGGCATTGGCGATGAGGCCCTTCTCCTCGATGACTTCGAGGTTGGCCAGGGCGGCGGCCGCACAGATCGGGTTGGCCGAGTGCGTGCTGGTCATCTCGCCGGGACCATACATGTTCATGAGTTCTTCGGTGCCCAGCACGGCCGACAGCGGCATGCCGCCGGAAATGCCCTTGCCGCAGGCCGCCAGGTCGGGCACTACGCCGGTGTGCTCGAAGCCAAACCGCTTGCCCGTCCGGCCAAAGCCGGCTTGAATTTCGTCGAAGATCATCACGGCATTATGCTGGTCGCACCACTTCCGCAACGCCTGGGCGTATGCGGAGGGCATGATCGCGGCGTTGCCGCCCTGGTAGGTTTCGGCCATGACGCCGCAGACGTCGTCGGGGTTGACGCCCTTCTGCTCCAGAGTCCGGGTGAAGACATCGAAGGAGGTGTCCGTCTGACGGAAGCCGTCGGGGTAAGGAACCTGAACGAAGGACGGGTCCAGATCGCCCATCCAGCTCTTCAGGCCGGCAGAACCGCCCGCGAGCTGCGCGCCCATCGTCCGGCCATGGAAGCCGTACTCAAAGCTCACGAAGACCTTCTTCTGCTTGCCGCCGACCTTCAGGCCGTGCGTGCGGGCGAGCTTGATGCAGCACTCGGTGGCCTCAGAACCGGTGGTGAGCAGGAAGACGTTCTTCAGCGGGGCCGGCAGCATGGCCGTCAGCTTGGTCACCAGCGCGGCGCGGATATCGGTCGGGAAGCAATACGCATGGTACATGCCACGCTTGGCCATGGACGCAATCGCCCCGGCGATCTTGGGATTGCCGTGCCCCGAGGCCGTCACCAGCACGCCGGCGGAGAAGTCCAGCCACATGTTGCCGTAGGCGTCGAAGATCTGACAGCCCTTGCCGTGATCCCAGATGATCGGCGGCTGGCCGCCCATCGACCGCGGCTCGATGTCGCGCAGACGCTTGAGCGTCTCGATGGATTCGGGCACGGGAATGGCCGTCTGAATCTTGCGGTACTTCGTGCTGACGGGCTGAACCTGCTCGGGAACAAGGGGAAACTCTTTGGTCGCCATGTTTACCTCAATTTCGAATTGCGAGTTTTGAATTTCGAATTACGGACCTCAACGGGCGTCCACTCGCTTGGACGCCAATCTCAGAGTCTTCTTCGACGTTACGATAAGAGACAGAATCTCTTGACCTTCCTGCATGAGGCCGTCCAGCAGCGTCGGCTTCACCAGACCCGACTCTACCAGCAGTTCCTGCCAGTACAACGACTCATCGGCCTCTTCTTCAACTATGCCAAGCTTGGCTATGAACTCGGCAGGTGACCGGGCACGGCAGGCGGCGCGACAATTCGCCCCGACACTCGTGCCGCACCGCAGCAACTGCTTTCCGATTACGTTTGCATCCAAGGAGCACGGCAGTGAGTTCGTCAGGCGAAGAATCCGCAAAGCATAGCTCTTGGTCCTATCGAGCATCTGCTGCCGAAACTCCGACATCGCGTGGCCCTTTGCCTTTTAATTCGAAATTCGAAACTCGAAAGTCGAAACCTGAATGTCGCAAATCACCGGAGGCGCACGCCCGGGTTCGCGCCGTACTCGATCACTGCCTCGTGGCCATGATTAGCCAAGGACAGTCTGCCAGCTTGAATCACCAGTTCGTTATAACTGCTGTTGGCGGGCGTGGCCATCATGCCGGCGGTGTCGATTTCCTTCAGCACGCTCTGCCGGGCGGCCAGGCTATCGCCGGCTTGCTTCTCCAGCCGAAGGATCGTCTCGACGATGTACTCGACGGAGCGGTGGCCATACCCCGAAGGCGTCAGGCCGCCGTTGCCCATGTCCAGCAGGCGGAAGTAATCCGGGTTCGGCTCGGCGTACTGTGTGTCGCCAGGATCGCCACCGGCGGCGGAGTAGCTGTGCTGCACGCCGCGGTACTGGTCGCTGTGGCGGATCATCGTGCCATTCTTGTCATTCTCGCAGAACATGGCCAGACCCTGGCTGTTGCCCCCCGGCCCGGCGTCAGGATACCCCATGCCGTTGAGCACGCTCAGGAACGCGCCGTTCTCCCAGATCACCCGGCCATCCGTCCAGAGGTAGCCGTCCTTGCCGTTGGGATACTTCTCCACCACGCCGTACAGCGACACGCTGGTGGGCAGCAGGCCGGTGATGAAGTGCACCAGGTCCACGTAGTGGCAACCGATGTACGTGAACATGTCGCTGTTCTCGCACGTGCACCAGTTCTGGAAGTTGCTGAAGCGGTAATAGTACTTCTCGACAAGGTTGGCCTGGCCGGCGCGGAAGCGGCCCAGGTGGCCGGCACGGTATTCGCGACGGGCCATGATCGAGCGGTAATCGAATCGCTTGTGATATTCCACGCCCACGGCCAGGCCGCGTTCGTGGGCAAGCTTCTCGACCTGGATGGCCTGCTCGTAAGTCAACACCAGGGGCTTGACCGTCAGCACGTGCTGATCGTGCCGCAAGGCGTGCATGACGACATCGAAGTGCAACTGGTCGGGCACAGCCACCACCACGATCTGCCGCTTGGGCATCTTGGCGATGACCTCCTTGAACAGGTCCGGGAACCGCTCCTTCAGGCCGACCTTGGCCGGGTCAGGGTAAGCGACGAAGCTCTGGCCCGGAAAGCCGCTAACCAGCGAGGGGTCGTCCATCATGGCCTTGAGCGGCCCGGCGTCCAGGGCGCAACAATTGATCTGCCCGATCCTGCCAGTGCGGTGCAGATGATACAGCGTCGGCAGCAACTGGATCTGCGTGATCATGCCCCCGCCCACGACGGTCACGAGCGGCTTGTATTCGCTGGTCATTCTTGCTCTCCAAGGCAAATCGTGTCGCAGGCGTCCGGCCGGCGTTGGTGCACAACCATAGAAAAACCGGACCTGCCCTGCAACCGAGCATTGCATGATATCCAGACAGGGACTGAAATCCAGATGGAAGAAGGGATGTTGAATATGGACTTTTGGACTATACTGGGGAAGTTCCTAGTTGGGAATTACTAGTTCCTAGGGTTAGCGGCGGGCATCGATGTCGGAATTCACCTCATCCTTGGAAGCGGCGATCAAGCACGTGCTGGCAAGCCGGCCGGCGGACGTGCACGTGCTGCCTGAGCCGGGCCCACTCGCACCTGCGCGGCGCGTGCTTGTTCCACGCCCTTCGGCAAACCGCGGAGCCAGCGGTAACGCCCGCTCACTCAGACAGACCAGGGGCATGCACGTCAACCCCGTCACCGAGGTTTGCCTTTGTCTCTCCGGCGAGGCCTTGCTGCACGCCGACGGCGCGCCCCACCGCCTCCGCCCACCCAGCCTGTTCGTTATCCCCAGCGGCATCCGCCATAGCGAAGGCTACTACCGGCCGGACCGGAGCTACCGGCTGCTCTGGCTGATCCTGTCTGAACCCGCGTTGGGCGGCGTGGTCGTCAATTACCGGCCTGGCGAACGCTGGACAGTTCTCGGACGATTTCACCTGCATGCCGCGGGCTCTGCCGATCTCGCCCGGCTGGTCAAGGCTGGGGAAGTTCCTCAGCAGTTTGCCCTGTGGCGGTCAGCGTTGGTGGCGGTGCTGGGCGAGGCGCACCATCAGCTTCTCTCGCGGCAGAACCAGGCCGTCGCACCAGCCCTCAATGCCCACCAGGGCCTATTGGATCAAGTGCGGGCGATTCTGGACGCCACCGGCTCACAGCCCGCGCTCGCCGGCGCGCCCGCCGGGCCGGTGGATGTGACCGTGCGGCAACTGGCCCAGATGACGCGGCTGTCGGAGCGATACCTCAACCGGCTCTTCCGTCAGTACGCCGGCCAGCCGATTCACGAGTACCTCACCGAGCGGCGCATGCACCAGGCCATGGAACTCTGCCGGCGCGGCGACATGCTGGTCAAGGAGATCGCCCTGCAACTGGGGTATCGCGACCCGCTGTACTTCAGCCGGGCGTTTCACAAGTTCTTCGGCCTCTCCCCCACCGAGGCCCGCCAGCGGCCATAGCGACGCGCGAGGCGATCTCAAGGATGGGCCGCGCCCAATGTAGGGTGGGCCGAGGAGCGAAGTGGCGAGTCCCACCAATCCTGAACAGCTGAACTATCGAGCTTGCCAGCCATCTGGCGACGGGCATACAATCAGCCAGATGAATCTATCTGGCAATAGAAGGGGCAGAAACAATGGCGTACTACTTTCAATGTCCGAATTGCCACAGCGACGCTCATTTCTCCGTCCCCAAGGAGGATACGGGCAACCTGGGTTGTTTGCTCTTCCTGTTGGCCGGGTGGTGGGCTTGGCTGATCTACGCCGGCGGACGCAGTGGCCGGGTCCAGTGCGGCTCGTGTGGATTCATCTTTCAGCAGCCGGCGATTCCCAGAACGGGCGTCTCCTCACTGGCCATTGGGACGGTGGCGATCCTGGTTTGTGCAGTCGCGGTTTCCTGGGCGATGATCACTATGGAAATTGAACCGTCCCCGGCAATTCAGCTCTCGGGAATGGAATCAGTGATCGCACGGAACCCGCGAGTCATGCTGTATGTCTGGAGCGTGGCCTTGCTGCTGATTACCGTTTCCGCCATCGTTGCCTCTTGGGTCAGCAACATTCGCTTCCGCCGGCAATTTTCCAAACAATACCAGATCGAACCAACATCCTCGTATCAACCGATAGCGTCCCCACCTGACGTTCCACCTGCGAAGACAAAACCCTGAGTCCAGGTGCGTCGAGACGCGTTCACTTCCACCGGGGCTTGAAGGAAGGAATGAACCTCGGCACGGCCTGGCGGTAGGCCTCGAACTCCTGGCCGAAGAGGGCCCGCAGTTCGCGCTGCTCGATGGGGATCAGGACCAGGTTGAACCACAGCACGAACAGTCCGGCCAGAAAGAGCAGGAAGGTGTAGTCCAGCAGCAGCCAAAGCCCCAGGATCAGGCAGACGACGGCGAAGTACATGGGGTTTCGCACGTGCCGCTGCGGCCCCTGAACGATCAGCGGCTCATCGCGAGGCCGGCTTGCGTCCTTGAGCCCGCCGGTGATGGCCTTGCGCAGCGTCAGATACGTCGAGACGACCACATCGTGAAACTTTCTATATCGCAGGATCCAGATGAGAAAGCCGATGGCCAGCGCCAGCGGGATCAGCCCGAAATATCGCACCGGCGCAGGCAGCGACAGCCGCACCGGCAGGGCCAGCAGCCTGACCAGGAGCGAGCCCAGCAGTCCCAGGAAGCACCACACGCACGCGATGAACAGCGGCACAACCGACAACTCCCGCCGGCTGGGGCTCATGTTCGGCTCCTTTGGTCCAACCCTGGCGAATCGTCACGCCTGCACCTGGCCGGGCGTCAGCGTGGCCAAGCCTCCGGTCGCGCGGGATGCTCGCCGGGCCGCTGGAATAGTACTCGATCCGCTGCCGCAGGGCCAAGCGGGACCGCTCAGCGACTCAGCCTCGCCGACTCGGACCACGCCCGATAGTTCGCTGCGGTCTTGGGCCACTCGTCAGGGTACTCGCCATATATATACGTCATATCCAGTCCGGCCTGTTGGCCCAGGCGGTTGGCTTGGCGAATATTGTCCCGGTCGTCGATCTCGCCGCCGACAAAGTCGTTGTTGCTACGAATCGCCATGCAGCCGTGAAGCGCCGGCGAGCGTGATTCGGCTGTGATCTCGAATCGGCCGGGAGCATCGTACGCCTGCCAGCAATGAAAGACCTCCTCGGGAAAGCCGCGAAGGAACGGGGCGACCAGGGCGGTTTCAGCGGGCGATATGCCGCAGTAGTTCTCGACCAGGACAGTCATTCCAGGGCGTTTTGACAGGGCATGGCGGATCAGCGGCGGGAGCCTGCGGGCCATGTCATCCAGAGAATTTGGCAGCCCTCCCTTGAGCGTGCTGGTCCTCTTGCGGGCGCTGCACTGGAGGCACTGGCACAGGCCGACGTCGCCCTGCTCGATGAAGAAGCCTCGCAGCTCGAACGTCGAAGTCAGCCAGTCCAGGCCGTCGCGGTAGTAGGTCATTAGCGCTTCGCTCGACGGGCACCCGACGCGCCGCGCACGCTTTGCCGTTGGCGGCCAGTGATGGAGCATCGGCGAGCCGTCGGCGTTCTGCGCCTGGTCCTGGCCGTGCTCTGCGAGGTAGGTATCCAGCGACCAGGGGGAGTTCCCCTCGTGATACACGCCGCCATAGGCGTCGATCCCCACGCCCGGAAGGATCATCACGCCGTGTGCATGCGCGTGCTCGCACACGCGCCGCGCCGAGTCCACGCCCCCGTGGCTGTCGCGCAGGAAACCCCAGATTACGATGGCGTCCACGCCATGCCGGCTGGCAGCGTCCACAGCCAGCGCGTAGTTGGCTTCGAATGATTCTTTGCTGGAGCAGAAGCCAGCAGCCCAGCGCATGCGAACGTCCCACGTCCACCAGACTTTCTTCACGAAAAACCACTCCGTTAAGAAACGTCCCAAGGCACACGCGAAGCCCCTTGGCTTCGCCCCATTACCTTTGGACAACAACTAAGGATGCGGCCGACCCGCCTCCGAAAACTACGGCGATGTCCGCGTGGGCAGTGGAGACAGGAGAAGTCTTTACGCCTGCGCCTGGCCGAGCGTTCCGGCGGGCTTGGCGGGCGTCAGCGTCGCCCCCTGCCGGTCGCGCGGGATACTCGCCGGCCGGCCGATGGAGTAGTACTCGATCCGCTGCCGCTGCATCGTGGCCAACTGGTACAGGTTCCGGCCATCGAAGATCACCCGCTGCCGCAGACCGGCCCGGATGCGGTCGAAGCTGGGCGTTCTGAACTCGCTCCATTCGGTGAGGATGATCAGCGCGTCGGCGTTCTGGAGGGCCTCGTACGGATCCGCGCAGAACGTAACGCCGGGCTGGCCGGCGAAGACCTTGGCCGCATTGGGGCACGCGCGCGGGTCGTAGCACTTGGCCTGCGCCCCGGCGGCGATGAGCCGCCCGATGACGCGAATGGCCGGGGCCTCGCGGATATCGTCGGTATTGGGCTTAAAGGCCAGGCCCCACACGGCGAAGGTCAGGCCGCTCAAGTCCGCGCCAAACCGCGTCAGCACCATCTCGGCCAGGGCGATCTTCTGCCGCTCGTTCCGCTCATGCACGCTCTGGAGGATGCTCACGTCGCAGTGCACATCCTTGCCGACCTGGATCAGCGCCTGAACGTCCTTGGGGAAGCAACTGCCGCCGTAGCCCACGCCGGCATTGAGGAACGCCCTGCCGATGCGGCGGTCGGCGCCCATGCCGTCGCGCACCTGCACGATGTCCACGCCCGTGCGGGCGCAGATGTCGGCCACTTCGTTAATGAAGCTGATGCGCGTGGCCAGGTAGGCGTTAGCGGCGTACTTGACCATCTCTGCCGCCTCGCGCCCCATCACCATCAGATCCTGCTGATTGCCCAGGAATGGCGCGTACAGTTCGCTGAGGGTCTGAATCGCTTCGTCATCTTCCGTGCCGACCACCACGCGGTCGGGGCGGAGGAAGTCTTCGAGGGCGGCACCCTCCTTGAGAAACTCGGGGTTGGAAACCATGGCGAACGGGTGGGCAGTCAGCCCCATCATGATCTCGCTCATGCGTCTGCCGGTGCCCACGGGCACGGTGGACTTGATCACGATAATGCGCGAAGAGTCCATGGCCTGAGCGATGCCGCGGGCGATGGCTTCGACGTTGGACAGGTCGGCCGAACCGTCGGGACGCGGCGGCGTGCCCACGGCGATGAAGATCACTTCCGACGCCAGCACCGCCGCTTTGAGGTCGGTCGAAAAGTTCAGCCGACCGGCCGAAAGCTGCGCCTGCATCAACTCTTCCAGCCCCGGTTCAAAAATCGGACTATGCCCAGCCGAAAGCCGGCGAACCTTCTCAGCGTCGATGTCCACACCGATGATCCGGTTGCCCGTGCTGGCGAAACAGGTGGCCGTCACCAGCCCCACGTAACCACTGCCGACAATGGCGATATTCATGCCAATTCCTTCTCTAGAGCAATATACTACTCCGCGAGTTTACCACGAGTTACGGAGAATCGCCATGCGTGTGCTTGTCGCCGGAGCGGCCGGTTTTATCGGATGCCACCTGTGCCACAGATTCCTCGCCGATGGCCACGAGGTCGTCGGCGTCGACAATCTCGTCACGGGCCAGCAGGCCAATGTGGACTGGCTCACCCAGCGCCACGGCTTTGCCTTCGTGCCTCACGACGTGATCGAGCCGCTGGCCATCGACGGGCCGGTGGACCTGGTCTGTGACCTGGCCTGCCCTGCCAGCCCGGTTGACTTTCGCGGCCTGGGGCTGGAGATACTTCGCGTCTGTAGTGAAGGCGTACGGAACCTGTTGGACTTGGCCCTAACCAAAAGAGCGGTATTCCTGCACACCTCCACCAGCGAGGTCTACGGCGATCCCGAGGTGCATCCGCAGCGCGAGGAATACTGGGGGCGGGTCAACCCTATCGGTCCGCGGGCCGTGTACGACGAAGGCAAGCGATTCGCCGAAGCGCTGATTATGCATTATCGCCGCACGCAGGGCCTGCGTGTCCGCCTGGCACGCATCTTCAACACCTATGGCCCGCGGATGCGGCTCGACGATGGCAGGGTGGTCACGAACTTCATCTGCCAGGCGCTGGCGAATGAGCCGCTGACGGTCTATGGCCAAGGCCAGCAAACGCGCAGCTTCTGCTACGTCGATGACCAGGTGGAGGGGCTCGTCCGCCTGGCCGCCAGTCAGTGCACCGGGCCTGTCAACATCGGCAATCCTCAAGAGATCACCGTGCGGCAACTGGCCCAGGAAATCATTGCACTCACCGGCTCGTCCAGCGTGATCGTCGAAAAGCCCATGCCTCCGGACGATCCGAAGCTCCGCTGCCCCGACATCACGCTGGCTGGCTGCGAATTGGGCTGGCGGCCCATCGTCAGCCGGCGCGAGGGCCTGCGCAAGACGATCGAGTTCTGCCGCAGCCTCCCGCCCGAATTGCTGCGACAGGCCGGAAGCGGCAAAGTGCTGACCGAGCCGGCCTGACCCCGCTATTCGCGCACAAAAATGGGCGGACTCATTGGTCCGCCCATTCCTCTTGCGCCGTCGAGACGGGATTCGCCAAGATCTCGTTCGCTGGCGGCGCATACTACGTGATAGTTCGACTCGCGCGTGCGAAGTTTGTTTTAGCCCGTCAAGGCCCGGTTCGTCCTTCGGCTCAACCGGCCAATTTCCTGACGGAGCGTGTCGTTCAGCACAGATTGAACTGGACGCTTCTGCTGCTCGGCCATGATGATTTCGGCGGTGCTCAGAGGCACGGCCCCTTTGGCCAGCATCCGCAGCCACGCCATTTCGGCCCGCGGATCGCCCAAGTCCAGAATTGCATCCGCGGCCAGGATCACTTTGAAGTTGCGTTGGCGCAGGCCGATGACCGCCTCGGCCACGCCACCGGCCGATCCGGCGCCGCAGACGACGAAGGTGTCCACCTGCAACTCCGACAGAAGCCTCTCAGCCCGCACATGTTGGAAGATATCCGTGCTGCGCTGTTCGATGATTACTTGCTGGTAGACTTGGAAAATGTCGTCGGGCAAGTCGGTGCTGCCGCGCATGCCCATGTCGACGTACCGGCGCATGAGCGTACCGCTGATCCGCTTCTCACCGTCGGAGCCCTCGATGCAATGCGGCGTGTCGGAAAGTGGACTCTTGCGTCCATCCTTGACCCGCACAACGGTAGAGAGCACGGGAGTTTGCCGCTTTCGAGCCCAGGCAAAGAGGCGTCGGATGTTCTTGGCGGCCTCGGTGGCCTCAGGCTGGTAGCAGGATCCACCAGCGACAAAGAAATCTCTCTGTACGTCCACGTCTAAAAGGATTCGCTCGTAACGCATGGAGTTTCTCCTAGCAAACTTACGCGGGACGAGGCCCAAGAGTTCGCTGAATTCGCGTGGTCTGAGTGGGGAAAATCCTCGACAACAGGGCCGAAAAATGGCACTACAGTACCCCAACGGCCGATGCGCGCCGGGGAAACAATATGATTATCGATTGCTACTGCAGGATTTGGGAGTCGCCGGCCCAATTGGGATCTTCCGTGTCGGCCTGGTTGTCGCGCTGCGGCGGCCAGAGGGATCTGACCACCGACCCGGCGGAGTATGCCGAAACGGCCAAAGACGTCAGCATGACCCTGCTGTGGGGCTTCCGCTCCAAGCTGCTGGGGGCCGAGATTCCCAATTCATTCCTGGCTGACTTTGCGGCCCAGCGGCCTGACCAACTCAAGGCCATCGCCGCCGTCGATCCGATGCAGGAAGACTACCGCGAGCGGCTGGAGAATGTCGCCGAGCGGAAGGAGTTCGCCGGCCTGACGATCAGCCCAGCCGCCCAGGGCTTCCACCCCAGCGACTCGCGTGCCCAGTCAATCTACGCCTTCTGCCAGGAGCGGAAGCTGCCGTTGTTCGTGGATACGTGCAGCGACATCGCTCCCATGGCCATGGCCGAGTTCGCCCGCCCCTACCTCTTTGATGAGCCTATGCGCGAGTATCCCGACATAACCGTGGTCTTCGCTTCGATGGGCTGGCCCTTCGTGGGCGAGATGCTCGCCTTGCTGGCCAAGCAGCCGCGGGCGTACGCGGAAGTCTCCGGGCTGATCCGCCAGCCCTGGGAACTTTACCAGGCGCTGGTCGGAGCCCACCAAGCCGGAGTAGCACACAAGTTGCTCTTTGGCAGCGGTTTCCCATTCACCACCGCCGCGACGGCCATCGAAAGAATCTACCGGCTCAACGAGACGACTTCCGGCACGCACCTGCCCAATGTGCCGCGCGAAACGCTGCGTGGCATCATCGAGCGGGAGGCCCTGGCCGAGTTGGGCATCGCCTGATCCATTCTGAGTTTTGAGTTTCGGCGTTCGAGTTTCGGATCAGCGACCAGGGCAACCACCGGGTCGGGGCGACGATTCGAAATTCGCAACTCGAAATCTCCCACGCTCTGATGCGCTTGCCACTCGCCGCGGTTTCAGGTACGATATGGTTTTCCTACCATCCAGGAGAGCGCGATGAGATGTGTCGGCCTCATGTGTCTGCTGGCCGCTCTGGCCTGCGGTTGCGACAAGAAGAGCACGCCCCCATCCGAGCCCCTTCGGCACGATAGTAAGATCGACGGCTCGGGCTATGCCACCCAGCGAGCCCTCAATGACGATGAGGTCATTCAGGACCAGGTGAAGGTCTCCAAGAACTACCAGAAGACCGTGGAGAGCGCACCCAAGGCCAACCCGCCAGCCTCGGCGCCGGCTGTCGCCAGTGCCCCGGCCGAAAAGCCCTTATCCACGCCGGCCAAGCCCACCGCTGTAGCTAGCAGCGCCCCCGCTACGCCGGCCAAGCCAAGCGCACCGGCCGACGCTGCAGCCCCGGCCGTCACCACCGGCACGCCGCCTCCCGCCGCGCCCTCCGATCCGAGCACGCCAACGGGCGTCACAAGAAGGATGCTCCGCCAGCAGATGCGCGACGGGGCCGGAGCCCCTCCTCCGCCTGAGTGAGAGTGGATTCCGAGCTAGAGCAGGAGAGCCGTGATGGACGCGCTGCACGCGCACAGCCCGGCCGAAGCAGAGTACTACCTCAAGGTCACCCCCTGTCCGGGCTGCGCCAAGGGGCCTTGGGAAATTCAGGTCCGTCGGCCCGAGCAAGATGCCCGCAGCATGTCCGCTCGCTGCCAGAACTGTCATATCGAGCGGCGCTTCGAATTCTTCTGCCCCGAGCAGGATCCGGCCGAGGCTAACCCCGAAGGCGACGTCATCAATGCCAGCGACGAACCCAGCCGCATTATCGACGTAGGCCAGTGGCTGAGCTTGTTCTTCTTTCTCATCGACTCGGCGGCCAAGTCGCCCGAAAAGGCCGAGACGCGAAAGATATCCTTTCAAGCGGCCCAGTGCCTTGACGAAGCCCTGAAGTTCTACACCCCCAACGACGACCTGCCGCTGCCTTCAGCCTTCTTCGTGGATACGTCGCGCGAGGCAATGTCCAGATTCCCCGAACGCTTCAAGCTGGCCAGGCTTCGCGAACTCCGCTCCAAACTGCCAGACTTTCACACAATGGCGCGGCGCGTGGCGGACGACCTGGCCGGCGTGCATCCGCCGAAGAAGGTTAAGTGGAGGCCGTGGAGGAAGTGAGTCTGCGCCTGCCCCGGCCATGGCCCGATGCCTGACGTTCACAGCGATGCTGATTCTGACGCCCTACTTGCCGGCCGTGGCCGCTTGCTTGGCGGCGCGAGCGTCGATCTTCTCTTCCAGGACGCGTTCGAGGTTCTTGTCCCGCCCCAGTTCATCCACGACCCATTCCTTGCCGGGCCGGACGGGCGAGTCGCTCATGGATAGTTGCCGGGGGCGAAGGCACATTCGCTGGGCATCGGCCGTGCTTTCGATTTCACGGTCCGTCCGGTCGGAGCGAGAAACGTGAACCTCCACGCGCACCACGAAGGCATTGCTGGCGGGCATGCTGGCCGGCGGCTCGGAGGGCGCACTGGCCGTCGCGGGCTGGCCCCACGGCTCGATGGTCACGGTCACTTGCCGGTAGATCGTCTGCGTCAGGCCTTCGAGGTAATCATTCATCGTCACTTCGTCGGGACGCCAGGCTTCGAAGCCATACGCGCTGGTCAGCGGCAGCGTGGTGATGACGCCGGCGCGACGGTCCTGGCGATCCACCGTGAAGCGGTATTCCCACAGCACCGAGACGGAGGCGTCCCAAAGGGCGTTGAAGCTCGCACTGGTCGTCCGGGCAGGCTGGGGCGGCGCGATGGCCTTGGGAGAGCACGAACACAGCATCGCCGCCGCTGCCATCGCCACCAGGTGCAACGCGTATGGAAATCTCATGCGCATGTCGACCGCTCTTCCTTGAGGCCCGTTTGCCCAGGGCCGAGGGGTATCTTATGGTTCCTGTGAAGACAAAACAACCGCCTGCTGCCGGCTCAGCGCCGGCAGTGGAATGCCCCGCCCCGGCTTACCGCCCCTCGGCCGGGGCTGTTTTTTGCGCCGGATGCAGGGTGGCATGGTCATTCCCGCCGTTTGGGATGACCATGTTCCTGCGCCAATATCGGTCAAGACATGGTCACGACAACGACAGCGCTGACCAGGCCACCTGATTCAGGCTCGGATGGGGCTTTTCTTTGCGCCCTACTGGAAACCAAAGGGCCTAGCGATGATACTTCACGTATGCGAATCATCGCCGGACAATATCGTGGTCGAGTCGTCCTGCCGCGGGACGGCTCCGTCACGCGCCCCATCACCGACCGGGTCAAGACCAACCTCTTCAATATCCTTCAGACCGAGATCCCCGGCGCATACGTGCTGGACCTGTTCTGCGGCACGGGCAGCATCGGCCTGGAGGCGCTGAGCCGCGGCTCGCGCCACTGCTGCTTCGCCGAGGTTGACCGCGAGGCACTGAAGTTGCTCTCCCGCAACATCGAGGCCTTGGGCGCCCAGGAAGAGTCCACCATCTGGCGTGGCGACATCCTCAAGCAGCTCCCGTCCTGGCTGGCAACGCTGAGCGAGCCGGTGGATATCGCTTTCGTCGACCCGCCGTACGCGATGGCGCAGGAATGGCAGTGGCAAGAGGCGCAGGACGCGATCTTCACCCCGCTGTGTGGCCGGCTAGCCTCCGACGGCGTGATCGTATTTCGCGGCCCGCGCAGCCTGGTCACGCCGGACGAACTGGCCGGGCTCAAGCTCGACGACCGCCGAGACTACGGCGGCATGGCACTGGTGTTCTACCGCAAGCCGCAAGGCCAAACACCCCCAACAAATGCGTCCCAAGAATAGCGGCAGTGCGGCCCAACATGCTTCTCTGGGCTGCTCGGCCCGCCATTAGAGCGATTTAAGTTTGCGTGTTGCTTCGGGTGGCACAGGCTTTCCAGCCTGTGTGGCACAGCCTGAAAGGCCGTGCCACCTGTAGCCAAGCAAGCTTAGTCCGCTCTAAAGCCGATGCCACCATGAGCACGCCCGTATCACACAGCTCCGCCACCAGGCAACCCAGGCAACCCGTGGTTGTGGTACATGGCCTGCGGTTTGTATACTCTGCACCCTGTTACCAGGTAACTTCAAAACAAGGATATCCCATGCAAGCGACCAAACTGAAAATCGGCTTCATTCCCGCCAACCGCGGCTTCTTCTCCGACCGCCTGGCCGCCAAGATGCGCAAGGCCACCATCGAGACGCTCAAGACCTTCGGCGTCGAAGTCATCGTCCCCAGCGAGAAGGACACCAAGGTCGGCTGCGTCGAAACGCTGGATGAGGCCATGAAGGTCGGCAAGATGTTCGCCGCCGCCGATGTCCAGGGCGTCGTCGTCGGCGCCGTCAACTTCGGCGACGAGCAAGGCGTGGCCATCACGCTCAAGGAATTCGGCAAGAAGGTCCCGATCCTCATCTTCGGCTGCCAGGAGGAAGAGGTTCTCAAGCCCACCACCGAGCGGCGCGACAGCTTCTGCGGCCTGCTGTCCATCGGCGAGGTGCTGCGGCAACTCGACCTGCCCTATAGCGTGCCGGAAATCCCGATCTGCTACCCCACCGACGACAGCTTCAAGGACAGCTTAGGCCGGTTCCTGGCCGTCGTGCGCGTGGTCAGCGGCATCCGCAAGGCCCGGTACGGCCAGGTCGGCGCCCGGCCAGATGGGTTCTGGACCTGCCGCTTCAACGAAAAGTCCCTCCAGCAACTAGGCGTCACGACCGTGACGCTGGACCTGTCCGAAGTCATGGGCGGCGTGGCCAGGATGACCAACAGCGCCGAGGTCAAGGCCATCGTCAAGTCGATGAAAAAGCAGATCGATTGCTCTGCCGTCAACGACGACATTCTCAGCCGCATTGCCAAGCTGGAAACCTACCTGCTGAAATTCGTCGAGGATAAGAAGCTCGACGCCCTGGGCATTCAGTGCTGGACGAGCATGCAGGCCAATCTGCAGATGTGCTCATGCACGACCATGAGCCGGCTGGACGACATGGGCATCCCGTGCGCCTGCGAGTCGGACATCCTGGGCACGCTCTCGATGCACGCGCTGCAGCTGGCCAGCGGCGGTCCGAGCTGCCTGGCCGACTGGAACAACCTGCACAACGAGGACATGGAGCTGGTCAATTGCTGGCACTGCGGCGTGTTCCCCACCAGTTGGGCCAAGACGCCGCCCAAGATGGGCTGCCAGGAGATCATCGCCGGCACGACTGGCCGGAAGAACGCCATGGGCGTCGTCGAGTTCGTTATGAAGGACGGCCCGGTGACGCTGTGCCGCGCCACCCAGGATAATGGCGGGCTGTTCAAGGTCGCGCTGGCCGAGGGCATCGTCGAACCCAATGAGGCCAAGACCTTCGGCGGCTACGGCTGGGTGCGTATTCCCGGCATGCCGCAGTTCTACCGGAACGTCCTGCTGCGGCACTTCCCCCACCACGTGGCCATGAACCGCCAGCACGTCGGCAACGTGCTGTGGGAGGCCTTCGGCAACTACCTGGGCTTTGAGGTATACACGCCGGAATTCGACGGCGGCTTCTGGTCGCCCGAACTTCCCTTCGGCGGCAGTGACTGCGACTGCGGCTGCTGCGAGTAACGGCAACGACTGAACCACGGAGAACACGGAGAAGAGACAAACTGCTGAACCACAAAGGGCACGAAGAGCACCAAGACAAAGTGATGCGAGAGGCCGTATCTGCCCTTGTGTCTCTCTGACTTTGTGACCTTCGTGTCCTCATCTTCGTGCTCTTTGTGGCAGAGTTTTTGAGGATTGAACATGGCCAAGTACAGCATCGGCTTGGATTTCGGCACTAACAGCGTGCGGGCGATTGTCGTCAACGTCGCCAACGGCAAGGAAGTCGGCTCGGCCGTGTGGAACTACTCCCAGGGCACATCCGGCGTCATCCTGGGCAAAGACCCGCACATCGCCCGGCAGCACCCAGCCGACTACGTGCAAGGCACGGAGCGGACCATCAAGGCCGCCCTGGCCGCCGCCAGGAAGACCAAGGGCTTCAAGGCCGGCGACGTCATCGGCATCGGCGTGGATACAACCGGCAGCACCCCCCTGCCCGTGGATGCCGCGGGCAAACCGCTGGCGCTGAGCAAGGAATTTGCCCGCAATCCCAACGCCATGGCCTGGCTGTGGAAGGATCACACGTCGGTGATCGAATCGGCCGAGATCACGCAATTGGCCCGGCTGGTTCGGCCTCAGTACTTGGCCAAGTGCGGCGGGACATATTCCAGCGAGTGGTTCTTTTCCAAGATTCTGCACTGCCTGCGCACCGACGCGAAGGTGGCCAAGGCGGCGTATTCGTGGGTAGAAATCGCCGACTGGATCCCGGCCATGCTGACCGGCACGGAAGCGCCCGACGCCATCAAGGTAGGCGTGTGCGCCGCCGGCCACAAGGCCATGTACAGCGACGCCTGGGGCGGCTATCCCGACGCGGAATTCCTGGTCCAGCTCGATCCGCGCTTAGCGGAGCTTCGCTCGCACCTGCCGAGCTGCGCCTTCACCGTGAACGAATCGGCCGGCGTCCTGACCGAGGATTGGGCCAGGCGCACGGGCCTGACGGCGGGAATTCCCGTGGCCGTCGGCGCGTTCGATGCACACTTGGGCGCGGTCGGCTCGGGCATCACGCCCGGGGCCTTGGTCAAGATCATCGGCACGAGCACGTGCGACATGATGATCGCCCCGAACGACAAGCCCCTGGCCGACATTCCGGGCCTGTGCGGCATCGTCAACGGCTCGATCCTGCCGGGATACTTCGGGCTGGAGGCGGGCCAATCGGCAGTCGGCGATATCTTCAACTGGTTCGTGAATTACATCAAGCCGCTGGGCCTCAAGGGCGACGCCCACGCCGAATTGACGCGCCAGGCAGCCGATCTCAAGCCCGGCCAGTCGGGCCTGCTGGCCCTGGACTGGAACAACGGCAACCGCACGATCCTGGTGGATCAGCGACTCACCGGCCTGCTGCTGGGCCAGACGCTGTACACCACGCCGGGCGAGATTTACCGCGCCCTCATCGAGGCGACGGCCTTTGGGGCCTTGACGATCATCCAGCGCTTCGAGGAATACGGCGTGAAGGTCGAGCAGGTGATCAACTGCGGCGGCATCGCCGAGAAGAATCCGCTGGTGATGCAGATCTACGCCGACGTGACCGGCAGGCCCATGAAGATTTCGCGTTCGTCGCAGACGTGCGCCCTGGGTTCAGCCATTGCCGGGGCGGTCGTGGCCGGAAAGAAAGCCGGTGGCCACGATTGCTACGCCGACGCCCAGCAGGCCATGACGGGCCTAAAGCCCAAGGTGTACAAACCCAACGCCAAGGCCCACCGGGTCTACGAGCAACTCTACGCCCTGTACCGCCAACTCCACGACTGCTTCGGCACCAACACATGGAAGGGCGACTGCTCCAACGTCATGAAGCAGTTGATCGAGATTCGCACCCAAGCAGCGAAATGACGCGCCCCTGAGATAACTGCCGATGTCATTCCGGCCTGCTCCGCGGGGATCGGCCCACATGGTCACGCCAACAGCGTGACCATGCCACCCGACGCTTCCCGCCTCCCGATTCCCGGAATCCCCGATCCCCGATTCCCGATTCCCGGTTTTGTCTCAGGGCAGAACATGATACACGCGCCAGAACTTACCCCATTGGCCCGCGGGGTCGGCCACTGGCTGGAGGTGCTCATCCGCCGGCGGGGCCTGCGATGTCTGCACGATCGCGTAAACCTCGCCCGGCATAAACAGACCGCGCTGAAGTTGCTGGCCTTGGGCGACCAGCACCGGGGAGTCCACGTGCGAACTCTTGGCCGGGCGGAGCAGGTCGTTGAGCCGGTCGAGCATGTCACCGAACTCCGGCAAGGCCTGCGGTTGAAGGTGGAAGAAGTACAATACGTCAGCAGGGTTGACCCAGACGCTGCGCCGCCCGATGTAGCGGGGCTCCGATTCGGTCGTTAGGAACAAGCTGCCCGGACCGGTCGTGGCCGCCCACCGGCCAATGGCCTGCATCTCGGCGGCTTCTGCCAGTGCGGTGGAGTGCCGCTCCGACGACTCCGTGCCCATGGCCATGTCCACCCGATGCCGCAGCGGGGCGACGTTTCGGCTGCTGGCCAGGAAGATTACGGCGAACGCGGCCAGCGCCAGCCTGGTCCACAGCCGGTGCGTGCGAGAGATGCGAATCAGGCTGACCATGGCCTGGGTGAACAGCACCCACAGCGGCAGCATCGCTATCGGCAGGCCGGCGATGAACTCCAGGCACGGCGGCACCCGGCCGGTCAACACGGCCAATGCCTGCATGAGCCCCTGCAAGCCCAGGCTGACCACGACCGCCCCGGCCGTCAGCCAGACCCACAGCGAGATATCGCGGACGCGGTATCTCCCCAAGCGAAAGAGAATGATGAGCGATGGCGTGCCGATGATGGCCGCCAAGGCCAGGAATCGAAGCGTGTCCGCCAGCAGGCCTGGATACAGCACATCCACGCCGCCCGCGAGCAAGGTCTCGCGCAAGTCCGCCAGCGGCATCCGCACCAGCTTGGCGCCGGCGTAGTAGAATGTCGCGATCGAGTAGAAGATGGCCGGCGAAAGCGCGATCACCCCAGCCAGCAACCCAAGAAGCCCTTGCAGCAGGGCCAATGGGCGGAATCGTCGCGACGCCAGGAACCCGATCAGCATGATCAGCAGCACCGTGACGCCGCTGACGGGCTCGAAGTTGCCCCACACCCCGGCCAGGAAGAACGCAGCCACAACCAGGTACGAATGCCGCCAGCGGACCAGCAGCAAGGCTATCAGGGGAATCAGCGCTCGGTAGAGAAACTCGGGCCCGACCGCAAAGGCAGGGCCAATGCCCCAAGCGGGCTGCCGCGGCGAGAAGATGGCCGTCGAAAGAATCGCCACGAGGACAGAAACCGACCAGATGCGCGTCTGGCGGTACAGCAGCCAGTACATCGACAGCAGGTACAGCAGCAGGCTCAGCCCCGCCAGCAGCAGAATGGCCAGGTGTGGAATCTGCACGGGGTCGTGAGTAAACCATCCGGCCACGCGCACGGCCGAAGCCAGCACCGACTGCCAGGCCGGCAGGTGCAGCCGCCAGAGCGAACTGCCTGAGCCAAAGACCGTGTCGTTGGGCAGGGCAGAAGAGTCCTGGGCCTTGTATGACTCGCAAAGCAGGTTGGCCTGACTGGGCGTCAGGACGACTTCAAGAGATGAAATGGCCGCGTTGGCCGCCACGGTGGCGACGAGGATCAGCACGGCCCAGTAGTGACGCTGGCTGGGGACAGGTCTCATGCCAGCTTTCCTTCCGGCTGCATGGGGCATACTATAAGGCCATTGATCCTGAGACGAAAGGCCCCATGTTCGAAGCGCACAATACATTCCTGGCCGATCTGGCGGCGTTCATCCGGCAACGGCGGCTGCTGCAAAGCGGGCAGAGCGTGCTGGTGGCAGTTTCGGGCGGCCCCGACAGCATGGCCCTGGCAGCGGCGCTGCTGGAACTGGGCGGCTATGACGTGCACCTGGCGCACGTGAATCACTGCATCCGACCCGACGCCGAAGCCGATGCCCAGTTCGTTCGCGAATCGGCCCAGGCGTGGGGCGTCGATTGTCACGTCGAGACGGTTGACGTGCCGGCCCTGGCCCGGCGGACCGGGCTGGGCATTGAGGAGGCCTGCCGCGTCGGGCGGTATGACGCGCTTATTTCGATGGCGCGGCGGTTGAGAATTTCGGCTGTGGCGGTGGCGCATCATCGCGACGACCAGGTCGAGACCGTCCTTCACCGGCTCTTCCGCGGCACGCACCTCCGCGGCCTGACGGGCATGCAGGAGCGGCGGCGACTGGCTGAGGGGCTGTGGCTCATCCGGCCGCTGCTGTGGGCGAGCCGAAGCCAAATCGAAGAATTCTGCCGCCAGCGGAAACTGGCTTGGCGGACAGACTCGACCAACCAGGAAGTTGACTACACGCGGAATTTCATCCGGCTGACCTTGCTGCCGCTGCTGCGCGAGCGAATCAACCCGAAAGTGGATGAGGCCGTGTGGCGGCTGTCGGCGGCCTGTGTCCAGGCCAAAAGCACGCTGGAGACGCTAGCGGCCGAGGTGCTGGAACGATCGATTCGAAAGAGCATGCCCGGCCAGATGGTTTTGCGGCTTGCCCCGCTGCGCAAGGCCGAGCCGTTCCTGGCAAGTCTGGCCCTGCGGCTGGCGGTCGAGCGGCTGGGGGTGCCGCAGAAGGAGTTTTCCCAGGAGCGATTCGGCGACTTGCTGGCCGTGATTAGTGGGGAGATGTCCGCCGCCGACTTACCTGGCGGGCTGCGGGCCAGTTCCGACGGGAAGAACCTGACCCTAGTGTTCGCACCGATCCAGGGGCAGGCAAATGGCCCATATGAGTCCCAGCGGCGTATGGAATCAGGTACCGACGGCGCAGGCGAGGATTGATTCACGCCCCATCCGTCCGTACACTTAAATAGTGATGGCACACGGGTTGCTCTTGGCGGACATCGAGAAGATCAAGGACATCGCCTTGTGGGTGGTGGTCTTGGCCGGTGCGATGTTTGTTGTGTTCCTGGGTGTGATGGCCATCCGGCGGATGGCACTGGGACTCAATAAGTCCAGTCGCGTAAACCCGATGGAAGAGTTCACCCGGTTGCTTCGCCAGGGCAAGATTTCTCAAGAGGAGTACGACCGCGGGAGGCGGAAGATGTTGAACCTCCCGGAGCGCCCGGAGAGCCCGACAGGCCAAGCGGCCAGAAGATGAGCAGATGGAGTCTATTAACGTTCTTACGCCGCCCGGCCGAAGTTACATGAGGTCGTCGCGCACGCAAAATTATATCAGGAATTGAGATGAACGATCGTCCGACCGACAACAACGGCAGCAACGCCAACGACAAAAAAGGTTCGCGCACGAGCCGCTCCAAGGTCTGCAGCTTCTGCGGGCGCAGCGCTCGCGAGGTCGGCCCGACCGTCGAAGGCCCCGAGGGCGTGCAGATCTGCGCCCATTGCGTTGAGCTTTGCCAGACGCTGATCAAGCAGGAAAAGCGCCGCAGCTCGGCCACTCAGCCGGCAGTAGGAAACATCCCTACGCCGCGGCAGATTAAGGAATTCCTCGACATGTACGTCGTGGGCCAGGACAGCGCCAAGCGCGTGCTCTCCGTGGCCGTACACAACCACTACAAGCGGCTGGCGCACGCCGAAGAGGACGACACGCAGGTCGAAATCGACAAGTCCAACGTGCTGCTGATCGGGCCGACGGGTTCGGGCAAGACGCTCTTGGCCCGCACGCTGGCCAAGGTGCTGAACGTGCCCTTCGCCATCGGCGACGCCACCACGCTGACCGAGGCCGGCTACGTCGGCGAGGACGTCGAAAACCTGCTGCTCAAGCTGATCCAGGCGGCCGACTTCGACGTCGAGGCTGCCCAGCGCGGCATCATCTACATTGACGAAATCGACAAGATTGGCCGGACGACGCAGAACGTTTCCATCACGCGCGACGTCTCTGGCGAAGGCGTGCAGCAGGCCCTGCTGAAGATGCTCGAAGGCACCGTGGCCAACGTCCCGCCGCAGGGCGGACGCAAGCACCCCGAACAGCATTACATCCAGATCGACACGACGCACATCCTGTTCATCTGCGGCGGCACGTTCACGTCGCTGGAAGACATCATCAAGAAGCGCCTCGGCCAGAAGATGATCGGCTTTACCAGCGAAGAGGCCAAGGACGAGTCGGCCACCGAACACGCCCGCATCCTGGAAATGGTCACGCCCGACGACCTGATCGAGTACGGCATGATCCCCGAGTTCATCGGCCGACTGCCGTGCCTGAGCACGCTGGGGCAACTGGACGAAGAGGTGCTGGTGAAGATCCTGACCGAGCCGCGCAACGCCCTGGTTCGGCAGTATCAGCGGTTCTTCGAGATGGAAGGCGCCACCTTGGAGTTCTCTCAGGAGGCCCTGACTGCCGTTGCCACCAAGGCGATCGCGCTGGACACCGGCGCCCGCGCCCTCCGCAGCGTCATGGAAGGCCTCATGCTGGAATTGATGTATGAACTGCCGGAGTCCAAGATCGCCGGCGCACGCTACATCGTCACCAAGGAAAACGTCGACGTTGGCCGAAAGCTGCGGCTGGCCGATATCCTGGTGGAGAAGAAGGAATCGGCGTAGGCGATTTGGCGGTTTATTGACCCGCTAACTGACACGAACACACAGAGGCCGCGACTCAGCAAGAGTTGCGGCCTCTTCTCTTGAACTGATCGCCACAGAGCACGCAGAGGAACGTAGCTGCCCGTTGAAGAAGTGCTTGCCTTTGTAGCATGGGCGTCTCGCCCGTGAGTGTTTTGGCTAGTTTCGCGTCGTTGAACCACGGGCGAGACGCCCGTGCTACGTTTTTCAACGGGCTGGTAGGGTCCGCAGGTTCTTTCGCGTCGTCTGCGAAAGGTTCTGCGGACGGGGCATTCGTCGCGATGGACGGCGTCCACGTGGCCGCTGGACCCCGCGGCCACGGCACCCGGCGAAAGCGCAGAGGAAAGCCAATGTAGGGTGGGTCGAGCGTAATCGCGAGCCCCACCAAAACGCCGTGGGGGCCATGCTTCCGCGTTGTTGCGGAAGCATGCCTCGCCACGCGCCGCCGAACTTCACATGCTTCCGCAAGACAACGCAGAAGCATTACCATCGGCACCCGGCTGGGTTTGGGCCATGTCCCGTCCGCAGAACCTCTCGCAGACGACGCGAACGAACCTGCGGACCCTACCTGAATTGCTCTGCGGCCTCCGCGGTTAAGGCCGTTGTTTACCCGCCGACAGCGATGAAGCTCTGCATCTCCATCTGCATGCCCAGCAGCTTGGCGTAGATGCCGCCTTCCTTCTTGGCCAGTTCGGCGTGGCTGCCCTGCTCGACCATCTCGCCCTTGTCCAGCACGATCAGCCGGTCGGCCCGTTGCAGCGTCGAGAGCCGATGCGCGATGGCGATGGTCGTGCGGTTGTTCACCAGCCGCATGATGGCGTCCTGGATCAGTTTTTCCGATTCGGTGTCCACGCTGCTGGTGGCTTCGTCGAGCACCAGGATCTTGGGATTGTGCAGGATGGCCCGGGCGATGCTGATCCGCTGGCGTTCGCCGCCCGAAAGCGTCTGGCCACGTTCGCCGACCATGGAATCGTACCCGTCAGGAAAACCGACGACGAAATCATGGGCATTGGCGGCCCGGGCGGCGCGGATCACGTCCTCACGCGTGGCGTCGGGGTTGCCGTAGGCGATGTTGTCGGCCACCGTGCCGTAAAACAGGAACGGCTCCTGCAACACCACGCCGATCTGCCGGCGCAAGTCGTGCATGTCGTAATCGCGGACGTCGATGCCGTCGATCAGAATCTGCCCTTCCAGCACGTCGTAGAAGCGGCAGATCAGGTTAATCAGCGTGGTCTTGCCGCCACCCGAAGGACCGGCCAGACCGATCATCTCGCCGGCGTTGATCTTCACGCTGACGTTGCGCAGCACGCGCCGCACGCCGTCGTAGCTGAATGTGGCGTTCCGCAGCTCGATGTCGCCGCGGAAGCCATCGGTCTTGACGGCGCCGGCCTTGGAGAATACGGCCGGCGGCGTGTCCAGCACGTCGAAGATCCGCTGCACCGACGTGGCGGCGCGGTTGAATTGCCGGTCCATGTGGGCGATGTTGTGGATGGGGTCGTAGAAGCGCCACATCAGCCCCGTGAAGGCGATCAACGTGCCGACGTCCATGGCATATCGGCCATCGATGACCCAGTAGCCGCCCAGTATCCAGACGACGATCGCGCCGACCTGCGTGGACAGGTCCAGCACGGGCCCAAACAGCGTCCAAAGCGTGATCATGTCCATCTCGCCGCGGTACACGTGGTCGTTCTTGCTGCTGAAGCGGTCCACCTCGCGCCGCTCCTGGGCGAAGGCCTTGATCACGCGCACGCCGGGAATGGCGTCAGAGACGACGCTGGTCATCTGGCTCCAGCGATGGAAAATGCGGTGGAAATAGAAGTGCATCCGGTTGTGGAAGAAGATGGTCACCGCCAGCATGAGCGGCACCGGAATCAGCACGATCAGCGCCAGCCGCCAGTTCAGCAGGAACAGAAAACCGGCCACGCCACCGATCAGCACGAACGAATTCACCGCCTCCAGCAGCGTCCAGGCGATGAAGTCCCAGATTCGGTCGGAATCGCTGGTGATGCGCGTAATCAGCGAGCCGGTGGGCTTCTTGGCATAGAAGCTCAGCGAGAGCTTGTGCAGGTGGGTGTAGGTCGTGTCGCGGATATCGCGAGCCATGCGTGAACCCAGCGCCGCCATCAGCCGCTGCCGGACTCCGCCCAGCACGGCGCTGAGCACCATCACTCCGGCCCACAGCCCCACGAGCTTCAGCAGCAGCCGGTAGTCGCCATGGCCGCCGCGAGCGGCCCCCAGCCCGTCATTAACCATGAACTTCGTCAGGAACGGCGGCAGCAAGCCCAGCAGCGTCAGGAAGATCGACAGGCCGAAGCCGACCATGGCCCGGTACTTGTACGGCTTGACGAAGTCCATCAGCCGCGAGAGCACCTTGCGCCGGCTCAGGCAGGAGGGGCAGACCTCCGACCAGTCGGGAATAGCCTTGCCGCACTTATCGCACTTGGTCTTCTTCTCGTCGGGCTTGGGGCCCTTCCGGTCGAACGCCTCGGCCTCGGCGACCTTGAGCTGCTTCTCCAACTGGCGGTGCAGTTCGGCCACTTCTTTCTCGTGCCGCCGCGTGAAACGCCACTCGCCGAGCATCGACGTCTCATCGATCAGCCGAAGCGTGCCCATGCCCAGGCCTTCGAACATGATGGCTTCGGACTTTTCCGGGATGGGAATCCAGTGGCCTTCCCAGTGGCCGTCGCTCTTGAGGAAGCTGCCAAGCTGCCCCTCACGCAGCGCCAAGTAGCCGCTGATGTAGTGGCCTTCTTCGCTGAGGTCAAAGGGCGCCACCGCGATGACTTGCTCCAGGGGCACGTCGCCGATGAGTCGCTGCCGAAGGGCGTCCGGGACGCGTGCAAAACGATCCACCTTGGGTTCGTGGGAGTCCATGCCCAGAATGTTACCATCCCCGAAGTGAGATTTGCACCGTTAGAGGCGAAATGCTGGCGCTATGCCGGACGAGATGCCATGCCGGCCAAGGTGCCAGGTGTATCGTGCCGGACCTTTATGCGCCGTCTCGCCAGGTGCCATGCCTTTACGCGCCGTCTGGCGGAAAGGCATGTGGATGCCCCGGCGCGGGGTGAGGCTCAACTGGACGTGTTGGCAAAGCCGGTGTTGGCAGCTGGCAGGTCGGGGTAAAGTTCAAAGACCTTGCCCAGTCCGGTGACCTGCATGACCTTGAGGCAATGGCCCGAGACTCCGACCAGTGCCAGTCTCCCGCCGACCTGCTTGATCCGCCGCAGCAGCACGACCAGCGAGCCCAGGGCGACGCTGTCCATGAACTTCACGCCGGCCATGTCGATGGCCAGCTTGACGACCATCCCGGCATCGAGGGCCTCGCGGAGGTCCGCCAGGATCGCGTCGGTGACGGTGGAGCTGTAGTCGGAAATGTTCACCACGACAACGAAGGTGTCACCTTGACGCTGCAACGAAAACATCTGCTGCTCGACCATTGCCAACCTCGAATAAGAGCCTATCAAACTCTAGCCGGGTATATCGGCAAATCAAGCTGGCGGCGAAAGTAGCAAAAAATCGGCCAGCGTTCCTGCCGGCCTGGGCCGACCCCAGCGGCAAAATCCATTGACACGGGCCTTGCGCCGATGTTCATAGACGCCATGAGCACCCAGATTACGACCAGTCAGCGGGCTTTCTTGCGTTCCGTAGGCCGAAACTGCAAGCCCGACGCCAACATCGGCAAGGCCGGCATGACCGACTCGGCCTTGGCGCACATCAAGAGCATTCTCAGCCGGCGCGAGCTGGTGAAGCTGCAACTCTTAGAGTCGGCCGCCAAGGACCGCAAGCAGGCCGCCCAGGACCTGGCAACCGCCCTGGATGCCGTGCTGGTCGATGTCGTCGGCCGGTCGGTCGTCTTGTACCGGCCCAACACGGAACTGGCTGAGGATCAGCGGCTGCCGCTGCCCCAGAAGTAACCGGGCTTTCTGTCCCCGGGCAAAATGCGGCAAGCTCGATCCCGGACTTGGGGCCTAATCCCTGCTGTTTGTGGAATTGACTCCGCTCCAGCCATCGCGTACAGTGCCCCTCTTGCAGGTTGGCCGGTAGCTTGCAGCCGATAGTCGAAACCGCCATGGGATGGCGTCTATGATTGGCTGTTGCGTACCGGGGCTTGCCAAAAGAGTTACGTGGTTCTCCGGCCGCCGGGATCCGCCTTGTGGGCGGGTTGGTCGCGGTTGGAACTGAAATGGAATGTAGATCTACATGAGCGACGAGCAGAAGAACGACGCGGCCCAGGACACGAACGCAGAAAAGCCCAAGGTGAACGTCAAGGTGGAAGACGCCGGCACCCTGCGCAAGAAGGTCACCATTGAGGTCGAGCGCGAGAAGATCGACGCCAAGTACAACGAGATGTTCGGCGAACTCTCCAAGAGCGCTATGGTCCCTGGCTTCCGCATTGGCCACGCCCCCAAGCGGCTGATTGAGAAGCGATTCGGCAAGGAAGTCGGCGAGGACGTCCGTAATTCCATCGTCAGCGAGGCCCTGGGCGCCGGCCTGGAGCAGGAAAAACTCCAGATGGTTGGCGAGCCCGAACTCAAGATCGAAGAAATAAAGATTCCCGACGAGGGCCCGTTGAGCTTCTCCTTCGAGGTCGAGGTCGCTCCCGAATTTGAATTGCCGCAGTGGAAGGGCTTGGAGATCAAGAAGCCCACGCTTGAGGTCGATGACGCGCGCGTAACGCAGACGCTGGAGAACTATCGCCGCGCCTATGCCCCGGTCAAGGTGACCCATGAGCCGGCGGCGGAAAACGACGTGGTCGTGGCCGACGTGAAGGTGGCCGGCGACGGCATCGAACTGGACCGCCAGGACGTGCCGATGCGCGTCGGCCCCTTCCAGATCGAAGGCATCCTGCTGGAGAATCTGGGCAAGAAGCTCACCGGCGCCAAGGCCGGCGACACCAAGTCGCTCAAGACTACCGTGCCCCAGCCGCACCCCAACGAGGCGTGGCGCGGCAAGGAAGTGACCGTCACGGTCACCGTCAAGGAAGTCAAGCGTCCCGAACTGCCCGAGTTTGAGGCCGTGGCCACCCAGGCCGGCTATGCGAACGTCGAAGAGCTGCGAGCGGCCGTCCGCCAGCGGATGGAGTCCGAAGCCGTAACCCAGCAGCACGAGGCCATGCATGCCCAAGTGCTGCGGTACCTGCTGGCCAACACCACGCTGGACGTGCCCGAGGGCGTGTCCAAGCGTCATGCCCGCACGCTGCTGGCCCGGCGATACGTGGACCTGCTGTACCGCGGCGTGCCGCGCGAGCAGATCGAGCAGAATCTCGAAGTGCTCTCCGAAGGCGCCACCAAGCAGGCCCTGGACGAGAGCAAGCTGTCGTTCATCCTGGGCAAGATCGCCAACCAGGAGAACATCGACGTGGACGAGGCCGAGGCCAATGCCCGCATCGCCCAGATCGCAGCCAAGAACAATCGCCGGCCCGAGCGCGTTCGTCAGGAACTGCACAACGAAGGCCGGCTGGAAGATCTGTACATCGCGATTCGCGACGACAAGGTGGTCGAGAAGATCCTGGCCGAGGCCAAGATCGTCGACGTGACGCCCGAGCAGATGCAGGCGGAACAGGCCGCCCAGCAGGCCGAGACGACCTAGAAACTCATTTCGCCGGCGGGAACCCGCAAAAGCCGCGGCCCCAAACGGTCGAAGAAAAGAATCGGTCCTTGCCCCAACTGCCAGCGGGCGGTTGGGGCCAATGGACCTGGGTCGATGGTTTTTGGCCCGCAGCTTTACAGATGCGCCGAGCCGCCTGATGTGGCCGGGAATCGAAAGGATTACGGGAGACGCTATGAGCCATCGCGGCAATGAGAATGCAGGCTTCCCGCGGGCGCTGGACGTGAATGCGTCGTATCAGCAGTACGTGCAGCGGCGTGAGATGACGCTGGAAGAGCGTCTGGCCGAAGAGCGGATCGTCTTCCTGTGGGGCGAGATCAATCCCGGCACCGCCGGCAGCCTGATCATGCGCCTGCTGGAACTGCAAGCCAAGCAGCGCGACCGCGACATCAACCTGTACATCAACTCCCCCGGCGGGTCGGTCGATGACACGCTGGCCATTTACGACACGATGCAGTTCCTGGCCTGCGACGTGGCCACGTTTTGCGTGGGCCAAGCCGCCAGCGGCGCCGCCATCGTGCTGGCCGCCGGCGCCAAGAACAAGCGCTTCGCCCTGCCCCACAGCAAGATCATGATTCACCAGCCCTGGGGCGGCGTGACGGGCCAGGCCGCGGACATCGCCATCCAGGCCGAGGAAATCTTGAAGGCCAAGCACCAGCTCAACGAAATTCTCAGCAAGCACACCGGCCGGCCGATCGAGCAGATCGAGCAGGAGACCGAGCGTGATCGCTACCTGTCGCCGCAGGAAGGCAAGGATTACGGCATCGTGGATGAGATCGTCGACACCAGCAAGAAGCTCGATCCCAACAAGAAGACGAAGTAGCTTGTGATCTGGGTGTTCGTGGCATGGGTGTTGTGACCTGAGTTTTTGTGACATGGCCGTCTCGGCCATGCGTGTCACGGGCGTCTCGCCCGTGCAGCCAAAAAGATATGAGGTTCGCATGGTTCAAAACCAGCACCTGATTCCGATTGTCATTGAAAAGACCGGCCGGGGCGAGCGGGCCTACGACATCTACAGCCGGCTGCTGAAGGACCGCATCATCTTCGTCTCGGGCGGCATCGATGACGAAATGGCCAACACCGTCGTCGCCCAGTTGCTCTTCCTGTCCAACGAGGACCCCAAGAGCGACATCCACATTTACATCAACTCCCCCGGCGGCAGCGTGACGGCCGGACTGGCCATCTACGACACCATGCGCTTCCTGCGCTGCGACGTGGCGACGTACTGCGTCGGCATGGCCGCGTCTATGGGCGCCTGGCTCATGGTCGCCGGCACGCCCGGCAAGCGTTTCATCCTGCCCAACAGCCGCGTGCTGATCCACCAGCCACTCATCAGTGGCGTGCTCCAGGGCGCCGCCACGGAACTGGATATCGAGGCGCGGGAAATTCTGCGTTTGCGCAAGCGGATGTACGAAATTCTCGCCCAGCACACCGGCCAGCCCATCGACCGCATTGCCAAGGACTGCGACCGCAACAAGTGGCTGTCGGCCGAAGAGGCCGTCGAATATGGCTGCGCGGACAAGATCCTTCAGCACATGCCCGATACCGCCCGGCCCTCCGGCGCACGCGACGAAACATGACATTGCCCCGCAAGTTCGGCGCAACACTGCTGGCCGCTGCCATGCTCGGCGCGGCTGGCTTGTTGCTGGGCGGCTGCCAGACGCACGACCAGCAGAACATCCAGCTCATCGCCGACTTGCAGACCTGCCGCGACGAGAACGCCAAACTCAAGAAGGACAACAGCGATCTCGAACAGACCAGGATCGAGCAGGCCAAGCGGATTCTCACGCTCGAGGGCCTGGGCGAAAAGCGACTGGAGCTGCTATTCACGCCCACGTCCATCCAAATCGGCCCGCACAGCGGGGCCATCAACGAGAGCGGCGCTCCGGGCGACGAAGGCGTCCGCGTGTATATCAAGCCCATCGACCGCGATGGCAGCGTGGTCAAGGCCGCCGGCAGCGTGAAGATCGAACTGTTCGACCTGGCGCGAGCGGCAATGATCGGGTGCTACGACTTCCCCGCTTCCGACATCGCCAAGCATTGGGAGTCGGGCTTCCTCACGTACCACTACCGCTTCGACTGCCCCTGGCAAAACCAGCCGACGAACCCGGACGTGACCATCCGCGCGACGTTCGTGGATTACCTGACCGGCGCAACGCTGACCGACCAGAAGGTCGTTCGCGTGAAACTGCCCCCAGCGTCACAACCGGCATCGAGCCAGGCAGCCAGCCAACCCGCAAGCCCGACCACCAGCCCGGCTAGCCCGTGCTCGACCACCGCAATGTCCGGCCCAACCAGCAAGCCTTAGCTGCCATTGAGTGAGTGCCGCGGGCGTCTCGCCCGCGTCGGTACCCACCAATGCCACAGCATCGCCAGCGTGGGCGAGACGCCCGCGACACGAAAACCCATCGCTCAACCAGCAGGTCGGGCTCTATCTCCGCCGCCGCAGCAACGTCAGCCCCGCCGGCAGCAACAAAGCCATCGTCGCCGGTTCGGGGGTTGGCCCGGGACCCAATACACTTTCCATCATGATGAGGTCCTTGAAGTCAACCCGGCCGTCGTTGCTGTAATCACCGCCGGTGCCGACAGACACAGTCCGGCCGAAGTTGCGTTCGATCATGATCCACTCGGCCAGGCCGGGCGTCTCGTAGTTGAACGGGGTGCTCGGGTTGACCGGGCACGAAACGCCGGACGCTCCGAACTGCAACTCCAACTGGACGTAGTCGACGAAGTTGACGGTCTGGTCGCCATTGGCGTCGCCCATGGCCCGCGTGGCGTACGTCTTGCCGAAATTGCCTTCGAGGGCGATGTAGTCTTTGAAGTCTACCTTCCCGTCGAGGTTCGCGTCGGAGTTGTTATAGAACAGCGACGGTCCTGCACCACTGGGAAATGGAAAGCTCCCGGCACTCTGGAACACCCACGTAGCACCTTGGCCCATATAGCCCGGAGCACTGTCGACCACGTTACCGGCCACCGAAGCCGCCGAAAACGCCGCCGGGCCGGTGAAGGTTCCCTGCGCGAGCAAAACGGGCGTTCCGATGCCGACGTTCTCGTTGTAATTGCCCAGACCAGAGAGGACACCGCCGACGATTGCGCCATTGGGATTCGCATGCGCGTTTTGCCAAGCATCCCCGGGGATCTTGATCGTCGAACTCATCACCTGCCCCAGGCCGCCGCCACCGAAACTGACATCAAAGTCCAACAGGTTCGGGCAGTCCGGGCCACCCAAGCCATACAGTTGCCATGTGTTGCCCGAGGTAGTGATGCCAAGCGTCACTGTCGGCGTGGCCGCTGACACGACCGCTGTAAACGCCAGTACCACTATCAGTGCGAGAAATGCCATCGTCTTCATTTGCTGCCCTTTCGCTTCTTACCCAATTCTCGTGCATTCAATCCCGTGGGCAGAACCATTCGCAAGACGCCGCTCCGGAATCTACGGGCCCGACAGGGCTATCTCCGCCGCCGCAGCAACGCCGCCGCGCCCGCTGCTACCAGCACGATGCTTGCCGGTTCGGGAACCTGGGGGGAATCGATCATCCACCCGTTGAACAGGTTCACGTCGATCATGTCCACCTTGCCATCACCGTTCAGGTCGCCGTCGCGGCCAGCCATGCCGGAGTGGCCAAAGTTGCGTTCCAGCACCAGCCAGTCGCGGCCATTGATGACGTAATCCCAGTTGAAGTCCGCAGGGTGGGCAGGGTTTGGCCCCCTGTCGTTGCGGGCAGCATTGAACACCACCGACGGTTCGCCGAAGTTCAGCTCCAGGGCGACGTAGTCGGCAAAAGTCACTGTGCCATCGCCATTGAAGTCGCCCGTGGCCCGCGTTGCGCCGGTCTTGCCAAAGTTCGCCTCCAAAATAATGTAATCTGAGAAGTCGACCTTGGCGTTCAAGTTGGCGTCGCAAGGGTTGTAGAACAGCGACGGCCCGGCCCCGGTCGGGAAGGGAAAGCTTCCGCCGCTCTGAAAGACACAGTTCGCCCCTTCAACGTTCCCCGGGCCGGCCCAACTCCCGACCGAGCCGGACAGCACATTGCCATACCAACCCGTCGGGGCAAACGCCGCCTGGCCCGTGAACGTGCCTTGCGCCAGAAGCACCGGCGAGCCGACCGTGCCCAGCAATGTGCTGCCGTCACCGGCGTCGATTGCCTGGACGCTCTGAACGCCGACGCCCTGCAAAACCAAGAGGTTCCGGTAAGCGGAAGCTCCAGCGCTCGCGGGATCCCACATCACGGACTGGTCGTTGAAGACGTCTCGAACGGCGCCCCCGTACACAGTCCCATCCGACGGATTGCCATGGAAGCCCTGATAGTCCTGGTTGCTGTTGGTGAACCTCGGTGCCCTTTGCGTCGCGGTGCTAACCTGCCCCAGCCCCCCGCCGCCGAAGCTGACATCAAAGCCCACCAGCCCGGCGCAGTCGTTGCTCGCCAAGCCATAGAGCTGCCACCTATTGCCCGAGGTGGTAATGCCGAGAGTCACCATCGGCGTGGCCGCTGACACGACCGCTGCAAACGCCAGCACCATTATCAGTGCGAGAAATGCCATCGTCTTCATTTGCTGCCCCTTTCGTTTCTGTCGCGTCTGATCCCGAATGCGAAATGCCACACAGGACGCCCCAGCAGAGGACGCCCCAGTACATATCAGCCTATCACGATTTCAGGGCAAGTCAAGAATGCGAGTATCGCATTTCTCGATTGTGACCACGCGTGGTTCAGGGCTGCCTCTGCTATGTACTAGCCTTTGAATCTTGAGCCTGTTCCGCGACTCGTCCCCAGCCGCGGCGAGGCTGGGAGCATCCCCGAATAGCGGGCTCTCGTCAAGACGCACATGACGCCTATGGCCACTCGTGATATCATGCTCTGGTTCTCAATTGGGACCAGTTATGAAAGACCAACTGCTTCGCCAGATTCCTTCCGTGTCGGACCTGCTGGCCACGCCAGGGGCTCAAGAATGGCTCGCGCGGCATCCGCGTAAGCTCGTCACCGACTGCATCCGCCAGGCCGTCGAGACGCTGCGCGGGCAGATTCTCTCCGACACCGCCGGCCGATGCGGCCCGGCGCACGTCTCGGCTGACTTTCTCCTGGAGCGTGCAGGCGAAGTCTTGACGGATCGCACGCAGTACCATCTCACCGGCGCGATCAACGCCACGGGCGTCATCATGCACACCGGCCTGGGCCGGGCCGTGCTGGCCGAGAGCGTGGTTGACTCGCTCGTGGACGAATTGAAGGGCTACGTCACGCTGGCCATCGACCGGGCCACGGGCCAGCGCAGCGACCGCGACCGCCGAATCGAGGGCATCCTGACGGAGTTGACCGGCGCGGAATCCGCCACGGTGGCCAACAACAACGCCGCGGCCACGCTGCTGACGCTCTCAGCTTTGACGGCCGGCAAGGAAGTGATCGTCTCGCGCGGCCAGCTTATCGAGATCGGCGGTTCGTTCCGCTTGCCCGACATCATGGCCATCAGCGGCGCTCGGCTCATCGAAGTCGGCACGACCAATCGCACGCACCTGCGCGACTACGCCGCCGCCATTACCGACCAGACGGCCGCCATCCTGCGCGTGCACCCCAGCAATTACCGCATCGTGGGCTTTGAGTCCCAGCCGGAGCTGGCCGAACTGGTCGAGCTGGCCAAACAGAGGAACGTGCTGCTGATCGACGATATCGGGGCCGGCGCGCTGGTGGGCCTGGAACGCTTCGGCCTGCCGCACGAGCCCACCGTGCAGGAGTCCATCGCCGCCGGCGCCGACGTGACGCTGTTTAGTGCCGACAAACTCATCGGCGGCCCGCAAGGCGGCATCATGGTGGGCAAGAACTCCTGCATCGAGCGCATTCGCAAGCACCCGCTGTGGCGCGCCAGCCGGGTGGACAAGTTCTGCCTGATGGCGTTGGAGCGGACGTTGCACCTGTTCAGGGACCCCGACCGGCTGGCCGAAGTTCATCCGCTATATCGCATGCTGGGCGAGTCGAATGAAGCGTTAAAGCAGCGTGCAGAAACTCTGTCGGCGGCGATTGCATCCGCCTCAGCCGCAGTGACCGCGACCGCCCAGCCGTCACAGGCGTACCTGGGCAGCGGCTCGCTACCCATGCAACAGTTGCCATCCTTTGTGGTGGCGCTGCGGCATAATGCCGTCAAGGCCGACGAACTCGCTCGCCGGCTGCGGCTGGACCAGGCGGCCGTCTTCGGGCGCATCGAGCAGAACGCGGTGCTGCTGGATGTGCGGACGATTCGCGATGAGCAGGTAACCACGGTGGCCCAGGCCGTCACCCGAGCGGTGCAAGCGAGATAATGCCCCGGCGAAGGAACATCATGCTCGGCACCGCCGGCCACGTGGATCACGGCAAGACCGCCCTGGTCAAGCTGCTGACCGGCTGCGACACCGACCGCCTGCCCGAGGAAAAGCGCCGCGGCATGACCATCGAACTGGGCTTTGCCCCCTGCCGCCTGAGCGACGACACGCTGGTGGGCATCGTCGACGTGCCGGGCCACGTGGACTTCATTCGCAACATGGCCGCCGGGGCGCACGGCATGGACGGCGTGATCTTCGTCATCGCCGCCGACGACGGCGTGATGCCCCAGACCCGCGAGCACCTGCAGATACTCACGCTGCTGGGCGTGCGGCGCGGGCTGGTGGCGCTGACCAAGATCGACCTGATCCCGCCGGAGACCCGCGCGGCGCTGCTGGCCGAACTACGCGGCTTTCTGGCCGGCACGTTCCTGGCCGATGAGCCGATCTGCCCGATCTCGAACATCACCGGCGAAGGCTTCGACGGCCTGTACGAGGCCATCAACACCCTGGCCACGACCTGCCCGCAGCGCACCTGCACCGGCCTGTTCCGGCTGTGGGTCGAGCGGAGCTTCAGCATCCGCGGCTTCGGCACGGTGGTCTCGGGCATTCCAACGGCCGGGCAAGTCAGCGTGGGCGACAAGCTCACCCTGCTGCCCGACGGTGCTGAGGTCCGCGTACGGCATCTCGAGGTGTACGGCGAAGAAGCCCAGACCGGCAGGAGCGGCGAATGCATCGCCATAAACCTGGCCGACATCGACGCCCAGGCCGTCGGCCGGGGGAAACTGCTGTGCGAGGCTGGACGCTTCTCAGCCGTGAGCATGTTTGAAGCCAACCTGACGCTGCTGCCGGAACTGGCCTCGCCGCTGAAGGACTATGCCGAGGTGCACCTGCACATGGGCACGGCCGAGATGATGGCGCGCGTGGCCCTGCTCGAAGACAAGCAACTTCAGAGCGGCAAGTCGGCGCTGGTGCAGTTTCGCCTGAGCCAACCGCTGCCGGTGGCCGCCGGCGAGCGATTCATCGTGCGGCACAATCTCTCCGACCAGGCTGATGGCCGGCTGACCACTATCGGCGGCGGGCGAGTCATTTCCTGCGCCGGCGTGCGACTCCGGCGGCAGCGTGATTGGATTCTCACCCCGCTGCGCGAGCAACTGGCGGCACTGGATGATCCCAAAACCAGACTGGAATTGACGCTGCGGCGGCAGGTGCAACCACTGAGTCTTCATGAACTGGCCAAGTTGGCCGCAGAGCGTGCCCAAGAGCTGGGGCCAATTCTGGACGAACTGATCGCCGGCGGCATCGTGATCACGCGCGACGGCAAATGCATTCACAAGGATGTGCTCGCCCAGGCGCAGCAAGCCACGCTGGCCGCACTGGAGGCCTTCCACGCCGCCCAGCCTTCGCGTGTCGGGCTGACCGAAGCCGAGCTTCGCGCCCAACCTAAGTTCGAACCGGCCACGCTCGCTGGGTGCCGTGGTCAGCCCGTTGTCTTGGCTGGCCATGCGACGACGCTCGCGTGGGTCCTCGATTCGCTGCTCTTGGCCAGGAAGATCGAGCGGCACGGCGAGTTGTACTGCCTGAGCGGCCGGGGCTCGCAGTTGCACCAAGAAGACCGCGAGGCCATAGACCGCGTCGAGCAGGCGGTACGGGCCGCCGGCTTGGCGCCCCCGCTACCGGAAGAGCTGGCCAATAGTCTGGCCCTGCCGCGAGCAACGTTCGACAAGCTGCTGGGACTGCTGCGCGAGCAAGGCAAAGTCGTCCGGCTGGATGAGAAGGTGTGGATGCACCGCGAGGCCGTCGATCAGGCTCGCGGCGTGGTGCTGCGGCTGTTCGCTGGGACCAAGGAATTCGAGACGGTGGCGTTTCGCGATGCCCTGGGCGTCAGCCGGAAATTCGCCGTGCCGCTGCTGGATTATTTTGACGCCCAGCGGCTGACCGTTCGCCATGACAATCGCCGCACGCCGGGGGCTGAGGCCCGCAAGCTTTTGGCCCAGGCCCCAGCGGCCAAGGAGTAGCATGCCCAAGATTGACATCGACAAGCGCCGCCGCGTGATGCAGCGCAGCCAGAAGCTGGGACACTGCATCTGCGACCCCCGCCGGCCCTGCCCGTGCGACGTGTTCACGCAGCGCGGGCTCTGCCCCTGCGCAGGCGAGCGGCCCGAGCCGGCCAGTATTGCCAGCGTCCGCCTCACGCAGCTCGTGCATAACGCCGGCTGTGCGTCGAAGATCGCCCCGACCGACCTGGAAGCCGTGCTGGGCAAGCTGCCGCCCGTGAACGACCCGGCCATTATTTCCGGCATTCCCGCTGCCGATGACGCCGCCATCTACCGCCTCAATGACACCACGCTGCTGGTGCAGACCGTCGATGTCATGACGCCCTGCGTGGACGACCCGTACCTCTTCGGGCGGATCTGCGCGGCCAATTGCCTCTCCGACATCTACGCCATGGGCGGCGTGCCGCGCACCGCCCTGTCGATCCTGGCCTTTCCCTCTGAGACGCTCGACGGCCAGATCATGTACCAGATGATGAAGGGCGCCACCGATGTGCTCAACGAGAATGGCTGCTCGCTCATCGGCGGCCACAGCATCAAGGATGACGAGATCAAGCTGGGCTTCGCCATCACCGGCACGGTGGAACAGCCGCCCTCGCCCGCGTCCGTAGCACAGCCGCCCTCGGCTGTGGGCTCTGCTCTCAAAACTGCGCTGCGGCACGACACGGCCAGGCCCGGCGACATCCTCGTGCTGACCAAGCCGCTGGGCGTGGGCGTCGTGAACTTCGCCCAGCAGGTCGGCTGGGCCGCCGCGCCAGGAGCACAGGGTGCCACACCTGCGGCGTCTGCAGGTGTGCGTGGGATCGGCCGAGCGAACACGGCTGCACACTCCGCAGCCGTGGCACCCGCGAAGGGCGTGGATGTCGCGGCGGCGCAGCGGTGGATGGCACAGGTGAATCGCGCCGCGGCCCAGGCGGCCAGGGCGGCCGATGCCTCAGCCTGCACCGACGTGACTGGCTTTGGCCTGCTGGGGCATTTGCTGTCGATGCTGCGGCACTCCCAAGTCTCAGCCGAGATCGACGCCTCAGCCCTGCCGGCCATCGACGGCGTGCTGGAGGCCCTGCGCGACGGCGTGGTGCCCGGGGCCGTCGAACGCAATATGGAATATGTCGGGGACGACCTGCAAGCCGACGGCGTCGAGCCCGCGCTGGTGCACCTGGCTGCCGATGCGCAGACTTCGGGCGGGTTGCTGATCGCTGTGCCACAAGAGCGCTACGAGCGGCTGCTGAATGAGCTGGCCGAGCGTGATGTGCCGGCCTTTACGATTGGGCGCGTCACCGCGCCGGGCGCAAAATGCATCGTCATGCGGGCTGCCGGCGCAACGACGCCGTCGAAAGGACAAGCCATGAAAGAAGCGAAGAACGCCAAGCATTCCGCAGACTGCTGCGCCGATGTCTTTGGTCAATCGGCCGTCGCGCCGGCAGGTGGCGTGACGACTAGCCCGGTCGGCCGAACGACAACCGAATCCGCAGCCGTGGCGCCATCAGGGCTATCGACCGTCGCCGCGTCCTGCCAGGCCTTCGGCTCGCTCATGCGCAGCATGGCCTCAGAGGGAGCCATCGACGAGAAGACCAAGGAACTGATCATCTTCGCCCTGGTCGTCCACAGCCGATGCGGGCCGTGCTTCGAGCATCATTACCGACACGCTCTCGAACTGGGCCTGACCATGCAGCAGCTCGACGAGGCCGCCTGGTGCGCCATCGCCATGGGCGGCGCGCCCGTCAAGATGTTCTACCAGCGCGCCACGGAGTCAGAGCGAGACGCATAGACGTGATCGAATGGAGCGGCAGGGCCCGCAGACCGTAGGGTCCGCAGGTTCCCTCGCGTCTTCTGCGAGGGGTTCTGCGGACGGGATTAAAGCGGCCGCCACCGCAACGAATCTACACCCGATCACCGGGTTCATCCTCTTTGGGCGGCTTCTTGCCGAAGGCCGGGATGCTCGGGGTCAAGGCCCCGCAGGCGATGCAGTCCAGGCAGCGGATGCACCCGGCTGAGTTGGGGGCCTTGGTGACTTCCACATCCATCGAGCAGCGGGAATGGCACAGGTTGCAGTTGATGCACTGCGGCCGATTCAGGTGAAGCTGGAAGAAGCTGAAGCGGTTGAACAGGGCCAGAAACCCGCCCAGTGGGCAAAGCACCTTGCACCATGGCCGATAGATCACCGTGATGCTGACGAGGAAAACCGCGATCAGCACCCACTTGATCGTGTGCACGTGGACCGGGCCGTCGATGCCCGCCCAGGCCATCACCTGCCGAGGCACGGCTGCTTCCACCGCCCCGGCCGGACACTCGCGGCAGATCGACACGACTTGGTCGTCGTACGCGATGCCCATGCCGCCCAGCACATACGGCAGCACGATCACCACGCCGACCAGCACGACGTACCGCCCATAGCCCGTCCACTTGGGCAGGCTGATCTTGGGGCCGGGGATCTTGTTGAACAGGTCCTGCAAGGCGCCGAACGGGCACATCCAGCCGCACACCAGCGAGCCCACCAACGCCGCCACCGAGAACACCACCGCGATCGTCAGCCACGGAATGATGTGCCATGTGGCGTAGTTGGCCACCAGCCCGACCGGGCAAGAGAGCGACACCAGCGGGCAGGCGTAGCAGTGGAAGACGCAACTGGGGATGCCGGCCGTCCAAGTGCGAACCGGCGCCAACCAGATGGCCGCAAAGGCCAGTTGCACCCACGGGCGCAGCCTTGCAGGCCGGCTCTTGGGAGGAAGGAAACGAAATGGCGGCTTGTCAGCCATGTCACGCATGGCCCGGCTGAACTACAGTCAGGTCGGGCAGAAGCCTTTGCCCTTTGGGGCGGTCTTTATGGTCGGATGGGTCGAGGGCTTGCTGGCCGCTTTCCCGGGCGGAGTCGACATGGCCTCTAAGCCCGTCGCCTGCAAGTTCAGCCCGACCTGCCGGCGGAGCCAGTTGCCCTGGCCGCTCCAGAGCACCACCGCCAGCATGGCCGCGATGGCCAGCATTATGCCGATCCAGCCGCGGTGAAACGGTTGTCTGCCCGGATTATCCGACGCTTTATTCATAAGCTTGGCGACCGTGGTACTTTATCGGTCCGCGCACGCTCAGGCGCTCAGCGGCCGATGCAACCTATGACCCACTATAGCGCCGCGCGGACGCATTTAAGCCCGTGAATTGGGAATCATGGCCTCGAACCGGCTGCATAACCGTGGTACGCCCGCCCTCGGGCGTGAAGCCGTGCGAGAAGACATCGATATCGCCGCAACGGCCACGGCCGAGGGCGGCTGTGCCATAGGGCAAACCGCATCCAGGCGAAAATGAGGACTTCCAGTCCGAATTGCCCCCGCCCCTTGCTCTGCGCAAACGAAAGCGGGCGGACCCGAAGGTCCGCCCGCTTACACATTACTCTGCAGATTGAACTATGCCTTGCGACGCAGCAGGGCCAGGCCGCCGGCGATCAGCAGGCCGATCGTGGCCGGCTCGGGGCTGGAGGTCTTGTTGAACGAGCTCTCCAGCATGACGTAGTCCTTGAAGTCAACCTTGCCGCTGCCATCGGCATCGCCCATGGCATTCGTGGCACCGGTCTTGCCGAAGTTGCTCTCCAGGATGATGTAATCCTTGAAGTTCACCACGAGGTCGTGGTTGAAGTCGGCCGGCCAGTACGTCGTGACGTGGCCAACGACGCCCGGATCGAACGTGATCGTCATGTTCGGCTGGGCTTCAACCAGACCGAAGCGGTGGCTGAAGATGCCGCCGACGCAGCCGGCGGTGCCATCTTTGGCAATATCTTCAATGAACTCGAAGCCGACGGCATCGGGATTCTTCAGGGCCGCCCAGGCAACGCTGCTGTCCAGCGTCCAGGGACGCAACTGATTGTACCCGTACTTGTCGAAGCCGCCGTTCGTGTCGGCCATGCCCCACAACTCGGAAGTGGCGTTGACGACCATGAAGTTGCTGGCGCGCCATCCCGCCATGCTGGGTGCCCACTGAGAGGCGCCGTTAACGGTGGTCAAGGGGGCGCCGGTGGCATCCTTCCAGGGATGAACGCCGTCAGCCGTAACAAACGTGGCCTGGGACTCCACCCAGTCCTGGCCCTGGCTCAGACGCACGGCCGGGGCGAAGGCAAACGAGAAGACGTTTCCGTCTTGAGTGGCCTGTGCCGCCCAGTCGTTGGCAGGCTGGTAGTTCAAGGTAACGTTCACCTTGTACGTGGCGAACTGGGAGGGGTCGGTGAAGTGGAACGTGGTGCCGAGGGCAGCGCTGATGGCACTTTCCACATCGGTCAGGGCAGCGGCGCGGTTGAAGTCCATGATCGACTGGTCGGTTTCGCCGGCGAACGAAATGCGCTGGCCATAGCCGGTGTCAGTGCTGTAGTTCACGTTGTACACCTTCTGGCCGTATCCGCCGCCCGGCATGCCGGAACTGCCAACGCAAATATTCTTGGTTTCGGCATAGACCAGGGTTTGAACGGCAGCAGAGGCCGTTCCTGCGAGAACCAACATCGCAAGAGCTAGAGTCAGAATCGTGGATTTCATCGGTTACATCTCCTTTACAGAATGGTGAGAGGCTCGCGTCCACATGTAAACACTCAGGGCCAAACCGCTGTCCACACGGACAACATCAACGGCCTCACCCTGCGAATGCTCCTCTGTTTGGGCCCGTCAGCCAGCCAGCCCCCCAGAAACGCACCTTCGACCGCCATGCCGCTCCTCCACCCCGCGGACAGGCGTCCTGGCCTAACACGTACCGAACGGACCCGGACTTGCTCAGAGCACCGGACCTCCTCACGGAAACACCGGTCCACTGACCAGCCTTTATTCTACTTCCGGCACCCAGAATGTCAAGGGCAAATACGGCATATTCCCTTAGGCACCATACCACTTGCTGTGGGAGGCCTCAGGTCTATACCCTAGAGCGTGATGCACTGCAGGTCGATTTGCGCCAGGGGAGAAAAAGAGGCGTTGTGATTACAGGGACACAGCTCCACGTGCATACGTCTACAGTTGCGCGAGTTTGCCCTACCTTTTACTCTTGACGAAATTGAAAATCCGCTTATCATATTTGGTGCAAGGCTGATACAGGCTCTGATTTGGCCTGAAGGATGCACATCTGTAATTTGTTCCGGCAGCAGCATAGTCAGGCACTGTTCGCTGTAGGAACGCTGTCGGGAGGACCTGTCACAAGTAGAACCAGTGACATAACCCGATATTCTTGAGTTCGTCCCTAACAGCAATGGGCGATGCAGGCTACGTCCTTTTAGGACACGGGCAATACTTTCTGGTTACGAAATCTGTCTCCAAAGGAAAGGGTGCATATGTCACGTTTTTTCACAATCGCTATCGTTGCGTTGTTGGTGGCGCAAGCCGCGCTGGCCGTTGATTACACCTTCACCGGCACTGCCCCTGGCACCGACCTGTGGCAGACCCCGGCGGTTTGGGGTGGCGCTGGCTTTCCCAACAACTTCACCGACACAGCCTATTTCTCGGGCGCGATCGCTCAGACTGCCAGAACGGATAATGGCGGTCCGTACAAGGTCGGCAACATCACCATGGGCAGCGGCACGGGGACGGGCGTCATCTCCATTGGCAACTACTCCGGCGGCGTGGGCCTGGAACTTGGCGCCAACACCACCATTGCCAAGAAGAATAACACGGCTGATAAGATCTACTCCAAGCTGACGCTTGACGGCAACACCACGTTCAACGTCGCAGCCAACAACTTGACCGCGTACAACATCGAGGGGCCCGCCGGCAGTGTCACCAAGGACGGCAACGGCTACCTGGTGTATGAAGGCGATGTTGGCAACACGTACGGCGGCCTGACATGGCTGAAGGCCGGCAGGATTATCCTGTCGGGCCTCAATGGAACGCCGTTCATCGGCACGGGCGGCCTGAAGGTGAGCGGCGGCATCCTGCAATGGTGGCAAGGCAATCACATTGCCGACACTGCCCCGATCGAGTTGGCCGGCAACTGCGAACTCAATCCGAACTACTGCGCGGAAACTATGGGCGCTTTGACGCTGTCTGGCGGCACCGCCGTCGGCTGGAGCCCAGCCGGCAGTGAGATACGCTTTGCCGATAGCAGCGCCGCCACGTGGACGCCCGGCGCGATGCTTATCCTGAAGCCATCATGGAACGGCACCCTCGCTACGAACATGCCGAAGTACTATTTCGGCACCAACAGCAATGGCCTGACGGCCGACCAGTTGGCCCAGGTTCGATTCGCCGACGACGTCAACGGCGTCGCCGTGAATCTTCAGGGTGCGCAGTTTGATCCGGCCAATCCTGGCCTGCTCATCCCCATGTCTGTGCATGTGACCACGTACTGGTCGGCCGACTTCAATCATGACCTGGTGGTGAGTTTCAAGGACTACATTATCCTGGAAGGCAACTTCGGTAAGAGCAACGCCACAAACGCCATGGGCGATGCCGATGGCGATGGCACCGTCACCTTCAAGGATTACATCGCCTTGGAAGGCCAGTTCAACAAGACCTCGACTCCCGAGCCGGCCACGATCGGCCTGCTGGTCGCCGGCGGCTTGGCCCTGTTGCGCCGCAAGTCCTAGTCGCACGTTGGTTCAATCCGTCGATTCACAAGAGAGCTGTCCCCACGGGGCAGCTCTCTTCTTGTTGACGCCCCCACAGCACAACCGAGGCCAATTCATGTGCGGAAACTTTGTGTCGCTCGCATCCCAGGCGGCGCATGCCGCCACGTGTTGGCGGCGCAGCAGGCCCGTGAACCACGAACCAGCGCTGCAAGCATTTGGATTGTAAGGCCCCAGGGCAATTGCATCTTAATTTTTCTGCTGAGCGTTTCCCTGCCGTCGAATCTGTCATATATACCGAATAACATGCTTGCGCCAGGTCTTGCGCGCGGGTAGCCTGAGGCCAACGGAACGGTGAGGCCTCACCAGCAAT
>CAITIS010000120.1 GCA_903892515.1 uncultured Planctomycetota bacterium | reverse complement strand
TCGCGCTTGACGTGGACGGCGTAGCGCTCTTCCTGCACGGGATACTCGGTGATGGTCTCCTGGCCGGAAAGCACGCCTTCCGTGGACGCCTCGGCGTCATGTTGCTGGCGCTCCGGCGGTGGGAAGACATGGCCGCACTGCGGGCACGTGGCATAGGCGGCGTGAATAAGGGCGTAGCACTTTGGGCATTCCTTGGCCGGGGCCTCACCATTGCCTGAGCCCGGCTCGGTCACGCGCAGGTCATCCACAGGACCGTGGCGCATGACGTTGCCGCCGAAGTCCAGCACCAGACAGTCGCTCTTACCCTCGCACAGCCGGAAGCCGCGACCGACCATCTGGTAATAGAGCCCCGGCGACATGGTGGGCCGCAGCAGGGCGATGCAGTCGACGTTGGGGGCGTCAAAGCCGGTGGTCAGGACGTTGACGTTGCACAGGTATTTGAGCGGCCGGTTGTCGCCGAACAGACCCTTGCCGCTCTGTCGCCGGAAGCGACCGATTAACCTGTCGCGCTCAGGCGTGGGCGTATCGCCGCAGACGAACCCGCACTCCACGCCATGCTCCCGCTGGAGGGTGTCCACCACGTGCAGCCCGTGCTGAATCCCGCTGGCGAAGATCAGGACGCTCTGCCGGTCGGCGGTCTGCTGGACGATCTCGGCGCAGGCGGCGCGAACGAGGCCGTCCTTGTCCATCAGGTCTTCCACTTCGCCGGCGATGAACTCGCCGCCCCGGACGTGAAGATTGCTGGTGTCGGCGCGGACGATGCCCGCCTTGGTCCGCAGCGGACACAGATACCCATCGCGGATCAGTTCCTTGACTCCGACCTCATAGCAGATGGAGTTGAGGAAGTGATCCGGCCGGCAGATCGACCCGCTGGTCATCCTGAATGGCGTGGCCGTCAGGCCGATGGTGCGGACATGGGGATTGATCACCTTGGCGTCGGCGAGGAACTGGCGGTACATCCCGTCGCCCTCGGGGGGAATAAGGTGCCCTTCATCAATAAGAACGATGTCAAAAGCATCCAGTTCCCCAGCCCGCTTGTACACCGACTGGATGCCCGCCACGATGACGCGATGCTCGGTGTCTCGGCGGCGCAGGCCGGCAGAGTAAACGCCCACGTCCAGGCTGCCGGCCATCCGCCCAAGCGTGCCGGCCGTCTGTTCCAGCAATTCTTTGACGTGCGCCAGCACGAGCACGCGCCCGTTCCACTTGCGCACGGCGTCATCGCAGATGGTGGCCATCACCGGCGTCTTGCCGCCGCCCGTGGGGATCACGACGACGGGGTTGTCGTCGTGATCCCGCAGGTGCCGGTACACCGCCTCCACGGCGGTCGACTGATAGGGCCGAAGGGAGATCATTTACGCGACCTTCTCCTGCTCTTCGGGCAACGGATACATCTCGGCCTGACAGGGCCGCAGGACCGACAGGGACCTGCCGGCCAGGAATGCGTTCAGCACGCGCTGGACCTTGCCGTACTGATCCCGGAACTGGCCCAGACCTTCTCGCCGGCCGCAGCCGGCAAGGTAGTCACGAAGGTGGATGATGGCGGTCTCGTCGTCGCCGCTGCGCAGGCCCGTTCGCAGCACCTCGCAGAAGCGGCGAAGGCGGTCCAGGTCGGCCGAATACCAGGCCCGCGCCACCACCGCCCTGGTGACGGACGAGCCCGCGCCCTTGACGCGGCTGGTGGTCAAATGCTCCACGGCGAAGTCCAGGGCGGGCTTGTGCCGGGCCATCAGGTCCATTTCCTGGCTAAATGGCATGGTCCTGGGCGACTCCATGCCCTGGAGCATCGCCCGCAGAGCCGCCAGGTGGTTCTTGCTGACGCCGCCTTGGTAGCGGCCCGAGAGGTTCATCCGCTCGTGCGCCATGCGCTTCTTGCCGCCGCCCACGTACTCGATGCACTCCTCGGAGGTGTTGAAGGTGACGTTCATCTCCACCGTGCAGCTCGACAGCACAATGGCCCACAGCCGGTGCTGGCCGTCCTGAAGAATGCCGTTGATATCGAAGGCGATGCCCTCGTGCGTGAGCTTCCAGCGCCCGGCCTTCATCTCGGCGACCAGATACTTCACGTGCTTCTCGTCCAGCGGCCGGTTGCGGCAGTTGAACTCCAGCCACTTGATGGCCTGTTCGGGGCCGACCAGCATGATGACGGTGTACATTCTCCCAGTACCCTTGGCGATTGTGGCGGTGGCGATCATTGGCCACTCCTTTGGCGGTCCGAAGGTTGAGGATGCAGGGCCAGCAGTCGGACCAACTTGCCGGTCTTGCGGTATTGGTCGCAGCGGAACTCGAGGAACGGATCGGCCTGGTCGGCCGGATCGAAGGTCAGTACAACCTCGCGCTGCCAATTGCCCTGGAACTCGCGGTAACGATGCCAGTTCATTTGCCCTTCCTCCCGTCCAGGACCGAGAGGATTTCCGCGACCATGGCCCGCAGATAGACCTCCTCGCAGTTGGAGACCAGCGTCCTGCCCGCGGCTTGGGGATTGTTCAAGGCGATGGAGATGGTCAGCGTCGGGATCATCTGGCCCGACTTGCGGGTTGGCACGGCGGCGTCCTTGGCGATGCCGCCAAACTTCCTGCGGTTGGGCTTCTTGGCCTTCCCGATCTTCCCCACCTTCATCTGGTAGGCCTTGCCCTTGCGCGTGACGACGCGGGCCGCTTCCCCGACAGACGGATGGTCGTCGCATCTTTGATAATCTTTATCAGATGCGCCGTCCTGCGTGGTCGGCCCTTCGGGGATGACGCCGGCTTCTTTCAGCTCCTGGCGATACTTCGACACCATCGGCTGGCTGACGCCGATGTGCCTGGCGATCTCCCGATCGCCGGTCTGTGGGCTGTGCCGCAGCGCGGCCTTGACGGCACGGGCCTTGTCCTCATTGGTGCGACGCATGCCATGAGACTTGTTCACCGAGAAGCTGAACCACTGCGCATCTTCCAGCGTGCCCTGGTGGACATCGCACTCGATGGAGTCGAGTTTGAGGTTCATGGCGGCGCCCAGGCGGTGAAACCCATCGGCCAGCCAGTGATCCTTGCCGTCGTAAAACACCGTCAGCGGCGGGAACGTGGCGCCTTCCCGCATCGCCTCGGCGTATTCCTCGACAATCTTGTCGTAAATGGTCGTTCGCGGCTGGGTGCCGCCATCGCAACGGATTTGCTTGAGTTTGAGTTTCATGAGGATCTCCTTGGGATCAATGGGGTTGCCTGGAAGACAGGAGAAAGCGAAGTTCCTGGACCAGGCCCTCCAGGTACTCCCTCGGGCAACGCGACATGAGGACCATGGCGGCCCCCAGCGGATTGCCCGGAGGCAACTGCACGGTGTACGTGGTCGGGGCGACGGCCGTCGTGGGGCCGGTGATCGGTTTGATCGGCTTGCGGAACCGGCGACCTATGTCGCAGGTTCTCATGGTGTAGGTGGTCCCGTTGCGAGTGACGACACGAGGCTTGGAAGGCAGAGAGGCCGGCCCCGCACTGCAAGCGGCAGCGGCGGCCTCCAGTTCGGCGCGGTACTTGCAGATCATGTCGCCCGACACGCCAACGTGCCGAGCGATGTCGTGATTGCTGCGTTCAGGGCTGTGCTTGAGCGCCGCCCGGACCGCGCGAACCTTGTCGTCGTTGGTCCGGCGCATGCCATGGGACCTGTTGGCCCCGAAACTGTGCCATTGCGCGTCACTCAGGGTGCCTTGCCGCACGTCACACTCGATCTCGGCCACCTGCAACCTGATCGCGGCCACATAGCGGTGAAAACCGTCGGCCAGCCAATAACTCTGGCCGTCATAGAACACAACCAACGGCGGGAACTCGACGCCCGACGCCATCTCCTCGGCGTATTCACCAACCATGTCGTCCAGAATGAGCCGGCGCGGCTGCGTCTCGCCGTCCAGGCGTATCTTCTTAAGCAGCAATTTCATGTTGAATGTCCTTCAGGGTTGAGGGGTCCAGTGGCATCACACAGACGATCACCTTGCCGCCGGGGGCGACCGTGTCGCGCATGATGGTCAAGAGCTTCTTGACCTGGCTGTCGTTGCGGTACACGCCGCCGTGCTGCATCGCATCCAGCAGGGCCTTTTGCGCGTTATCCGCATCGCGGGTGCGGCAATCCGGCGGATACAGGTCAATGCCCACAGCCAGGGTGCCTTCCAGGGGACGGACACCCGCCCGCCGGAGGAGCGCGCACACCAGGCTGCGGTATGCACGCCCCTCGCGGCTGATCAGCGTCTTGAAGCCCACGTGGCGGTAGTAGCGGTTCACGCTGGGCGGGTATGGCAGCTCGACGGTCAGCATCACCGCCTCCACGGCGGCGTGGTGCTGTTGGCCGGGGCCTGCTGGCCCTGGCCCTGACTCTGACTCTGCGCCGCCGTCTTTTGTGCGTAACCCTTGATGCGATTCTGCAACTCGCCGGTATCCTTGCGATTGAC
>CAITIS010000119.1 GCA_903892515.1 uncultured Planctomycetota bacterium | reverse complement strand
CCGGCGGGGCGACAGAGTCGTTGGACAAGCCAACTGGGTCGCCCCTTCGGGGCTCAGGCACAAGCCTATGCATGCCGGGGGCTTACGCCCCCGGCTACAGTAGTACCGACCCTTCGGGTCTGCATTTCGTAGCGTTGTAGTATTAGCGGCCCGGTGAAAAAGTGGCTTGGGCATCTTGCCCATGCGTCGCAGGGACGTCTCGTCTACTGCAGCTTGGCGGAACACAGGGAAGTCCAGGGGCGAGACGCCCCTGGGACACATGGCCGGGACGGCCATGCCACGAAACCCGGCCCTCTTCAGCAGGCTCCTACGCCGGCCGGACATCCGTCCAGAAGTCCTGGATGTTTCCCACTGCCAAGCGCACCACCTTGCCCGCCGAATTTCGGTAGTACGCCGACGTGAGCTTGTTGGCGGCCGTGCCGAACGGGGCGCCGCCGGTCGAAACATTGACGCGGTTATAGCTGACCTTGCCAATGTTGCTGGCGCACACGCACGAGCCGATGGTGTTGAAGCCGTCAGGATCGGCCACCGCGCCGGTCACGGTCACGCTGTCCAAGCGGGCCGAGACCGCCGCTAAGTCGCTGGTGGGATCCGCCAGGCCCGTTACGCCATCCTGCACGCCCGCGTAGAGCTGCGCGTTCTGCAACCCGCCGACTTTCACGCTGCCCACGTTGCCCGCCGAGAGCACGCTGGAGTCTTGCATCCAGCCGAGAACGACCAGCTTGCCCAGCGTCTTGGCCGAGCCGCGATCGGGCTTGGACTTCGTCAGGTTCAGTGTGCTGTTGAGCATGCTGCCGCTGATCTTGGCGTCTGGCAGCGAATCTATCGTGATGTCGGTGTCCTGCATGTCGCCCGTCACCCTGAGGGTCGCGAGGCTACCGGCAATGGCGCCCGTCAACGTGGCGTTCCGCGCCTTGACGTACGTGACGGGCCCGGCGATGTCCCACGAACCCGCCAGGTCGCCAGCCACGGTCAAGTGGTACAGCGAGGGCTTGTTCGGTTCCAGCGCCAACGTCAGATCCGCGTCGAAGTCGCCCTCCACCGCCTCGGCCCGGCTGCCGGTGATGCTGACGGTGGTGGCCCGCGTCGCGGTGATCGAGCCGCCTTGCCAGTCGAACGCAGTCAGTTTCGCCAGCCGGCCATCGGCATCCAAGGTCGTGTTCGTCACCTGCCGCACGTACAGGTTCACGCCCGCCTTGGACATGCCGTTGAGGTCAATCGCAACGTCGTCGAGGTCGCCCAGCCGGATCGTGCCCACCTGCCCCGCCGTCGTCACGCTGGTCGTGACGTCCAGCGCCGCCAGGTTTAGCCCGCCCAGCGGCGACTCCACCGACACCTGCTCCACATTGGAAAAGACGCCGCTGTGGGCCGCAGCCACGCGCACGGAACTGCTCGCGGTCGAGCCGCTGACGGAAAGGCTGTACAGGTCGCCGTTGGTAGTGGCAGGATCGATCCATTGCAACAGCACGGCACTGCCGCGCGAACCGCTCCAGGTCACGTTGAAGCGGTTGCCAGCCGCATCGATGTAGTGGTCCGTCGCGTGCGACTTCTTCACCTCGATGGTCCGCATCTGCCAAACGGTGGCGGTCATGGCGTTCGCCAAGTCCACCCGTTCCACATTCCCAGCCACGTCGGTAGCGATGGTGAAGAAGGTGTACGTTTGGCCGGCGGCCCCAGTGAACGTGGCGCTGGTCAGAGTCGTCTGCGGGAGGTAGTCCAGCCCGTAGCCAGGCCCCTCGGCAAACAGGTCATAGTACGCGATGCCCGACAGATCCGGCTCGGCCGCCCAGCTCAGCTCGATCTTCAGGCTCGGACCCGCAACATTGGGAGATGTCATGTGGCTGACCGGCGCGGTGGTATCTACCACCACCGTCTGGGTGGAAGCTGCCGACTCGTTGCCGGCCACGTCCAGGCTGGTGTTGCCGAAAACGTACGTGCCGTCGGAAAGCGCTTTAGCCACGCCAAAGAACGCCTCCGTGGCGTAGGCATCGCTGACCAGCAGGCCGTCCTGGTAGAGGCGGTACGGCGAACTCGCCCCGACGGTAAAGGCCGGGACCGTCGCCTTGGTAATGCCGTCGGAGTGGCTCAGGCCGGTGTCGTTGATGAGCGCTGGCGGCGCCGGGGTGGCCGGTGCAATCGTGTCGATGGTGACCACGGTCGAATCGCTCAACTCCGATTCGATGCCGGCCACGACTTGGGACACCTGAAAGGTGTGATCGCCGTCAGAGAGCGGCCCAGCCACCACGAAGGTCGCGCCCGTGAAGTCGCCCGGAACCTGCGCGCTGTCGATGTAGAAGCGGAACGGGTTGTCACCGGTGTTCACCTGGAAGGTCGGGGCGGCGACGTTGGTGATCCGGTCGGAATTGCTCAGGCCGCTGTCGCTGAGGGCGTCCAGCACCGGCGCCGGCGGGCCCGACAGCAGCAGCCGATGCTCCAACGGCTCCAAGCCATAGGGGCTCGCCTGCCGCTTGGACAAATGCCGCGGGCTGCCATTGTGTTGCGTCCGAACCGCTCCGTTGCGTCGCCACATTGTGATCATCTCTCCCTTGGTCGGCCAAAACTGGCCGTCGGAACGCCCCTGTACTCGCAGAGGGTTGCACAGTTCCAGTTTACTGCCCCGGTTCGCCGCCAAAGCGGCAAACCTCCGATTTGGCCGCGGAAGGGCAAGAACTACGCAATACCCCTAGGCCGCACTACGTCCCGGCCCTGAGGTTTAGGTGAAACTGTGGCGGTCGCGCCCGCGCCGGTATTCGCGCTTCGACCGCACCTCTCTGCGTTAATCTGCGAAATCTGCGGAAGAAGTCACGTCCGCCGGTTGGCATTTGCGTTTTGACCGCGCGGGCCGAATTGCTATACTGCCGCTGTCCCAATTCGCCCGCCTGGCGGGCTCAGGAAATCAGCCCATGGATGGATTCGTTCACCTGCACGTTCACTCGGAATATTCCCTCCTTGACGGCGCTTGCCGCACCAAGGAACTGGCCCAGCGCGCCAAGGATCTGGGCATGGAGGCCGTGGCCCTGACCGACCACGGTAACCTGTTTGGAGCGGCCGAGTTCTACCTGGCGTGCAAGGACGCCGGCATCAAACCCATCCTGGGCATGGAGGCGTACATCTCCCCCACCACGCGGCGCGACCGCTCCATGGGCCAGATCTCCACCGCCTCATACCACCTGCTGCTGCTGGCGATGAATAAACAGGGCTGGCGAAACCTAACCAAGCTCTCCAGCCGGGCGTACCTGGAAGGCTTTTACTACCGGCCTCGCATCGACCGCGAACTCCTGGCCGAATTGAACGAAGGGCTGATCTGCTCGACCGCCTGCCTGGGCGGCGAGGTGCCCGCTGCCCTGCTGTCGGGCCACGTCGACAAGGCCGAGAGACTCGCCCGCGAGTACCTGGAAATCTTTGGCCCCGACCGCTTCTTCATCGAGCTGCAAAACCAGGGCATGGAAGAACAGACCCGCATCAACCCGATGCTGGCCGAGCTGGCCAAGAAGCTCGGCGTGGGACTGGTGGGCACCAACGACGTGCACTTCCTGCACCGCGAGGACAAGCCCGCCCACGAGGTGCTGACGTGCATTTCCACGGGCAAAACGCTGCCTGAAGGCGGGGCGCTGAATTACTCGCCGCACCTGTACTTAAAGAGCCCCGCCGAGATGCACCAGAGCTTCGCCGAGTATCCCGAAGCGGCCATCAACACCGTGGCCATCGCCCAGCGCTGCGACTGCAAGCTCGAATTTGGCGGCCACCACCTGCCGGCCTTTACCCCGCCCGACGCCAGCACGCCCGACGAGTACCTGCGCAAGCTGGCCTTCATCGGCCTGGCGTTGCGCTTTCCTGCTTCCGAGCCGCCGCGCGAATACCTCACGCGGCTGGAATGGGAATTGAAGGTCATCGCCGACAAGGGCTACAGTTCGTACTTTCTTATCGTCAACGATTTCGTGCAGTACGCCCGGCAGAACAACATCCCCTGCGGGCCTCGTGGCAGCGGCGTGGGCACGCTGCTGGGCTATGCCCTGAACATCGCCAACGTCGATCCCATTCGCTACGGCCTGCTTTTTGAGCGTTTCACCGACCCGCAGCGAAAAGAAGCGCCTGACATGGACATCGACATCTGCCAGATGGGCCGGGCCCGCGTGCTGGAATACGTCCGGCAGAAGTACGGGCACGTGGCCCAGATCATCACCTTCGGCACGCTGAAGGCACGGGCCGTCGTCCGCGACGTCGGCAGGGTGCTGGGCATGCCGCTGAGCGAAGTCGACGTCATCGCCAAGAAGGTGCCCGAAGGCCTGAACGTCACGCTGGAGTCGGCCCTGGCCAACGAACCGGCCCTGCGCGAGATGCGCGACCACCAACCCCTGGTGCGCGACCTCTTCGAACATGGCCTGCGGCTCGAAGGCCTGTCGCGCCACGCCGGCGTGCATGCCGCGGGCGTCATCATCGCCCAGGAGCCGCTGGAGAACCTCGTGCCGCTGTGCAAGCAGGCCGACAGCGACGACGCCATCACGCAGTGGGACGGCGTGACCTGCGACAAGATCGGCCTGATGAAGATGGACTTCCTGGGCTTACAAACCCTGACCATGCTTCAGATGGCCCGCGAGATCGTGCGCGAGCGCACCGGCACGGACATGGACCCCGAGACGCTGCCGCTGGACGACGCCACGGTGTACGAGCTCTTTTGCCGCGGCGGCACCGACGGCGTGTTCCAGTTTGAATCCGAGGGCATGAAGAACATTTTGACGCAGATGCAGCCCTCGCAGATCGAGGACCTCATCGCCGCCAACGCCATGTATCGCCCCGGGCCCATGGAACTGATCCCCGACTATTGCGCCCGCAAGGCCGGCCGACAAGCCGTGCCCAGCGTGCACAAGCTCGTCGACGACATCCTGGCCGAGACGTACGGCATCATGGTCTACCAGGAACAGGTCATGCAGGTGCTCAACCGGCTGGGCAAGCTGCCGCTCAACACCGCCTTGACGCTGATCAAGGCCATCAGCAAGAAGAAAGAAAAGAGCATCGCGGCCGAGCGGCCCAACTTCATGAAGGGCTGCATCGAAAACGGCATTACCGAGACCGAGGCCAATGACCTGTTCGAGCTGATCTTGAAATTCGCCGGCTACGGTTTCAACAAGAGCCACTCGACGCGCTACGCCATCGTGGCCTACCAGACGGCCTGGTTCAAGACGCACTACCCCAAGGAATTCATGGCCGCCCTGCTGACGACCTCCAGCAGCGACAGCGACAAGGTCGTGCAGTACATGGCCGAGTCGGGCCGGATGGGCATCACGGTGGCCTCGCCGGACATCAACGCCTCCAAGGCCGGTTTCACGGTCGATGGCGAGCGCATCCGCTTTGGCCTGGCTGCCGTCAAGGGCGTGGGCGACCGGGCCGTGCTGGCCGTGCTGGATTCGCGGACAAAGACCACGCGCTTCGAAAACCTCTTCCACTTCTGCGAGAAGGTGGACCTGCGGGCGGTCAATCGCGGCACCATTGAAGCCCTGATCAAGTGCGGGGCCTTTGACGCCCTGGGCGCCCACCGCGCCGCCATGCTGGCAGCCGTGGAAGATGCCATCAGCCAAGGCCAGGGCCTGGCCGAGGACGCCCGCAGCGGGCAGGGCAACTTCTTCACCGCCTTTACCTCCCCGGCAGCCCGGCCGGCGCCGCGCTTCCCCGACGTCGAGCCGCTCTCCGAAACGCAGCTGCTCCAGGCCGAGAAGGAGACGCTGGGCTTCTACGTCACCAGCCACCCGCTCGTGAAATATGGCCGCGAGCTGGACTCGCTCGCCACCGCCAAGTGCGCCACGTTGACGGAGGTCCCCGACGGCTCGCCCGTGACGCTGGGGTGCATGATCGGCAGCATTCGCCAGCGCATCACCAAAAGCGGCCGATCCGCCGGCAAGGCCATGGCCATGTTCACGGTGGAGGACCTCACCGGCCCGGCCGAGTGCATCGCCTTCGCCGAAACGTACGAGCGGCTATCGGGACTGCTGCACGAGGAAGCCATCGTCTTTCTCACCGGCACGGTCGATCGCCGCCGCGAGAAGCCGCAGGTCATGGTCGATTCCATCGTGCCCATCGAGCAGGCCATCGAGGAACTGACCGGCAGCCTGCTGCTGCGGCTGGAGCAGCCCGGCGGCAACGACCTGGTGGCGCTGGGCGACATCATCCGCCGCCACAAGGGCCGCTGCCCGGTGTTCGTGGAGGTCGCGCCCTCCGTGCGGCCCGACCTGCGCGTGGTCGTCCGGCCCTCCAACGAATGGCTCATCGCCCCCAGCCGCATCCTGTACGAAGAACTCTGCCTGGCCCTGGGCAATCAAAAGAACGTGGTGCTGCGCCCCAAGCGACCTACTGCCCGCGAGCCCCGTCGCAACAACTTCGCCCGCGCTGCCGGCAACAAGGATTAGGTCAGGTGGCGTGTCTCGGTGCCAAGATTGGGTGCCGTGGTTTGCGAACCGAAGCAACCACGTTAGCGGCGGGTGCCATGGTCAGCCTGCTGTTCAAGGCTGGCCATGCCGCGGGCGTCAACATGGCCAGGCCAAACGACGGCCTGACCATGGCACCCTGCAGGTAGGGCGGGCACTGCCCGCCGGAATCCAGTTGTGCGGTGAGACGGGCCGGATAAAATCGCCGTGTCGCCGGGGTCGGCGCGGATTCGCGGGCATTCCCAAACTAAGCGGAGGCAAGAATGCAACCATCACGGGAGTTTCACATGCAACGTCGGCCATTTACGCAGATGCATTCAGCGGCCCTCTTGGCGGCGGCCTGCCTGCTGCTGACGGCAATTGAGTCATCCGGACTGCCCGCAACCTCGCGCCCTGCGGCCAGCAGCCCAACGTCAAAGCCTGGCGCAGCCTTGCTGTTGCGGGCAAGTTCATCCCCGGCGTCAAGGCCGGCCTCAAAGCCGGCAACCAAGCCTGCCTCCAAACCAGCGTCGCTTCCGGCGTCAAGGGCGGCCTCGCTGCCGGCCTCACAGCCTGGTTCCGAACCCAAGCCTGGAACTCTCGCTTACGCCCGCAAGGGCTTCGTTACGCAGCTTCTGCCAGGCAAGAGCCCGCTGGACCAAGGCGGCGTCAAGCCCGAGCCGCCGCCGCCCCAGCAGTACGCCCTGATCCACTACAAGTCGCCGGCGGGCAACCTGGTGGCGTATCTTTCGCCCGACCCGCGTGACGGCAAGAAGCACCCAGCCGTCATATGGGCTTTAGGCGGGTACGGAGGAATCGGCGATGTCTGGACGACCCAGCCCAGCGAGAACGACCAGACCCCCGCGGCCTTCCGCAGGGCCGGCTTCGTTGTCATGGTTCCGGCCTGGCGCGGGCGCAACGATAACCCCGGCCGGTTCGAAATGTGGTTTGGGGAAATAGACGATGCCCTGGCGGCCGTGGATCATCTGGCCAAAGTGCCATACGTCGACCCGACCCACATCTACCTGGTTGGCCACAGCACCGGCGGCATCGTGGCATTGCTTGCGGCGGAGTGCTCCACAAAGTTGCGGGCGGCGTTTTCCCTGGATGGCTGCCCCGACATCGAGCGGCTCGTGCAGACCTCACCGGAGCACCCCGCCCCGTACGTTTCGGGCCGGCCGGAAGAGGGCCGGTTGCGTTCGGCGGTGCGCTGGGTCGAAAGCATTCAGACGCCGACCTGGTTTTTCGGCAATTCTGAAACCTGGCACGGCAGGGCGGCCATGGACATGGCGCGCCGGGCGAAAGTCGCCAACGCGCCGTTCCATGCCTTCATTCTGGATGGGGCCAACCATTTCGACATTGTCCGTCCCATGACCGAAATGCTGGCTCAGAAGATCGCCCAGGATACCGGGGCGACCTGCAGCATCCAGATCACTCCAGAAGAGGTCGAGCGGGCGTACGGCAAGTTCTTCACCTCCAGAACCATCACGTGTGTGGTGCCTGCTACTCCTGGGGTCCGCCTCACGCCGGCGGCCCGCGAAGCCGTAAAACAAATGATTGCGGCGAATCAAGTGCCCGCTACAGCCTTGTTGACAATAGCGATGCGGGATGGCCGGATGGACGCCGTTTTCGACCCCAAGGGCGGCGACCCATACACGTACAAGGCCAACGCCGACGGCGTGCTCGTGCAGGTGGACGACCGGGTGGCCGCCAAAGCCAGCGTCTTCGAAATCGACCTGCAGGTCACTAACGGCAAAGGCGTCTTGACGGTCAAGGCCGTCGATGAGAACAAGCCGTAGCGCAAAGCGTGAACGCCCGGACGCTGCGTGCCGTGGTTTGCGCAGCAACCACGTTAGCGGCGGGTGCCATGGTCAGCCTGCTGTTCAAAGCTGGCCATGCCGCGGGCATCAGCATGGCCAGGCCAAACGACGGCCTGACCATGGCACCCATAATGAGCAGGCAGGCCGGGTTGGGTGCCAGGATTGGTGCCATGCTTCCGCTCTTTTGCGGAAGCATGCAAACCCACACATGCTTCTGCACACGACGCATACCAGGTAGGGCGGGCACTGCCCGCCATCTCCGTGGCCGGCCTGCGATACATCGGCGGGCGATGCCCGCCCTACGAAGTGCCTATGCCCGACGGCGCATAGGTAGAGCCGCAATACGACGCGGCTCAACCTATGGCACCCAATCCGAACGGTCGGTGCCGTGGTTTCGCAGCGAAGCGAAGCAACCACGTTAGCGCGAGGTTGGGTGCCGTGCGCACCGGTTGGGTTCAGTCGTCCATCTATAGAAGCACCGGCAGCGCGGGCTCCGCGTCCGCAGGCCTTGGCAAGTTCATATGAGCGCTGGGTGAGCGCACAAATCGGCTGGGGGTACTTTCCAATCCGCCGGGGCGAGCCCATAGGTGTATGTGCTTTACACTGCGATACTTACGACGTTCCCGGCCGGTTCCCAAACGTGCCGAACCGTTCCGAATTGTTCCGTTTGGTTCCGTTTCGTTCCGTTTGGTTCCGTTTCGTTCCCAATCGTTCCGGTTGGTGCCGAATCTGGCCGGGGCGTTGCATGGCATGGCAACTTATGTGGTTGCTCCGCACACCACGGCATCATGCAGCGAAGCGTCTGGGAAAGTCTCCACATGGCCAGCCCTGGACAGCGGGCTGACCATGCCACCCACCCGTCAGCATGGCCACGCCAACAACCGCGTGACCGTGCCACCCGTCGTAAGGTACTATCTCGCCCATGAATGACGATCTGCGTAGCGGCGCGCGTGCAAGTTGGACCACCGGCTGGCCGGGAGCGGTCTTGGCGAGTTTGGCTGTGCTGGCCCTGTGCCTGTTCATGTCCAGCCGCACGAGCCTGTGGGACCGCGACGAGGGCTGGTACTGCCGCGCCGCCGCCGAGATGGTCGCCTCGGGGCAGTACCTCTACCCCACCTACAACGACAAGCCGTTCCTCGAAAAGCCCATCCTCACGTACTGGCTCATGGCCGGGGCCATGAAGGTGCTGGGACCGACGGAACTGGCGTGCCGCTTTTTCTCGGCCGTGGGGATGGCGATCTCGTGCCTGCTGACGTGGTGGATCGGCCGGCGGCTCTTCGATGCCCGCACAGGCCTATGGGCCCTGGCTGTCATGGCCACATCGCTGATGGTGCTGATCGTCGGCCAGCTCGCCTTCACCGATTGCATAATGCTGCCCTGCCTGCTCGGGGCGGTGGCGGTGTTTGCGTCGGCGCTCAAGCCCTGTGCCGCCCCTTCGGGGCTCGATGATTCCTCGCCCCTTACCGGGGGCTCACGCCCCCGGCTACCATCGTGCCGGCCCTCCGGGCCTGAAGGGTCATGCGGAAAGGTTGCCAGTTCATCGCCGGCGCAAGTCGGCATCTGGCACTTCATTGCCCTGGCGCTAACCACCGGGCTGACCATGCTGGCCAAGGGGCCGATGGGTTTGGTGCCGCTGGCGATAATCGGCACGGCGCTGTGGCTGGCACGAAAGAGGACACCACGTTTGCAGAGTTTGCAGGTACGCGAGAACGGCACGGCTACTGACACCGCCGACGTGGCAGTGGCCGCAGCCCCCGTTGGCGTGAAGTATTTCCTGTGGTGCTGCCTGGCCGTGGGCTTTGGCTGTGCGATGTACGCAGCCTGGGCCGTCGCCGTCAACAACGCCACCGGCGGGGAGTACTTCCGCTCGGGCATCGCCCAGCACGTGGTAGGCCGGGTGGCAGCGCCCATGCAAGGCCACGGCGGCAAGAGCTGGAAGTACGTCGCGTTTCTGCCCTTCTATGTGCCGGTCGTATTGATCGGGTTCTATCCGTGGGTGCTGCATCTGCCCGGAGCGATCTCGGCCCTGCTGGGCGGGCGCCTCGGCGGCCGGGTCGGCCGGGCGTTCATCCTGGCCAACATCCTGCCGTTGCTGATTGCCATGACGCTGGCGGCCACCAAGTTGCCGCATTACATCCTGCCGATCTGGCTGGGCCTGGCCTTGGCTGTGGCCGCGACGATCCAGGCTTGGCGAACAGGAAGCCTGACCGACCGCGATAAGCTTTGGCTGCGGCGCGGCGTATGGCTGCTGGGGCCGATGGGCGCTATCGGCGGGCTGGCCCTGCTCATCGGGCCTTTTGTCGTCGCGGGACTTTCAAGCCTGCGGCCTGGCGGGGTCGTTGTCGGCGCCATGACGCTGGCCCTGACGGCTGGGGCGGTGAAGTTGCATCTGGCGCGCGGGCCATTGGCCAGCGCCAAACTGCTGCTGGCGGGCATGGTGGCGACGGTGATCGCCTGGGCTCTGCTGGCCGCGCCGGGCGTGGAGCAGCTCAAGGGCGTGCCGCGTCTGGCCCGGCAGGTTAAGGCCGCCACCAGCGCCCAGACGCCGGTGGCTGCATACGGCTTCGACGAGCCCAGCCTGCACTTCTACCTGCGACGGCATATCGAGCCGCTCAACAACAAACGGCCCGACGCAGTCATCGCCTGGCTCGCAACCCCAGGCCAAGGCGTGCTGATCCTGCCGGCAAAGAACCTCAAGCTGCTCGAAGACGCCGGCTACCGCCAGCCAGCCAAGACGACCATTGCGTCGGTGCACATGCTGAACCTCGGCAAGTTCGGCTGGGTGGACGTGCTGGCGATTTGGCGGAGGTAGCGATTGGATCTAGCACGACAGCGCTAGTTAAGCTCAAGCTGGTGCGGCGGGTTGTCCGATAGGCCTTTCTGGAGCAAGATGCTCTGGGAGAATGACGGATGACCGGCGAGCAGATTGGGTCGTTGCTGGCGGAACTGCCCAGGTTCCTGG
>CAITIS010000118.1 GCA_903892515.1 uncultured Planctomycetota bacterium | reverse complement strand
CAGCAAGAAGCTGACGGCGGCCATGCTCAAGGGCTACGACGCCGTGCTGATCGCCACCGACCACAGCGACTACGACTACGACTTCATCGTAGCCAACGCGCAATTGGTGCTAGACACCCGCAACGCCACGGCCAAGGTGGAGAAAGGCCGCAGGAAGATCGTCTTAGCGTAACAACTAATGGCCATGTTTTAGATCTTTCAGAACGCATGATGACATGGCACCGCGTCGCCATAACGCCTGAGACGGGCTGCTTTTGCATTGGGATTGACATCGCTGGCCAGTTCAAGAACGTGGCCTGGGCCGTCCGAGAATTGGCCTCAAATCTGCACTTATTGTAGACTACCCCTGAACTCGCCGTGTTCCCTAACGGGCCATCGGGCCTCGCCGCTTTCAGAAGTGGCTGATTCTTCGGCAATCTTCTGAGGGTGGTACAATGGTCCGACGTCATGGTTTCGCTTCGATCCTTGAGCAACTGGAAGCTCGCGTTCTGATGAACGCCGCTGTCCTGACCGTGCTGAAAGATTTCTCAGCACCGGCGGTCGCCGCTCCCGCCACCGTTGGCTCTTTCGTTGCATCGAGTCAAGTCGCGGGCCAAGTAAGCGGCTCCGGTTTGAGCGGCGATGCAAACGGCGACGGAATAGTCAACTTCGCCGACTACATGATTCTGGATGAGCATTACTATCAAACCCCCGCCACATTGAGCGTTGGCGATTTCAACGGCGACGGCATCGTCAATTTCCGCGACTACATCGTCCTGGAAGCCAACTTTGGCCAGAGAATAGATCCGCAACTGCCACTGGGGGCTCCAGCGAACTACCTGTGGATGGACGGACGCGACCTCCTGACGGACTCCTGGTTGAGCCGGCTGAGCAATGCTACTTGGTTTCAGGACCCAAATGTTCGGCGATCCTACGTTCTGGTCATCGAGATCGCTTCTGATGTCGTGATGGACCCCGACATAGGCGCTGCCGATTTCGCTCAAATCACGCGCATCATGACGACGGCTGAGTCGATGGGCATCCAGTGTATTCCGGCGGTCTCTGGGCTGGGCGACCACCTCGGAGTCTTCAATAACGACAGCTGGTACGACCAGCGCCTCTGGACCATGGTCGCCGATTCGGTGGAGAAGGTCGCCGCCCTGTGCCCCCAGAACGATCGCCGGATGATACTCGACCTGGAGCCCTACTGGTGGGTGAGCCCGGCATATCCGCCAGCGAACAGGGTGGACGACATGAAGGCCGCCATGCAGCCGCTTATCACCAAGCTCAGGGAACTCAGCCCTGCCCTGGACCTGATGGTTGCCCCGTTCTCCGCTGAGAACCCGACGCTGGTCCCGCCTGCAAAGTACTTGTTGGAGACATTTCCCAACATTACGTGCTTGGATGGAAGCGGCTCCGACGGGGCGTCGTACCCTGTAAACAGCGGAGTGATGGATGTCGATATTCCCAGGAGCATCCAGGACTTCACGCAGATGTATCCAGGTGACAGATTCGTCGCCGGGTTCTACGCTGACGCAATCCACAACGCGCAGTTCATGCACAAGCTTGCCACGTTGAACGTTCGAGGTGCATTCTTCTACTTTGACCGATCCAACGTCGCGAGTTTCGGGACCGACGCTTGGTTTACCGGGGCCACGGGTTTTGGCGCTAGCCCGGTTGCGGATGAGCGCGACATTGTCGTCCCTCCAGTGGCGATGCTGGCGTCGGCCGGCGATGCGGGAGTCAGGACGCTTTCATCGGTCAGCGACATCTCGCGACGGTCCATGACTGCAACCGTCGTGGCTCCAGCACTGCCGGGCGGCTTGGCACTGGCAACCATGCGGGACGTGCCAGCTACCTTCGACTTGATAGGCGAGCCAGTGGCTGTGGCGGCGGACCGGCCAGACGGAGCAGCGCCGGGCGGTGGGGGTGCCGCTGCGACAGAACGTACCGGACAGCCCACCGGGCCTTCGTCGTCGCGTCATGCTTTCCAAACTGCCAGCTTGGTTCGGGGCGAAACTACCGAAGAGTGGCTGGACCTGCTTAGCTGGAAAGCTCAGCTTTAGGCCGATACGCTTGGACGGATATGTGCGAGCCCGTCTGGGCCCAGAGCGGCCCGGGCATGCTCGTTGACCTGCTGACACGAAGGCAAACATGCCGCGATCCTGGCCGTGTTGACGTTCCAGAACTTGCGGAGCCTACGCTGCTGGCCTATCATCGGATTCGTGACGGACGCACCCAATCAATACGAATCAGACACGCCGGCCATGCGGCAGTACCGGCAGTTCAAGCAGGCCTACCCGGACTACATCCTGCTCTTCCGCATGGGCGACTTCTACGAGATGTTCTACGAGGACGCCCGCGCCGCCAGCCAGCTTCTGGGCTTGGCCCTGACCAGCCGGGGCAAGGGCGTGCCGCTGGCGGGGCTGCCGTATCACGCCCTGGACAGCTACCTGCGCAAGCTCATGGAGGCCGGCCGGCGCGTCGCCATCTGCGAGCAGGTCGAAGATCCCAAGACCGCCAAGGGCGTGGTGAAGCGCGACGTCGTCCGGCTCATGACCCCCGGCACGCTCACCGAAGAACACCTGCTCGACCAGCGCGAAGGCAACTACCTGGCCGCGATCTTTGATGGGGCAGCGGCGGGTTCCACCGACGCCAACCAACCCGCAACTAACAACTCCCAACCCGGAACCAAGAACGCACCTCAAGTGGGCCTGGCCTGGGTGGAACTTTCCAGCGGGGCGTTTGAAGCCATGCTGGCCCCGTCGCAGCACGTGCTGGACGAACTCGTTCGCATCCGGCCATCGGAGGTTCTGATCTGCGACGGATCGAGCCTTGATAGCCCCAGCTTCCGCGAGCACCTGCGTTTGGCCCTGGCGGCCACGTGCACCTCGCGGCCGCCGTGGGCGTTTGAAGCCCAATCCGCCCAGCGGCTCTTGCAGGAGCACTTCCGCACGCAGACGCTGTCGGGCTTTGGCTTCGAGGGCTACGAACCCTCGCTCTCCGCCGCCGCCGCCATCATCGACTATCTCCGCGAGACGCAAAAGACCGCCTTGGAGCACATCCGCAGCCTGCGGCGTTTCGACCGCGCCGACGCGGTGGTGATGGACGGCAACACCATCCGCTGCCTGGAATTGCTGCGGTCGCTGCGGACGGGCAAGCGGGCCGGGACGCTACTGGAATGCATCGACGCCACCTGCACCGGTATGGGCAGCCGGCTGCTGCAACGCTGGCTGACGTATCCGCTGCGGAGCTACTCAGCCATCCTGGCCCGGCAGGACGCGGTGGAAGAACTCAGCGGCGACCGCGCCCGCCTGGCGCGGCTGAGGGAACTGCTGGGCGGCATGAGCCAGATCGACCGCATCGCCTGCGCCATCGCCATGGGCCGCGTCCGCCCGCGCGACCTGCTGGGGCTCAAAGAGACGCTGCAGCGGCTGCCGGAGATATCGGCCCTGCTGAGCGGCACGAACGTGGAAGTGCTGGCGGAGATTCCGCCGAGTTTTGCCGACTTGGCCCAGCCCAACGACTTGATCGTCCGGGCCATCCGCCAGGACAGCCCGCCCATCCTGCGCGAGGGCGGCGTGATTGCCGACGGCTTCGATGAGGATCTCGACCGCCTCCGCCGCATCAGTTCCGACGGTGCGAGCTGGCTGGCCGAGTATCAAGCGGCCGAGGTGCACAAGACCGGCATTACGAACCTGAAAGTCGGCTTTAACAAGGTCTTCGGCTACTACCTCGAAGTCAGTCACGCCAACACCGAAAAGGTGCCGGCCAACTTCGTTCGCAAGCAGACCGTCAAGAACGCCGAACGCTACATCACCGACGAACTGAAGAAGTACGAGTCCGAAGCGCTGACCGCGTCGGAGCGGTCCAAGGCGCTGGAAGTGAAACTTTTCGAGCAGGTGCGGCAGCAGCTCTCGGCCTTCGTGCCCAAGTTCCAGGCCGCCTCCGAAGCCATCGCCACGCTGGACGTGCTGTCGGCCTATGCCGAACTGGCCTGCCAGCGCGGGTACAAGCGGCCAACCATGACGCAAGAGAACGTGCTGCGGATCATCGAGGGCAAGCACCCGGTGCTGGCTGAAAGCCTGGGCGCCAATTTCGTGCCCAACGACGTGGAGATGACCGCCAGCGCCAACCGCATGCTGATCATCACCGGCCCGAATATGGCCGGCAAGAGCACGTACATCCGCCAGACGGCGCTACTGGTGCTGCTGGCCCAGACGGGCTGCTTCCTGCCCGTCCAGGAGGCCACCATCGGCCTGGTGGATCGCATTTTTACCCGCGTGGGGGCGGCGGATGAACTGACGGCCGGGCTGTCGACCTTCATGGTCGAGATGATCGAGACCGCCAACATCCTCAACAACGCCACGGCCCGCTCGCTGGTGATTCTGGACGAAGTGGGGCGAGGCACCAGCACGTACGACGGGCTGGCGCTGGCCTGGGCGATCAGCGAGCACCTGGCCCTGCACGTCAAGTGCCGCACGCTCTTCGCCACGCACTATCACGAGCTGACCGAGCTGGAAGACCTGCTCGACGGCGTGGCCAATCTCAACGTGGCTGTGCGCGAGTGGGCGGATGAAGTGATCTTCCTGCATAAGATCGTGCCCGGCGGCACGGACCGATCCTACGGCGTGCACGTGGCCCGCCTGGCGGGTGTGCCCAAGGGCGTCATCGAGCGAGCGCGGCAGATTCTGCCCAAGCTGCAAGCCCACCTGGCTGAAGGGCTGGACATGCCCGAACTGGCCGACAAGGCCAAGGCCGCCTTAGCCCAGATGAACCTCTTCGCCGACCCAGCCAACCGCGTCGCCCGCGACATCAAAGACCTCGACCTGAACACCCTCACGCCGCTGCAAGCCCTGGACCTGCTGCGGAAGTGGAAGGGGGAGTTGTAGAAGATTTCAAATTGCGAGTTTCGAGTTTCGAAGTTCGAGTTTCGGAGTTCGATGCACATCGTCTCAGGTTGTACTGGATGCAAGGCCGGCCGAGCGATGTAAGGTGTCAAGGGCCGGCAGAGCGATGTAGGGTGGGCCGAGGAGTGCAGCGACGAGTCCCACCATGTTCCCGCAAAACATGGCCATGCTGATTGGGTCGTTGCTGTGATCCCTAATATAATCAAGGGCTGGGAACGAAGGCCCGAAGGGCCGGAACGATTGTGGCCGGGGGCGTTAGCCCCCGGAAGCGGAGTGTGTAATGTGAGCCCTGAAAGGGCGGCACAGTTGGGGTCCGAGCCATGACGGCGGAGCTTGTCGTGCAGAAAAAGCCATATACTAAAATGAATTCTAAAGAATTGCGGAAGGCCACTGAGGAATTCGACAAGGAATTCGTCATCGACACCTTCGGTCCAATGCCACCAGCAGCCCAGCGGCAGTGGGAACGCATGAAGGCCAAGCCGGGTCGGCCGAAAGTCGGGAAGGGCGCCAAGGTCATTTCCCTCAGCGTCGAGCGCGGCCTGCTGGAGCGATCCGACCGCCTGGCACGCAAGATGGGTCTTAGCCGGGCCGAGCTGGTGTCGCGCGGACTCCAGGCCGTGCTGCTGGTCGAGGAAGGCCGCTGAGCTACACCGCACCGCACAACGAAGGGACTCATAAATGGTTACTGAACTGGCCAAGGGCGTGTACTGGGTGGGGGTGGTGGATTGGGGCTTGCGGCTGTTTCATGGCCACGAGCTTTCCACGCATCGCGGCTCGTCGTACAACGCCTACCTCATCGTCGATGACAAGATTGCCCTGGTCGATACCGTCTGGGAGCCCTTCGCGGAGGAGTTGCTCGCCAACATCCGCCAGGTGATCGACCCGGCCAGAATCGACTACATCATCGCCAACCACTCCGAGGTCGATCATTCCGGGGCCCTGCCGATGATACTGCGGCACTGCCCCAACGCCACGGTGTACTGCTCCAAGCGCGGCTTAGACAGCTTCCGGGGCCACTATCACGCCGATTGGAAACTCCAGGCCGTCTCGACGGGGCAGCGGCTGCCGCTGAGCTTCACAGCCGAGGGCGGCTGTGCCACGAAGACGACAGCCGAAGGCGGCAGTGCTACGAATGCAGGCGGCCGGGGCGGGCGCGAGTTGGTCTTCATCGAAGCGCCCATGCTGCACTGGCCCGACAGCATGTTTACGTACCTGACGGGCGACAACATCCTCATGCCCAACGATGCCTTCGGCCAGCACTACGCCACGGGCTTTCGCTTCAACGATCAGGTGGACGAGGCCCAGTTGCAGCAGGAGGCGCTGAAGTATTACGTCAACATTCTCACGCCCTACAGCGAGCAGGTCATCAAGAAGATCGACGAAGTGCTGGCGCTGAACCTGCCGGTGTCGATGATCGCGCCGAGTCACGGGGTGATCTGGCGGAAGGATCCGCTGCAGATCGTGCATGCGTATCGGCGCTGGGCCCAGCAGCAGCCTGAGGCATCGGCCGTGATCCTGTATGACACGATGTGGCAGGCGACGCGGAAGATGGCCGAGGCCATTGCCGATGGCCTGGCCGAAAGCGGCGTGCCGCACCAGCTGCATCATGTGGCCGTAACGGACCGCAACGACGTGCTGGTGGACGTGTTCAAGTCCAAGGCCGTCATTATCGGCTCGCCCACGCTCAATCGCGGCCTGTTGCCTTCGATCGCGCCGCTGCTGGAAGACCTGCGCGGGCTGCGTTTCAAGAACAAGATCGGCGCGGCCTTCGGCAGCTACGGCTGGGCGGCCGAGGGCGTCAAGTCGATCGAAGAACACTTTGCCAAGTGCGGCATCCCGCTGGCAGCACCCGGCGTGGGCGCCAAGTGGCAGCCGGGGCCAGAAGACCTGGAAAAGTGCCGCCAGCTTGGCCGGACGGTCGCCGCCGCGGTGAAGAACAAGGCATGACCGCTTGAATGAGTGTCGCGGGCGTCTCGCCCGCGTCCGAAAACCCTCGGAATCTCGGCACGTGCCGGCGCGGGCGAGACGCCCGCGACACGAAGACGGCCCACATTTCGTGCAGAACTTAACGTCGCTTTCACGATGAGAGATATGGTGCCGTGCGCCCGCGATGGCCGGAATTCTGCATTTCGCGCGGCGGCAAGAGACACGTTGGGACCAAATGCTAGAACCGGGCCTGGACAAGATCTGGCAGGAGCCCTTCATCCTGGACCTCTTTGGTCTGCTGCTGCGCGGCGACAGGACGGTGCTGCGGGCGCTGCATCAGGAATTCATCCGTTCGGCCCGCGAGGGCGTGCCGGTCAATCGGCTGGCGGGCATAGTGCAGCGGCACTCGGGGCTGGAGATTCGGCAGTCGCTGCGCACGGCTGAACAGGTCATGGGCTACGTCCTGAGCAAGCACCGCTGGATGCGGCAGATGGAAGGCGGGGCCACGCACAAGAAATGGGTGTGCGGCATGACTTGCCCGATCCTTGGCCACGGCCAAGCCCAGGAAGACACCGCCCGGGAGCCCGTGCCGGTGAATGGGCCGTTCGTGGTCAACGGTGTGAAGCTGATGTTCCCGCGCGATTTCGAATCGGGCCACATGGAAGAATGCATCTTCTGCGACTGCCTGGCGCTGGGCTGCCGGCTGGACTCGTAGCCCAGCCGTCCCCGGCTGTGAACTGGACGGGTAGCACAGCCGCCCTCGGCTGTGGCCGTAAGCCCGGCCCAAGTAGGGCCCGCAAGTTATCGAGCGCCGTTGTGAGTCCGCAGATTTTGCAGAGGAAGACCCAAGTAGGGTCCGCAAGTTATCGAGCGCTGTTGCGAGAGGTCTTGCGGACAGGAAGATCGCGGTTCCGCCCGCCGGAAGCCCTGCTTCAAGCGGCGAGCCCGTGGCCGTTGCCGGCGTAGGGTGCCACGGCTGCGGCGTATGCAGCGGTGCGGGCACACCTGCAAAACGCCGCAGGTGTGGCACCCAGGCAGTACCCCCTGCCGCCCGGCGAAGCATCGCAGTAGAATGATGGCGGTTCGTCGGCCCGGTGGCGGAATTGGCAGACGCAAGGGATTTAAAATCCCTTTCCGCTTACGCGGAGTGCGGGTTCAAGTCCCGCCCGGGCCAGTGAGCTACGTCGTGGAATAAAAACAGTGGTGGATAACATCATGGCGTTCAAGCTGACGACATTCCGCATTGATGAACGGGTATCCAGCCGCTTCGAGCAGTGGGCCGATGACGCCCACGTTGAAGCAGGGCAGCATCATCGAGGCCCTGATGGCGTGGCTTCCCAGCGTGCCGGACGCTGACTACTTGCGCATCATGCGGGAGTCACGCGCCAGTGCCAACGCCTTGAAATCATCCGGCAGGATCATGCCCGACTTGGATCCGTCACTACCCGAGAAAGCCCGCAAGAAAACTGGATAGGCGGGTCCGGATTCGCGACAGCACGACGGCGCGATGGCCCCGGGGCGTGGTCATAGCAGGTAGGGCGGGCACGGCCCGCCGTTCGTTTCGTTCGCGAGGGCGGCGGGCAATGCCCGCCCTACTTCAGTCCAATAGCCTAGTCTTCGCCGGCGCGGACCGTCGTGCGGCACCACATTTCAGTCAAATCCGCCCAGCGCTCGCGGCTTGCTCGGCGCCCCGGCGCGTGGAGCAACGCTATCTGCCGTCGAGCGGGCAGGCCTGTCGGCGGGAGATGCTGCTTCACGCTTGCACCCCAGCGGCATGGCCGGATCGCCCAGCAGGTTGTACATGACGGCGGTGTCGCGGATCTGGGCTTGCAGGGCGGTTTGGCCGCCCAGGAGGGCTGAGGCCGGCAGGTCCAGCAGGGTCAGGCCCGAGTCGGTGCAGGTCCACAGGCGACTGCGCAATTCCAGCAGCAGTTCACCGGCAGTGGCGGGGGCGTCGGCCAGCACGTCTGACAGCACATTGGCCAGCACGGCGTTGCCGTAGGGTTGGCTGATGCCGCTGGCGCCGATGAACGCGCCGGGCCCGGCCTTGCACGCGAGCATCGCCTCGCACAGGCTGCCCGCGCGGACGAAGTCGCCGGTCTGGCAGGCGATGGCGAGCACCAGCGTTCGCGGGCAGGGCAGGGCCAGTTGCACGCAGTCGGCAGAGGTGAGTATCGGCGTCTGGCCGCTCTGGTTGCTGAGCCGGCCCAGCGCGTCCGGCCGGCCATGCCCGACGTAGATGAGCATGGCTGGTGCCGCGTTCAAACGCTGCAAGAAGAGTGGACGCGGGTCGGCGCTTTGGACTTGGTCAGTCTGGCGTCCCGACAGCAGATGCAGCTCCAGTTTCTCGGACGAGCGACGGTCGATCAGCCGCTGCAGCGAGACATCCAGCAGGGCGTCCAAGGCCGGGTTCACTTCCGCCCTCCCGGCCACCAGTTCGACCTTACGCTGCCAGGGGCCCGGCTCAGCTTTCATCGCCGCTGCCGCCAGCGCGACCATCCCGCGCAACTCGCCCACGCTGCGAGCCGGCAAGCGACCGACGGCCAGGTCCGGCGCCGCGCCCTCGGCCGGTTGAGCGTAAGGGAGGTCGGAGTAGAAATATTCGTCGCACGCCAGCGTGGGGTGAACGTACCGGGCCGGAGTCATGGTCGCGGGCAGGAAGAGTTCGGCCTTGGCGTCGGCGCAACCCACCAGCAGGACGAACTTCATCTGGGATCGCGGCAGGTGACGCAGGAACGAGGCGATGGCCGAGGGCGAGGCTTGGCCCGCCCATTTGTAGATAGCTTCGGCCGAGACGATTCGCCCCGGTAGGGCGCTCTGCTGATGCAGCCGGACCAGAGGCTCGACCACGCCGACGGCCTTTTCCGGGCAGATCACCAGGTACGGCACGGCCGGGCATGAGAGCGGCTCAGCCAGCAGCGGCGAGCGCGGCCCAGCCAACGCCTCAGCGGTCAGCAGCAGACAAATCAGCAGGCATCCGAGCCGGTGCGGCATGAAGATCCTCAAACCAATATGGCTGGATTGTACCGGCAAAGCCTGCCGTGACAAAGCGGTCTGCATCACGCCAGCATGGGCTTGGCGCGGCGGACGAGTTGCACGCTCAGGCCCCAGGGGTCGCGCAGCATGGCCGCGGTGTCGCCCGAGGGCAATTGGCCGGGCTCGGAAAAGACGCTGGCACCGGCCGACACAAGCCGCTGCGCTTCGGCCAGCACGTCCTGGGCGCAGAACGCCAGATGCAACGTGGCGGGGCGCATGGCGAAGTAGTCGGGCACCGGCTCGGCGGCGTTGTGGTAGACCTCCAGCATCACCGCCCCCGATGAATCGGCCAGGAAGCGGGCATGCACGGGCGCGCCTTCCTGGCGTGCGATCCGCATGCCCAGATTGGCCACGTACCAGTCCGCCATCGCCACGGGGTCTTTCACGTTCAGTGCCAGATGCTCGATTTTCATGATCTTAGACTTTCTTGAAACCCGACAGGTAGTACAGTCCGATGGCCAGGAACATCAGCATCGCCGCAGCCAGGCGGCGGAGAAATACGCTTCGGCCCACAACCGGTTCGATGCGCACGAAGCCCATCTTCGCCACGGCCGCTGCCATGACGACGGTCATCACGCCGCGTGTCGCCTGCACCAGGTTGCCGTACAACACGCCGATGGTGTTGAAGCAAGCGAACAGGAAGACCATGGCCGTCAGCCAACTCAGGGCGAAGGGCAGGGCGTAGTGCCATTCGCGCAGGCTCGACACGCCCGCCACCGGCAACAGCGACAGGGCCACCGCGCCGCACAGGACGTAGCTCAGGCTCACCGACAGCAGCGTGGCCATGAGCCGACTGTCGGTGTAGCGCAGCGTGACGTCGACCGTGGCGGCGATATTCCAGTCCGAGAGCGAATAGAACACGCAGGCCAGCAGCACGGAGATGGCGGCGGCAGGGGCGATGCGCTGGCCGGCATAGTTGAGCATCATGGCGGCCACGACGCTTACGCCCGCGCCCGCCCAGTGAATCCAGGTCAGATGCACCACCGGCCAGATCAGGTACAGCACGGCCAGCACGATGATCTTGAGCCCCAGCAGCGGCGAGAGTCGCGAGGCGTCGTCATAGCGCAAGGCCAGGAAGAAAGCGGCCTGCCCCAGCAGATAAAAGAGCGAAGCGCGTATAACGGGCCAGGCAATGACCGACAGCTCCGGGGCCACGGGCCGCCACAGCAGCGGCAAGACCGCCAGGCTGATGCCGCCCATGATAAGGTGCCCCAGCACCACCAGCCGCAGCACGGCATTGCCGCGTCGGATGACGAAGAGCTTGGAGCAAAAGTACGAGACCGACTGCCCAGCCGCTGCCGCCAAGCCCAGGCCGATCCCGCCGAGAATGCCAACATCCACCGCCATCACGCACTCCGCAAAGCTCGGCAGGATACCATCATTTTCGCCGCTCTGGAACGCGCACCGTGATTTCCGCCGCTGGTGCTTCAGGGCGCGGGCCGGTATCATCTGCACCGCAACGATCTGGCCTGGCGAGAAAGCACCGGCAATGCACGTGGTCCTTGAGTACAACTCTGTCCTGCACAGCCGGTTCTCCGGCATGTATACCGCCGGCCAAGGGCTGTTGAGCGGCCTGGTCCAGCACAGCCAGATCAGCCGAGTCACGCTGCTTGCCTGGAAGAACCTGCTGCAAAAGAGCGGCGACTTCCCTCTGCGGTCGCACCCAAAGGTCCGCGTCATTGAGACGGCCATTCGCCCGCGGCGGTTGAACATCGCCTGGCGAATCGCGGGTTGGCCCAAGCTGTCGCGTTGGGTGGGCGACTTCGACGTGTATCACTCGCTGCACCACCTGATGCCGCCCTGCGAAGATCGCCCGCGCGTGCTGACGGTTCACGACCTGCGACGGTATCGCCTGGGCGAATTGGCCGCCCATTCGAAGGTGGCAGCTTTTGAACGGGCCGTTCGAGCGGCCGATCGCATCCTGGCGATCTCGCAAAGCGCCAAGGACGATCTGGTCGAGATTCTCCACGTGCCGGCGGACAAGGTGGACGTTGCGTATCTGGCCGCGGCGGACGATTTCGTCCCGGCCACGTCTCCGCAGCGTCGGGACACGCTGGGGTGGCTCAGCAAGCTTGCGGGCAAGCGTGTCGGCAGCTACGTCCTGAGCGTCGGCTCGTTGGATCGGCGTAAGAACATTCCTGCCGCTATTCAGGGCTTCGCTCATGCCCTGCCGCAATTGCCGACGGACGCGTCTCTGGTGCTGGCCGGGGAGATGCCCAAGGACGTGGACGTGGCGGACTTGATTCGGCAGTCGCAGCTCCAAGGCCGGGTGATCTTGACCGGCGTGCTCGCCCAGCCGCACTTCCAGGCGCTGCTGGCCTGCGCAGTGTCGTTTCTCTTCTTGAGCCTGTACGAAGGTTTTGGCCTGCCGCTGCTGGAGGCGATGGCCTCGGGCGTGCCGGTTATCGGCGCGATCAACTCCTGCATCCCCGAAGTCGTCGGCAAGGCGGGTCTGCTGGTGGGTTCGGGCGACGCGGCGGGCATCGGCGCAGCCATCGTGGATCTTGCGCGTGACGACGCACGGCGGGCGCAATTCATCGCAGCGGGGTTCCAGCGCAAGGCCGACTTCTCATGGCAACGCACCGCCGACGCTGCCGTGGCCTGCTACCAACGGGCCATCGAATCCCGCCGCACCTGCACCCGACGATGAACTGTGCAGGCCTGATTGACCAGCCAACAGCGAGGTTCAGATCGAGGACCGCTCATTCCCGCGTCGGCTGCGCACGCTCTCAAAGAGGCTCAAGTACTGTTTGGCCACGCTGGCCCAATCGCGCTGGTGAGCCGATGCCAGGGCGGCCTGCTCAATATCTGCCAGCCCGAGTTGTTCGGATCGCGACGCCAGTTCCGCCAGCGCGTCGGCATAGGCCGTCGCGTCGCCAGGGGCGGCCAGGAAGCCGTCCACGCCATGCCGGATGAGTTCGCGCGTGCCGCCGATGTCCGTTCCCAGCACGCACTTGCCCGCGGCCATCGCCTCGCCCACGGTCAGCGGCATGCCTTCCACAATGGATGGCTGAAGGAAGAACCGGCAGGCGTGCAGCAGCCAGTTCTTCTCCGGGCCTTGGCGCAGCCCGGCAAAGCGCACCGCCTGCTGCAAGTTCAGCCGCGATGCCTGCGCCTCCAGTTCCGCCCGTAGAGGCCCATCGCCGACGAGCACCAACTGCGGCACGGCCGTGCCGCGCGATTGCAGGATTCCCATCGCATCCAGCAGCACAGAGAGGCCCTTGTTGGGGTGCAGCCGGCCCAGCGTGATCATGAATGGACGCCCGGCCAGATCCGACAGGTCCGGCGGCGGCTGCTGGGGCGGGGGGAGCGGCGCATCGATGCCGTTGGGAATGGCGTACGAGTGAGCCTGGCCGTCGGTAAGCTCGTCGACAATCTCTTTCAGGACGACGCTCATGCCCGTCACGGCCGCGGCGTTCTTCATGGCCCAAATCATCCGCCGGCGCGGCAGCCACCGTCGCCGGTACCGGCTGCCGGGGCGGATGTCGCCTACGTGCGATGTCAGCACGATCGGCACGTTCAGTTGCTTGCCCACGCCGACGGCCACGTACCCGCTGGGATACATTGCCTGGGCGTGAATAATGTCAAAGGGCCGGCGTCGATGCTCCTGGAGCAAGATGCGCCGTTGTGGGCCGAGACACCAAATCGACGAGCGAGTCTTGCGATAGCACGCTACATCGTAGGGCAAATCCGGCAGCGGCTCATGCTTGGAAGGACGCTTCGTCACCACCAGCACCTCGTGCCCGGCGGCCTGAAACTGCTTTGCCAGCCGGTCGACCACGACCTCCATGCCGCCAACGGCCGGCAGGAACGATGGCGTCATCAGGCAGATTCTCATGCTCGTCCCTCTCGTCGTCGGCGTCGATGGGCAAGAATGGTGCAGGTGATAGCTCCACTCCGCGCTAGTTCTTGGCGGCCGCGGGCGGTATAAAAGATTCCGTGAGGATCCATCACTACTATCCTCAGAGACGCAACATCGGCGACACGTTCGTGCGTGACGGCATCCGCGCGCTGATCCGCCGCGTCGAGAGCAATGTCGAGTTTGAAGACTTCGTCGTGAACCCGCCCAAGGGCTCCGATCGGCCGTACGGGCTGCGGGGCGAAAACCTGCGTCGCTCCAACGCCCAAGCCGACCTGGTCGTGGTGGGCGGGTCCAACCTTTACCAGTGCGGCTCGCAGGGGCAGTGGGGCGTGACTACCGACGTCGAGAGCCTTTCCGCCCTGACGCGCCCGCTGCTGATGATCGGCCTGGGCTGGGGCTCGTCCTTCCGCGCGAAGAGCCATGCCCCGTCGCCGCGCTCGGTCGAGGAAATTCAACTGGCCAACCGGCGGGCGATCGCATCGGCCGTCCGCGACGAACCGACGGCCGAATTCCTCAGGGGTTTGGGCGTGCAGGACGCCCAGATGACCGGCTGTCCGGCCACGTTCCTGTTCGACGAACCCTTCCGGTTTCGCCAGAGCGATCTGGTGGCCGTCACCATGCCGCCGGGACGCTTCGACAAGCACCCGTTCTTTTACTGGAAGCTCATGCGGACGCTGCGCGGCTACCTGGCCTGGCTGGACAAGACCGGCTGCAAGCCCGTGCTCGTGTGCCACGATCCGCGCGACTTTGAACACGCCCGGGCCCTGTCCCGCTCCCGGTATGAAATCATGGCCGCGACCGAGCCGCCGCCGTTCTATGAGTTGTTCTCCCGCTGCTGCCTGGTGGTCGGCTTCCGATTGCACGCCGCCATCATGGCTCTGTCGCAGGGTGTGCCCTTCCTGCCGGTGTCCTTCGACCTCCGCGGCGTGGGCTTCACCCGCACCTTCGACCTGGCGGACTGGACGATCGATGTTGCGGCCAGTGGGCTGGGGGACGCGCTCCGCCAGCGAACCGAGTCCGTCCTGGCCGCCAATATTGCCCCCTTTGCACCGGCCCTGAAGCGTCACCAGGCACTGCAGCAAAAGATGCAGCACTTCGTAGAATCGGCCATCGGGCGCGTGCAATCCAGCGAGGCATAAGGCCGACAGTGAGTGCATTCGCCGTGTTGCGGAAAAGGCCGTCAGAGCGACCCGGTACATGGCCGACTGGCCACCCGGCTGCGGGGCGGACTGGAACGGTTCACGATTGGCTGCGGGGCATTCCATTGCTTCAAAAAGGTAGCGCCGCACAGGAGGGTAAGCAACAGGAAAACGCCGCGGCCGGGAAACATTGGCTGCACAACCCAACCGTGCGGTCAAGAAGACTCGCTATCGTTCCAGCAGCCCCTTCTGGCGGATAAAGCCATGGATGTCGGCAACGGAGGCTTTTTGCGGCACGGTCAGCATATAGCACTTGGCTGGCTGCAAGGCCGACGCCAATACGCCGCGAATCTGTTGATATAGCTCGCCGATATTGGGCAACCACTCAAAGCTGCGGCAAGTATGCACCAGAATAGACATGGCCGGAAGGGCGTGAATCTCATCCAGCAGCACGCTGGCCATCAATCCGGCGATGTCGCCCGCGGCAACGGGTTGGACGGCGAATTCGCTCGCACCGTTGTGCCGGTGCATGTACACCACCTGGGCGATTCGGCCACGCCACGTCAGTCCTTCGGCCCCCAGCACCTGCTCGGGAGGGACCCAGCGAACCAACTCATCCGCCGGGCGAATCTTTCCCAGCGCCGACCATAGCAGCCGGTCCCAGCCTGCCATGCCGTCGCGCATCCGCGCTACCAGCGTGGGCGAATGCACCTCGTGAAACTTGTAGATGTGCAGGGGCAAGGGATGCAGGTGAGCCGTGCCGTCGGCGGCAATGGCGCACATATCGTCAGCCAGGAACTTCCAGCCCTCGTCAATATACAGTCCCATCAGCGAGGTCTTACCCACGCCGCCGCTGGCCGGAAACAGCGTCACCCGGCCGTCGCGCTCGATCGCGCTGCAATGGACGAATGTGCTGGCCTTGCGCAGCAGCGCCAGCTCGATCATGGGCATGTACACGTAGTACACCAGCCGTTTGAGCGGGTGGATGTATCCGCCGCGCCCGTGCACCAGCAGGCCACGCCAGGTCTTCTTGATCGCCTTGATCTGGCCCTTGACCAGCCCCATGTGGCGCGGGGCGATGGTTACCCGCGCGGGCCGGCGTAAAGGCTCCATCTGCACGTGCCAGACGCGGTCCAGCAGCCGAAACGCCTGCTCGCCCACTTCGCAGTGGTCCTGGCGCACGTAGGGTTGGCCTTGCCAGCCGCCCAGTTCGGAAACGAAATGCAGCTCGAGATCGACCTGCGGAGCGGGGCTTTCCAACCGGGTCAATAAGCCGGCCAGGCGCTCGGCAATCTCCGACGCGCCGGTGAGTGCAAAGGTGCAATTAGCTAGTGCGAAGTTCTTGGATTCCATGTCGCCCTGTCGCTGGCCGGTTCCCCGGCAGGTTGCGAGATGTTAGCGTGCGCCCGTTGGCGGGATAAAGGAAGACCTCCCGCCCACCACTGCCTGGTGGTTGGCATCATCGGCCCGGCCGGTTCACTGCACCGGAGCGCTGGTCGGCTGGCCGAGCATCTCCGCAATAGCGGGTTTGACGTTGGCCAGGAAGATCTCATAGCCCTTGGCCGTCGGGTGCAGGAAGTCCTTCATGATCTCCTTGGAGATCGTGCCGTCGCTCTGGAGCATCTGGTCGCCGAAGTCCAGAAAACGCACGCTCTTGCCGTCGGAGAGCCTGGCGATGATGACGTTCGTGTCTTTCACACTCTGCCGCAGCCAGCTCCCGGGTTTCTCGTCCGTCGGCAGGATGCCCAGCAGCAGGATCTTCGCGTGTGGGAACTTCTCGCGGAGCGTCTTGACGATCAGCTCGACGCCCTCGCCGATCTGGGCGGGGCTGCACTTGCGATTCCACATGTTGTTCACGCCGATCATCACCACGAACAGCCGAGGGTGCTGGCCCTCCAGCTCGCCGCCGGTGGTGATCCGCCACAGCAGGTGTTGCGTGCCGTCGCCGCCCGAGCCGAAGTTGCCGGCCTTGAGCGGGGCCAGTTGCTCCTGCCACAGCGTCTTGTCGAACCCGTGCGTGATCGAGTCGCCCAGGAAGATGATGTCGTACTGGTTGGCCTGGCTGTTGTTGACGAGTTCCTTGTGACGGTCGGGTGAGCGCGGCACCGGCTGGGTGGCGATGTTGCCGACCTGCGTCGTGGGGGCAGATGCGCTCGTGGCAGTGGAACCGGCGGTAGTGACAGCCGGCCTGGTCGAAACCTGCTGAGCCAAGGCAACGCCCATGATCCCAACCAGCACGGCAGCGATACGGATCGCGAATTTCATCGTGTTATCCCTTCTTCTGTTCGGGCTTCTGTTCGTGCTCTTTTGGTGACACGGGCGTCTCGCCCGTGCGTGTCACGGCCGTCTCGGCCGTGTTTAATGCCCAATCATGGGCGAGACGCCCATGAACCATGGCCGAGACGGCCATGTCACGAAAACGCCCTTCTTCAGCGGTCTGCCGGGCACAGAGCGGCCGGGCAGGGTGCCATGGTCAGCCCGCCGTTCAGGGCTGGCCATGCTGTGGGCGTTCAGGCATGGCCAGGCTAAGACGACAGCCTGGCCATGGCACCCGACCATGTCACGCGGTGGTCCATCATGCCATGTGGCCTGCATTATCCTTCGCGGCTCAGCCCACGCAAGCGGGAACGCTCAGAGGGCCGGGCAGTATTACATCAAGGCGGACGCCGCAGGACGAGCCGGCGCTGAATCCAAGTATTGCGGAACGCGTCGCCGCGACGGAGAATTACGCGTAAGAATGCCGCGAAAAGGCAAATCACAACGCCGTGTGAAGGACTACGCCCGTCATTACCATGAAGGGGCCGACGCCTTCGACCGCGAGAGCTTGCAGAAGCAGCGGGTGAAGATCCCCGCCTTCCGCGATGCGCAACTTGAAGAGGAACTCGCCGGCCGCGAGCGGGCCGAGGGCATGGTCACCGGGCTGTTCCCCGCCGGTGCGTACGTCCGCGTGGGCCCGCGCGACCTGATTTGCAGCATTTCGGGCACCTTCCGCCCGCCGCCCAACGCCTCGGCCTTGACGGTCGGCGACGACGTCACCGTGGCCATGACGGCTGAGCAGAATTTCTCCGGCGACGCCAGCACCGACAAGCAGCGCTCCGAAGCCGTCATCCTCACCCGCCAGTCGCGGCGCAGCGTGCTGGCGCGCCCCCAGCCCATCAGCGGCAAGCGGCGCGACCGCTATGACGAGGTCTTCGAGAAAGTCGTGGCCGCCAACATGGACGTGCTGATGGTGGTGGCCACCGCCCGCCAGCCGCGCGTCAGCCCGGCGCTGGTGGACCGCTTCTGCATCATGGCCGAACGCGGCGACATGAAGCCCATTGTCGTCTTCAACAAGATCGACGTGGCCATGCCCGATGAAGAACTGGTGGCCGAACTGGCAGAGGGGAACATCCCGATGCACTTCTGCTCGGCCAAGCAGGGCCTGCACGTGAGCGAGTTGCTCGCCGCCATCGACGGCAAACGCAGCGTGCTGGCCGGGCCATCGGGCGTGGGAAAGTCTTCGCTGATCAACGCCATGCTGCCGGGGATGAACCTGGTTACGGGGGCCGTGCGGGCCCGCGATGAACGTGGCCGGCACACCACGGCGGCCTCGACGATCCACATACTGCCCGGCGGCGGACTCATCATCGACACCCCCGGCGTGCGTGAACTGGCGCTGGAGATGGACGCGGGCGAACTGAATTGGTACTTCCCCGAAATCGCGGCCGAGTCGGCCAAGTGCAAGTTCAACAACTGCACGCACACGCACGAGCCGAACTGCGCCGTCCAGCAAGCGGCCGAAGAAGGGCGAATTCCGCCGCGTCGGTACATGAGCTACCTGCGCATCTTCGCGACGTTGCAGGAGTAGGGCGTAGGGCAAGGCGTAGGGCAAGGCGTAGGGCAAGGCGTAGGGCAAGGGCGTAGGGCGCCGGACGTAGGGCGTGCAACTGGTTGCACGTGCTGGCTGGGTGGCATGGTCACGCTGTTCGCGTGACCATGTTCAGACTCTCGTTGGGGAAGCGCGGTCGCCAACAAACGAAGGCTGTGCCCGCCCGCCCTGCGCGTCCCGCATAGGTAGAGCCGCAACGGCGCGGCTCAACCTATGGCACCCATGGCACCGTGGCGCCCATCGCACGATGGGGCCCATGGCACGGTGGCACCCATCGCCGCACACCCGCCCTTGCATGCCGCCGCCCTCTTGCCATAATGAGGCAGCTACACTAACGAGTCATTCACCTGAACAAGGAGCCGATCATGAAGCTAGGCGTAATGGGCGCGTTGTTTGGCGGCATGAAGCTGGATGATGCACTGGACTACTGCAAGCGCGTCGGGCTGGACGCCATCGAGTTGCCCTGCGGCGCGTATCCCGGCGACCCGTGGGGCCTGCGCGGCATCCACAAGAACAAGGCCAAGCTCAAGGAGCTCAAGACCAAGCTGGCCGACCGCGGGCTGGAGGTCATGGGCATCGCCGTGCATGGCAACCCGGTGCATCCCAACAAGAAGATCGCCACAGCCCATCAGCAGGCCCATCGCGACGCCGTGCTGCTGGCGGCGGAGTTCAACGGCGTGGTGGTGAACTTCTCCGGCACACCCGGCGGGGCCCCCGGCGACAAGACGCCCAACTGGGTCACCTGCCCCTGGCCCGACGACTTCGCCGCGGCCGCCGACTACCAGTGGAACAAGGTCATCATCCCGTTCTGGAAGAAGGAGAACGACTTCGCCGCCAAGCACGGCGTGAAGATCGCCTTCGAGATGCACCCGGGCTTCGTGGTGCACAACCCCGAGGACGTCGCGCGGCTGCGCAAGGCCGCCGGCAAGCAACTGGGGGCCAATCTCGACCCCTCGCACCTGTTCTGGCAGGGCATCGACCCGATCGAGGCGGCCCGCTTTCTGGGCGAGCATGGCTGCATCTATCACGTGCATGCCAAGGACACCGGCATCGACCAGCGCAACAGCCGGATCATCGGCAACCTGGACATTAAGAGCTATGGCGATGTGAAGAATCGGGCCTGGGTCTTCCGCACGGTTGGCTATGGCCACGGGGCGGACTTCTGGAAGGGCCTGATCTCGATGCTGCGGCTGTACGGCTACGACGGCGTGCTGTCCATCGAGCACGAAGACAGCCTGATGAGCCTGAACGAGGGCTTTGAAAAGGGCGTGGAGTTCCTGCGCGGCATTATCCTGCGCCAGCCAGTCGGCCAGGCGTGGTGGTTCTAGGCGTTTGGAATCTGAGATTCACAGTCGAAAGGCGGAATAGCGAAAGCTGTTCCGCCTTTTTTGCATCCAGCGTGAGCAAAACAATGCTCGATTGTTCTTGCGGGCGGAGTCTCTCAAGGTACGATGGTTTCAGTCAATTCTAAGGACGGCGGGATGAGCAAGAAGACCGGCGGCACAAACGCGGATGGATCCCAACGGGAGGCATACAAGACCGGGCAGGTCATTATCATCGGCTTCACCGGTAGCCTTGGGAGCGGATGCAGTTTCCTCGCGGAAGGGGTCAAGCGGAGCGTGGGTACGGATGCTCATCTTTTCCGCCTGTCCGACTGCATCCGAGAAAGTCTCAGGTCCCAAGGCATCAAGAAACCCAAGACTGAACAGTTGCAGGATGAGGGCGACAGGCTCAGGAAGGAGCATGGGCTCGAGTACCTTGTGTCTCAATGCGTTGCGAAAATGGATGAAATCGAGAAACGCGGCCGCTTCAACGACCACAGTGTGATACTGATTGACGGCATCCGCAATACCGGGGAGGTCCGAAGCCTGAGAAGCAGTCCGAATTTCTTCTTGGTGGCGGTGCATGCTGCCAGGGAGACTCGCCGCCGGAGGCTGGTGGGTTCGGGCAAGAGGTTCAAAAGCGACCGTGAATTTGACGCCGCTGACACTCGAGATTTCGAGGAAGAAGGAGCATCCTGGGGCCAGCAGGTTCAATTGTGCAGCGACCTCGCAGATGTGATCATCAACAATGAAGATCGGCTTCAGGAGAATACCACCAAACAGAATGATTTCTTTCAACATTTCGTGAGTACCTATGTATCGGCTATGAAGGCTTTGCGAAATGGAAGTGAGATTTTCGACAGGGCTCCGACGATGGATGAAACGCTAATGACTATGGCGTTTTGCGCTAGCGCTAGATCCAGTTGTGCTAAGCGTAAGGTCGGGGCAGTCGTTGCCTACGTGAGACAGTTTCCCGCTGTCGCAGGGCACGTGAAACGAAAAGAGGACGACTTTCGTTATCAAGTAATCTCTTCTGGGTACAACGAAGTCCCGTTGGGAATGCCTCCGTGCCTGCTTTCTGAGGACGAGCAGTGCTATCGAGATAAGCTTCGGGAGAGAGTCTCGGCTCACTTCAAGAACTGCCCAGCCTGTGGCGCCAAACTGCCTGCGCATGTCTGCCAGGATTTCCAGAAGCTTTCGGCATATAATTGCGCTAAGTGCGGCGAGCAAGTTGGCAGGTGCCTCCCTGGCACGGGGGAGGAATCCGGGCGTTTGCTAGATATGTGTAGGGCGTTGCACGCGGAGGAAAATGCGATTCTGGGGCTCGCGGGCGTTGCCAAGAGCGGAAACGGAAACTTAGTCCTTTACACGACGACTTTTCCCTGTAATCTTTGCGCGAACAAAGTTGTTGAAGCAGGGATAAAACTTGTGGTCTATACTGACCCCTACCCGATGAAAGAAGCTAAAGAGATTCTGGATCGGGGCGGTGTCGAGATCCGTAAATTTCAGGGCGTCAAGAGCAGCGCCTACTTTCGAATCTATGCCTCGTGAAGGGACGAAGCACATGGCACCCGAAACTCAATCAAGGCACAATCAGGTTGTGAATCTGTCCTCCAGCCGCACAGTAGTGCGGACCTGCTCCGCACCCAGTATCACAGCTCTCAGGCTCCAGAACTATTCCATCCGGATAGCCCACATACCGGCTCCCACTCAACCCAGCGTGCCCCCACGCTGCCAGCAGTAGCTGGTCCAGTTGCCTATGCGCACCCGGAATTGAACGCACCTACAACTCCGGCTCTTCCAGCGGCACGGGGCAATACTTCTTCCGGTCGCAGTCGGGGCACTGGATGGCTGTCCAGATGCCGTCGAGCATGTCGGCTACCGGGTCGATCAGCCGGACGTCGTCGGTCCACACGCCGGCCTCGAAATTTCGCCGCCGGGCGCTCTTGGCTCCGATGCCGGCGCCGGTGAGATTGGCTGAGCCCAGGTACATCCACTTGCCGTCGGCGATGATGGCCTTGGCGTGCACCCGCGGGCAGCGCCGCATGACCAGGTTGGGCGGCATGTTCTTCTTCAGGTCGTTGATGAATGCCCCGCTGGGCACGCCGCCGTGCAGCAGGCGGATCTCCACGCCGCGTTTGGACAGCCCGCGGAACTCCTGCAAAATGCTCCGGCTGCGCTTGCCGCCGGTGGGCACGTGCAGATCCTTTACGTCGGCGGTGGAAATGAAGAGGCGGCGCGTGCTCAGCGCCAGCGCCTGATTCAGCACGCCATCGAGGTGTTCATCGTTGAGGACCAGTTCGACCATGCTGCCTTCCGTGGCATGGCCGTCCCGGCCATGAGTCTTTTTCGTGGCATGGCCGTCTCGGCCATGTGTGTCAGGGGCGTCTCGCCCCTGGATGCTGGTGGCACAGCCTTCCTTAACACGTGCATGCACCGGCTGGAAAGCCTGCGCCACTTGCAGGGACGGGACGTCCCTGCGACGCATGGGCAAGATGCCCATGCCACTGTCTCAATGCCACTGTTTCAATGGCCTGTTATCGCACGTACGGCACGGGGTCTTTGGCCCCGGCCTCTTCAAAGCCCCGCAGCCGCAGGATGCACGCGTCGCACCGGCCACAGGAGAACCCGTCGGGCGTGGGGTCGTAGCAGGAGCGCGTCAGCGAGTACTCCACGCCCAGTTCCAGGCCTTTGCGGATGATCTGGGCCTTGCTGAGCTTGATCAGCGGGGCATGGATGCGGAAGCTGTCCTTGCCGCCGACGCCCGCGGCCGTGGCCACGTTGGCGAGCTTTTCAAAGGCCTTGATGAACTCAGGCCGGCAGTCAGGGTAGCCTGAATAGTCCACCGCGTTGACGCCGATGAAGATGTCGAAGGCCCCGATGATCTCGGCATAGCCCAAGGCCATGCTGAGAAAGATGGTGTTGCGGGCGGGCACGTACGTGACGGGAATGCCTTTGTCGTCCTTGCCCTTCAAGCGGTCCTTGGGCACGTCGATCTCATCGGTCAGGGCGCTGCCGCCAAAGCCGGCGCGGACGGACAGGTCGATGGTCACCAGGTTGGAGTCCACGGCCCCGCCGATGGTCGCCACGGCCCGGGCACATTCCAACTCGCCGCGGTGCCGCTGGCCATAGTCGAAGGACAGGGTATGGCAAAGGAATCCCTCGGCACGGGCGATGGCCAACGCGGTGGCCGAATCCAACCCGCCCGACAAGAGAACGACGGCGTGCTTGCTGTGCTGTTCAGTCACGACTCTTCTCTTAGCAGTATACGATTCCATGGTCCAGCAATATAATCGGCTCATGGCCAAGAAAACGCCAGTTATCGAGACGTTCCCAAACCCGCACCCCCGGCGCGATTACCTCATCAAACACGTGGCGCCGGAGTTCACCAGCGTCTGCCCCAAGACCGGCCAGCCAGACTTTGGCACCATCGAGGTCGAGTACATCGCCGATGAGCTGTGCATCGAGCTGAAGGCGTTCAAGTTCTACCTCCAGAGCTTTCGCAACCAGGGCATCTTTTACGAAGACGTAGTTAACGTCATCCTGGACGAGCTGGCGGGCCTGTGCCGGCCACGCTGGATGAAGGTGACCGGATCGTTCACGCCCCGCGGCGGCATTCACAGCGTCATCTCGGCTGAGTATTTCAAGCCCGGATGGAAGGGCAGGAAGCCGTAACCATTCGCTCGGCTGCTATAATTCAATAAAGCTTCAGGAGATGCCGATGCCGGCGGTTGTGACGCTTGATGATGTGTTCCAGATCGCAATGGAGGCCGAGGAGACGGGACAGCTCTTCTACGAGGCCTTGGGGGCATCCTCCAGCAACCAGCGCGTGGCCGACATGTGCCAGCGGATGAGGCTGCAAGAGAAGGGGCACTACGACAAGTTTCAGAGGATGCGCGACCAGTACCTGCCCACCTCTCAGGGCCACCAGTGCAGCCAAGAGCAGATCCAGCGCATCATCAAAGACCGGATCATTCCCGACCCTTCGACCGTGCACAACGTGCTGGTCGAAAAGAGTCTGAAACTGGCTCTGGACATGGCCATCGAGATGGAAGAGAACTCCATCGAGCTGTATAGGGATCTTCAGCCGCTGCTGAGCGAGCAAGACGCTCGCGTGGTTGAACACATCATCGATGAAGAACTCCAGCACGCAGCCGACCTGCGCGAGGACCGTAAACAGCTCACGTAGATGATTCTCAACTCAGCGGGAAGGGCAGGCGGAAGAGGTGTGGCCACCAGGCTTGGGCGCGGCAGGCGTTGAGAATCAAGCTCAGGGCCGGCAGCAGCAGCCAGATCAGGCCACGGCGGAACTCCAGCCAGAGCGAGCCAATCTTCACTTCGACGAACTGCGGCGTGGTGAACTTGCGAAAGTCCGGCAGCAGTCGCGGCGTACGCTCGCAATAGCTCCGGTACTCTGAGCCCAGTTCATCGAGCAGGTGTTTCTCTTCGGCTGGGATCGTCACCAGGGCGTACACGACGCCCAGCAGCCCCACCGCCAGCACCACCAGCGAGCTTTCCAGGAACAGCCCGCCCGACAACGCCAGCAGGAACGTGCCCACATACAGCGGGTGACGGCAGAGCGAGTACGGTCCCTCGCAGACCACTTGCCGGCCTTTCCGGCCACCGACGTACAGCGTCGAAGAGAAGCGGAAACATTCGCCCGCCAGCAGCACCAGCCAGGCCAGAACGGTCAGGACTACGTCGGGCGTCGAGCCGCGCCGGACCGAGGGCTGGCTGAGCAAGGCCGCCACCACGGCGGGAATCAGCAGCAGCGACCCCCACACCGGCCGCCACGAAAACGCCTTGCTCTTGGACTTAGTGGACAAACGCGTTCCTTATTGAATGATCCCCGGCCACACGCGGCCAGGAACAAGATCGTCAGAGAATACAGCGTCGGCGGCGAATTGGATAGAGATTGAGCGGGAACCCGGAAATGGGTGCCATAGGCTGACGCGACTTCGCGTCTTCTTGCGAAGGCGGGGCTGCCTACGTGGACGTCGTGCATAGGTAGAGCCGCCAGACGACGCGGCTCAACCTATGGCACCCAGGTGAACGGTAGGCTGGCTGGGTGGCATGGCCACGCTGTTCGCGTGACCATGTTCAGGCTCTCGTTGGGGAAGCATGGTCCCCGACAAACGAAGGAAGGCCTGTCCGCCGTAAGCGTCCTGCATAGGTAGAGCCGCCAGACGACGCGGCTCAACCTATGGCACCCAGTCTAGGGTGCCCTAGCTGGGCCTAGGTCGGAAATGGGTGCTATAGGCTGAAAATGGGTGCCATAGGCTGACACGACTTCGCGTCTTCTTGCGAAGGCGGGGCTGCCTACGTGGACGTCGTGCATAGGTAGAGCCGCAAGACGGCGCGGCTCAACCTATGGCACCCAATGTCTGGCCGCTACTTCCCGCGGGCGTGTGCGACACGCTGGACTAGCGGGGATTTCTTGAGTGTGAAGAGTGTGATCTCCGGGCGGCGGCTGAGGTGGCGGCGTCGGCCATGGCCCAGGCCGCGATTGACGTACACGAAGCCGCCATCAAGCTTGTACAGCCCGGCCAGCAGGTGCCCGTCGGCCGGGGGACGCATGATTTCGTGCATGCTCGTGCCCAGCCCGCCATAGCCGTGCGTGTGACCGGCCAGCACCCACTGGGCCCCGCGGGCCGTCAGTTCGGCCGCGGCCATCGGGTTGTGGCACAGGGCCACGCTGGGCACGTCGGCATGGGCCGAGGCAAAGGTCCTGGCCGGATCAAACCGGCCCGACCACAGATCCTCCAGCCCGAGGAACTGCACCTTCGACTGCGACCGCTTGAGCTGCCAGACCTCGTTGCGCAGCACGCGAATTCCGGCATCTTCAAGCTGGCCCACCGTGTAATCCGCCAGAGTGGGCGAGCCGCCGCTGCCGGGATGCCATCGGCCATAGTCGTGATTGCCCAGCACGGCCAGGCTGGTAATGTTCGGCTGCAAGGCCGACAGCACGTCGCCGACCTTCCGGGCGTAATGCTGCAGGCCGGAGATGAAATCACCGGTGAGGATAACGACGTCGGGACGCAAGTCGTTGACGCGTTCGACGCAGTGACGCAGGTACCGCTGGCTGACCAGCGGGCTGGAGTGCAGGTCGGAGATGTGCACCAGGCGCAGGCCTTCGAGTTCCTTGCCCAGGTGCTTTAACGGCATATCCAGGGCGTTGACGTACAGGCAGTCTTCTGCGAATGATTTGCAGAGCCCACCCATGGCCACCGAACTGGCGGCCGACCATACCATTCTCCGCACCGCCCGTTTTCCACGGGCCACCGGCCGGACGGATTTGCCTTTTCGCTTCATTCCGGTAATACGCTGCAAACTGCTCAATAACGTCACAAAACTAACTCCTGGCCGCGCCCCGGTCGAAAGACATCACGTAGGGTTCGCAGCTCCTTCGCCAAGCGAAGGTTCTGCGGACGAAGGGGTGCGCCCGCGCGTCCGCAAGGCCTCTGGCACACAACGCTGGAGAACTTGCGGACCCTACCTTTTGAAAATCTACTTCCTGGCCGCGCCCCGGTCGAGAAACAGCGTCGGCAGCGAGCGAACCAAGCCGACCGGGTCGTACAACATTTCAGTCTCGCCCCGACAATTGTACCAGCATTTCTTGCACGTGTTGCCCACGGCCGCTTCGTGCAGGCGGCGATGGATCACCCACATGCTGTCACGATAAAGGTTTGCCACGCTGCGGTGGCGGTTCTCGACGCAGATAGAAACGTCGCCGGTCTCGTCGATATTGAAGAACGCGCTGCCGGCCCGACAGCCGGGAATGCCGCCGGCGTGGAACTGGTCGAACCGGCTCAGGTACGTCGCGTTGGAGAGAAAATTCGGGTACTTTTGCCGCAGTTCCACCAGCCGCGGCGACACCGGCCCGTTGTTGTGGACGAAGGTGGGCGAACCCGTCTTGAGCTGCCCGTACGGCTGGACCATGAAGTAGGCGTTGTGCTTAGCCGACATCTGGATGAGCGGCTCGATCTCGTCGAGGTTGTCTTCCATGAGCACGGCGATGACGTTCACCCGCTGCCACTTGTACGTGCGGGCGGCCGAGAAATACTCCACGGCCCGCCAGGCGTGCTCCCAGGCCCCGACCATGCCGCGGCGATGATCGTGCCGGCGCGGGTCGGAGTAATCGATGCTGACCGAGACGCCCCACAGGCCGGCCTTCATAATGTCGCGGGCCAGTTCGCGCGTCGCCAGCCAGCCGTTGGTGGTGAGGAAGGGGAAGTGCCAGCGTCCCACGGCCGAGACGATCTCGGGCACGTCGGGCCGCAGCAACGGCTCGCCGCCGGCCAGGCTCACCAGCAGCGTGCCCATGCGGGCCAGCTTGGTGGCGCCCAGTTCATAGTCACGGACGGTGGGCTCATCCTCGGGGCGATTGGGGCTGGCCCAGTAATTGCAGAATCGGCAGCGGAAGTTGCAGCGGTACGTCAGCTGCCAGGCACACCACATCGGGTGCCCGCCGGCCCAACTGCGAAACAGCCGCCACTTCTTTGTGCTGCTACTGATCATGCCCAACCACTCTAGCGACAAGCACGTTCCCGGCACTGGCCTGGGGATGTAAAACAATCCCAGCATTGTACCGCGCCGGGCGGAATCAAGATAGGGTTTGATAGGTTCCTGAGGCGGTGCCATGCCCTTCGCGAGGCGCCATGGTCACGGGCCATGGTCACGCGAATGGTGCCATGCCTTTACGCGCCGTCTGGCGGAAAGGCATGTGGGCCTCAGGTAGGTCGGGCACCGCCCGACGACTTGTGGCCTGAGGTAGCCGAGACGGCGGGCAGTGCCCGCCCTACTATACGCCTTGGCACCGGGCACTGGCAGCTCGGCGCAACATGGTCACGCCAGCAGCGTGACCATGCCACCATCCCGAATCGTTTCTCTGCGCATCCGGCCCTACGCCCTACGCCCTATGCCCTATGCCCTATGACCTATGACCTATGACCTACGCCCGACCTGCCGCAACGCCCTCACTTTGCACCTATCCTTCTAGGCCAGAAGAAGCTACAATTACGGACTTTCCAGGGTCGTATGAGGTTGGCTCGCATTAAGGCATGACTATGACCAAGCCGTCGCTTGGCCGAATCTTAAAGACGCTGGTGATCGGTGAGGCCCGAAGCCCCTCCGACCGCCATATCTTCCACAAGCTCTCGCTCGTGGCCTTCTTTGCGTGGATCGGCCTGGGCGCCGACGGCTTGAGCAGCTCCTGCTACGGCCCGCCGGAAGCCTTCCTGGCCCTGGGGCAGCATTACCACCTGGGCATCTTCGTCGCCATCGGCACGGCCTTGACCGTCTTCATCATCAGCGAGAGCTATTCCCAGATCATCGAACTGTTCCCCAGCGGCGGCGGCGGCTACCTGGTCGCCAGCAAGCTGCTCTCGCCCAACGTGGGCATGGTCTCAGGCTGTGCGCTGCTCATCGACTACGTGCTGACGATCTCCATCTCCATCGCCAGCGGCGCCGACGCCATCTTCAGCATGCTGCCGCCGTCGTACCATCAATACAAGCTGACGGCAGCGGCCTTGGGCGTGGTGTTGCTGCTGGTTATGAACCTGCGCGGCGTGCGCGAGTCGGTCATGCCGCTGGTGCCGATCTTCCTGATCTTCATCATCAGCCACGTCTTCGCCATCGTCTACGCCATCGTGGTGAACGTTCCCAACTACTCTGCCACCGTCGCCAGCACCGTCTCGGACATCCACTCCGCCGGCGGCGAACTGGGCATCCTGGCCACCGTCATGCTCGTCATGCGGGCCTATAGCATGGGTGCCGGCACGTACACCGGCATCGAGGCCGTCTCCAACGGCCTGCCCATCCTGCGCGAGCCGCGCGTGCGAACGGCCAAACGCACCATGATGTACATGGCCACCTCGCTGGCGTTCATGGCCACGGGGCTGATGGTGGCGTACATTTTGTACAACCTGCACCAGGCCCAGATCGACCAGCCGACCAAGACGCTCAATGCCATCCTCTTTGAGCACGTGGTGCAGGGCTGGGGCCGTGGCGGCAAAGTGCTGGTGTGGCTGGCGCTGATCTCCGAAGGGGCCATCCTGCTGGTGGCGGCCCAGACGGGCTTTCTGGACGGCCCGCGCGTGCTCTCGAACATGGCCTTGGACCGCTGGTTCCCGGGACGGTTCGCCGTGCTGTCGGACCGGCTGGTCACGCAGAACGGCATCGTGCTGATGGGGCTGGCGGCCATACTGGTGGTGATCTTCACCGGCGGCTCGGTGGGCATGCTGGTGGTGCTGTATAGCATCAACGTGTTCATTACGTTCGCCCTGTCGCAGCTGGGCATGGTGCGGCACTGGTGGCTGGTGCGGCAGAGCGAGCCCAAGTGGGGCCGCCGGCTGTTCATCAACGGCATCGGCCTGGTGCTGACGGTGTCGATCCTGACCTTCGTGGCCTCGCTGAAGTTCCGCGAAGGCGGCTGGGTGACGCTGGTGATTACCGGCTCGCTGATCGCGGTGGCGGTGATGACGCGGCGGCATTATCGCAGCGTGGGCAAGCAGCTTCGCCGGCTGGACGACTTGGTGACGGTGGCCGAGTCGTCGGCGCCGATGTTGCCCGACGGCAGTCCCGATCCCAAGTACAATCGCCACGCCCGAACGGCCGTGCTGCTGGTCAGCGGCTTTAACGGCCTGGGGCTGCACACCATGTTCACGGTCATTCGGCAGTTCGGGGAATGCTTCCGCGGTTTCGTGTTCCTGCACGTGGGGCTGGTGGACGCAGGCAATTTCAAGGGCGTCGAGGAGGTCGAGCACCTCCGCCAGCGCACCGAGGCCGAGCTGGACAAGTACGTGGAATTCTGCCGCCGCAACGGCTACTACGCCGAGCGGTACTTCTCACTGGGCGTGGACCTGGTCAGCGAGGTCAACAACGTGGCCCCGCAGATCCTGGACCGCTTCCCGCAAGCCACCTTCTTCGGCGGTCAGTTGGTCTTCCGCGAGGAATCCATCTGGACGCGGCTGCTGCACAACTACGCCGTCTTCGCCATCCAACGAAAGTTCTACCACCAGGGCATCCCGTTCGTGATCCTGCCGATCAGAGTGTAACGAAGTCAGGTCAGAGGTCAGAGGCCAGAGGCTGGAGAAACACATGCCATACATTGCGCCTGGTGCCGTGGTTTGCGCAGCGAAGCGAAGCAACCACGTTCTGGAGTCCGCCGCTCAATGGACATGGGTGCCATAGGTTGAGACGTTGGGTGCCATAGGTTGAGCCGCGTCCTCTTGCGGCTCTACCTATGCGGGACGTCAGCACAGGCAGCCCCGCCTTCGCAAGCACGCGCCGGGTGCCATGGTCAGCCCTGTCTTTGGGCTGGCCATGCATCAACCAGCACCATGGTGGTGGCGATATTGGAATCGTTTACACATGGCCAGACCTGAACGACGGCCTGACCATGGCACCCGGCCTACACCTACGGCCTACGGCCACAGCCGAGGGCGGCTGTGCTAAGGAATGCCTCAGGCCTCAGGCCTCCAACCTCAGGCCTTCTTCGCCTTCGCTGCCTTTGCCGGCTTATCGGGCTTTTCGGCTGCCTTTTCCGCCTGCTGCTTTTTCAACTCATCGATCTTGGACAGATCCATGGCGTTGCGGCAGCGGGGGTAGCCTGAGCAGGCGACGAATTCGCCGCGTTTGCCTAAGCGGATGACCATTGGCTTGCCGCACTTGGGGCAATTGACGCCGGCCTCTTTGGCTGGGGCCTTGGGAGGGCGCTCCAGGCGGATGCCGTCGGGGATCGGCGCGATGGCCTTGCAGTCGGGATAGCGCGAGCAACCCAGGAAGGAACGCATGCCCTTGCGTTTGACGGCCATGGGGGCGCCGCAGTCGGGGCACGTCTCCTTGATGTCCTCTTCCTTGACCACCTTGAGCGGGTTGCCGTCCTTGTCGCAGGGCAGCAGGCCCTTGCAGGTGGGGTAGTCGCTACAGCCCAGGAAGGCGCCAAAGCGGCTGCGACGGAGCATCATCGGCTTGTTGCAATTGGGGCAGGTGACATCGACCTGCTTGCGTTCTACCTTCTTGCCGTTCTCATCGACCGGGAAGGTCGTCTTGCACTCGGGATAGCCCGTGCAGGCCAAGTACCGGCCATTCTTGCTCCAGCGGTACACCATCGGCTTGCTGCAATTGGGGCAGATGTATTCGCTAGGGTCGCTCTCGGCCCGGGCGTGGACCATGCTCTCGGCCGCTTTGTCCAGGTCGATTTTGAAAGGCCCATAGAAGTCCGCTACCACCGATTGCCACTTGGCCTTGTCCTCCTCGATCTTGTCGAGCAGGTCTTCCATGTTGGCGGTGAAACGCAGGTCGAACAGTTCCGGGAACGCGGCCACCAGCTTATCGACCACCTTCATGCCCAGCTCGGTGGCGAAGAATCGCCGCTCTTCCTGCCGGACGTACTGGCGGTCCTGAATAGTCTGGATGATCGCGGCGTACGTGCTGGGCCGGCCAATGCCCTCAGCCTCGAGCGACTTGACCAGCGAGGCTTCCGTGTACCGCGGCGGCGGCTGGGTGAAGTGCTGCGTGGGGGAGATCTCCACCGGCGCCACGGGCTGGCCCTGCGTCAATTCCGGCAGCGTCTGCTCGTCCTGGCGCGAAAGCCCGGCGACCTTCAGGAAACCGTCGAAGGCCAGGCGGCGTCCCATCGCGGCGAACACGGCCTTGCGGCCATTCACCTGCGTGCTGACATTTATTTCCGTCACGGCCCACTGCGCCGGCGACATCTGGCAGGACATGAAACGCCGCCAGATCAAGTCGTACAGCCGCCACAGATCGCCCTCGAGCACGCCGCGCAGCGACTCGGGCGTGCGCGATATGTCCGTGGGCCGGACGGCCTCGTGAGCGGCTTGGGCGCGGGCGCTGGACTTGTAATAATTCGGCTTCTCGGGCATGTACTTCTCGCCGAACTTCGTGCTGATGAATTCGCGGGCCTGGGCGATGGCCACCGGCGAAATGTTCACGCTGTCGGTACGCATGTACGTGATCAGGCCGACGCTGCCTTCAGAGCCGATCTCCATGCCTTCGTACAGCTGCTGGGCCAGGCGCATCGTCCGGCTGGCGGCGAAGCGCAACTGCACGCTGGCGGCCTGCTGCATGGTCGCGGTGGTGAAGGGCGGCGCGGGCCGCGTCGTGCTGGTGCGGCTGTTGACGGCCTCGATGACGTACGGCGGCGGCGTGGCGCCGTTATACAGATGCCCGGTGAAGCTGACGCGATTGCGGGCCGGGCCCTTGGCGTTGGCGTCCTCGCTGCGGGCTTCCTGCTCGATGCTCAGCCCCAGGGCTTGGGCCACGTCGCGGGCCGAGGCGGCATCGGAGGAATTGAAGCGCTGGCCGCACCACTCGGTCAACTCGGCTTGGAAGCTGTTGTGCTGCTCCAAGAAGGCGTGCTGCTGGGCAACCGTGGCGGCCTGGCCATCGGCGACGGCGGCGCGGAGGAACTGCTTCCACTGACCTTCCAGGCCAGCGGCGGCGGCGACATCAGGCGTGAAGATGGCCGAGATCTTCCAGAATTCTTCGGGCACGAAGGCCTGAATGGCCCGCTCGCGGTCCACGACCAGCCGCACGGCCACGGTCTGCACGCGGCCGGCGGATAAGCCCGTGGCCACCTTGCGCCACAGCAGCGGACTGAGCATGTAGCCCACCAGGCGGTCGAGGATTCGCCGGGCCTGCTGGGCATCGACCTTGTGGCCGTCGATATCGTGCGGGTGTCTGAAGGCCTCTTGGATGGCGTCCTTGGTGATCTCGTTGAAGACCACGCGGCGCTGACGGTCGGGCGCTATCTTCAGCGCCTCAGCCAAGTGCCAGGCGATGGCCTCGCCCTCGCGGTCCATGTCGGTTGCGAGGTAGACTTCAGGGGCGTTGCGTGCCGCCTTGGTTAGCTCGGCCAGCACCTTGCGGCGCGTGGCGAGCAGTTCATAGGTGGGCTCGAATTGTTTCTCGACGTCGATGCCCAGGCCCTTGCTGGGCAGGTCGCGGACGTGGCCCATGGAGGCCTTGACGATGAACGAGTCGCCCAGGTAGCGGTTGATGGTCTTGGCCTTGGCCGGCGATTCGACGATGACGAGCTTCTTGCCCGTGCCAGTGCTTGCCCGGGCGGCCCGTCGCGTGGCCTTGGCGGCCTTGTCAGCGGCAGGGGCCTCTGGAGCGTCCGGCACCCCATTGGCGAGCACGACCTGATCGACCGCGGCGTCGGCGGGCTTGGTCGAACGCCTGGGCCTACCGGGGGCCTTGGGGGCCGGCGAACCGTCTGTCTGGATCTTCTTTGCCATCTATATAATGAACGCTTTCGGCCGAATGGACGGCCTTTCTACAACAAGAAACGACGCAGAATCCTTTAGCCTTGTAGCATACTTGTCAAGCTCAAGAAAATCCCGGCGCACCCGAAATAGCCTGACTGTTGTGCGTAACGCCTTGTGTGTACATACTTTGAGATAATTTGCCGAGCACGGAAATTCCCGCCTCGCCACTAGCGATTACTGCTGGTCGGCAGCAGGAGCGGTCAGGCAAGATTCCGGCCGGGGGGCGGAAAAGTTTGGGCTAAGGCCAGGCGAGCAATCCCGCCAGGGGCGAATACCCATTGACTCCTATGGGACTGTCCCGTATTATACGTGTACTGACCTCGTCTCTTGCGATCGCTCGCAATCCAGTCGGGCGGCGGTGAAAACCGTCGCCCGATCCCTTTTTCCGGCCAAGCCGCCCTCGTACAATCCCCGCATGGATCTTCTTCGCTGGCTGTGGAGCACCTCCGAGGGCGGGTACGTCCGCATTGCCGTCGGCGTGGCCATCTTCGCCACCCTGGCAATCGTCGATATCAAACGCCGCGGCGCTCAGGCGACGCGCTGGCGCGAGTACCTCTTTCTGCTGGCGTGCGTGGCTATGGCCATGGCCACCGCCATTGCCAACGACATGGTCACGGTGACGCTCTCGCCGGTCTACTTTGTGGTGCATGAGAACATAAGGGCCTACGATCCGCCGAACATTCGCTGGGTCGCTCTAAGTGTGGCCATGCGCGGCAGTTGGTGGGTGGGGCTCATCGGCGGGGTGGCCATGCTGTTTGCGAATAATCCCAGCCCGCGCTGGAGGCAGTTGCCGATGCGGCGGCTGTACAAGCGCATTGGCCTGGTCATGCTGACGGCGCTGGCATGCTCGGCCCTCATGGGCAGCCTGCAATACGCCGGCCTGCTGGGCGAAATCGGCAAGGACGCGGACATCCGCGAGCGGCTCTTCATGACGGCCTTGCAGGCCCACACCGGCGCGTATATTGGCGGCGGGCTGGGGATCGTCGGGGCCATTGCGTCGGTGATCTGGCAGCGGCGGAAAAGCGCCGCAGCGCGGTGTGATGACTCCGTTTCGGTCTAACAAGTTGCACACCCGACTGTCCTTCGTTCGAACTGGATGATAGCGTCCTGGCAGAGTTCGTTCAAGCATTCATGGAGCCCCTGTCGCCGTATCTGCTTGCCGTAGTGATGTTTGCAGAATAGAGCAGATGGTAAAGACTCTCCTTGATATGTGTCTGGTATTTGTTAGGATATCGCGATGCTAATCGTTTCAGGGGTATCGAGAGAAGAAAACCGTCGAGATTTGGCGCGTCAGTTCTGCCAAGCTCGAGTTCCGGTTCGTTTGAGCATCCAGAGGTCTCGACTTGCGTTGGAGTCACTGCTCTGGCGCGAATACTGGCAACCCGCCCGCGCCTTCTTTGATGCAGACCTTCGGCTCAAACAAAGGCTCAACCGCCTAAAAAAGGCGTGGTTCAACATCCTACAGCATCCGGGCGACCGCCTTTGCCAGATGACATATTGCTGGCGATACTTCGGATTGCTGCATCATGCATTGCGAATCGCCAAGGATGAGCCTTGCAGATCCGGCGCGCTGCCGGCCATTCATCAGATTATCGGCTTCGAGTCTTTTCCTCTCGATGTGGCAGGCGAAGACGGAACGGCAGCCGGGACTGTCACCTCCCGAAATCCGTTGTTTCTCGTGGGGCAACTGGCGGTTGATCCCACAGTCCCAACGCCGCGGCACGTGCCCCTGCTCATGCCGGCGGGACAGGACGATAGCTTCTACCTATATCGTCAGGTGCAGCTTTCAGGCACACCGGCTATACGCATACTGGTGAGCCCGGCAATTGATCTGCCGCGCAGGGCCGTCAGCTTTGTGCCAATCGACCGGCTGACAAGGCTGGTTTCCGAGCGAGCCGATCCCTACTGGAAACCAAGGGCCAAGCTTCTAGCCCGACGCCTGCTGGCCCCGCTGCTGCTAGCGCGCAGCGCGACGCAACCGAATTCCGAACCGCTCTCCATTCTCGATCTTGGTGCCGGGACGGGCCAACTGGTTGCGAAGGCTTGGACTTATCTGGAACGGATGTCTGCCAGGCCTTTGCCTTCCGCATCGCTTCATTTTGTCGACAGTAATCCGCCAGCCTTTGGTCGTTCATTCGGACTTTCCCGAGATCGTTCGGGCATTTCTCATGTGGAATGGACAACCGCCAATTATCGCGCGCTGGCGGATGACGACCAATGGCTCCAAAAGTGTGGGCCCTTTGATTGGGTATTCGCCTGTCGGATCCTCGACAACGCCAGCAACTTCATGATTGAACGAATCGGCGGTTGCAGCGATGATGGGCTTTCGCACGATGTTCTTCCGCATCGGTGTTTAGCTCCTCGAAGCCAACCCGTTGGAATTCGTCAGCTTCTTGTCTCCACCGTCCGAAGGCAAGCTTCCGGCGGCACTGTTTTTCCCCAGTTCTCGCTTCGGGATTATTTCGCGGGAATCCTAGCTATTCAAAGTGGCGCGTTTGATCATCTTTGCGATGATGCTTGGTATCTGCCTGTGCGGCGTTTCAATCCTGCCGCCCTGATCACGCCAAGCGGGCGTAGCCTGATTGCTCAGCTCATGAAGGTGTCGCGCGCGGTCATCATCGAAGACATCGACGCCGAACCGGTGCATCTCAAGCAGCATAAGGACCAGTTCGGGTTGCCGGCGACCGCCGCCGTCTTCTGCACGCGCGACGGCTTCAGCACGGAAGCCAACTACTTTGTCATAACCTCCCCTGAATGGGCGGCGCATATTCGTGGAGAACGGCTATGGTAGCGGTTGAACGGGGGCGGCGAAAAGGTCCGATCCTGACCCCCTCATCGCTGCCATGTCTTGGCAACATGCCCACGATCAACATCACCGAGGGTTGCGCCCACGGCTGCTTATATTGCTATACTCAAGGCTACTCAAACTATCCTGGCGAAGGCCGCGTCGTCGCATTCGATAACATTCCCGCCCTGGTGCGGGCCGAATTGGTTCGCAAGCGCCACAAGCCCAAACGTGTGTACTTCAGCCCTTCCAGCGACGCATTTCAGCCATTGCGTGAAGTGCAGGACGTAGCATACGAAACCATGTCGGTCTTGCTGGAAGCAGGAGTCGAAGTTGCGTTCCTGACCAAGGGGAAAATTCAGGAGCGGTTTTTGGAGTTGTTTTCAAGATTCTCGGGCAAGGTCTTTGCTCAGGTCGGTATTACGACGCTCGACGAGCGATTACAGAAGGCCCTGGAGCCTAGAGCGGCCTTTCCCCGCCAAAGGCTTCAAGCGATTGAGGATCTTGCTCAACTTGGGATACCCGTTCGCGCTCGGCTGGACCCGCTGGTGCCAGACCTGACGGATACCCAAGAAAATCTTACATCGCTTCTGGCGGAGTTGGGAAGACGGGGGGTACGCGGTATTGCCGCCAGTTATATGTTCTTGCGTCCCGCGTTCGCTCAGCGAGTCTCCGAGACATTACGCCAGTTTGCCGGCGGAAGCTGTTCAACCGACATGTGGTCTTGGCGGCGTCTTGCCGATGGGGTGGGAGGTGGGCAGATGATCGACTTGGTGAAACGACGGGAGGGGTTCGGTCGGCTTGAGGTCTTGGCGGCAAAGCACGGGATCGATCTGCACGTGTGCGCCTGCAAGAATCCGGACCTGGGGCTGAAATCCGATTGTAAGATTGCCGGGACCGCTTCAAGCAAAATCGGAGATGGGTCCCTCTTTGAGTCCGCAGATGCACACCGCAAAACCAAACCGTGATGCCTGCTGGACTCGAACATCAAGCATTCGGGAAGGCCGCAGAATAGCAGGGTCTGGTTGCGCGGTTCGCAAATCCAGTAGGGTATCCAAATTCATCGAGCGCCTGACGAATCCGAGGATGCCACAACATTTTGATAATAAAGCGTTTGCATCGCACGTGCCCGAAAGATGGACCGAATCTAGACGAGACTGCGCCCTGCGGCGGTTGAATCATTACAATGTCTGGCCATGGACCCAAGCAGTACCGAAAACTCAGGCAGCGTCAAATCCGTCACGCCGCCCAAGCGGGCGCCCAAGCCGTTCAATCTCTTCGTGTATGGCACGCTGATGGTGCCCATGGTCTTTCGGGCCGTGCTGGGGTATCGGCTGGTGCGGCACCCCTCCGACGCCAATAACGAGGACATCTTCCTGGCCCGCGACGCCGTGTTGAGCGGTTATGCCAAGATTTCGCCCGACGGCACGTACCTGTACGCCGTGCCCGATCCGGCCGGCAAGATCCGCGGCTACGTGGTCGGGCCGCTGCCGGGCGAGTCGCTGTCGGCGCTGCGGCATTACGAGGGCAAGAACTACCGCAAGGTCCACGTGAAGGTACAGACCGCCGACGGCGAGGTGCAGGCCGTCGCGTTCATCGCCAACCTCGGCCAGCTCGAGCACTCCTTCGGCTGGCGGTACGGCGACCAGTTCAAGCAGGAAATCCTGCTGCGGCGGAAGATCGAATCGGCCCTGCTCGAAGACGAGATCGCCCGCCTGCACACCGACGACGAACTCAGCCGACGGGCCTTGCGCGAGCTGCACGGGGCCACCGTGCGCGACTTGGTCCGCCGCCATTTTGAAGCCGGCGGCATCAGCACCTTCGCCATCCGCCAGGCCATTCAGGAAGAACCGCTGCGCGACTTCTCCGATGCCATTCGCGACCCCCAGGCCAAGCCGTACGTGCCCAACTACCTGCTCTGGCTGGTGCGGCAGGTGATGTTCAATCAGATCGAGGAACGCATCCAGGAGGAGTTCAGGTACGACCTGAGCCAACTGGGCATCCCCGCGAACTTCTACGAGCGGGCGGTTTCATCGGTGATGGCGCTGCGCATGCTCAACCGCCGGCCGGCGCTGATGGACCTGCTGGCCAGCGACGCCATCGACGAATTGCACTTAGACCAGGCCCGGATGATCGACTACGTCCGCTGGGCGGTCTTTGCCGCCGACCAGGTCTACCAGACCTCCGACGCCCAGGACGAATTGGACTTCCTGCAGAGCCATCTCGTCGGCGGGGTCATTCCGCTGGGCTGCGAACTGGAGTTTTCCAACACTGGCCACGACGTCATCCGCGACCCCAGCGGGCAATTGCACCGCGACGTTCGGTACGACGGCTTCGTGTACTTCCGCGACTTCGCCTTGGACATCCTGACCTGGCGGCTGGGCGGGCACGTGGACGACCACCATCTCAAGAGTTCCACTAAGCGGCGGCGCGGCTTTTTTGAGCTGGCGCTGGGCTCGCTGTCGGTGGAGGCGAACATTTCCAAGCCCATCACCAGCGACCCATGGCTGCTGGAGCAATTCATCAAGGCGGCCATCGAGTTTTACGACGTGCATCCGCACAGCCTGCACATCTCGCTGCAGCTGCGTTCGCCCAATCGGCCTGAGAGCAACCGGCCGTTGCCGCTGGACGTGATGAAGTGCCTGTTTGCCTTAGGCGGCGACCCCATGCGCGGCAGTGACGGCGTGGTGCGGCTGCTGCGGCTGGCGAACGAGGAAATCGTGCGGCTGTCGGGCGAAGGCGTGAAGCGCACCTCCACGCCCGCGGCGGTGCCGCACATGCTGTTTACACAGACTTCGCGGCGGCGGTCGATGGAGGCCGAAGGCAGCGAGCCTGGCAGCAAGGGCCGGTGGGTGCAGCAGTTCAAGTTCCTGCGTCTGAGCAAGTCGATCAACTACGAGCCCATCGCGATGGCGCTGAAGGGGCTGCAAATTCAGTACAAACCGGGCACGTTCCTGATGGCTCCGCAGCTTCGCACCAACCCCGAATTGGGCGAACTGGCGGCCGAACTGGTGCGGTGGGGCAAGAACGCCCACCCGCTGTCGCGCGGGGCCATCGAGGAATTCCTCGGCGCGGTCCACGATGGGCTGATGGTCGAGTCGCGGCGCAAGCCGGCCCACGAGGAAGACTACATCGCCCACTGCCTGAGCGAGCTGCGGCAGGCGTTGGAGCGGTACAACGCGCTGTTCGTCTGAGGCGTTCGGGCCCGGTCGGATGTGCTACGAAGACAGGAAGGCACAACGCCGCGTGGAATGGCCTCTGCGCGGAAGGTCTTCACATGGTCACGCGAACAGCGTGACCATGCCACCCATCGCGACCGAAGACCACAGCCGGGGGCGGCTGTGCTACGCTGCTATTCGCGCAGTTCCACGTCCCAGTACGCGGCGTCGAGGAAGGTCTTCCAACTGGCGTACTTGGCGCTGGTCAGGCGAAGTTGAATGACCGGCGAGCGGCGCGGTTTGACCGGCTCGGTGATGAGGGCCATGCCGGCCTGCTCGGGCGTCCGGCCACCTTTCTTCACGTTGCACTTCAGGCAGGCGCAGACGATGTTTTCCCACGTGGTCTTGCCGCCCAGGCTGCGGGGCAGCACGTGGTCCAGCGACAGTTCGCTGGAGGTGAAGCGTTTGCCGCAGTACTGGCAGTGGTTGCGGTCGCGGGCGTAGATGTTGCGGCGGTTGAACTTGATGCTCTGGCGCGGCAGGCGATCATAGAACAGCAGCCGGACGATCCGCGGCACGACGATCTGGAATTGCACGCAGTGAACCCAGTCCAGGCCATCGGGCTGGTACCGCAGGCGGAACTCGCTGACCTCACGCCAGCTGTCGAAATCGTAGGATTGGTACTGGTCGTTTTCTAAGGTGACGACTTCGGCCAGGTTGCGATACAGCAGGCTGAACGCCCGCCGCACCGAGATGACATGCACGGCCGCATAGTGCTTGTTCAGCACCAGGACACTTGCGTCCAACGCACTGGCTGGACCCATTCCCATGCTCAACGACCTCCGCCTGTATCATATCAGACAAGCCCCACTAGGCAAGAAGGCTTTGTGAGAGTGGGATTAAATCGGTGAGGCGAGGGCGTAGGTCATAGGTCATAGGTCATAGGTCGTAGGTCGTAGGTCATAGGGCATAGGTCATAGGGCATAGGGCGCAAAGGGCAGCTCGCAGGTCGCGTCGCGAATGGGTGCCGTGGTTTGCGCAGCGAAGCGCAGCAACCACGCGTTGGTGCCAGGTGCCACAGGTTGTGCCAGGTGCCACAGGTTGAGCTGGGTGCCATAGGTTGAGCCGCGCCGTTGCGGCTCTACCTATGCGAGGTTTCAGCACAGGCCGAGCTTGCCATCTTCTGAGCCTGCCCAGCCGGTTGGGAGCAGGGGCTCACCTGGCGCTGGTACAACTCCGCGTAATGCTGGCGAAGCTGGCCGAAGTTCGACAACTCCAGTTCAGCGTGAATGTCCAGTTCCGCATTACCGCGAACCTGGCTCATGACAGAGTGCTCCGCCCACGCCAGCGTCAGCCCGCCGGCGCTACCGACAACGATGATTCCCACCGCCAGGATTGGCAGCAAACTCAGCAAAGCTGTGCGAAACAGTGGTTGACCGATCTTTCGGGGAAAGGCCGCCAGGGCGGCGGCGATGCCAGTTAGAACGGTCAGGACAACGAGCGCCGAAACCGCCAGAGTCCAACCAGTGTCGGCCGACACCTGCTGATTCCAGGTGGAAATGGCCAGCGCTACGCTGATGGCCACGTACAGCATTGCCAGGACGAGCAAGGCGACGGGCCAGGACCGTCGTGGCGGCATGTCAGACGAAACGTCCAAGCCGGCGTCACGGGCACGCTGGAGGATCGCGCGAACACTTAGCCAAGTCAGCAGGCAAAACACCGAAACGCTGACGAGGATCAGTTCGGCCAGCACTTGAACCATCATCGACGGCACGTTGAGCCCATACTCGCGCCGCGCCAGGGGACTGAGCAGGTACAGGACGTACGCCCCCAAGGGCAGCACAATCGACAAGAGATAGATTGTTCCCAGCCGCCGCCAGCCGACAAACAGCAGGCGAGCCTTCGGGATCGGTTTTCTTCGTCCGAGAAGACGCAGGATGAGCAAGCCCGCCCCTGCGGCCAGCAATGCGGCGAATAGCCAGAGCAATAGCATCCCCAAGGCTGTCTGATACACAACCACATACTCAGCCTGCCGCAAAGGCGCGAAGTTGAGCTGCGGCACGTGCATGCCGGTGGGCAGGTGATACGCCCAGTATAGTCCCATGTGTGGCGAAAACTTCTCGAAGTCTTCATGGCCTTGGCCGCGAAGCAAGACCCGGTCCCGCCGGTCTTCAAGTCGGCGTTCTTCCGTGGGTTGGGCGAGGTCAGGCTTGCCCAGTTCCCGATACGCGAGTTCCTGATACGCCAAGGTCTGCTGGTACATCTCGGCCCCCGTAAAGATGCCAACCCACGTGTCACTGGTGCGGGCGAACTGGAGTGCAGCCAACTCCAGTGTGCGCAGAGTCCGCCAACCTTCTTCCGGGCGGCCGGTCTTGATGGCCTCGACCGCCTGAGAGCCAAAGATCGCCGCCAGCGAGCGGAAGTTTTCCCGGGCGGGAAGAGGGGTGTTACTCATCACGGCTGCACGCCAGAAATACTGTGAAAGTCGCGTGTTCGGCATGGCTTGCAGGCGGCGCTGAAGCATTTCCAATGACGGCGTGGCGTACCGTGGCTTGGTCAGGGCCAGGCAAATCTGGTCGAGCGATTGGCCGAGCAGGTCGGCGTCCTTGAGTTGGAATACCTTGTACGGTTCAAACCGGCTGCCCGACCGCGTAGAAGGGTAGATGTCGATGCGGTACTTGCGTTGCGGGTCGTTGGCCAAGCTTCCGGCTGCGGCCGCGAGATACCCGGCCTTTTCCCAGTTGTAGAAGGCGTTTTCCGGGTCGAGCTTAGCGCCATGATCAATGGCGGCCAACGTTGTGTTCGGATTGGCATCCCTAGACTGGCTGACCAATGTCACGACGTAGTTGCCGTAGTAAACGGGGTTCTCGGGATCGTGCGCCACGATCCTGGCCGCATCTTTCGTTTCACTTGCCAGCACGCTGTCATTATCGAAGAGAAAGCGGTCGGTCGCCTCGATGTGGCGCTGGAGCGAGAGTTTTTCGAGCCATGGCGCCGGCATGCCCATTGGGCCGCCGCTGACAAGAATCGGCACCACAATGAGCGGCAGGAGATAGAGCAGCAGTCCCGCGATGACCGCGATCGTGGCTGGCGGCAGGAGCAGGCCGACGGCCCAGCGGGCGACTTTGCGCAGCCGCATGCGGCGGAAGTTGGCTTGCCAGAGTTGATCGGCCAGGAGCTTTTCATCGCCCAGGGCGGCGGCGGCCTTGATGCGGGCCTCAGCCTCGGAGTAGCCGCCGTGGAGAAAGTCGGCTTGGGAGTCTTCCAGGTGGGCCCGTAGCTCCTTGGCCACGTCCTGGCGCAGCTCGTCATCGGCTGACAGTCGCTGCGTCAGCCGTGCGACCAGATCGTCAAACCCATTCATGTTCGGCCCCTTTCGCGTTGCATGTTCCAAGTGGTGGGACTCGCGAGTACGCTCGGCCCACCCTACAGGAAGCCCACGGCCCAGGTCGGTTACGCGTGGGGCGCCACATAGGTAGAGCCGTAGACGGCCGGCTCAACCTATGGCACCCGTCGCCAAGTTATGGCACCCAGCGTTCGACCATCGCACTGGCACCCATCACTGAACATGGTCACGCCAACGGCGGCGTGGCCATGCCGCCACAACCACAGCCGAGGGCGGCTGTGCTACGAAGGCAAGCACAGCCGAGGGCGGCTGTGCCACGAAGACGATTGCAGACAGGCCCGAGCGTCAGACGCGGGCAGGCCTGCCCGCCCTACGTCAACCCAGCCATACGTCTTCATCGCCCGCCGTCGCTCAGCACGATGGCGCTGACGGCTGAGGAGAAGGCCTGCCACTCCTGGGCGCGGCGGGTCAGTTCGGCCAGGCCTTTGCGGGTGACGGCGTAATACTTCCGCTTCCGCCCGGCGTTTAGGCCGCTGGCTGCCTCCTGCCAGTACGCGCGGATGAAGCCCTCGTGCTCCAGCCGGTGCAGCGTGGGGTACAGCGTGCCCTCGCGCCACTCGAACACCCCGTTGGTCCGGGCGTTGACCACCTTGACGATCTCGTAGCCATACATGGCCCGGTCGCGCAACAATGAGAGAATGATCGGAACGATGCTGCCCTTGACCAGATCCTGCGAGAAGTCCATGTCGAGCTCCTTACCCTGTTGCCTTGTCTGCCTATGTATTATACATCGGTAGCCGATGCTTTCAAGGAGAATTGAAATCAGATTCATGGCGAAAGAACGATGTCACAACTCACCACCCAGGCCGCGAAGAGCGCGGAGAGAAGCTTCTTTGAAACATTTCAGCTTCGCGGGCTTTGCGGTCTCTGCGGTGAATCAGCTTTTGAATGAGATAGTTACTAAGGGAAGCCCCGGCCCGGCCGGCGCGGATCAACACAATTCCGGTGGAAAGCCTTATCACGTCGCGACTAACATGGCCTGTGCATCCCGCGCTGCGTCTGGAGCGGGCGATAGGTCCTTTTCTATGCCAGATATAACGCGACGGACGTTCTTACAGCTTGCCGCCGGGGGCAGCGTGGCCCTGGCTGTCGGCGTTGGCACCAAGGACTACACCCATCTGGTCGCGCCCACGCATTTCAGCCAGGACAATCGGCCCGAGGTGCCCAACACCTACGTGACGACTTGTCGGGAATGCCCCGCCGGCTGCGGCATGCATGTCACGCACGCCAATGGCCGGGTGATCAAGTGCGAGGGCAATCCGCAGTGGCCCATCAACGCTGGGGCACTCTGCCCGCGCGGGCAGTCGGCCTTGCAGAGACTATACGATCCCCAGCGGCTTACGCAGGTTCGCCGCTACACCCAGCCCGAAGGACCGGCCAAGGCCGAGACGCTGGGCTGGGCCAAGGCCATGGCGGAAATCGGCTTGGTGCTCAAGTCGGTCAAAGGTCGTGTGACGGTGATTTCGGGCTTGGAAACCGGCGCGCTGGCCGAAGTGATGCAGGCCTTTTTGGCCGCCTTCAACTCTGACCGGCTGGTCTTTCACGAAGCGTTCAATTACCAGCCGCTGCGCGAGGCCCATCAGCAGCTCTTTGGTCAGCCGGTCGTGCCGCACTACCGGCTGGAGGAGTGCGAGTGCGTCATCAGCTTTGGGGCCGACTTCCTGGAAAGCTGGCTGTCGCCGGTGGAGTTTGGCCGGGCGTATGGCCGGATGCGGAGCCTGGGCAGTGGCCCGACCGGCTGGGTCACGTACGTGGGCCCGCGGCTGTCGCAGACGGCCAGCTGCGCCGACGAGTTCATCCTGACCCGCAGCGGTGAGGACTTGTGCGTGGCCGTGGCCCTGCTGCGGAGCCTGTTGCGGCAGAAGCTCACGAAGAATGACATCGCGCTGCTGGCTCCCTCCCTGGAATCGGCGTGCGAGAAGTTGCCCATGCCCGAGGGGCTGGATCAGAAGCGGATCGACGAACTGGCGCGGACCTTTGCCACCGCCAAGGCGTCGGTAGCGCTGGCCGGTCCGGTGGCGGCCTCGGGCCGGTGCAGTCGCCATACGGCCATGGCGGCGGGGCTGCTGAACTACGCCTGCGGCCGGATCGGCCAGACGGTCGATTTCGCGCATCCCCACGCGATCAGCCGCACGGCCTCGCGCGAAAACTTCCAAAGCGTGCTGACCCGCATCATCTCTTCGGACGTGCTGGTCATCGCCAACTGCAACCCCGTGTACACCTGGCCGAGCTGCCGGCACGAACTGCGCCGCGCCGACAAGATCATCTACCTGGGCTGCGACGCCAACGAGACCAGCGAGATCGCCGACTGGGTGCTGCCGGTGGATTCGCCGCTGGAGGCCTGGGGCGACTACGAACCGTACGAGGACTTCAACGCGCTGGTCCAGCCGACCATGTCGCGGCTGCATGACACATGGCTGACGGGTGATGCCTTGCTGGCTCTGGCCCAGGCGGCGGATAAGCCGCTGCCGCTGCGCAAGACCAACAAGCCAGCCGGCAACTTTCACGACTGGCTGCGGAATCGCTGGGATGAATTGGGCCACAAGGCCGGCGCGGACGCTGAGCAATTCTGGCAGGACAGCCTGCGCGCCGGCGGGCTGGTTGCTCCGACGGGCTCATCCACTCCGCCGGTCAAGCTGGTGGCCACGTCGCTGGATTTCCGCATCTCCGCCGAGCCGACCACAGCCCCAGCCAGCGCGCCGGTCGATGGGCCGGAATTGTGGCTGTACGCCAACAGCCTGTTGCACGATGGCCGGGTGGCCAATCGTGGCTGGATTCAGGAGATTCCTGATCCCATCAGCCAGATCGTCTGGGGCAATTGGATCGACATTCACCCGCAGCGGGCGCGGCAGCTGGGCGTGCGCGACTTCGACGTGCTGGAACTGCAAGGCCCCGGCGGCCAGCTCGAGCTGCCCGTCCGCCTGACCAGCCAGGTCCACCCCGACTGCGTCGCGGTCATGCTGGGGCAGGGGCACACCGCCGTGGGCATGACCACCGCCCGGCGCGGGGCCAACGGTTTTGCCCTGCTGATGGGCGGCCGGCCCGAAGGCGGCTTTGGCCGCGTGGCCGTGCGCAAGATGGGCCAACGCAGCCAGTGGATCGCCACGGCCCCGACGCAGGAGCAATTTGGCCGCAAGCTGCTGCAATGGGATGAGCTTGGCGCGGTGCAGTCGCGAAAAGAGCCCGAGGAGATTCGCCTGCCGCTGCCCGAAGGCTACGACGCCAAGCGCGACCTGTATCCTAAGCGCAACTACAAGCTGCACCGCTGGGCGATGGTGGTGGACCTGAATAAGTGCATTGGCTGCGGGGCGTGCGTGGCCGCGTGCTACGCCGAGAACAACATCGCGGTGATGGGGGCGGTGAATTGCGCCGACGGCCGCGAGATGGCGTGGCTCAAGGTCGTGCCGTATCGGCGCGACGAACCCGTAGCACAGCCGCCCTCGGCTGTGGCAGCGGATGATTCCGGTAGGGTGGGCCGAGCGTCGTCTGCGAGTCCCACCACGGGCGCACCGGGAGCTGGGCTGTCTGAATCTGGTCGGGCTCTTCGCCCCGCTTCTCGACCCACCCTACAGGAACTGCCGCGCGTGGAGTTCCCGCCGGGTGCCGTGGCCGCGGCGTCCAGCGGCCACGCGCCGCTCCCGCGCGTGGGCTTCCTGCCCTTGCCCTGCCAGCAGTGCGATGCCGCGCCGTGCGAGCCGGTGTGCCCGGTCTTTGCAGCCGTGCATAACGAAGAGGGCCTCAACGCCCAGGTGTACAACCGCTGCATCGGCACGCGGTATTGCTCCAACAACTGTCCATACAAAGTGCGGCGGTTCAACTGGTTCGACGCGTCATGGCAGCCGCCTTTGGACTGGCAGCTCAACCCCGACGTTTCGGTTCGCTGCCGCGGCGTCATGGAGAAATGCACCTTCTGCATCCAGCGGATCCACCGCGTCGAGCGGCAGGCCAAGCTGGAAGGCAGGGCGGTGCGCGACGGCGAGGTCGCCCCCGCCTGCGTGCAGACCTGCCCAGCCGGCGTGTACACCTTCGGCGACCTGCTGGACCCAAACTCGGCCGTGTCGAAGTTAACGCGTAATGACGTGCGGCGCTACCAGGTGCTGGGCGACCTCAACACCAAGCCGGCCGTCACGTACCTGCGTAAGGTCATTATCCCACCGCCCACCGGGGACAAGGCGTGAGCGAACCGACCTACAGCCAGATCGACGGCGATATCCTGCAAGCCCTCGAACCGGCGGGCAAGCTGTACCGCGCCGTGATGCTGCTGCTGGGCGTGGGCATCGCCTACGCCCTGGCCGTGTGGGTGTACCAGGTCCGCATGGGCATGGGTGTGGCCGGCATCAACCACCCCGTTGGCTGGGCGACGTACATCACCAACTTCGTCTTCTGGGTCGGAATCGCCCACTCCGGCACGCTCATATCGGCCATTCTGCATCTGGTGCGGGCCAAGTGGCGGGCGGCCGTGTCGCGCTCCGCCGAGGCCATGACGATCATCGCCATCGCCACTGCCGGTCTTTTTCCGCTGATCCACCTTGGGCGGCTGTGGGTCTTTTACTTCATCATTCCGTATCCCTCGCAGCGGCAGATCTGGCCCAACTTCATCAGCCCGCTGGTGTGGGACGTCATCGCTATCAGCACGTATTTCGTGGTGAGCGTGCTGTTCTTTTACGTGGGCATGCTGCCCGACGTGGCCGCGGTGCGCGACGAATACTACGCCCGCTTGGGCCCCGATCACCCGCGCACCCGGTTGTACCGCCGGCTGGCGCTGGGCTGGCACGGCAGCGGCAGCCAGTGGCGCAATTATGGCCGCGGGTACCTGTACTTCGCCGCCCTGGCCACGCCGCTGGTGGTGTCGGTGCACTCGGTGGTGAGTTGGGATTTCGCCATGAGCCTGCTGCCGGGCTGGCACACGACCATCTTCGCCCCGTACTTCGTGGCCGGGGCCATTCACTCGGGCCTGGCTATGGTGCTGGTGCTGCTGATCCCGCTGCGCAAGCTGCTGCACTTAGAGCGGCTGATCACCATCGACCACTTCGCCTCGGTGGCCAAGACCATGATCGTGACGGGCATGATTGTCGGTTACGCGTACATGCTGGAACCCTTCATGTCCTGGTACAGCCAGGACGTGTTCGAGCGGCAATTTGCGGCCTGGCGGGCGACGGGCTTTTTGGCCATCGGCTACTGGAGCCTGTTCGTGCTGAACGTGGCAGCGCCGCTGCTGTTCCTGTCCAAGCGGATTCGCCGCAGCATCCCGATGCTGGTGACGATTGGCGCTCTGGTCGTAATCGGTATGTTTGCCGAGCGGTACGTGATTATCATCGGTTCGACGGCGCACGATTTCATGCCGCACAACTGGCGGTCGTACGCGCCGCGCTGGCCGGAGTACAGCATCACGGCCGGGGCGTTCACGTTCTTCCTGTTCTGGTTCCTGGGCTTTTCCAAGGTGCTGCCGGCGGTGCCCACGGCCGACGTGAAGGACCTGGTCACCGAGGAACGCACCGAGTCGGTCGAGATGTCCACCGCCGGCCGATTGACGGACGTGCGGCAAGCCAAGTCGGGCGTGCTGGCGATCTTTACCGACCCGGCCAAAATGCTCGCGGGTGTCAAGGCCGCCATCGATGCCGGCATGCCGTACGACACCTTCTCGCCCTCGCGGCTGCCGCCCATGGAGCCGCTCTATCGCCCCAGCCCGGTGCGGTATTGGACGCTGCTGGGGGCACTGGTCGGCGTGGTCAGCGGCTTTGCGCTGGCGATCGGCACCGCCCTGGTCAACGGGCTGATCGTGGGCGGAAAGATGCCCGTCTCCATCGTGCCATATTGCATCATCGGCTTTGAGGGCCTGATCCTGATCGGGGCGATTGCCAACTTCGTCGGGCTGCTGGTGCATTGCCACCTGGGCCACAGCCGGCGCGTCCCAGCCATGTACGATCGCCGCTTCAGCCACGACCACTTCGGGCTGTTCATTCCCGCCTTGCCCGGCCAGACGGAACCGGCCAGAACGCTGCTGGAAGGCACGCAGCCGGAGGAACTCCATGTCATCCAGTGAGAACATGGCGATCCTTCCTGGGCTCATGCGGCGGTGGTGGCTGTGGGCAGTGCTGCTGGCGGCGGGGCTGGCGGCGTGGTCTTACGCCCTGCCGGCGGACGCGCCGCGGGCGTGGCGGGCAGTGCTCATCAACTTCATCTACTTCTGCCCGCTGGCGGCAGGCATGGCGCTGTGGCCGGCCATCGTGACGCTGGCACGCGGGCGCTGGACCGGCCCGTACGCGCCCACGGCCATGGCGGCGGTTGGCTTTGGCCCGGTCTCGCTGGCGACTTTGGCGGTACTGTGGCGCTGCTGGCCGCAGTGGGCAACGTGGAGCGATCCGGCCCGGCAGGGCCTGGGCTTCTGGCTGGATCCCAACTTCATCTTCATCCGCGACCTGGCGAGCCTGGCCGTGCTGTGGGTATTGACGCTGTGGTTTATTTGCGCCCGTCGGCGGGGCGGGGGCGGCGTAAGTTCCGTGCTGGCCGTGGTGTGGTTCTGCCTGGCCTTTACGCTGATTGCGGGCGACTTGGTCATGGGGCTGGACGTGCATTGGTACAGCACGCTCTTTGGCGGGTACTTCTTCATGTCGGCCCTGCTGACGGCGGTGGCGGGCTGGGCGCTGCTGACGTTGTGGCGCATGACCGAACTCCAGCGCGTCCGCGACATGGGCAACCTGGTCCTGGCCTTCTCCATCCTGACCACGTACATGATGTTCTCCCAGCTCCTGCCCATCTGGTTTGAAAACCTGCCGCAGGAGGTCCGCTTCGTCACCGTCCGCATGAACCCGCCCTGGCAGCTCATCAGCGTGGTGCTGCTGGCGACGGTTTACGTAGGGCCGCTGGCGCTGCTCATCTGGCGCGGCGTGAAGTGGCATCGGCTGCCCATGATGCTGGTGTCCCTGTACGTGCTGGCTGGGACGTGGATCGAACGCTGGTGGGAAGTCACGCCCACGGTGGGCGGCCGGCCGGTGGTGGGGCTGGCTGAACTGGGCATGGCGCTGGCGTTCATCTCGGCGATGGTGCTGTCGATGGCGGTGGCGGCGCGGTTCCTTGGACCAAGTAGCGGCTGTGCTGCTCGTGTCGCGGGCGTCTCGCCCGCGCGGTTTCCCACAGCCGGGGGCGGCTGTGCTACGACAGCCGGGGGCGACTGTGCTACGGGATCGGAGGCTAAGCCATGACGCCGACCGATCCAGAGTTGGCCCGCAAGCTGGCGCGGTCGCAACGGCGGTGGGTGGTGAGCCTGGCCGTGACGGCGTTGCTGATGCTGGCGGCGGCGGCGTGGGGATATTACCGCTACTATCCCGACCAGGTCGGCCCGGCCCAGCCCATCTCGTTCAGCCACCACGTCCACGCCACCAACAAGCAACTTAGTTGCGTAATGTGCCACACCGGCGTGGCGGACACGCCCCGGGCCGGCATTCCGCCGGTGGAAACGTGCATGTTGTGTCACACCCAGGTCATCATCACGCACCCGGAGATCCGCAAGCTGCGCGACCATTTCGAGCACGGCCAGCCGGTGCAATGGGTTCGCGTCAACGACCTGCCGGAGATATGCTTCTTTAACCACCAGGTGCATGTCAACCGCGGCATCGATTGCAGCCGCTGCCACGGCGACGTGAAAACCATGGACCGCGTCACGCTGGCGCACAAGTTCCAGATGGGCTTTTGCATCCAGTGCCATCGCGACTACAACGTCAGCCACGACTGCCTCACGTGTCACAGGTGACCATGCTGGCCTTTACGAAAAAGACGAATAGTGCAGCCCTGGCCTTCCTGGGCGGCGGGGCGTTCTGGTTTGCCATCGGCGCCACTTACGGGCTCTTCTCGGCCATCGACCTGGTGGCGCCGGACTTCTTCCAGAACATTGCCGTGTTCGTGTTTGGCCGGGTCAGGCCCACGCACGTCAATACCGTCATCTACGGCTTCATCACCTCCATGCTTATTGGCTGTGCCATGTACATGGTGCCGGCGCTGCTCAAGACGCGCTTGTGGTCCGAGCGGCTGGGGTGGGTGAGCTTTGTGCTGTGGAACGCGTCGGTGCTGTCGGGGCCTATCGGCTTTCCCATGGGCTATACGCAAGGCCGGGAGTATGCCGAGTACCTCTGGGCCTTCGACGTGACGCTGATGCTGGCCTTGCTGGCCTTGATCGTGAACATCGTCATGACCATTGCCCATCGCCGCGAGAACAGCCTGTACGTCTCGGTGTGGTATTTCGTGGGCACGGCCATCTGGATCTCGGCGGTGTATCCGCTGGGCAACGTGATGTGGCACCCCAGCACCGGCGCGATGCCGGGCCTGCTGGACTCGATCTATCTCTGGTTCTATGGCCACAATCTCGTGGGGCTGCTGCTGACCCCGCTGGCGGTGGGGGCGGCGTATTTCGTGGTGCCGCGCATCACCAAAACCCCGCTGTTCTCGCACACGCTCTCGCTGGTGGGCTTCTGGGCGCTGGTGGTGCTGTACACGCACATCGGCGGCCACCACCTGCTGCAAGCGCCCATTCCAAACTGGCTCAAGACCATCTCCGTGGTCGATTCGCTGATGATGTTCATCCCGGTCGGGGCCGTGCTGGCGAACATCTGGCTGACCGCACGCGGCAAGACCAGCCTGCTATGGAAAGACCCCGCCGGGAGGCTGGTCCTGTTCGGCACGCTGTTCTATCTCGTCACCTGCATTCAAGGCCCGGTGCAGTCGCTGCCCAGCGTGCAGCGGCTGACGCACTTCAACAATTGGGTTATTGGCCACGCTCACATCGCGGTGCTGGGCTTCTCGGGCTTTGTGGCGCTGGGGGCGATGTGGCACGTGCTGCCCGACGTCTGCGGCAAGAAGATCTGGTCGCAGCGGCTGGTGAGCCTGCAATTCGGGCTGGTTATGATCGGCATCGTCGGCTTCTTCGTGGTGCTGACGGTGGCCGGTCTCATCCAGGGCGGCAGCTGGTACAACGGCGAGACGGTGTATCGCTCGCTGCCGCTGATCACGCCGTACATGGTCATGCGGGCGCTGCTGGGGCTGTTCATTATTGCCTCGGCCTGGGTGGGGCTAGTCAACTTCATCATGACCCTGCGCCACGGCCAGCCGCACATCTCGACGCCGATCGAGGAGGCCCCATCATGAAGATGACGCCGGCCTTGCTGGTTATCGGCGGCCTGATGGTCTTCTGGGCCTCGGTCACGGTGGCGGTGTTCCTGCCGCACGCCACGCTGAACGATCAGCCCTCGGACATCTGGAAGCCGATGAGCGAACCGGACGTGGCGGCGGGGCACAAGCTGTACGTCCGCAACGGGTGCAGCTACTGCCACTCCCAGTACGTCCGCGTGCTGGATTGGGACGTGGGCTCCGAGCGCATCGCCGAAAAGGGCGACTACTACGGCTACGAGCCGGCCATCCTGGGCACCGAGCGCACCGGGCCGGATCTCAGCCAGGAAGGCGGCGAGCACCCCGACGATTGGCAATTGGCCCACTTCGTCAATCCGCGGATCACCCGGCCTGTTTCGCTCATGCCGGCCTGGGAATTCCTGGGTCCAACGGAGATTCGCCAGCTCAACGCGTATGTGCAGTTCCTGGGCGGCAAGGACGCCGACGTCCGTGTCGCCCGGCAGCAGCGATGGAAGCCCCCGGCCATTGCGGCCTGGCTCGCGGGTCCGGCCAAGAATGTCGAGTGGCTGCACGCGCAGGTGCCCAAGGTCTGGCAGGCGATGCCCAATCCGTATCCCGCCACCGAGCCCGACCTGCTCCGCGGCCAGAAGATCTACCAGCAGGAGTGCATCAATTGCCACGGCCCCGTGGGCGACGGCCAGACCGTCGCGGCCAATTACATGCAGCCGCCGCCGCTGAACTTCACCATCCTGCGCGGGCACCTGGTGGAGGGCAAGTACATCGGCGGCATCTTCTATTACCAGATCATGAACGGCATCACCGGCACGGCCATGCCGTATTTCAAGCGTGACCTGGAGTCCGAGAAGATCTGGGACGTGAGCAATTACCTGGCGGTGCGGTTCCTGGGCTACACCGATGCGACCATCGAGCCGCGCGGCATCCCGGCCTCATATGAGCCGGAGTGGAAAAACACCTTCGTGGCCCCGACGACGCAGGAGGCCAAGTGATGACGCGGGAAACCAAGTGATGACGCAATTCGAGGCTACACTGCTGACGTTGTGGATCGTCTTTGGCTGCCTGGGCTTTCTGGGCATGGCCGCGGCGCTGCTGTGGGCGGTGCGCAGCGGGCAATTCGCGCACCAGGACCGTGCCCGGCGCCTGGCGCTGGAGTCGCACGTGCCTGATGAAGAGGAAGGTCATAGGTCATAGGTCGTAGGGCGTAGGGAAAGACAGAGACGGTAGGGTCCGCAGGTCCTTCGCGTCGTCTTGCGAAGGTTCTGCGGACGGGCTCAGCCGAGGTTCTGGTGGCTACGGTGCCGTGGTTTGCGAGTGAAGCGAGCAACCACGTTTGGACGTTATTGTTGGGCGTGGAATAGTGGTGCGGTTATGCATAGCTAGAGCCGCAACGGCGCGGCTCAAGCTATGGCACCCGTGCAGCGGGAAATGGACAATGAATCGGACTCGAAGCAAGAGCGTTTGCGAGCAGGCGGAACCAGATATGAGACCTGGCTCCCTACGCCCTATGCCCTATGCCCTATGCCCTATGCCTTGAGGACGCGAAATGCTGCGGAATAACTTGCTGCAGAATCAATGGCTGATGCTGGCCGTCTTCGGCGGCCTGGCGGTGATGGCGCTGGTGGTGCTGGCGTACATTGCGGCTTGGCGGCGCCGCGCCGTGCCGGATGACGCCAAGGTCGAATACAGCCTCAGGAGCTTCTACATTCCGTGGGTGATGATCGTGGTGATCGTGGGCACGAGCATCTGGGGCCTGGTGTTCACATACATGGCGGCCAAGTATCCGCCAAACTGGTGATATGACGACGGGCGCTGACGAAAAACGACTCTTGAGCCAACGCTGGGCCTGGGCCCTGCTGGTGCTTGGCTGCGCGGTGATCCTGGCGTGGGGATATGCCAACTACCGCGCGATTCCCGACCGCCCAAGGCAGTGGAACTTCGGCCAGGTGCCCGACGCGCCGGGCGAGTCGATCTACAGCACCTCCCAGCCATCGGCCGGTGGGGCGCGTCAGCTCGCGCCGCTGCCCAAGCTGCCGCCAACCACCCGGGAGGCCAGATGAAAAAGCTCCTGGGTGTCATCGTGCTGGCGGGGCTGTCCGTGGCGGGGTACCTGATGTTCACCGGGCCGAGGATGCGGGTCCAGCCCAGCATTCGCGAGTGGCAGATGGCCATGCCGCCCTCGCCAGCCGGGGCCGTGCCGCTCGCGCAGGTCGTGCCTACCGTGCCGACGGCCAAGCAAGCCGCCGCCCTGCGCCAGCCCTTGCCGGCCAGTGCGGAAAACATCGCCATCGGCAGAACCTATTACGAGTACTACTGCCTGGCCTGTCACGGCGCTGCCGGCGATGGCCACGGGCCGGTGGGCGAGAGTTACTTCCCCACGCCCAGCGACCTGCGCACCCAGAAGATCAAGTCCATGCCCGAGGGCGTGCTGCTGCGGGCGATGCTTTCAGGCCAGGGGCATGAGCCGGTGCTGCCGCGCGTCGTGCCCGAAAAGGCCTGGTGGTATCTCGTGTTGTATATGAAATCTCTGTAACGACCGAATAAGTGTCGCGGGCGTCTCGCCCGCTTCTGGAAACCCATTGGAATCTCGACATTTGCTGACGCGGGCGAGACGCCCGCGACACTTGTTCAACGGGCTGTCGGGCGTGACACGTGCCATCTCCTGGTTTTCCTCGGGCTTGCTGCTGCTCCAATCGCCTCGTATTCGCTAGGGGCAACCCGCATTGGTAATGCGGGATTTGCCGCGTTTGGAATGGGGCTGAGCTTCATTGATCGCCCGCCCTCAGGCCACCTAATCTTCTCCAGAGTCGCGCGCAAACCGTACGAGACAATGTTTCACCGCCCGACTCGCGTCATCGCTGGCCCGTGGGCCGGCAAATCTGTGCGGAGGAGCGGCATTTGGCTGGCATGCGGGCATCTGTGGGCATCGTTCTGATCGCAGCCGTACTGGCGGCCTCATCGAGCGCCGGGCCGCTGGCGACTCTGTTGCTTGCCCAGCGCGCCCAGCCAGGTCAGTCCCCCTCAGGCCAGTCGCGCCAGTGCACGTGCGGCTGTGAGGGCAAGGCCGCCGGACACTGCTGCTGCTGCGAAGGCATGGCCGCGGACTTGGGCGGCTCCCAAGGCACGTCAACTGAGACGGTCGTGCGCGATTGCCCATGCTCCCGTTCTGCCGTCACGTTCACGTTCGATTGCGACGACTGGCTCGCGTCAGCCTTCAGCTTTCAACTCCAACTCGGCCAGGTGGACATAGCCACGCCACCAGCAGATGTCGGCGTCGACCTGGCTGACCTCGGCCCCGCCGCCCCGCCTCCTCGATGCGCGTGACACTCCAATTCGACCGGCCATGATCGGGGCACCGGCATGTTCCCGCCGGTGCGAGATCAGGCTCGCTCCAAACTAGACACTAGGGTTAAACCGCATTTGTGCATGTGACTTCGCAGATTCACGAAACCGCGAGTCTCATGCCAATACGATGGGCAATAGTGTGGCATTCAGTGTGACTCAACGTCGTGTACGCATCGAGGTAAAAGTTATGGACCGCAAAAAGCTCCACAATGTCGCTGCAATGTCTGACGTCAGGTCCGCCTTCACCCTGATCGAGCTGCTGGTGGTGGTCGCGATTATCACGTTACTGGTGAGCATGTTGCTGCCAAGCCTGTCGGCCGCCAAGAATCAGGCCAAGAACGTCAGATGCCTGAACAACCTGCACATAATCGGGATCGCGGTCATGCAGTATGCGCTGGACGAAAACGGCTATCTGCCACGGGCATCGATGACCGCGACAATGAGGCCGCCCATGGAGCCGTTCACGGTCCGCCCCTGGGGCGAGGCGATCGTGCCATACCTGCGCCAGCGGGCGACCTTTACACGGTATGACCAGGACGCCGCTGACGTGTTCGGCTCGTTGTTTAAGGGCCTGTACCGTTGCCCAATGGACTCAACCAAGCTGAACAAGAATTGGACCTACGATCCCAGCCAGCTGTACCTGGGGCATTGGAGCTACGGCAAGAACGTCATCTTCGAGTACAACCAGAACTGGGATCCCAAGTACTCCGACTTTTCGACCATCGACAAGATCAGACATCCCGGCGAGATCGTGCTCTTCGGGGAAATCGATGCCACCCAGATGAGCGATCACTTCATGGTCGACGCCTGGCTGGACGACGGCAGCAACGCCACCGTGGACTCTACCCGCCACAGTGGACGTTCCAACTACATCTTCTGCGATAACCACGCTGTGCCGGGGACATTCAAGCAGTTGTTTGATCCTCCCAAGGGCATCAATCATTTTGACCCGAATCTGGACCAGTAGCGTCCTGGAAGTGTGAAGCATCGTGAAGTGCCACATGCATATCGACTGATGTGCGGACAGACAAAAAAGGACTGAACAACCATGAACATAGCAACGCGAATCTGCGTGGCAGCAACGCTGCTGGCCGCGGGCCTGAGCAGTGAGGCCTGGGCTGCCAGCAACCCCGCCGCCACGCCATTGCATTACAACGGCGTCTATTACGACCCGCCCACGTGGGCTTCCATGGTGATGGTGAATATCACCTTTGATGGCCACAATCTTTCCTGGGAACCGGCGTCGTATGATTTCACCGTCGGGCCCATTCTCAGGGCCGCGCCGGCCAATGGCGCCAACCCCGCCTTCGCCCCAACTCAGCCGTGGTCCGTGCTGAACGGGACCGCGTTCAACCGGCAGCTGGGCTGGTACGACAACGTGTTTGACGACTTCTACGACGTGCATCAGCATCCCGCCAATTACGGCCTGACCGGCCAGACGCCGCTGCCCAGCGCGTATCGCGTGTGGATCGACCAGCTGGCCAGCTCGTCGCCGGAGTTGAAGACGTACGCTGTGTCAGAGGCGCTGGTGTCCACCGGTCCGTACACCCCGATCTTTGGAACGGCCGGGAGTTCCACCAAGTGGCTATGGGACGGCTTCATGGATCACAACGCATACGCCGTAAACCTGCAAGACTTCAAGGCGCCCAACCAGGTTCTCACCGGCAACTACAAGCTGTACATCGGCGATGCCAGCGGCAATGAAATCGTCAATGCCAACCAGACCCCGGTGTACGGGAGCACGACGATTACCTGGCAGTGGATCGGTCCGGCCACGCTGCCGGCATTCGTGGCCGGCGACGCCAACGGTGACGGCATAGTCAGCTTCAAGGACTACATCGTGCTGGAGAGCCATTTCGGCCGGTCGAACGCGATATTCTCGCAGGGCGACTTCAATCGCGATGGCGTAATCACCTTCAAGGATTACATCGTCCTGGAAGCCAACTTCGGCAAGAGCAGCAGCGTGCCCGAGCCGGCCACGATCGGGCTGCTTCTGGTCGGGGCGTGTGGAGTGGTGCGTTCTCGGCGCAACTAGGCCCGGACCCAATGATGACGGCGGATCGGGAATCCAAACAGCATTGACTGCATAGGCGTGTGAGCATCTTCTGCATGACGATATGTGCTGACAATATGCGGATGAAGTCCGCGGCGCTGAGGGCCAGAGCGGCCCGGCGGCTGGCCATGAGAGTGGTGTCGGCGGTCGCGGCGCTGTCCCTGGCGGCGGCCCAGTTGCCAGGCATCGAGGCTGCCCCATGCGTGGCCCAGAAGGCGGGTTCGGGTCGGTGCTCCTGCTGTGCTCACGAGTCCGCCGGGGAAAAGTGCTCCTGCGGCTGCTGCGACGGCACCGGCGCGAGTCCTAAGAAAGAGAAGAAGCCGGGCATACCGTCCAAGTCCGGCCCGACCAGGCCGTGCAAATGCTCGTACGCACGGCTGGGGCACATGCCCGCCCTGATGCCCCAGGAGCCACAGGAGCTCCAGGACGAAAACGTTGTCGGCGAACTGCCGCGCGAATCACGAGCCCTGGACATATGTGTAGGGGTGCTATCCTATCGCAGCCGCGCGCCTCCTTCGACTGCAAAGGGCGAATGTCTGTAGCGAGCGTCCCAGCGTGAATGCGTTGAAAACTCACCCGATATATGCCTTGAAGACGGCGTGCGGAGAATCCCTGCGCCAGTCATAGGCAACGAAAGGATAGTGCGATGAATCTGAACATACATGTGCGTGAAAGTGGCGTCCGGAAACTGGCCACGGCCGTTGCGATGCTGCTGAGCCTGTCGGCCATGGCCCAGGCGAGTTACTCGCCGCCGCCCAACTGGAGCCCCATGACGATGCTGAACATCACATACGATGCGGCAACGCAGAAGCTTGATGTGGTGGATGAGGCGGTCCTGCTTGGCGGCACATACCCTGTGCTGGCCATCGACACGTATGCGGATCCCGCGATCACCAGCGGCGCGACCTCCTATGGCAGGATCAACAACTCCGCGACGGCGTACGGTAGTTTCGACCCGGCCCAGCCATGGAGCATCCTGAATGGGACAGCGTTCAGCCGGCGGTTGGGGTGGAATCCGAGCGGGTCCATTGCGACGGTCATTCCTTCCACGTATGGCGCGTTTGCGAGCATCTGGATTGAGCGTATCACGGCGTCAGCGGGGTTGGAGAGCTACAACGCCGTGGGCAAGTGGGGCGTAAACAGCGCCGGCACGTTGGATAGTAACAATGTGCCGATCATCGACGCGGCCGCCAATGGATATGCGGGCATATTCGGGACCGCCGGCAGCTCCACGAAATGGCACTGGGACTACTTGATGGACCACAATGTCTACGCCGTCTCGGCCGCGTACATAACCGTCCCCAGTCAGTTGTTCACGGCTACGTACAGGGTGTATGTGGGCGACAGTCAGGGAAATGAAATCCTGAATGCTGACGGATCTTCGGCCAGCTCCCTCGAGACCTGGACATGGCAAGGGCCAGTGCCCGAGCCGGCCACCATCGGACTGCTGCTGGCCGGTGTCTTCGGCCTGCGCCGCAAACGCTAGAGACGCCGGTGGCCACAGAGGCCACAGAGGAATGCACAGCAGTATAAGACAAGGATAAGAGGAAACGGCCGAGCCACAAAGGCACGAAGACCACAAAGAGATGGCATTCAGAATGCTTGTCTCTTGGCGTCCTTCGTGTCCTTTGTGGTTCGGCCCTTGAGTTGGCTGTGTAGTGTGTGACCTCGGAACGCTAGACCTGTGCATAGGAAGAGGCGAGTCTGTGGCCGCAAGCCCAAAGGGCTTGAAGAGTCCAGCCCAGGGCACAGCGAAGCGCCGCCCTGGGTGAGTATTAGCCTATAACCATGAGCCCTGAAAGGGCGGCACAGCGTTCCATCCTCGCAGGGCTGCGCGTTTGCGCTTCGGCCCTTCTATGAGTAAGCGTCGCCCGTCAAGACGATAGTTCACCTGTTCGGGGTCCCAACTCCGAGGCGGTTCATCCTTCTATTGCGGCTTGCACAGGCCCGATCATGGTGTTGGAGGCAGCGGCGGCATACTCTTCGGGAGTAGGATCAAGTCCTAATGGGCAGTAGATGCTCGCCGTGCCATATCCGCTCGATGTTGTTGGAACTCTGATTCACTCGTCGATATCCAGTTGCACTTCCGGGCCAGGCTTGGTCGTGGCCTTGTCTTTGCATCTGAAGCACGTTGGCCAGCACGAACTTCACCCGCCCGCCCGGCAGTTCCTTGACCCGAGCCCAGCCCGTGGTGCTCTCCATGATCCAGACAATCTGGCCGCCAGGCTCCAACTCCCCAGCCGCCTGCTCCACCTGCCGCAAAATGCCGGCCCGAGTCGTCGGAT
>CAITIS010000117.1 GCA_903892515.1 uncultured Planctomycetota bacterium | reverse complement strand
TCTGGCGGCAGTTCCAGAACTCCTGGTCGAGCCTCATCAAGAAGTGCCAGTACGACCAGTGGCGTAACGAGGCCTCCTACGCCTCCAGACGACGCACACAATCCCGCCTCGATACCACCTAGCGCTGTCGTGGTAGCCCCGTCCCGCAGCGCAGCAAGGGCGGGGAACAGGTGGCCCAGGATCAGAGCCCCCTTGGGGGCGATTGACGGATTCGATATCCCCGCGACGCAGAAAGGGGCACGCGCTTGTCTCACACATTCGCCAACGTGGTGTTGCATGTGATCTTCAGCACCAAGGACCGCCGACCGCTTATCGACGACGCCCTCCGGCCACAACTCTTTGAATACATGGGCGGCATCGCCCGCAACGAATTCGGCAAGGCCCTGGTCATCGGCGGTTCGGGCAATCACGTTCATGGCCTGTTGTCCCTCAACACGGACATTGCCATTGGCCAGGCGATGTCGAAATTGAAAAGCCTCTCCTCCGGCTGGGTTCACAGGACGTTTTCCCACGCGGCCGATTTCGCGTGGCAAAGTGGGTACGGCGCGTTCAGCGTCAGCGCCTCGAGACTTCACGAGGTGGAACGTTACATCGCACGGCAGGAAGAGCATCACAAGACGGTTTCCTTCGAGGAAGAGTTTCAAAAGTTCCTCGTTCGTCACGGCGTGAAATTCGACCCAGCCAAAATCTGGGATTGACGGCCAAATCGGGTGGCACAGGCTTTGGGCCGGTGGAGTGGCACGGACTTTCGGGCCTGTGGCTTTCAATCGCCCACAAGGGGCTCTGAATCCAATGCCACGTCTTCCCCGCCCTTGCTGCGCTGCGGGACGGGGCTACTTTCAGACGCCCTGCCGGGCTCAAGATAGCCCTGTTGGGCGGTCTAAAGACAGCATTCTCGGACGCCACGCGGGCATGGGAACCACCGTGCCCAGACAGCGGGTTCATCCGGCCGAGGTCGAGTTGTGCCCCGCCAGGGTAGGGCCGCACAATTCATAGGTGAGCGACCTTTGTTTCTGACGAGGCCAACTTTGCCGCAGGCATGGGCGAAAGTCGTGTAACAGGCCCCCGCTTCAGCGGGGGTACAGCCAGACCATAACTGTGTTTGCAGCCCGTTTCAACGGGCTTACTTGGGCCGGCTTTAGCCACTGTGCCTCAAGGCACGACCTAAAGCCCGCCCAAGCGGGCTGAGGATATCGGTTGGCTGCCTTATACCCCCGCTGAAGCGGGAAGCGGGGGCCTGTTACACGACAAGACGGCCTTGCCAGAAAGACAGGTCACTCACGTTTCATAGCATCTTCACACATAAGCACTTGACGAAATGGCCAGGCGCGGTACACTGTCCCTTGATGTGGCGATCCTGCGGGGACGTGGGGGAACCACCTCTGGCTCGGCTCATTTGCTCTTCGCTCAAAACAAGGACAGGATAATGATGGGGCTCAATCGTTTCCGCACGTCTGCGCTATGTTCGCTGTGTCTGGCGCTTGCGATCTTCGTGGCCACCAGCCAGGTGCGCGCGGCCAGCTACAGCGCGATCGACATCACGCCCAGCGGCATGTCGGACTTCTATGAAACCGCTATCGCTGCCTGCAGCGGTACCAACCTGATCGGCTGGGCGTACGGGCCCACAGTCTATGATTCAGCCACTCCGCACGCGTACCTATGGAGCGGAGGCAGCCGCATCGACTTGACGCCGGCGGGCTTTAGCGCGGCTCGCGCCGCAGCGATCGATGGCGGTCAGATCGCCGGCTATGGATCCGGTACGAGCACAAACGGAAACAACCACGCCATGATGTGGAGTGGTAGTGCAGGAACGGCCGTGGACCTGCACCCAAATTGGCTCTCCGATTCTCAGGCAACGGACATCCGAGGCTCTCAACAGGTCGGCTACGGCCACTTCTCAGTTGGCGGTGACGAGCACGCAGTGCTCTGGACGGGGACAGCCGCCAGCGCGGTCAATTTGCACCCGGCCGGCTATGCCTATTCAGTTGCCTATGCCACCAACGGTTCGCAACAGGTCGGCGCCGCGGTTTTCAACTATGATATCCACGAACATGCGATGCTCTGGAACGGAACAGCCGCGAGCGCGCTTGATCTGAACCCGGCGGGTTTTCTCGATACCAGCGCCCTGGGGATCGGGGGCGCACAGCAAGTTGGAGCGGGGGGCGGGCCCGCTACAGCGGGGTGGACGCATGCAATCCTTTGGAGCGGAAGCGCGCAGAGCTACGTCGACTTGAACCCTACGAAGGTAGGGGACGGGTTGATAACACGGTCAATGGCAACGGGCACCAACGGCATTCAGCAGGTGGGCTATGGTGATAACGGCGCACGGACCTACGCCCTGGTGTGGAGCGGTACAGCCGATAGCTGCGTGGACTTAGAGCAGTTCCTGCCACCTCGACTCTACGCCACCGGTGCCGGCAGCATCGATGCTCAGGGGAACATCTTTGGCACCGCGACTGACGGCCGTGGCAACACCCACTACATTCTTTGGGTGCCCGTCCCCGAGCCGGCGTCGCTGTCGCTTGTCGCGCTGGGCGGGTTGGCGATGTTGAGACGGCGCGGCGGGCGCGTGGGCGCGTAACGTGGGGAACATCTCGGCGCGGGGGCTTACCTAACGCGTTGGGCGGCCCTACAATGGCGCAGCCTCTTGCTGGGCCATCATTCCCCGGCGGAGCCACGGAGATGCGCGCCATGGCGGAAAAGGAATTGAACGAGCGTCTGTTGCCCGAGCCCATCACGCTACACGGGCCGGCCGGAAGTGGGCTGGCAGGACCGGGCGGCGCTGCGCCGCAAGCACCGGGCGGTGTGGCCCAGAGCGGCGCGTCGGGCTCGGAGGCGAGCCTGGATGAGCTGCTGGGCAGGGAGTGGGTGCTGGCCAATCGCCAGGGGACGTACGCCTCGGCCAGTGCCGCCGGGGCCAATACCCGCCGCTACCACGGACTGCTGGTGGCGGCCACGCAGCCGCCGGTGGGTCGCATCGTTGCCCTGAGCTGCGTCTTCGACCAGTTTCTCGCCGACGATACGCCGTACGACCTGGCCACCTTTGAATTCGACCACGCCGTGCTGCCCAACGCCACGCCGATGCTCGAACAGGTCCGCATCGGCGCGTCGGTGGAGCACATCTTCCGCTGCGGCCTGAGCCGCGTCGCCCGCGAGATCGTCTTGTCCGAAACGGCCAACGCGGTGGCGGTGCGGTATCGCCTGCTTTCGGGCCCAGCCGGTCGCATCCGCATCCGGCCCTTTGCCGCCCTGCGTGACTTCCACAGCGTGCGAAAGATCGACAACCCGCAGCAGATGACCTTCCGCAGCGAGGGCGACCAGATCATCATCGAAGATCGCCACGCCGATTCGCACGCGTTGCGGTTGCGCGTCCACGCCACGCCGGCGGCCAAGTCCGGCCCGCCCACGCGCGAGAAGGCCGAGCTGCAAGCCGACGCCCAGTGGTGGTACCGCTTCCGTTTCCGCGGCGACTTGGCCCGTGGCCACGAAGGCGCCGAGGACCTGTACTCGCCCGGCACGTTTGAGTTGCCGCTGACGGCAGAGATGCCCGTGCAGTTGACCGCGGCCGTGGGTGAGATGACCGAAGTGAACGTGCCCGCCACGCTGGAGCAGAAGAAGGCCCGCTGGGCCCGGCTGGTCGATGCCGTCGGGGCCACGGACGAATTCGGCAAGCGGCTGGCCGTGGCGACGGACCTGTTCATTGCGGATCGGCATTGGCCCGTGGGCCGGCTGGGCAAGACGATTTTAGCGGGCTTCCACTGGTTTGCCGACTGGGGCCGCGACACCATGATCGCGCTACCGGGCCTGCTGCTGGAGACGGGTCGGCACGAGGAGGCGCTGGAGGTGCTGCGGACCTTCGCCGCGGCCCTGCAGAACGGGATGATCCCCAACCGCTTCGACGACTACGCCCAGGCCGCCCATTACAACAGCATCGACGCGTCGCTGTGGTTCGTGCTGGCGGCTGAGCGGTACGTGCAGGCCAGCGGCGACGAAAAGGCCTGGGCCCGCGAGCTGGCCGGGCCGGTGGAGCGGATTTTGCAGAGCTACCACGACGGGGCCATGTTCGACATTCACGCCGACGCCGACGGCCTGCTGACGGGCGGCAGCGATCAGACGCAACTGACCTGGATGGACGTCAAGCTGGGCGGCATTCCGGTCACGCCGCGGCACGGCAAGTGCGTCGAGGTCAACGCCCTGTGGCACTCGGCCTTGCGCATCGCGGCCAGACGCTGCGCCGATGGGCCGCGCGCCCGCATGTTCGGCGACTGGGCCCAGCAGGTGGCCAACGCCTTTGCCCCGACCTTCTGGAACGAGCACATGAGCTACCTGTACGACTGCGTCATGGGCCAATGGAAGGACGGCACGCTACGGCCCAACCAGGTCATCGCGGTGGCCATGCCCGATTGCCCGCTGAGCATCGAGCAGCAGCGCTCGGTGGTCGAGGCCGTACAGACTGCCCTGCTCACGCCGGTGGGCCTGCGCAGCCTGTCGCCCTTCGACAGTCGGTACCGCGGGCATTTCGGCATGAGCCTGGAATCGCGCGACAAGGCCTACCACCAGGGTATGGTGTGGGGCTGGCTGATCGGTCCGTTCATCGAGGCGTACCTGCGCGTGAACGCGTTTTCAGCGGCCTCGCGCGAGCAGGCCCGGCGGTGGCTGGACGGCTTTGAAAAGCACCTCGGCGAGGCGGGCTTAGGCAGCGTCAGCGAGGTCTTCGACGGCGACGAGCCGCACGCCCCCGGCGGCTGCATCGCCCAGGCCTGGTCAGTGGCCGAGGTGCTGCGGGCCAAGCGGCTGATCGAATCGGCCCCGCCCAAAACCGCCCCGGCCAAGAAGCCGCGTTCGAAGGCGGGCAAAACGGCTTAGCCACGGAGGGCACGGAGAACACGGAGAGAAACGACAAAAGCAATTGCTGAACCACAAAGGCCACAAAGGACTCAAAGAGAAAAGGCGAGACGCTCGGATGCCAGAGAAAGAAATGTGTCTTCGCTTTTCTTTGGTTACTTTCGTGCCCTTTGCGGTTCAGCAATTTGTCTTTTCTCTCCGTGTTCTCCGTGACCTCCGTGGTTCAAGCCGTTTAGTCTTCTTTTGCAGTTCAGCAATTTGTCTTTTCTCTCCGTGCCCTCCGTGCCCTCCGTGGTTCAAGCCGTTGGCCGTTTCGGGTAGACTGTCGCCCATGAGCACAGAGAACATGCTGCCGGTGGTCGGGCTGGAGATTCACGTCGAGTTGGCGACGCAGAGCAAGATGTTCTGCCGTTGCCGCAACCACTTTGGCGATGCCCCCAACACCAACACGTGTCCGGTGTGCATCGGCATGCCCGGGGCGCTGCCGGTGATGAACCGCACAGCCGTCGAATATTCGGCCCGCGTGGGCATGGCCCTGGGCTGCACGGTGTCGGACTTCACCAAGTGGGACCGCAAGAGCTACTACTATCCCGACCTGCCCAAAAATTACCAGATCAGCCAGTACGACCTGCCGCTCTCCAAGGAGGGCGTGCTGGACGTGCCGCTGGCGGGCGGGCGGAGCAAGATCATCCGCGTGCGCCGCGCCCACCTGGAAGAAGACGCCGGCAAGAACGTGCATGACATCCCCGGGGCTACCGGCGTGGATCTCAACCGGGCCGGCGTGCCGCTGCTGGAGATCGTGACCGAGCCGGACCTCAACAGCGTCGAGGAGGTCATGTCCTTCGCCCGCTCGATGCAGCGGCTGGTGCGGTGGCTGGGCGTCTCGCACGCCAACATGCAGATGGGCCACATGCGCTTCGAGCCCAATATCTCCATCTGGGTGGGCGATCCGGCCAAGGTCTTCGACGCCTCATCTGGGTATTTCACGCCCATCTTCGAGATCAAGAACCTCAACAGCTTCCGCGCCCTGGAAAAGACCACCGAGTGGGTGATCGAGTACCACAAGACCCAGTTGCGCCAGCGCGGACAGGGCTGGTCGGAAGCCCAGATCGGCAAGCAGAACTGGGGCTACCGCGACGAAACCGAAAGCTGCGAATTCCAGCGCGGCAAGGAAGAGGCGCACGATTATCGCTACTTCCCCGACCCCGACCTGGTGCCCGTGGTGGTGGACGATGCCTGGCGGGAGAAGATCCGGGCCGCCATCGGCGAGCTGCCGCTGGCGCGCAAGGCCCGGTACATGCAGGAGTATCAGCTCAGCGACAAGGAGGCCGACGCCCTGACGCAGGAAGCCCCGACCGGCGACCTGCTGGATTCAGCCGTCAAGGCCGGAGCCGACGCTAAGCGCTGTGCCAACCTGCTGCTGGGCCGCGGCTCGGCCATTGCCAACGAGCGTGGCTGCACCATCGCCGAGATCGGCATCACCTCTGAGCGACTGGCCGAACTGGCCAAGATGCTCAGCGAGGGCAAGGTCAACGCCTCGGCCTCGGCGAAGATATTCGACCGCGTCATCGAGACCGGTCATGCCCCCGAGGCCATCGCCGGTGAACTGGGTCTGCTGGCCGTCAGCGACAACACCCAGGTCGAGCAGTGGGTCGAGCAGGCCATCGCCGCCAATCCCGGCCCGGCCGACCAGGTCCGCACCGGCGACAAAAAGGCCAAGGCCGCGTTCGGCTTCCTCATGGGTTCGGTGATGAAGTTCTCCGGCGGCAAGTGCCCCCCCGCCGCCGCCAAGGCCATGCTGGAAGCCAAGCTCCAGCCAAAAAACTAAGAAACAACTGGGCCACAGAGGCACAGAGAGCACAGAGAGATGCGAAGTGCGCACCACGTGCGGGTATTTGCGTGATCGGGCATTCTTGTCGGTTGCTCTGAGCAAACACCGGGCACAGGCAGGCTAACTGAGGCCCGAAGGGCCGGAACGATTGTAGCCGGGGGCGTCAGCCCCCGGTCCAGACACGACACGATCTGAGCCCCGAAGGGGCGGAACCGTGGCGTCGCCGACGACGTGTCGCCCCTTCGGGGCTCAGACAGAATTCGACCTGTTCCGGGGGTTCCGCTTCGCTCCACCCCCGGCTACAATCGTTCCGGCCCTTCGGGCCTGTCTCGATCATTGAAGCCGCTCTTGCTGCCGCAACCATGTTCAGCAATTGAATCGATCACGTGTGCAGCTTTAGCTTTGCTGCACACAGAGAGAAACCGGGCGTGACGGGTGGCATGGTCACGCTGTTCGCGTGACCATGTTGAGACGATGCGGGGAATGCGCCCTCGATTCCCGTGAAGGCTTGGCCCCCCGCCGTCCACGAATCAACGACTGTTCTTCTCCACCATCTCCTGCATCGCTGCGGAAATGATTCTCCGCACGGCCGCAGCGTCTTCATGCAGGAACTCCAGCCGGAAGTGCCGCAGGCCGCGGGGCCGCAGCGTGGCCAGATCGTTGCGCTCGCCCAGCCGCTCGGCAAAGATCGTGTTCCGACAGGCGGCGTCGGTCGTGACGGCGTGGACCGCGCCGATGCGGTCGCGCAGGGCGAGCGTGTGTCGCCGGCACGGCTGGCCGCAGGAGCGGGCGTCGTGGCCCTGACTCAATCGCGCCGCGAACAGGCAATGCTGCATGTGGAACATAGGCACGTGATTACGCCGCACGATTTCCAGGCGGCCCGCCGGCACGTGCGCGAGCATAGCCAGGAGTTGCTCATCGTCGAGGTCGTAGGCCGCCGTCAACCGCTCCAACCCCCAGGCCGCCAGCACCGATCCGGTTAGCTCGTTGGCCACGTTCAGGGAGAAGTCCCCGATCAGGCGCGGCGTCGATGTTCGCGCCGCACAGCCGTTTGAGGCCGTATCAGCACAGGCTAGAAAGCCCGTGCCACCAGCCCCACGGCTTGTGCCATCCGCAGCGCGAGCGAAGTAGTCCAGCGCCGTCAAGTTTCGCACCAGCACCGCCGGCGGATTCATCGCCGCCAGTCGCTCCAGCAAGTGTTCTTCCCCTGGCCGATAGATTCGCAACGTCGCCGGCGCGGCCACCCGCCCTGCCGCCCCGGCCAACTCCACCGCCCGCTGCACTTCATCCAGATCGGCCCAGTCGCAGTAGATTATCTCCACGCCGCTCTCGCCCAGCGCGGCTTGGAATTGCTCCATCGACCGCACCAGCACCGACAGCGTCGGCGCGGTAGCACAGTCGTACTCAGCTGTGGTCTTTTCTTCCGTAGCACAGCCGCCCTCGGCTGTGGTCTTTGCAGCGTCCATATCGTTGGCGTGGCTGCTGGACGCCGCAGCCACGGCACCCATCTCGCGTGTTTGCGTTTCCGTGGCACAGCCGCCCTCGGCTGTGGCTGTTGCCGGCGCACCTTCCGCCCGCAGGTCCGCCAGCGCGTCAGCGTCGCTCACGACGTACTGCCCCGCCTGCCGCCGCAAGGCCAGCAGTTGCTCGACCGCGGAACGGCGCAGCTCGTTCAGCACGCTCTTGGGGGCCATCACGCCGGCCTGTTCATCGCCGCCGTTGAGCGTCAGTGAGCCAAGTTCAAAAGGCGTCTCACCTAACCGCCCCAACTGCTGCCGCAGCATCTCAGCGGACAGCGGGCTGTTCCGTGCCGCCTCCAGGGCCGCCGCCGACCGCACCGTGACGGCGTGGCCTTGCGCGTCGCGCCACGTCACTTCCAGCGGCGCACCGGCCTGGGCGAGCACGTCCACGTCGATGCGGACGCGCCGGTGAACCTCCTGGCGCGAATAGCTCTTCTCGATCTCGCGCCGCAGCTGCGGATCGTCGGTCTTCCACACCGCCTGGCCGCTCTTGATGGCCGACAGGTCCACGCTGCCCGGCCCAAGTTCCAGTGCCAGCTCGTTTCGCGGCAGCGTTTGCACGGCAAAGACACGGCCGCCGACAAGCTGGCCGCTACAGTCAATGACGACGCCGTCACCCTGGCTGATGGCGCCCTGGTCGAGCCGCACATGCACCCGATGACCGCGCACGGCCAGCACGGCTCCGGCACGGCTGCCGCGGCTGTTGGGGTAGAGCCCGTGCACGAGTTGCTGATGGTCCGAACCGTCGAGAAAGCCCGTGCAGAAGCCGCGTGAAAAGCTCTGCTCGAGTTGTTCGAGTTGGCGCGGCTCGATGACGAAGGGCCGGCGTTGCAGCGCCGCGTCGATGGCGGCGCGGTACGTCGCCACGGTGGCGGCCACGTAGTTGGCGCCCTTGAGCCGGCCCTCGATCTTAAAGGCCGACACGCCCAGTTCGACCAGTTGGCCGATCCGCTCGTACGCCGCCAGATCCTTGGGGCTGAGCAGGTAACTCCGCCCGCCGGTATCGACAAGTTGCCCATCGGCCAGCACTTCGTACGGCAGGCGGCAAGGCTGATCGCACTGGCCGCGGTTGGCGCTGCGGCCAAAGAGGCACTGGCTGGCCAGGCATTGCCCGCTGACGCTGATGCACAGGGCCCCGTGAATGAAGACCTCCAGCGGCATGTCGCTGGCGCGGCGAATCGCGGCGACCTGTTCGAGCGACAACTCGCGGGCCAGGATCACGCGGCTGATGCCCAGGGCCCCTGCCCGCTCGATGCCGCGCGGTTCGCACAGCGTCATCTGCGTCGAGGCGTGCAGCGGCAAGGCCGGACAAAGCCGATGCGCCAGCGTGGCCACGCCCAGATCCTGCACGATGATGGCGTCGGCGCCGGCTCGTGCGATGGCCCGCAGATACTCTTGCGCCCGGGCCAGCTCGTCCGAAAAAACCAGCGTGTTGAAGGTTACGTAGCCGCGGACGTTGTAGCTGTGCAGGTGAGCCAGCACGTCGGGCAGCTCCTCCAGCGTGAAGTTGGCGGCTCTCCGGCGGGCGTTGAAGTCCCCCAGCCCGAAGTAGATGGCATCGGCCCCGTTGGCGACGGCAGCGCGCAGGCCATCCCATTGCCCGGCCGGAGCCAGCAGCTCAGGAGTTTCGAATTGGCGGTTGGTCGAAGGCATTCAACGCCCATTGAACCACGGAGGGCACGGAGGTCACGGAGAGAAGACAAGAATCAAAGGCACACCAAGAAGGCACGAAGTCGGAACACAAAGGGCAGAATGGAACGTTGCTTGCAGCGAGAGCCGGCCGGGACGGGGCTGGCTGGGTCGCAGGCCCTGACGGCACGTCAGCCGGTCACCTGGAACTCTACCTTCCGCGCGTCGGCGACCCGGTGCGAGGCATCCAGCACTTCAAAGCCCAGCAAGTCGCCCGCTTCGTCGTAGTCCAGGATCACTCCGGGCTTGTTCTCATCGCTCTGGGCCACCACTCCCGGTTTCAACTCCACCGTGAGAATGTCGGTCTGGGGATCGTATTTCACCTTCATGGCTGCTTCCCGTATTTCTCAGTCTTGCTTGTGCGATACACGGTCACGACCTCTGGCGGCGTTCGGTCCACGTCAACAAATACTCTCAGCAAGTAGTTCCCAGTGTCGATCACCAAAAGTCTCTGGGCAACGACCCGCCCGTTGCGGACCGGCAAGATGGCTTGAGGATCATCCAACACTTGCTGAACTTGTTCCTTCGACACCTGCCGCCTCGCCATTTGCGATGGCGCATGAGTGGTCAGCACCGCCCGGCTCAGCTCCAAGCGGCCATTTGCCTCTTCCATATCAAGTGTACCCTCTATACGCGAAAGAAGTGCCGATTTCTTCTTGCTCGTCTGCGCTCTGGGCGTCTCTGCGGCTATGGCTTGGGCTTCACCGGCTGTTCGTACGGCTCGACTGGCGGGGCGTTCTTGAGGCGTTTGCCGGCCTCGTCCCAGGCGCTTTCGTGCGGCGTGCGGCGCGGGCCTTCGGGCGGGTCGGAGACCTGGCTGGCCCAATGATGCACCACCGTGCCCAGCATGACGAACAGCGTCAGCACCAGGGCGGCCCCGTCCAGGTAGGACATCTTCAGCAGGTAGCTGCGCAGGTCGCCCTGGGCTTGGCCGGCCGCACACAGCAGCACATACAACAGCACCGTCAGCGCTGTCAGCAGCGCCACCAGGAACAGGACCGTGAAGGCGAAACTCGCCGTCCGGGCAAACTGTGCGGCGGGTTTCACCAGTTCACCGACTTTCGCGCGTCGTACGGGTCGCTTTCGGCCAGCTCTTTGACGAGCTTCTGGCCGGTCTCGGAGAGGGTCTTGGGCAGCACGATCTTGATCACCACGTACTGGTCGCCGTGCGCGGAGCCTTTGGGGTCCAGCACGCCCTTGCCGCGCAGCCGCATCCGCGTGCCCGAAGATGTCAGCGCCGGAACCCGCACCGTGGCCGTGCCATCCAGCGTCGGGACGCTCACCTGCGCGCCTAGGGCCGCCTCGGCCACGCTGACCGGCACGTCGATGTAAATGTCATGGCCTTCGCGGCGGAAGTACGGGTGCTCGCGGACGCGCGTCGTAATGAGTAATTCGCCGAAGCCGCCCTTCTTGGGCCGGACGCGAATCTTGCTGCCCTCGCGCACGCCTGGCGGAATCTTCACCTCGATCCGTTCGGTCTGGCCATCGGGCATCTGCAATTGCAGCATCTTGGTGGTGCCCTTGACGGCCTCCATGAAGTCCAGCGTGATCTCGGTCTCTGCCGCGGGCATCTCAGGCTGCGGCGCGGCCGCCTGAGCCTTCCCGCGCCGGCCGCGTCGGTTGAACCCGCCGCCCAGCGAGCCCAGCAATTCTTCCAGGCTCATGCCGGCAAAGGGACTGTTGGAAAAGACGTCCTCGAAGTTGCCCTCTTGAGCGCCCTGCCCGGGACCATAGCTATAGGTGTAGCCGCGCGGGCCGCCTGATCCGCGTGGCCCGCCGCGCCCTTGGCCGGGAAAGCCCTGCGGCCCGACGTGGCCGAACTGGTCGAACGTCTTGCGCTTCTCCGGGTCGCTCAGGACGTCATACGCGGCCGTGGCTTCCTTGAACTTTTCGGTGGCGTCCTTGGCCTTGCTCACGTCAGGGTGATACTTGCGCGCCAGCCGACGATACGCCGCCTTGATCTCGTCCTGGCTGGCGGATCGACCAACCCCAAGAACCTCGTAATAGTCACGCTCTGCCATAGCGAAGCATTATACCGAAAGCCCGGAAACAGCGGGGAGATTCGATGTTGGATATTGAGAAGCCTTATATCCTACTGTACTGCGTCATTCAGATTGAACATTATCGTGCCGTTGCGAAGCGGTAGGCCCCCGTTTCAACGGGGGTATGAAATGCGGTTCGCAGAACTGCTGAGCCCGTTTACGGGCTTTGCTGCATTCGGGGAAGCCCGTGAACGGGCTGGATGCAACCAGCGGCTGGTCGCACCGCCGCTCAAGCGGCGGCCTAATAGGAAAAAAGCCTCGTAAACGGGGCTCAGAGCCCAGGTGATAGAGCCGGCGTAATTCGCACCGCTTCTTATTGGCCACAACCTGGACGTAACGGTGAGGAATTGTGACGCGCTACACTAGTTTAGTGACTCCAGATTCATGAGCATTATTGAGCCTTGGTCTCTAGGTTGTGGTCTTCCAGGTTTGTGGCCTTCCCGTTGTTGTTTT
>CAITIS010000116.1 GCA_903892515.1 uncultured Planctomycetota bacterium | reverse complement strand
TCTTCGGGTTCGGCCCTGCCAGTGCTATCCTGGCCCAAGGCCAAACGCTGGCAGCTTCCCGTGGTCAAGGGACTGGCCTTCTCGCCCATGGTAGACGTCCTGAACCTGCCAATGGCCAAGGCGATCTGATGCACGCGGCAGCTTGCACCTGGGAGTTTGACGTTATAGTCTGGCAAGGATGCGTGAGGACGAAGCCGGTCCCGCCGGTGTGCGAGAAGGATTCGTCCGTTTTGGCCTGCTGATTTGAGCGGGCAGGAAAGGCCGGAAGATGGCAAGGATTACGTTCGTTGGTGCGGGGAGCCTGGGCTTTACGCGGGGGCTGGTTCGCGACATGCTGACCTTCCCGCTGCTGAAGGATTCGACGCTGGTCCTGATGGACATCAATAAGGAACGGCTGGAATTCGCACGGCGGGCGGTTCAGAGCATCGTCGATCGAGGCCAGTATCCGGCAAAGGTGATCGCCACGATGGATCGCCGCGAGGCGCTCAAGGGCGCCGATGCCGTGCTGTGCACGATTCTGTCGGGCGGCGTGGACGTCTGGCAGCACGATATCCTGATCCCCAAGAAATACGGCATCGACACGAACGTCGGTGACACACGGAGCGTGAGCGGCGTCTTCCGGGCGCTGCGGACGATTCCCGTGATGGTCTCGATCGTCAAGGACATGGAGAAGCTCTGCCCCAACGCCATCCTCCTGAACTACACCAACCCGATGGCCATGCTCTGCCGGGCCATGCAGCGGACGAGTTTCATCAAGATCACCGGGCTTTGCCACAGCGTGCAGGGCACCGCGTCGATGCTGGCCAAGTGGATCGGCGCCAAGGACGAGGAGATCACCTACGTCTGCGCGGGCATCAATCACCAGGCGTGGTACACCGAGTTCAAACGCAACGGCAAGGACGCCTATCCGGCCATTCACAAGGCCATCACGACCAGCAAGAAGATCTACGAGCACGAGAAGGTGCGTAACGAGATGTACCTGCACCTGGACTATTACGTGACCGAGTCCAGCGGCCACAACAGCGAATACAACTGGTGGTTCCGCAAGCGGCCCGACCTGATCAAGAAGTACTGCACGGGCGGCGATGGCTGGAACCCGGGCGAATACGCCTACATCCTGACGTGCTACCGCGACGCGGCACGAACCTGGAAGAAGCAGGTCAAGGAGTGGTTCGCCAAAGGCGCGCCGTTGGACCTGGAGCGCGGGCACGAATACGCGGCCTCCATCGTTAACGCCTACATGGGCGGCGAGATGTTCAAGTTTAACGGCAACGTGCCCAACGACGGGCTCATCGACAACCTGCCGCGCGAGTGCTGCGTCGAAGTGCCGGTGGTGGCTGACAAACGCGGGTTCAATTCGATCCACGTGGGCGCTCTGCCGCCCCAGTGCGTGGCGTTGAACCAGGTCAGCGTGTCGGTGGAAGAGATGGCCGTCGAGGCGGCGTTGACGGGCGACCCGCGGATGGTGTTCCATGCGGTCGCGTACGATCCGCTCAGCGCGGCCGTCCTGTCGCTGGCGGAAATCAAGAAGATGGTCAACGAGATGCTCAAGAAGAACAAGGCCTACCTGCCACAGTTCAAGAAGTTCGAGGCCTAGCAGCCCAAGCCGATTCTTACGACTGATCCGGCAACGGAAATAACCAGGAACGAGCCCTCCGGGGCTCGTTCTATTTCCAGCGGGCCTGCGGATCCGCGAAGACGGACGGGCCATTGAATCATCCCTCCGGTTGCTGCTATTCTCGTCGGAATGAGTGACGGGCCTACCAACGCGGAGAAGATCCGGTGTCTGCCGTACGTGATGGCGTTTGACGCCTTCAACTCCACGTTCTGCCAACTTTCAGTGCTGGGGTCGGTCTTCATCCTCTTCATGGCCGAACTGGGGCTGCCCAAGCACAAGATCGGCATGATCCTCTCACTGGTGCCCTTCGCCAGCATGGGGGCTATCTTCCTGGCGCCGCTGGCGGCCCGACTGGGCGTCAAGCGGGTGTTCGTTACCAGTTGGGGCCTGCGGAACGTCTTTGCCGCCGGCACGCTCTTTTCGCCCTGGGTGTACTGGCGTTACGGCCCCGAAGCCGCCTTCGCCTTCATCGTGGTGATGATGGCCCTGTTTTCCCTGTGCCGGGCCTTCGGCGACGCCGCCAACACGCAATGGCGCCAAGAGATCATTCCCCACAGCATCCGCGGACGCTTCTCGGCCGTGGATAACATCATCTGCACCTTGGCGGCCGTCGGCTCGCTCTTTGCGGCCGGGCTGGTCATTCACGGCTCGGACTCCATCTGGCGCTACGTCTGGCTCATGGCCGTGGGCGCGGTCATCGGCGGCGCCTCCATCCTCTGGGCCGCCCGCATCCCCGGCGGGGCCGAGACGGTCCGCCGATCCCAGCCTTCCAGCTTTCACGTGCGGCGATTCGGCAAGGTCATCCGAGACCGCAACTTCGTTTTGTACATGACGGCCCTGAGTCTGGTGGGCTTCGGGTCAGTACCGCTGTCGGTCTTCGTGCCGCTATACCTGAAAGAAGAGGTCGGCGTCAGCCCCTCGACGATCGTGCTGCTGCAAAACGGCTCGCTGTTGGGCACGCTGTTGTCCAGTTACTTCTGGGGCTGGGCGTCCGATCGCTTTGGCAGCAAGCCGGTGATCATATCGGGGCTGTGCCTGCTGCTCCTGCCGCCACTGGGCTGGATGCTGATCCCGCTGCACAGCAGTTGGAGCATCCCAATTGCCCTGGCGATCTTCACGGTGGCCGGGGCGGCGTCGATCGGTTACGCGGTGGGCACGTCGCGGCAGTTGTACGTCACCATCGTGCCCACCCGCCGCAAGACGCATTACATGTCCATCTTCTGCGCCTGGATGGGCGCATCCGCCGGCTTGGGGCAATTGCTGGCGGGGCAGTCTATGGACTTGGCTCAAGGCTTCTCCGGCCACATCCTGGGCGTGGCCGTCAGCCCATATACGTTCCTGTTTCTGTTCAGCATCCTGATGCTGATCGTGGGGCTGATCCTGCAGCAGCGCGTACAGGCCGACGGCTCGATCTCCACCAGCCGGTTCGTGGGCATGTTCCTGCAAGGCCACCCGCTGGTGGCGGTGGAGAGCCTGCTGCGCTACAGCCGGGCCGGCAGAGACATCGACCGCGTCCGCCTCATCCGCCGGCTGGGCGGCGCCAAGAGCCCGCTGAGTTCCGACGAGCTGACCGACGCCCTGGCCGATCCCAGCTTCAGCGTGCGGTACGAGGCCATCGTCGCCATCGCTCGCACGCGTTCCTCCCCTGCCCTGACGGGCGAGTTGATCGAGACGCTCATCAGCGGCCAGCCGGAGTTGAGCATCGAAGCCGCCTGGGCGCTGGGCCACATTGGCGTTTTGGCGGCCGTGGCGCCGCTGCAGTGGACCTTCAACTCTGGCAGCCCTCTGCTGCAACTCCGCAGCGCCCGGGCGCTGGCGGCGCTGGGCGATGACACAATCCTGCCGGAACTGGAGCGGCGGATCGACAGCGAACCCGACCTGGCCATCCGCCGGGGATATGTCTCCACGCTGCAGTCGCTGAGGCGGCGGGGCCAGCGCAGCCCGACCAATCGAGAGCTGCGCGGCACGCGCAACGTCAATCGCCTGCTGGCGGGGCTGGCCGACCCGGATTTCAACGTCCGCTACGAGGCCATTATCCTGACATGGCATCGCCGGCCTGACGCCCTGCTGAGCCGGGCGCTGGTGCGGATTCTTGAGGATGGCGAGCCGGACCTGAGCATCGAAGCGGCCTTGGCGCTGGGACGGATGGAAGATCCCTCAGCCGTCGATCCCCTGCTCAAAGCCTTTGAGTCGGGCCACCCGCTGCTCCAGGCCCGCAGCGCCCGCGCCTTGGCGGAGCTGGGCGAAAGCCGCATCGTGCCCGAACTGCGCCGGCGCATGAGCGGCGATCAGGAGCCGGGCATTCGCGTCGCCTACGCCTCGGCCCTGGGGCGACTCGGCGTTCGCCAGGCCTCCGGCGGCATCTGCAAACTGCTGGAGTCCGCGCCCAACCAGGGTTGGGAACGCGAACTCAACCTGGCCCTGGCGCGGCAGGTGAACGAACGACTATTCATTAAGCTCTGGCGCAAGAGCCGCAAAGATCCCGGCACCAGCGCCGCCCGCTTCCTGCACGACTCGCTGGGCAAGGCAGACGGAAAGCTCCCGGCGACTGCAATCAGTTTGCGTGACTGCGTTCACGCCCTGGGCCGGGAAGACATCCCCGCCGGCAGCCGACTCCTGGCCGACGTCTTGGATCACCTGCCTTCTGACGGATTCGACCCGTCGCTGGCGGCGATCATGAAGCACAGCGCGGGCCGGCTCCGCCAGGGGTCAACCCCTACGGCCGACTGCCTGCCACTGGCCTTGGCCTGCCTGCACATGGCCTTGAAGCGGCATTGAACCTCGGCCCACCCCGAAAGACTCCATCCATTTTCGTAGACAAGCACTTACGCCCCTCGGTCGGGAGTGGTCCCCGGCATACGGGCGGTCCAATCGGGCCGCCCGTTCTGTTCTCTCGCGCCGGCAGAGCTTCTGACATTCTGACGCCAGCCCACCGTCGTCAGCAGGTCAGCTGCGCCAGTTCCTCGCCCGCGTCGCTGTCGCCGCGTTGAATGGCAATCTCGTACCAGTGCCGTGCCTTGGCCAGGTCGCGGTCTATGCCCTCGCCGTTGGCGTAGGCGTGGGCCAGCCAATATGCCGCCGTCGGGCAGCCTTGGTTGGCGGCGCGTTGGTAGAAAGGGATGGCCTTGGCAAAGTACTGGTCAACGCCGTGGCCATTGCGATAGCAGTAGCCCACGTCGCACAGGCCGCTGTTATTGCCTTGGGCGGCGGAAGCCCGATACCACTTCAGCGCCTCGGCGTAGTCCTTCTCGACCCCATCGCCAGTGTAATACTTGCAGCCCAGTGCATATTGCGCGCCGGCGTCGCCGCCCTCGGCTTGGCGACGCAGTTCACGTATTTCGGCTTCCGACATTGTTTCTCCAATCTTAGAAAGCTTGGCCGCTTCATAACCCGATTCGGCCGACCGCAATGATTCTACAGCATGGTATGCCATCGTCATTACGGTATTGGCCGGGGTCACTTGCCCAAAAGTAATATCGCAGCCTATCGTTTACTGCAGGGTGAGAAACGTGCGGCAAGACAGTGTTTGAGAACCGTCTGGCCCATGGACGATGCACCCTAACAGGAGAACTAACATGCCAACGCAAACAAGACCAATCCCGGAAGGCTACCACACGCTTACACCGGATTTAGTTGTCCAGGATGTGTCTAAGGCGATCAACTTCTACGTCAAGGCCTTCAACGCCCAGGAGGTTTATCGTTTCGACGGCCCGGACGGCAAGGTCATGCACGCCGAGATCAAGATCGGGGACTCGCGACTGATGCTCTGCTCGGAGTGCCCCGAGAGAGGAAACCGGGCGCCCTCGTCGCTGGGCGCCAACACCGGTTCACTGTACCTGTATGTGCCCGACGTGGACTCGGCGTTCGCCCAGGCGGTGAAGGCCGGCGGCAAGGCCATCCATGCCGTTGCGGACATGTTCTGGGGCGACCGCTGCGGAGAACTGGTTGACCCTTCGGGGCATCGCTGGCTCCTGGCCACGCACACGAAGGACCTGACGCCCGAGCAGATCAAGCAAGGCGCCGAGGCATTCTTTGCGGCAATGGCCACGTCGAAGTAGAGTAACCGCCGGCCAGCCCGGTGCCACGGGCCAACAGACTAGGATTGGTTTCATAACCAGTTTGACCTCTGCCACAGCCCTCACGGCTGCGATTTGGCTTCGTGGCACAGCCGCCCTCGGCTGTGGCTTTTGCGGCCATATCGAGGTCATATCGAGCGGTTTCACGCCCGAGGGCGGGCGTACCACGGTTATGAAACCAGTTCCAGGCAGGAAGTGGCGACTGCATGGCTGCTGGACTCCGCAGCCATGGCACCCAACGTTGATCCACTGCCTCTGCCCTAGTCTCGCCCATGCTCGCGGTAGTACTTCAGCCCTTCGATTAGCGTCAGAATGTTCTCGCGCGTCGTGGCCGGGGCAATGCTGCTGCTGGCGCCCAGCATCAGTCCGCGCGCCGGGCCATTCTCGACCAGGAACTTCAGTTGGTCTTTCACATCCTGCGGCTTGCCGAACGGCAGCGTCGTGGTCACGCTCACCCCACCCAGGATGAACAGCCCCTCGCCGTTTCGGTCCTTCATCTTGCAGATGCGGGCATAATCCATGCCGTCTTCATATTGGAAGCCCTGGAAGCCGCCCAGCCCCGCCTCCAGCAGCCGCGGCACCATCGCCATCAGGTTGCCGTCGCAATGCCAGATCAGCCGGACGCCGGCATCGATGAATGGCCGGATCGACCTGGCGAAGTTCGGGAACCAGATCTCATCCAGCGAGTGAATGTTCACCAGCGTGCCGCGTGAATCGGCCATATCGTGGTCCAGCAGGACCATCCGCGGCAGGTCGCCCTCAATGATGGCCCGCGCCGCCGCCGCATTCTTTAGCGCCGACAGGTCTGCCTGGAGGGCGAAATCCCGCTCCATGACCTCGGGGAACAGGGCATAGGCCATGAAGTAATTGACGTATCCGTAATAGCAGTACCGCAGGTATGGGAAGCATTGAAAGCCGCCGTCGTAAGGCGCTTTGAGGATGTTCAGACCCTGGCGTTTCTGCTGGGCCACCTCGGCCGCGATTAGCTTGCCGACGTAGGCGTCGTCGCCGTTGAACTCGGCGATGTCCTGCTTGAGCCTTGGGGTCACGAACCGCTCCATGTGCTCCACGACGGCCTCGGGCGAGTCGATCTTGATGCCGTCGCGCACTACCTCCTCGGCGCCGGTGGTTGCTCCCTTGGCCGTGGACGATTCGTAACCATGCTGGCCCATGGTGAGCGGGTTTTCGGGGATGTACTGGGCGATGAAGCACGCCCCGGCCAGCTCCTGGAACGCCAGGTACACCTTGTGCGGGTCCTGCTTGTAGTCGCCGGCGCGATGCCCGGCGACCTGTTCCATGAACGGCATGTCCATGACGTGAATCATGGACGAGGCGATCTGGCGACAGTTTTCCATCGCCAGCGTCCGCCGGGCCAGTTCCGCCCGCTCGCCCCACTGGCCTTCAAACTGCCGGTAACCTGGTGATGCTGAGGTGCTCATTCCTGCCATCCTGTCTCATGCGGCACAGGCTGAGACCTGTGCCACCCAGCGTGTAAACGCGCAACCGCTCTTGTACTCTGTCCGGGCGATAACGTGGGTGCCACGGCTGCGGCGTCTGCAGCCGTGCCGCTTCCACACCTGCAAACACCGCAGGTGTGGCACCCGACAATCTAGCCCCAACAGAATACCTGGCCACGAAATCACACAGCCGAGGGCGGCTGTGCCACGCATTCGCCGACGCGACCTCACAGCCCGGTATGGCCCAGATCCTTCCAAATCTTCCGCGCCTCCTTGAGGCGTTCGGGGATCACGTGCCGCTTGCCGCGCGAATTGACCGGCGGCGGATTGGCGGCGTCGATGTCCATCGGCTGCCAACGGTCGTTGGCGCAGGCCTTTCTCGCCTTCTCCGTGGTGAAATCCGGCACGCGGAAGCTCGCCCCGTCGGCCAGCACGCTCTTCCAGGCCAGGATGCCCACCACCGACATGGCCACGCCGCGATACACGTCCAGGTACGGCTGCTGACCGGTGCGGATGGCCTGGGCAAAGTGATAGTTCGTGAAGAAGTCGCCGCCGCCATGGCCAGCCGTTTTGGCCGCGCCGGCCCACTTGGGAAACTCGGGATACCGGATCGTTTCGGGGATCTGGCCCTTCTTGCAGTCATATTCTTCGTGAACGATGCGGACGCTGCCTGGACCCCAGTAACCCGGCCCGCGCCCCGTTTCCATCATGCCCCACTCGCCGTGCAGCCGGTAGTAGATGCTGTGCCCCGGCAGGCCGCCCTGGATGAGTTTGAACACAGCCCCGTTGTCCATGACGACCATGATTATGCCGCCCGAATCGGCCTCGCGCCACAGGCGCTTGCGCTTGCTGTCCAGCGGCAGGGGGGCCACGAAGCCGTTCACCCGCACCGGCATGGTGTCAGTGATGGCCATCAGCGGCGCCAGGGCGTGGGTGCAGTAGTACGTGGCCGGATAGTTGTTGCGCCAGTGCCTTAAGCCCGGAGAGATGCCTATCGCCCACTCGAACGAGCCGGGGTGGTTGTACTCGCCCTCGCCGTACAGCACGCGGCCAATCTCGTCGGCCTTGTACAGCCGGGCCAGTTCCTGGTTGAACGCGGTGTAGGGATAGTTCTCCGCGAGCATGTAAATCTTGCCGCTCTTTTCCACCGCGCGGCACAGTTCGACGCCCTCGGCCAGCGTGTTGCAGGCGGCACACTCGCTCATCACGTGCTTGCCGGCCTTTAGCGCCTTAACGGCAAAGGGTGCGTGCTGGTGGAAGTAGTTGGCCAGCACCACCGCGTCCATGTCATGTTCGAGGAACTTGTCGTAGTCGGTGTACGTGGGAATGTTGTACTGCTTGCCGACCTTCTGGAGTTGGGACTCCCAGTTGTCGCAGATGGCCACCAGTTCCATGCCGACCGCCGGCGCTTGGGTCATGAACGTCTGCCCGCGTCCCACGCCGATGACGCCCACACGAATCTTCTTGGATGCCTTAACGCGTGCCATGCTCTCTCCTTGTATGGTTCCAAAGGCCTCGTGGCACAGCCGCCCTCGGCTGTAGGTTTCTCGGCCCGATCGACGTTTTCTTGTGCGGCTCACGCCTGAGGGCGGGCGTGCCACGGTTTCACAACTAAGCGGACTTATGTAAGTTCTGGGTGGTGGAACAGGCTTTTAGCCTGTTCGGCACAGCCTAAAAGGCTGTGCCGCCGCCAAAGACTTATGTGGCACCGCTAAGTTCTGGGCTTATATCTCGATATAGTCCGCGTCGAGTAATTCAGCGGCCAGGCGAAGCCGCGCCCGCGCGTCGCCAAAGCAGACGGCGTTGTGGTGCGGCCCCGCCGCCTTGGCATAGGCCGTCAGGAACTCGCGCACATCGCCCCGCGGGGCCAGCTTGAAATGCGGCGACGCCAGCGGCAAGGGCCCAAAGTCCACAATTTGCATGGACGAACAGATCAGCCGCCAGCGATTCCCCGGCCCTTGCGTCAGGGCGGATAGCGTCGCAGGCCCTGGCTGAAGGTTCGTCACCAACGCCAGTTGGCGGTCCCGCGTGCGCGTGATCGGCGAGCTGCGCGCCACCAGCGGAACCTTCTGGCCGCGCCGGGCCATCGCCACGTTGGCTTCGCCCATGTGGCTCATGAACACGCTGTTGCCGGCAAAGTCGATAGTGAAGATCTCGCTGAAACTGGCAGGTGCCTGCAGCCAGTGCAGCAGGCACGTGCCGGCGGCGCCGATTAAGTCTCCTTCGCCGCCAAAGCCGATTCCGTCGGCCATCATTCGGCTGGCGGCCACGAACGGCACCGTGGGCGTGCGTTCGTCCTGGCCGAACGCCATGAACTGATACGTGAACCCGTCCACGCGGTTGTCGGCAACCATGCCGCGCAGGGCGATCTCCACGCGGGCCGTCGAGGCCAGGTCGCCCTGGGTAACGTCAGCGGCAACGTCATATAGCCGGCGGTACTCCTGAACCAACGTCGCCACTGCCGCGGTGTCAGCGGCTTGGGCGCGCAGGATGTACTCCTCCACGCTCAACTGGCTCCACTGGCAACCGAGACTGCCGGCCAAGTACGTTGTGTCCAGGGCGAAGTCGCCCATGCCGGGGAAGGGATAGCCCAGCAAGCCCAGGCGGGCGCGTCGCAGCCGCCCCACCGCCGCTGCGGCCACGGCGAAATCGCCGAGGCCCTTCACGCCGCCGGAATCACCCAGGTGCGACGTAACGTACTGGAATCGCACACCGCTGCGGACGAGAACGTTGGCCAGGTCCTGCGTCCCGTGAACGCCATGATTGTTGGTCAGTTCCGCATCGCCGTAGGCGTTGTCCACGCCGGCGAGTTCCTGCGTGTTCCAGATGAGGATCGGCAAGCGCGTCCGCGCCAGCGCCGGCAAGGCGATCTGGCTGGGCGCGTACGTCAGCAGCAGCACGCAGATGGCGTCCACGCCAGCGGCCTCAAACGATGCCACCTGAGCGTCCACGCCTTCGCGCGTAAAGACGCCGCCGCCAAAGAGGACCTGGGCCTGCTTTTCCAGGGCCGGAATCACAGCCTTGCGCACCCACGCGTCACGGTTCTGTCGCAGCCCAGGAGCCAAACTTTCGTACAGTTCCAGGCTCAAAGCCAGCAGGCCAATCTTCGGTCGGATCATCGGGCGTCCTTTTCTATTTCTCGTCATTCTCGACAATGGCTGTACCGCGCGTCAGGCTCGGGCGCCACGGCCACGCCGTCAGCCTGCCAAGCTCAGTCAATCTTAACCGTGGAGCACTCGCGCTGCGACCGTAGCGCCGCCGTGAAGAGCCGGTGACTCATCGCGGTCTCCTCCGGCGTGGCACAACCAGCAAACTTGCGCGGCATCTTTTCGCCAGCCAATTCGTGCAGGAACGACGCCACCATCTGCAGCATCGTGTCGGCAAAGCCGAACTCAAATAATCCGCCGGTGATAGTCTTGAAGGCGGTTTCGTAACCCGTGTCAATTTGCTGCCAGATCTGCTCGCCGCCGCGATATTCCAGAATCTCCAGCCGCTTGGGGTTCTTGGTCGAAAAACGCGCGCAGGCCTTGGTGCCCTTGATCTCGATGTACCAGGTGTTCTTCTCGCCCGGGGAGATCCGCTGCGTCTTGAGCGTCATCGGGAACGTGCCGGCCCCGTCGGTGGCCTCGCACAGCAGCGTGGCGTTGTCCCACGTGTCGCAGGCAACCATCTGGCCCTTGCCGTCGGGCCGCTGGGGCACGACGTTCGAAAGAATCGCCCGCACGTTCATGGGCCGCCAACCGGCCCGGAACGGCACGTGGCAGATGTGCATACCCAGGTCGCCCATGCAGCCATATTCGCCGTTGAACTGGCTCATTCGCTTCCAGTTGATCGGCTTGGCGGTATCCAGGTCGCTGGAGTGCAGGAAGCCGGCGCTGACCTCCAGCAGCTGGCCGAACGCCCCGGCCTCGATCATCTGGCCGATGCGCTGCACGCCCGGATAGAACGGAAACTCGCTGACGCACCGGACGAAGACCTCGGGGTGCTGCTGGCCGCATTCCACAATCGCGGTGTTGGCGGCAAGGTCGATCCCGAACGGCTTTTCGCCCATGAGGTGTTTGCCGGCGGCAATCGTGTCACAGTATATCTGCTGGTGCAGATGATGCGGCACGGCGCAGTACACGGCCTCGACGGCGGGATTGGCCAACAGCTCGCGGTAGTCGGTCGTGGCCTGGCGGATGCTCGGGAAGCTTTCCTTGTACCACGGAAACAGGCGATTCGTCGCGCTGCACACCGCCACCAATTCCGGGCGCACCGGCATGTCCAGCACGTTGCACCAGCGTGCGGTCACGCTGGCGAACTCTCGGCCCATCAGGCCGCCGCCGATAATTCCAAACCGAATCGTTTTCACGAAGTTGCCTTCTTTCCCAAGTCGCTCCGCCGCTACACCAATTCCTTTTCGGTCTCGCCGATGGCCTCATCGATCATGTCCAGGCCTTTGATCAAGGCCTCGTCGTCCATCACGACCGGCGGACTCATGCGCAGGATATGCCCAGCCGGAATCCACGCCAAGCCCTTTTGGAACGCTTTCTGGTACACCCGCTTGCCCGCTTCGTCGAAGGGGGCCTTGCTCTGGCGATCCTTGACCAGCTCGATTCCCATCAGGCAGCCCTTGGCCCGCACGTCGCCGACGATGGGGTGCTCGGACTTCATCTTCTCCATCCGCCGCAGGGCCAGTTCGCCCAGGTGCGTCGCCCGCTCCAGCAGGTTCTCTTGTTCAATGACCTCGGTCGATGCCAGCGCGGCCGCACACGCCATCGGGTTGCCGCCGTAGCTGCTGGATGCCGATATGGATTCAAATGTTTCCATGAATGGCTTGCGCACGGCCACGCACGTCACCGGGAAGCCGTTGCCGAAACCCTTGCCGATGGAGACCACGTCGGGCACGACGTTCCAATGCTCCATGCACAGCCACTTGCCCGTGCGCGCCCAGCTCGTCAGCACCTCGTCGGCCATCAGCAGCAGCTTGTGGTCGTCGCAGTACTTCCGCAGCTTGGGGAAGAAGTCGTCGGGCGGCATGATCGAGCCGGCCCAGCCCTGAATGGGTTCGACCACGAAACCGGCCACGTCGCCCACCGTGCTCTTCTGAATGTACTCGTGGTAGAACTCGATGTACTTGCCGGTGTCGATACTGCCGTCGGCGTGCGTCCAGACGGGATGGTACGCGTCCGGCCGGGGCACCATGTGCATGCCCGGCGCCCGCACCCGGCCATAGACGGGCGAGCGAATCTGCCCCAGCGACACCGCGCCGTAGGTCTTGCCGTGAAAATCGTTGAAGCAACTGATCATCTCGTTACGGCCCGAGGCGGCACGCAGCACGCGCTGCCCTGCTTCCACGGCGGCCGTGCCGCAATCGTAGAACTGGAACCCTTCCAGGTCGCCCGGCAGAATCGACGCCAGCTTCTCCACCAGCCGCGTCTTGATCTCGGTGGTGAAATCGTGGCAATTCATCAGCTTGCCGGCGTACTTCTGCACGGCCTCGGTCACCTTGGGATGGCAATGTCCCAGCGTCGTGACATAGATGCCCGAGGAAAAGTCGAGGTAGGTGTTGCCGTCGGCATCCGTCAGCGTGCAGCCATACCCGCTCTCGAAGGTCACCGGGAACAGTTTCACCTGGCCGCTGAGGCCCTTGAAGTACTTCGTGCAACGCTGGTGAAGCTCTTTGGACTTGGGGCCGGGAGCAGCCGTCTTCATGCACGGAACCTTGGCGAGATCGACTTTGGCCCAATTACTGTTTGCCATATGAATCTTGTCCTGTCCTTTCGCTACCGGCTTGGCCGGGGATTGCTGGCGTCTATCAGCCGTTTAGCATTGTTGTAGAAAACGTCTTCCACGTCCTGCCGCGCTAAACCGAGTTTCTCGCAGGCCTGCTTGACCGCCAGCAGATCCTCGTACAGGTACAGCGTGTAGCTGGCCTCGATCTCCGGCGCCTCGCGATCGCGGTTAAAGTGGAACGGGTAACTCGTGCGGTTGATGTAGCTGCGGCCCGCGTACTGCCGCCGGCCTCGCATGTAGAAGATGGGATTGTCCGTGCCGTACAGCAGCCGGCGCGGACCGATGACCTCCAGGGCCAACCGGTGGACGTCGGGGTTCATAACGGCCGAGTTGTCGAAGTACAACCCCTCATCATCGGCCAGGGGCAAAAGTCCCTCTTGGGCGTGCTCCAGCGTGTAGCACCGGCCCAGGTGCGCCAACACCAAGTGAATAAGCGGATAGCGTCGCCGAATCTCGCGGACTTCGCGAATGTTGTCGGGATGGCCCAGTCGCTCGGCCTTGGGCACGTGCAGCGTGACCCAGGCACGCCGGTCGTTCAGCACTTCCAGAAGATGGTGCGGAAGGAACTCAAAGATGCTGGCCTGAATGCTCCCTTCGTGCGTGCCGTCATCGCCGCGGATCATGGAGTAGTACGGCTTGACGCCGATGATGCCGCGCTGGGCGAGTTGCCCGAGCAGTTGCGCTTGCGTCCACTCAGGCCGAAGCACTGCAAGCCCGCTCCAGCCGCGCTGGCGGCACTGGCTGGCCGTGTACTCGTTGGTACCGTCGATGTCCCAACTCAGGTCAACCGAGCCGAAGGCCACAAATGACATCTCCCGGCCAGGGTAGCAAATCTCCGATGCCCGCTGCAGCCCGTCGCCCGTAATGGGCTCGGCCGCTTCGCCCACCCAGAACTGCCGACGCTGCTCGGGCGTCGGGGGCGTGTGCTGCAAGGCCGGATCGGCGATGTGCACGTGCGCGTCGATGATCCGGCGCGGCAGCCAGCCTTCCAGGTGCTCCTGCCAGAACGCCCGGTCCACGTCGGTGTACTCGAAAACGTGATGTATGTGCGTGTTCGCCATTTTGTCCGACCTGTCGGCTGGGCCTTTCAAGGTTTTACGAGGTTGAGATACTCCGCGAACATCTGCTGGTAAATGGCCCGCTCCGACGAGGGCTCGACCGTCTGACGGAGACGTGTCATCTCGGCCGAGAGCTGCGACAGGCTCTTGTCATCAACCAGCCCGCGGGCCAGGACGGCGGCGCCTAAGGCGCTGGTTTCCTCTTCGCCCGCCACGCAAATCGGCAGGCCGGTGGTGTCGGCGATGATCTGCCGCGTCGCCCGACTGGCCGAGGCCTTGCCGGACATAACCAGCCGCAGCACGCGGCAGCCGCAACTGCCCAGAATGTCCATGTAGCGTGCCAGTTCCAGCGACAGCCCTTCCAGCACCGACCGCACGATTTCCCCAGGCGAGTGCGACTTACGCAGTTGCTCCAGACGCTGCCGGGTGGTCTCAGAGAGGCTCGCCCCTGGCCAGGCAACGTGAGGCCAGCATTTCACGCCATTGCACCCAGGCGGCGTCGAAAGCAGGATTTCGTCCAAGTCAGCCGAACTCCGATCCCCAAGCCCGACGGTCCGCACGGCCAGGTCGAAGACGACGCCCACGTTGCCCAGCGAGAGCAGCAGGCCATAGCGCCCTTCCACAACGTGGTCGCAGGCAAAGGCAGTGGGCGTGGGCAGACGATTCAGTTCATTCGTGGTGGCCAACAGAACCCAGGCCGTGCCGCTGCCGAAGTTCACATCGCCCGTCTCGCAGGCACCGCTGCCCAGGGCGGCGGCATATTGATCGTGCACCGCCGATGACACTGGAATTCCCGCCGGCAGTGACATCTTCGCAGCCACGTCAGGCGAAAGCCCCGCCGCCGCCTGCCTGGCAGAAAGCAGCGCCGGCAGTTGCGCCGGATCCAGAGCCAGCAGTTTCAGCAGATCCGCATCGGCCGCACGCAGGTGCGGGTTGTACAGCAGCCCGATGGACAGCGAGGTCGAATGATGCGCCCGCCGCCCGCATAGCCGCTGCACAATCACATCACCGACAAAGCCGATTCGCGCCGGAGGTTTGAGTTGATGCGGCGATTGGTCGCGCAGGCGGAGGAGTTGCCCGATGGCCACGCCGCTACAGCCATGGCCAACGTGCTCGGTGAACCACTGCTCGCCAAACTGGAGCGTCAGAGTCGCGTCGAAAGGTGCGCCGCGCGTGTCCATCCAACTGATTACGGGACCGACCGGGGCTTCGTTTTCGTCCAGCAGTTGCACGGCCCCGCCCTGGCTGGATACGCCGACGGCGCGGACGCTCCTCAAATCGCGTTGCCGGGCGATTTGCCCGACCGCGCTGAGCACGGCCTGGAAGATGTCATCGATGTCCTGCTCGGCCGAGCCGTCGGCGAGAGTCCGCACTGAGACGGGGCAGGCCCCGCCGGCCAGCACGCGCCCGCGGGCGTCAACCAGCAACGCTTTCACGTTGGTGGTTCCCAGGTCGAGTCCCAGAAATGTCTGGGCCGCACTATCGCTGTCTTTGGCCACTTCTTCTCTCCGCCATGGCGGCCTCTGCGCCAGGCCGCCGCGAAAGAACCCGCAGACCTATTCGAGCTTGTACTTGCGGACTACATCGGCTGCCGGCACGCCCTGGCGAACGACCTCGCACAGCGCGGCCTGGAAGGCGTGCGGATCCTTCACCTGTATGGCATTGCGCCCAAAGACCACGCCGCCGGCCCCTGCCGCCACTTCACCGGCCGCCAGTTCGAGGGCCTGCTTTTGCGTCGGCAACTTTTCCGCGCCCAGGCCCAGCACCGGCACCGGGCAGGTGGACGTGACGGCCTTGAAGTCGCAGGTATTGAAGGTCTTGATCGCGTCGGCGCCGAGTTCGGCCACGATCCGGCTGCCGATCCGCACGTTCTCGTGCAACTGCTGCGGCGTCATGTCCAGATGACCGGTCGGGAAGTATTCGCCAATGACGGGCAGCCCCAAAGCATGACATCGCGCCAGCGTGCGGGAGAAAACTTCCACGTTCGCCGCGTCGCGTTCCTCGTTGCCGGTCGCAAGCGTCAGCGAAACCAGCGCGATGTCCATGCCTTCGCGCAGGGCGTCTTCAACGCCGTAGCACTCCACGCTTCGGGCCTGCCGGTAATTCCAGTGGAAACAATACACCGAGTTCCAGTTCAGCCGCACCACGGCCAAGGGGCGATGATGGCCGGCGAAAACCGCATGGCAGTGCCGCAGCATGCCCGGGGCCATGAGCACCCCGTCCACGTCCGGGTTGATGCGCCCGGCCGTGGCAGGCAGGTCTTCCATGCCCGCGATTGGACCGTCGAACATGCCGTGGTCCATCGCAATAATGACCGCCCTGCCCTGGCCAAACAGCCTTCGAGTCCTGATTTCACGCCCGTCCATTGCTGTCCCTTCTATTGACTGTCGGCTGCGACAGCCTGTACCTGCGTAACTGCGACATCCTGCTTCCTGATGGCCCGAACGCACAGTTCGGGACAGGAGGAGTCGGTGATGATTTCGTCAATATCTGCCATGAGCGCGTAGCGAGCCCGCCCTGAATGCCCGATCTTCGCGCCGTCGGCCACGATGATCACGCGGGTGGAGTTCTGCGCCATCCGCCGGGCCACGCGAGCCGAATCCAGATCGCCGGCGAAACTGCCGCGCTCGACATCCACGCCCTCGCTGCCAAGCAGGGCCAGGTCGGCGCTCAGCGAGTCCAGCGTCATCTCGGTCAGCGGCCCGACCAAGTCCGGTGACCGTGGCCTGACGCGCCCGCCCAGCAGCAACAGCTCCACCGAGGGATGAGCCCACAGGCGGCTGGCGATCATCAGGCTGGTCGTGACGACACAACACGGTACGCTCAGCCCCGCCAGCGCGTTGGCCACTTCCAGCGTGGTCGTGCCGGTGTCCAGAAAGACCGTCTGGCCGGGGCGAACCCGCGCTGCCGCCGCCTGCCCGATGGCTTGCTTGGCGGCGAGGTTGCACCGGTGCCGCTCGTCAAAGTCAAACTCGAACGTGATCCGCTGACTGGCCAGCGCGCTGCCGTAGCCGCGGATCACCGCCCCCGAGCCCTGCAAGGCCGCCAGGTCGCGGCGAATCGTCATCGGGTGGACGCCGAATTCCCTGGCAACGGCCGCGGTGGAGATCGTCTCACGCTGCGACAGCATCGCCATCAGCTTCTTGCGCCGCAGCTCGGTGCTCATGGATGACCTTGACATAATGTTCGATTATGTTCATAGCGAACATTATGTCAAGAAAAAACAGGATTGTTCGCACCGCCAGGCCCCGGCGCATCAGTCCCGGCAGGTTCATGCAGGCTGAGCGCTCCTGGAAATCGCCCGATCTCCGCTTGCGGCCATCGGCCAAAAGAAAGCCCCTCGGCATGGGCCGAAGGGCTTTAGTCTTTGCTGCGTCACTGAACGACTGGCTACGCCCGGTTCCGCCGCCGCAGGCAAACCAGCCCGCCGGCCGCCAGTACCGCCAGCGTCGCAGGTTCGGGGGTGACGGTGGCATTGATGGCGCCGTTGACATACGACAGGGTGCCGGCAGTGCCATTCCAGGTCACGCTGCGAAAGCCCATGCCGCTGAAATCCACGATGCCGGTGCCTGTGCCGGTTGAGAGCATAATTGGCGCGTTCGTTGCGGCCGAACCGGCTGCCACGTTGATGACCAAGTCCGTGTTGGCGATATCGCCAGCCAGAACCTGGAAATTGTTCAGATGGATCTGGTCGAAGTTGACGCCGGCAGTGCTGCCCGTGCCGGTGATGTCGATAACCATCTTGCAGTCGCCGGTCCTGATAAGCAGCCGGGAATCGGCCGAACCGGTCTTGGTGGCATCGCCTTGGGTGCCGTTGAAGTTGATGATGCCGGCCGCACCAGCGCTGGCGCCTGGGGACATGGTCGTCTGGTGGTCGTTGCTGCCGTCGTAGCCGATCCAGAAGTACCGGTACCCGTTGGCGTTCACGGCTGAGTTGTCGATGGTTCCGTTGCCGCTGATGGTGCCGCCGTTGACGTAGCTCTGGCTCCAGCCGCCGCTCATATACGCCAGCGTGCTGTTGTTGCTGAGCGTGACGGAATCACTCAGGACCTTGCCCGCCGCCGAAATGGCGAAGGTGCCGCCGCCGGAAACGGCGTAATTGTAATAGGTGGTCAGGTTGCCGCCGGTCGTTTGCACCTTCATCGACCCGCCGGGAACAACGCTGGCATTGACCGTGCCAACGTAGCTGCCGTTCGTCAGCATCGGCGTATTCGGCGCCGACACCGAGTAACTGTACGGCTGAGTCACCGTGAAGGAGTCGACGTAGATGTAACCGCTTGTGCTCACGGCCAACGGCCCGCTCGTGGAGAAGGTCGCGGCAAAAGCCGTCGTCTGGGATCCAAAATTGTGGGTTCCCGTCAGCGTGGCATTTGTGCTGCCGCTAAACGTAGCGGCCGTGATGCCCGAACCGGCCTGTGGAATGCCGGCCGTCCAGGAGCTGGCGCCGCCATCCCAGGTAGTGGGAGTGCTGCCACCCTGCCAGACCGTCTCGCCGTAAGCCGCCCCAGCAGCCAGGCATAGAAAACAAAGAAAGCCCGCCATCAACGCTCTGTTTGACATGTTCCCGCTCCTTGTTTGAGAGGCCCTCCGGGCGCCCAATAGGGTGCCCGACGCTAGTTGGCTATCAAGTCATGCCAGGACTCCTCCTGGCATGCGGACTGCTTGGATCTGATCGGAAAGGGCACAGTGCCGCCCTCCTGTCAGCGTCCTCCAGACCTCTGCATCTTCGTTTCTGGCTCACGTTTTCGGTGGTGACCCAAGCAGCCACTCCACCTCGAACTTGCTGAATTATAATGGGTGACATGCCGGCCCGTCTTTGCACATTCCGCACATCTGTATGCAAATCCCGCCATTCTTGGACCGTCCCCCTGCGAAACAAGTTCGAATGCTCTGGCCACCGGCCTTCAGAATCACTACGCGGGTGACGTGCCGACGCGGGTGACGTGGTTTGCGCAGCGAAGCGAAGCAACCACGTCCGACACGAGCCGGGTGCCGTGGCCGCGGCGTCCAGCGGCCACGTTCTCGCCCATTCATTTGGCCAAAGGGCACAACCCGGCACCGCCGGGAACCATTCGGCACCAACCGGAACCAACCGGAACGAAACGGAACCAAACGGAACGAAACGGAACCAAACGGAACCATTTGGAACCGTTGGGAACGATTCGGCACGCAGCCAGTTTTACTCATCATCTTGCCGCACCGGCACTTGCAGCATCGTGTCTGCCGCTCGATCCGGAGTTTCGCCAGTGAGCGCTACCCATGCGCACATTCGCGTCGCCCCGTCCATTCTTCTTTGGTTGTTAAGAGCCATCCGCAGATTACGCAGATGAAGGCAGATGAACCTAGAGAAGTCCACCCTTCTTTGGTTGTCAAGGCCGGTCCGCGCGGAGTTAGACCGGACAGTGCTCCACATATGGGCGATTGAGCAGGGTATGTGCGCGCGGCCTGCATCGTTGCCGTGGTGGCCATGGTTTTGCGCCCGTCAAAGGACCAACGCGTCTTGGCGCACATCTCCGGGCACTGCCCCCGCTGAGGCTCCCATGCTTCTGCAAGGCAGCGCAGAAGCATGGCACGGGGGCCCTGAGTTGGGTGCTATGGTCAGCCCGCCGTTGGGCTGGTCATGTTTATCGACGTCCATGCATTGCCAGGCTAAGACGACAGTCTGGCCATAGCACCCTTCGGTCACGGCACGTGGCCGCTGGACGCCCCGGCCACGCCACCGGGCCTGTTACGCGCCAAACCCGGCTCTTGACGTTTCGTCCGTTCTTACGCATAATGTGCGTTCGTGTGCGTTATGCACAGATCGCTGGCGTATGGCCGGCCTGGCCATAGCTTGCCGCCCTCAGGGCTACGTCGCATCTGACCGGCTTGGGCAACGCCAGTGACATTAGTCCGCGAGGCAAAGGGTCGAACCATGGCGATCACCTTCAAGCAATTGGCGTCGCTGCCCATCCTGAAGGATTTCTACAAGCTCACCTGGCGGCTCTTTGGCATCTATGCCATCGCCCTGGCCTCGCCGGACTTCTCGGACGGGGGCCTCGTGAATGGCCGCAAGACGTTCAACCCATTCTGCACGGCCCTGCGCAAGCAGAAACGCGGCGACGCCTGCTGCCGGGATTGCGATAGGACGCACCAGGCCCTCTTTCTGACGAAGTGCCAGCCCCTGTCCTACCGCTGCCACGCCGGGCTGCGGGAATTCATCATCCCGATCAAGCTGGGCGGTGAACTCATCGCCGCCATGCAGTGCGGACAGCTGCTGGACCGTCGCCCCACGCAGGCCGATTGGCAGCACACCCGCAAGGCCCTGGAAAGCCACGGGATTGTCACCCAGGGCCTGGGACGGCTGTACCGGCAGATTCACGTCATCACTCCGCCCCGGCAGAAGGACCTTGTGACGCTGCTGGAACTCATCGGCAACCACGTGGCCAACGCCCTGCACCAGGAGCTTCAGGTCTTGGAAAGCCGCGCCGGCCAAGTTGTAGAACAGGCCCAGCGGTTCATCGAGGAGCATTTCTCAGAGCCCCTGCGGATCGAAGATATTGCCGGAGCGGCCAGCGTTTCGGAACGAACACTGCTGCGCATGTTCCAATTGCACCTGGGCAAGACCGTTCTGGACGTGCTGACCCAGACCCGAATCCGCAAGGCCTGCGAGCAGCTTCGCCAATCCGACCGCACCTGCGCCGCGATTGCCTACGACTGCGGCTTTGGCAGCATCCCCCAATTCAACCGCATCTTCAGGAAGCGAATGCGCATGACGCCCAGTTCATGGCGAAAGAAGGCGTTTGCCAAAAAACGCTGATGGCCATAGTTGGAATGTAACGTGCGGCGACAGGGATTATCGCGTGCTGGAAACGTTCCTCCGTGCGAACGAAGCCAGGTGCGTGTGAGACACGGGGCCACCTTTCTCTGCCGCAGGCGTCACAGGCACCTGGTCGTCCCCGCTCGAATCGTATTGCCGCCGACAATGGCGGTTGACAGTGTCACCTCTATGCCGGTACGATCGACATCTTGACTACGTCGCGGCAGACATCGCGCATCCGGCCAGTTTCCAGACCCCTTTTGGTTGAGGAAGATGTATGAAACCCTGTTTCTTCTTCGCTATTGCGGTGATCGCGGTTTCCTCGCTGTGCTGGGCCGTGGACAACCCGCCGGCAACGTCACCCGCCACCGCGCCGGCAGTACGCGTCATTACGTCCTTTGAGGACGGCTCGCCCTTCACCACCGGCGAGATCATCCGCGAGTTCACGTTCGATCGCCTGTGGCCCATGAGCCCCGGCACGGTCGTCTCGGAACACGCCACAAACGGCCAGAAGGCCCTCATGGCCGTCGATGCGGCGCTGGTGCTGAACGGCCACCAGGATTGGAGCGGCTATGACGATCTGAAGCTCGATGTCTTCAACGCCTCGGACGAGTTTCAGAAGTTCGAGATCGAGATCCAGGACACCCAGAGCAAGAGCTATTGGGAGCAGGTTTTGTTCATCACGGCCGTCGAGCCGGGCGCCAGCACCGTCACGCTTTCGCTGAACAGTCTGGGCATGGGTGGCAAGAGCCGGCCCGGCCGGCTGTGCGACGTGGCCAACATTCGCCTCGTGGCCATCAAGGTCTTCAACACCGATCCGAAAAAGCCGCTCTACCTGGATAACATCCGCCTGGAAAAGGATCTGGAGCAGCAGCAGTATCTCTTTCCCGGCCTAGTAGCGCTGGACCTGGGCGGCGAGACCGCGCCGATCATGTACAATCACCACACCAGCCCGACGATGCGTGGGTTCACTTCGCTGACGCCTTCGATGCTGTACACGAAGGAGCGTGGCTTTGGCCTGCTGAACCCGCAGTTCCGCAGTCCCAAGGCGATGGACGGCTTCCAGCCTGATCCACTGTACCGCGACTTCATCATCTTAGAAGGCGGCGGCGTGGCCGTTGACGTTCCCAACGGCAAATACCACGTCTTTCTGAACATCGACAGCCCCACCGGTTTCTGGGGCGAGTTTCAGGCGTACAACGACCGGAAGGTACTGGCCGAGGGAAAGGTTGTCGTCCATGACACCATGGACATCGACGCCTTCCGCAAGTGGTACTTCCGACACTATGACAGCGAAGACATGCCCGGCGAGGATTTCTGGGCCAAGTACATCAAGACCTACTTCCATGAGAAGTCGTTTGACGTAGACGTCACCGACGGCCAGTTGAACATCGACTTCGAGGGCAAGAGCTTCGCCAACTGCGTTTCGGCCATCGTGATCTACCCCGTAGAAAAGGCCGAACAGGGCCAGAAGTTCCTGAATTGGGTCGAGCAGAAACGCCGCGCGATCTGGAACCACGACTGCAAGTACTGGACCCGCACTGCCGTCGATACCGGCTTTGCGCCCTCGGCGCAGGACCAGCAGCGCGGCATGACCCTGTTCTGCCGCGACCTGGCCAAGGATGTCTACGACAACGACAAGCCAACCAAGGAAGAGTTGGCGGACAAGGTCTCCAACTTTGCTCTGGCCGGCGAGTGCGTGCCGCTGGAGTTCTCGCTCGTACCGCTGAAGGATCTGGGCCAGGCCACCGTCAGCATCAGCGAGCTGTCCAACGGTAGCGGCGGCGTCATTTCACCTGAGGCCGTCGAGATCGGGTACGCCTCGTATCGCATCACAGCCACCACATACCACGGCACGATCTACAGCCTCAAGCCCAGGTACATCATGCCGCGCAATCACCTTGCCATGCCCGCGGGCGTGACTCGGCGATTCTTCCTGACCGTCAGCGTGCCGCCGACCGCCAAGCCGGGGCTGTACACCGGCCAGGTCACGATCGCCCCAGCCAATGGCGAGGCGGTGAAGTATCCCGTGGAGTTGAAGGTCCACAACGGCGTGCTGGCCGAGACGGATCTCCCCGTCGGGCCCTTTGGGTGCAGTATCGACCTGCCCTGGCTGGGCAGCGATCCGGCCACAGGGCAGTGGCAAGACAAGATGATGCAGAAGAGCATGGAAAAGCTCCGCGCCTGTGGTTTCACCACCGTTACTGGCCTGCCGGTCGTCACGTATAAGGGGTTCGTCGACGGCAAGCCAGTGCTGAACTTCTCGGTGGCCGACAAGAACATGAAGCTCGCCCGCCAGGCCGGCTTCACCCAGAGCACGCCCAGTTACTGCCCCGTCAACGGCCTGGACGTGTATTACCAGGATCTCAAGGCGATGAAGGCGGCGGGGTTCGATGACTACGCCCTGTTCATCCGCGCAGTATTCACCGAGATACAGAAGCACGCCGATCAAAACAACTGGTTGCCGGTGTGGTGGGTCCTGGGCGACGAACCGGCCGGACCGGAAGCGTTGGCCAAGTGCCTGGCCAACGTCGAATCATTCCGCAAAGCCTTCCCCGACGGGCCGCCGAAGTTCACGCTCTTCGGCAGCTATGCCGACGCGAACCCCGACGACGTGGAATTCAAGATCGCCAAGACGCTGCACTGCATGACGTGGAACGTCTTTACCCAACAGTCCGCGGACCTGCTGCTCAAGAGCGGCGGGCAGCTCGCCCAGTACAACAGCGGCAGCCGCTGGACCTTCGGCGACCACATGTACAAGATGGCCACGCAGTACGGCATGAAGTTCCGGGTTTGCTGGCATTGGAACGCGGCCGCCGGCGATCCCTATTTCGGACTGGATTGCCGCGAGGACGATTTCTGCTGGTGCAACGTCTCGCCCGATGACGAACTGGTGCCGACCATCTATTTCCTCCGCCTGCGGATGGGCCTGAACGATTATCGCGGCCTGCTGACGCTGGCCAACCTGGTCAAAAAGAACCCGGATTCCCTCGGGGCCAAAGAGGCGCAGAAGCTGATCGATGACCGCATGGCCGCCATCAAGGTCGGCAGCCACGACAGCCCCAACGACGACGAGGCGTTCCGCCTGAAGGTCGAACAGGCAATCGAGTCGCTGAACGGACAGAAGTAAGTCCAGGCCGGGCATGGCATGGACATGTGCGACCGGCACGGCAATCAGGCCGGGCCAGTGGCAGGTTTGCTTAGTTAGTCACAAACAAAGAGCACGGGGCAGCTGAGTGCCCCGTGCTCTTTTCTGTTCATTCTCAACGCTGAAATCTCAGGTCTCTCTCAACCTTTGGCCGTGACGGTCGTCGCCGTGCCCAGCGCCGTCGCGGCGGTGAGGGTCTGGCTAACCTTCAGATCGGCCAGCGTCGCCCCTTTGGCGTTCAATGTGATCTTCGTGTTGGCATCAGTTAGGAAGGTCACTGGTCCCGTCGTAGCCTGAACGGTGACCTGGGTCCCGTTGATGGCCGTAATCGTTCCTGCCACATGCACCACCGGCACGGTGGCCGTCATCAACGTGGCCGTGCCCAGTTCGGTCGTGCCGGTCACGTGCATGCCGACCTTCAGGGCCCCCACCGTCGAAGCCACTGCCTTGAGCGTGACCTTAGTGCCTGCGTCAGTCAGGAAGCTCACCGGCCCCGTGGTCTCCTGAATGGTGATCTGGGCGCCGCTGATGGCCGTGATAGTGCCCGTCACATGCACCACCGGCACCGTGGCAGTAATGTGCGTAGCTGTGCCCAATTCGGTCGTGCCTGTCACGTGCATGCCAACCCTCAGGGCCGCCACGGTCGAAAGCTTGGCCTTCAGCGTGACCTTCGTGTTGGCGTCGGTAAGGAAACTCGCCGGCCCGGCGGTCTCCTGAATCGTGATCTGAGCGCCGCTTATGGCCGTGATAGGACCCGTCACGTGCACCACCGGCACCGTGGCTGTTATCAGCGTGGCCGTGCCCAGTTCGGTTGTGCCGGTCACGTGCATGCCAACCTTCAGGGCCCCCACGGTCGAAGCCACGGTTTTGAGCGTGACCTTCGTGTTGGCGTCGGTAAGGAAACTCGCCGGCCCCGCCGTCTCATGAATCGTGATCTGACTGCCGCTGATGGCCGTGATAGGACCCGTCACGTGCACCACCGGCACGGTGGCCTTGACGAGCGTGGCCGTGCCCAATTCGGTCGTGCCAGTCACGTTCATGCCAATCCTCAGGGCCGACACGGTCGAAGCCACGGCCTTGAGGGTGACCTTCGTGTTGGCGTCGGTGACAAAGCTCACCGGCCCGGCCGTCTCTTGTATCGTGATCTGAGCCCCGCTGATAGCGGTGATCTTGCCAGTCACATGCACGACCGGCACCGTAGCGACGACGGAGGTGGCCGTTCCGCTTACCGAGGCCACGTTGACGGTCATCCCCGCCTTCAAGCCCGCCACGGTGGCAGCGGCGCCATTGATGGTGACCTTGGTACTGGCGCTGGTGGCGATGCTGTCTTGGGCACCGGCAGAACTGACCGTCAAGGTGCCGCCGCTGCTGCTGACCAACTGTCCGGTCACATGAATGGTCGGCGGCGGATTCAAGGCTGCGGCGATGGCCTGTAGTTGCGCGTCCGACAGTTGCAATTGTCCCATATTGCCGGCGTTCGAATTGATGGCGGATCGAATCCGAGCGGCCGTCGTGTTTGCAACACCGGATCTTGCCAGGGGACCATGACACGAGGTGCAGTTGTTGTTGTACAGGGTCGGGCCATCAAGAGTCTGGGCGAAAGCCTGGTTGAGTCCAGCAAAACCACACAGGATAGATAGAGCGGCCACGGCAGATATTACTTTCACAGCATTATCTCCAACAGTGGGTTTGAATCGTGCGTTCCGCGCTTCGGGGTCAGGTGAGCAATCGAACACTCTTACCCTTTGCTACGAACGAGTTGCCACCAAAGCCCAGCCGTGAAGACCTTAATTTGCGTGCCCCAGAGAGGATGCCCTACAGGCCCACCGAGGAGAGGCGAAAGTGGAAAGTAACCTGCGGACGTCATGCGTTCCGATCGGCCCGACGCAAACAACGCCGCCGGAGAAATGGGGCACGTTGAACATCCTGGGCGACAAGGCCAGCTTCGGCCACGCGGCCCGGGCCATCGACATGCTCACATACTGATAAAATAGGGGCAGAAGGCCCTTAACAGAATCCGGCTTTGGCCTTATAATATACATACTGTGGGCGTTTCCGTCGTGAACGATGGAAACTCCATGCAGGCCAAAAGGATGGAGTGCTTCATGTCTCGAAAACGCGCCAACCGTCCCGTTGCGGCGTCCCTTGAAGCCCTTGAGCCCCGCGTATTGCTGAGCGGCTCGGTGGTCATCAGCGAGTTCATGGCCAAGAACACCAGCGGCTTGAAGGACCAGGATGGGGACAACTCGGACTGGATCGAGCTGTACAACTCCGGCACGGCCGCAGTCAATCTGAACGGCTACTACCTCACCGACGATGCCGCCAACCTGACCAAGTGGAAGTTGCCCGAAGCCACGCTGAACGCGGGCAGCTATATCGTGATCTTCGCCTCGGGCAAGGACCGAAAAGTCTCCGGGCAGGAGCTGCATACGAATTTCAGCCTGGCCACCTCCGGCGAGTACCTGGCCTTGGTGGAACCCAACGGCAGCACCATCGACTCGCAGTACAGCCCGAACTTCCCGGCGCAGTACCCAGACGTGTCTTATGGACTGGTGAACCTGGATAGCGCCACCACGCTGCTCCAAAGCACCGATGCGTCCCGCTGGCACATCCCGACCGGGCCGGCTGACGACGCCGCCTGGATGACCAGCGGCTTCAACGACACTGCCTGGACGGTCGGCAAGGCCGCTATCGGCTTTGATACGGACGTAACAACCGTGACCACGCCGCAGACACTGCTGGACTATGGCGCGACCGCGTACGCGCTGGTGCCCACGTCGGACATCGGCACGACCTGGCACAACCCCAGTTTCACGCCCACCGGCTGGGTTTCGGGCACCACGGGCGTGGGCTATGAAAAGTCCACGGGCTATGAAAGCGTCATTGGCCTGAACGTCGCGAGCATGTACAACACGCAGCAGAGTTGTTACATCCGCGTGGACTTCAACTGCCCCGACCCTTCGACGATCACCGCGTTGACGCTATCGCTGCGGGTGGACGACGGGGCCGTGGTTTGGCTCAACGGCAACGCCACGCCCATCGAGAGCATCTACGCACCGGACACGCTGGCCTGGAATTCCGGCGCCACCACCCAGCCAAGCGACCCGACGGGCTACACCGATTACGACATCACGCCATACATCGGCCAGTTGGTGGCAGGACGAAACGTGCTGGCCATCCAAGGGCTCAATTACGGCACGGGCAGTTCGGACTTCCTGGTCATCCCCAAGATCACAGCCACCGTCACCACAACCACCAGCGACTTTGGCCCGCTCATCCAGACCAACGTGCAGGGAGCGCTGAAGGACGTCAATTCGACAGCGTACACGCGCATCCCCTTCAATGTGGCCGACCCGACGGCCCTGAAGTCGCTGATCCTGAACATGAAGTATGACGACGGCTTTGTCGCGTACATAAATGGCACGCAGGTCGCCCGCAAGAATGCCCCGGCCGCGCTGTCGTACAACTCCTCAGCCACGGCCGAGCAAGACGATGAGCAAGCCACACAGGACGACTCCTTCGATATTACGCCCTACCTGAGCCTGCTCCATAGCGGCACAAACGTGCTGGCCATCCAGGCTATGAACCTCACCGCCTCCGACACCGACTTCTTGATGTCGCCCACGCTCGTGGCCAAGGTCTCGTCCACAGGAACGTTGGAGGAACGGTACTTCCAGGTTCCCACGCCCGGGACGGCCAATTCGGTCGGAGTCAACGAAATGGGCCCGATCGTCACGTATGTGAACCATTCGCCACAGGTGCCCGCCGATGCCGACCCGCTGGCGGTGACGGCCAGCGTGGCCAAGGCCTCCAGCGCCATTACCTCCGTCACGCTGCATTACTGCGTGAATTGGAACACCGAGACGACGCTCACCATGTACGATGACGGCGCGCATGGCGATGGCCCTGCCGGCGACGGCGTGTACGGCGCGGTCATCCCCGCCTCGGCCTCGGCGCCGTCGCAGATGGTCCGCTGGTACGTAACGGCCACGGACAGCGCCAGCCACACCACGCGCATGCCGCTGTACCTGGACCCGCTGAATTCCGAAAAGTATTACGGCACGGTTGTCTCCGACCCGAACATTCACACGAACGTCCCGGTCTTCCAATTCTTCCTTCAGAGCCCATCGGCCGCCGACACCACCACCGGCACGCGCGGCTCGGTGTTCTTCATGGGCGAGTTGTACGACAACGTCAATGTGCGCAAGCGCGGCAATACCATAAACTCGGTCAAGTCAGGCTGGACCGGCGGGCTGTCGCGCAAGGTCGATATGAACAGCGACCATCACTTCCTGTACGACCCGGCCCAGAAGCGAGTCGGCGAGATCAACCTCAACCTGGCCGGACCGCAGGACTTCTCGTACCTGCGAAACAACATGTCGTACGAACTGTACGATGACATCGGAGCGGCCGCGCCCGAGTCGGACATGTGGCACATCCAGCAGAACGGCGCGTACCTGGGCACGCGCGTTTTCTTCGAACAGACCAACACAGACATGCTGACCCGCGAGGGCCTTGACCCCGATGGCGCGCTGTATCGGGTTGTGTACAACACGCTCACCAGCACGGGCGGCATCGAGAAGAAGACCCGCACCACCGAAAGCTACAGCGACCTGACCACGTTCGAGGCCGGCATCAGCGAAAGCAACGTCAACCGCCACACGTACGTGATGGACAACCTCGACCTTCCGGCCCTGGTGGACTACCTGGTGGCCGACGCGATCATGCAGAACACCGATTGCGTCGAGCACAACTACTACGTGTATCGCGACACCAACGGAACGGGCGAGTGGCGGTTCCTGCCCTACGACCGCGACCTGACCTGGGGCGACCCCGTGGGCAACGCCTGGGGCAATTACCCGTACAGCGTAAACATGGGCGCATATGTGAATATAAATCCCATGTACCCCGATTCCGATGCCAACAACAGCAACCGCGGCTTTAACCGCCTGACCGACGCCATCAAGGACGACCCGATCGCCAAAGAGATGTTCTTCCGCCGCATGCGCACGGTCATGGACGCGTTGCTCAAGGCGCCGGGCACCCCGTACGCACAGTTGCCGCTGGAAAACAGGCTGGACTGGTGGGCCAGCCAGCTCAGCTATGAGAACGCCGCCGGCCAATTGCCCTATCAATCGGAATCCGGCACGTTCACCAGCGGCGTCGCGGAGTTCAAGTCATACCTCGCCCACCAGCGAACGTATCTTTACGGCGGCGGCATTCCGTTCTTCACCCTGGACGCCGCCCAGCCAGCCGCGTTCGCCCAGCAGATAACGATCGGCACGATCGAGTCCGATCCGGCCTCGGGCAACCAGGCCCAAGAGTACATCCAGCTTAACAACCCCAACAGCTACTCTGTGGACATCTCGGGCTGGCACTTAAGCAGCGGCGTGGACTACACCTTCCCCGACGGCACGGTCATCGTGGCCGGCGGCTCACTGTACGTCTCGCCTGACCCGGCGGCCTTCCGCGCCCGCACCACCGGCCCGCGCGGCGGCCAGGGCTTGTTCGTGGAAGGGCCTTATAGCGGCAGCCTGGACAACCATGGCGAGACGGTCCGGCTCGTCACCGCCGCGAACCTGCTGATCGACAGCAAGAGCTACGGCGGCGACTCGCCGCTGGTCAACGAAGTCATGACCAACAACGGCGGCGCCGGCGACTGGATCGAGTTATTCAACCCCACCGCCAGCGCCGTGGACCTGTCGGGCTGGTACCTCAGCGACAGCGCCACGACGTTGACCAAGTTCCCGATTCCCTCGGGCACGACCATCGCCCCGGGCGGCTACCTGGTCTTCACCGAAGCCCAGTTCGGGACGGGATTCGCGCTGTCCAAGAATGGCGAGAGCGTCTATCTCAGCAACCCCGCCAGCCTGGTCATCGACGCGCACGACTTTGGCGGCTCGGATTCGGGCGTCACCTTTGGCCGCTACGTCACCAACGAAGGCATCGAAACCTTTACCACCTTGGCCACCCCGACCATGGGCGGCCCCAACAGCGGCCCGCTGGTTGGCCCGGTGGTCATCAACGAAATCATGTACAGCCCGCTGGCCGGCAAGGATGAGTTCGTCGAACTGCGAAACATCACCACTTCGCCGGTGAAGCTGTACGACGTGGCCGCCCCGGCGCACACCTGGACCGTCACCGGCGGCGTGGATTACACCTTCCCGACCGGCGTGGAGATGCCGGCCCAGGGCCTGCTGGTGCTCACCGGCGCCGACGTGTCCACCCAGGCACTCAAGGACGCCTTCCGAGCCAAGTACAACATTCCCTCGGCCGTCGATATCTTCGGCCCGTGGCAGGGCAAGCTCGACGACGCCGGCGAGGGCATCAGCCTCAACAAGGTCGGGCCTGTGGACACGATGGACGGCACGTATCCCACCATTCGAGTGGACCGGGTTGAATATGGCGCGACGTATCCGTGGCCCTCGGCTGCGGATGGCACGGGCAAATCACTGGAGCGGACCGGCCCGTCGTCCTTCGGCAACGATCCGTTCAGTTGGCTGGCTCGCCACAACGGCAACCCGGGCTATCAGGGCGTGCTGGCCGCCGACGCCAACCTGGACGACAAGATCGACTTCAGGGACTACATCGTGCTGGAGAGCAACTTCAACAAGACCGGCCAGCTCTTCACGCAGGGCGACTTCAATGGCGATGGTGCGGTGACTTTCAAGGATTACATCATTCTCGAAGCCACGTTTGGCGGAACTTTCGTACCGCCCGCCCCGCCGGCTGACAGCAGCACCCCCTCTACCGAGAGCCCGTCGGTCGCGACGCTGTCGGCATCGTTGTCCTCATCGACGTTGTCCCTGCTACCCTCTGCGTCCACGGGTTCAGCCCTGCCGGCGATCTCCTGGCCTAAGGCCAAACGCTGGCAGATGCCGCCCGTCAAAGGACTGGCCCTCTCCCCAGTCGTGGACGTGCTGAACTTGACGACGGCCAGGGCGATTTAGCGTAGGTCGGGCACTGCCCGACGAGTCGAGCCAGGACGAACCATGGCGCACCCGGGCGGCGGGCAGTGCCCGCCCTACGGTCTGCGGGCAGACCCGCCCGCGGGCACGGCATTCTTTGCCGCCATCATCTGCGTCGGGTAGCATGTTCCCGACCCGCATCCGCTCGTTACCCGGATGCGGCCAGGAATAAGGGCACTGTCCATGGCGTCAGAGATTCTTTCGCTTCCACGCAGCGAGGTCATCAGCGGCTTTGAATGGACTGGTGAGCGGATCGGATACCCCGACGCCGCCGTCAAGGGCGACACGTACCCGATGACCTGGGCTGATGACGATCACATTTACACCTCTGCCGGCGACCCGCTCTGGGGCGAGACCAGCGACGGCCTGGACGTCGAGAAATTCGCCGGCGGCCCCACTGACTACCAGATCACCAAGCTCAATCACATGAACGAGTACACGGGCTGGGGAGGCAATGGCCCCAAGCCCAGTGGAATGATTTGCGTCCAGGGCGTTTTGTACCTGGCGTTTCAGAACCTGCGGCGCTGCCGCCAGGGGCCATACAGCCTCATTTCCCAGCACGGCAGTGATGCGCACATCGTGTACTCCACCGCCAAGGGCCAGTGGTGGGTGCCGGCATTGCCGACGATCTCCGAACCGATGTTCCCCGGGCACAGGTTCGGCGGACCGGCGTTCATCAACTTCGGCAAGAACAACACCAACGCCCGCGACGAGTTCGTTTACGCGGTCTCGTCCGATCAATGGGACAACGGCAGCAACCTGCGGCTGGGGCGCGTGCCGGCCGACAGCATCATGCGCCGCGCGGCTTGGCAGTGGGTGTGCGCATGGCATCCCGACGGCCAGCCGGCCTGGAGCTACGAACTCGATGAAGCCATACCGGTCCTGAGTCTGCACCGCTGGATGGGCTTGCCGGAGATGGTGTACCTGGCTGGGATCAAGCGATACCTGCTGCTGACCTGGCGGCTGCGCGGCGATTTCTCGCCGACCGAGGGCACGGACCTGGTCATCTTCGAGTCGCCCGAGCCGTGGGGTCCGTTCCGACTGGTCCACTTCGAGGAGCACTGGGAAGGCCAGGCGTTCAACCCCTATGCCCCGCGGCTGCCGCTGAAGTGGCTGAACTCCGACGGGCTGTCGGGCTGGCTCCAGTTTTCCGGCAGTTGGGGGCCCCAGGGCCAGGCCGCCGGTTACTATCACTCGAACGTCCGCCCATTCCGGCTGACCATGCGATAGACGACGGCGCCGAAGTCGAGCCTCCGCAGCGCGGGGCGTGGCAGATTCTGGCATGTTGGACCACATGTTCTTAGCCCGAAGGGCGTCTGAAAACAGCCCCGTCCCGCAGCGCAGCAAGGGCGGGGAAGACGGGAGGCTCTGCTAAGAACCCCTTGCGGGCGACTGAGGATCGGCCGCCGCCCCTAAGCTTCAGCCTTCAACCCCGCCCTCCCGTCGGTCGGGACGGGGCTACTTTCAGACGCTCTTCGAGCTAGGAAAAGCCGGTGCCAGAAACTTTGGGCACACTCCGCGGCGCGCACGGGCCACAACATCCCTCATTTCACATCTTGACTGAAAGGGACGAAGCCCGTACAATACTGGCTGCTCAGTAGTATTGGCTTCGAGGGTTTCCCTTGCGGCCAAGGCAGTTTTGTAACGCCGGACGCTCTACCGGCGGTGGCTCGAAGCGTGCTCAATCAAGCGAACGCCTGAGGAATCTTTAATTGCTCGCATCATTGAAGGAGGAACCTGTGCGATTTACACTTCCTATTCTGGCTTTGTCCCTGTTACTTGCCGTTTCGGTCGCCTCGGCCGACACTCTCGTCACCTTTGACACCAACGTGGGGTCCTTCCAGGTGCAATTGTTTGCCGACACCCCCGTGACGACGGCCAACTTCCTGAACTATGCCACCACCGGCCGGTACGACAACACCATGATCCACCGCAGCGTGCCGGGCTTCATCATCCAGGGCGGCGGATACACGTACACCGACGAGGTTGGCTATCCCGAGCAGATTCCGGCCGACCCGGCGATCGTCAATGAGTTCAACCATTCCAACGTTCGCGGCACCATCGCCATGGCCAAGCTGGGCGGCGATCCGAATTCGGCCACCAGCGAGTGGTTCTTCAATCTGGCCGACAATAGCGGCAACCTGGATACGCAGAACAGCGGTTTCACCGTCTTTGGCCAGGTCATTGGTGACGGCATGAACGTCATCGACGCGATCGCGGCCATGGAGGTCGTGGACGCTGGTGGCTCCCCCTTCGACACGCTGCCGATTCACGACTACTCGGGAACCGGCTACCTGTCGGCCGCCAATCTCGTGATCGTCAACTCCATCACGGTCACGCCCGAGCCGGCCACGCTGGCCCTGCTGGGCATCGGCGGCCTGGCCATGCTGCGGCGGGCCCGCTCTCGCCGGTAGGCCGCTGCCAATACTCCTGAAGGCCTCTGTTCGCTCCACCGGAGCGGCGGGTTCGCCCCGTCGCTCCTCTTGTTTGCGGCGGTCGAGCCCGGCAAGCACGAGCCGGGCAAGTCCTTCCCAAAACGTTCATCTCGCATTATACTGTACGGCTGGTAGGGTTTCGCCCAGGGTTGCGCGTTCACGAGGCCCGCGCAGCCGCCATATCGCAGTCGCCCAAAAGGAGATGGAAATGCTTCGCAAGGCCCTTCTCGCCGCCCTCGTCGTTACGCTCTGTGCCAGTTCGCCTCTGTGGGCCGGAAAGCCTGGTCTCGGCCAGAACGGCGACTTCAACGGCTGGCTGCCCTTCACGCCCAACAGCCCGTGGAACAAGGACATCTCCGCCGAGCCGGTCGACCCGCTCTCGGGCTCCATCGTCGCCTTGATGGGCGTCAACACCAGCTTGCATCCCGACTTCGGCACGACCTGGGGCATCCCCTACTACGTCGTCAGCGGCAGCCAGCGCAAGGTGAAGGTGACGAACACCGCCTACCAGACCGAATCGGACAACCTGATGATGCCGCTGCCGCCCACCGGCCTGATCGAAGGCAACGGCGCCGGCGACGCCCACTTCCTGGTGCTGGACCGCGATAACTACCTCATCTACGAGTTGTATCACACCTCTCGGACGGACAACGGTCGGAAGTACAGTTGCGGCGGCTGCGCCATCTTCAACGGCAACAGCAGCACGCTGCGTCCCAACTACTGGACGAGCAGCGATGCGGCCGGTATGAGCGTGCTGGCGGGCCTGGTCCGCTACCAGGAAGTGTACGTGGACAAGGTCATCAAGCACGCCATCCGCTGCCAATCCGACTATACGCGTAAGGCGTTCCTGCCTCCGGCCACGCACTGGGCCAGCAGCTACACCGGCACGCAGTATCCGCCGATGGGCTGCCGGTTCCGGCTCAAGGCCAGTTTCAACACCGCCGGCTACAGCGGCGGAGCCAAGGTGATCGTGGAAGCGCTGAAGAAGTACGGCATGATCATGTCTGACAACGGCGGCATGTGGTTTATCACCGGCGCCGGGCCTGACTCGCGCTGGAACGATCCCGAAATAAACACGCTCAAGAATGTCCACGGCCGCGACTTTGAGGTCGTGAAGATGAACGGGCTGGTGGCGGCATCAGCAGCCCCGGCGCTGAGCCCGATCGCACCGACGCCGACGCTGACCCAGACCCTGGAAGCAACCACAAAACCAGCAGCCACGAGCGCCCCTTCGGGGTTCTGGAGATCGCCTCCCAAGTAACGGCTGAGTGACGAACGGGAATGGCTGGGATCGAGGCTGCTCTCCAAGAGCAAACGTGACATGAAGATCTCTTTTGAAAAGAGCGCAAAATGAAGTGCAGCGGCGTGACGATGACGATGCTCGCGGTGGCGGTGGCAAGTATCCTTTTGCTGGGCGGTTCTGCCATGGCCACCCAGCCTTACTACGTAGATGACCTGGGCACGCTGGGCGGGGCCTGGACCCGTCCGCACGGCCTGAACAACGCCGGGCAGGTGGTTGGCGAAGCCATTGACGCTAGCGGAAACTGCAAGGGCTTTGTCTGGACCCGCGGGGTCGGCATGCAGAGTCTGGGCACGCTGGGCGGCAGCGAATCGGCCGCGTACGGCATCAACGACTCCGGCACGATCGTGGGGGGCGCGTATACCGCCGCGGGGCTCTGGCACGGCTTCAAGTACACCGGCGGGACGATGAGCGATCTGGGCACAGTGATGGACAACAGTTACAGCAACGCCTACGCCATCAACAACGCCGGCCAGATCGCCGGGGTGTGCGACGTCTCCAACATTAACCGACAGTACTCGGCCATCCGCTGGAGCAGCGCCGGCGTCATCAGCAACCTGGGCTCGCTGGGCGGCATACTGGGCTGGGCCTACGGCATCAACTCCGCCGGCAACGTCGCTGGCTCGTTCACCGACACCACCAACTACACCAAGGGCTTCGTGTATACCACCAGCATGGCCGACATCGGCTTGCTTCCGGGCGGCTCGTACTGCGAGGCCCACGCCATCAACGACAGCGGCACGGCCGTCGGCGTCGCCGACGCAGCCAGCGGCTACACGCACGCGTTCTATCGCAATACCGGCTCGGACCTGGTGGACATGGGCACGCTGGCGGGCGGAAGTTTCTCCGAGGCCCGCGGCATCAACAACAGCGGCCTGATCGTGGGCAGGTCGGAGATCTCCGACAACAATTTCCGCGGCTTCCTGTACAGCGGCTCGTCCATGCTCGATCTCAACAGCCTCACACTGGTCGGCTCGACGGCCACGATCTATGACGCCTGGGCGATCAACGACGCTGGGCAAATCGCGGTCGATTTCGGGCCTCCAGGCGACACGGAGCGGGCGGGCCTGCTGACCCCGGCGACACCGGGCGACGCCAACCTTGACCGCGCGGTGACATTCAAGGACTACATCGTCCTGGAAGCAAACTTCGGCAAGAGCAATGCCACGTGGTCGATGGGCGACTTCAACGGCGACGGCACGGTTACCTTCAAGGACTACATCGCCCTCGAAGCCAACTTCGGCCACAGCGCGCCCGAGCCTGCCTCCATTTCTCTGCTGGCACTGGCGTGGCTGAGCAGAGTGCTGCGCCGCAAATAGAAGCCCAACGCACGGCCGCGAGTTCTCTGACAGCAGGAACGGCGTTCTTGCCGCGTGGCACGTCGGCCCGATGACGCCATTTGAAAAGCGGCCCGATGCACCCACTATCACCCAGCCACACTCGATGCCGTGAGCACGTGTCTTTCTGGCAGCTGCTTGCCCCGGAGGGGCAAAGGCATGTAGCCACGGGTGGATCGCAGGCCGCCAACGGCGGCCCGTAGCGTAACCCGTGGAGAGAGTAGTCGTTTCACCCGCCCCGGCAGGGGCGGAGGAAGGCCACGATTTCGACTGCGCCAGTGAGGCTCCTTCGCCCCTCCGGGGCGAACGCAAAAGGACCTCGTTCCACGGGTTCCGCGTCCGGCGGCTTCTGCCGCCTGCCGCTCCACCCGTGGCT
>CAITIS010000115.1 GCA_903892515.1 uncultured Planctomycetota bacterium | reverse complement strand
ATCCACACCGACGACACGCCGGTCGATGTGCTCGACCGCCAACTCGATAAGACCCGCACCGGCCGATTCTGGGTGTACCTGGGCGACGAAGCCCATCCACAGGTTGTGTTTCACTACACCCCCAATCGCCGGCGCGACGGGGCGATGACGTTCTTGCAGGACTGGGGCAAGGATGAGCTTCGCTATCTCCAGGCCGATGCCTTCGGCGGCTACGACGGCATCTATGCCGGAGCGGCCGGCGGCCATGTTGTCGAGGTCGCCTGCTGGGCGCACGCGCGACGGTACTTCTACGAAGCTCGCAAGAGCGACCATCGCAGCAGCGCCCAGGCCCTGGCGTATATCAAGCTGCTGTATGGCGTAGAGCACGACGCGGCCGGCCTGCGGCCGCGCGAGCGAGCGAACGTCCGCCAGGAGCGTTCCGCACCGATCCTGGTGCAGTTCCGGCAGTGGTTGCTGGGCCTCCAGGCCGCCAACGGCGGCAGCGTCCTGCCCAAGAGTCCGATGGGCGAGGCCATCACCTACGCCTTCAACCAGTGGGCGGCCTTGTGCGTCTACCTGCTCGATGGCGAGTTGAACATCGACAACAACGCCGCCGAGAACGCCCTGCGCCGCGTCGCCATCGGCCGGAAGAACTGGCTGTTCTGCGGCAGCGATAACGGCGGGGCCACCGCCGCGGTTCTCTTCAGCCTCATCGCCACGTGCCAGCGCCACCATGTCGAACCCTTTGCCTACCTGCGGGACGTGCTCACCCGCATAGCCGCCCATCCGCACCACCGCCTGGCCGACCTACTGCCCGGCAAGTGGAAGCCTCTCTCAGCATGATTCGCCGCTCAGATCATTATTGAACTACTCTCTCTAACACGCTGATACTTGAGATCCTCATAATCGGCGAGCCACTCACCGATCCCAAACAAAGCTTTGAGGGCATTCTCAAATCGGACTGGCGCAACGTAACCCCTGAACGACAGCAATCGCTCCTCCTCTATCGTGGCTCGGCGACGCCGCTTCAGGTCGAGGCTTTCCACAAAAGCTTGCCCCGGTAGACCTTCTTTGTAGTTGGGGAGCGCGATGGCGTCCATATTCGGCGGGGTGTTGCCCACCACGGGCCAGTGACCGTGCCAGATCTTGGCGTCGAAGGTATTTCCGGCTAACAGGATCTCGGACCGCAGGACTACCTCAGGGTCGGGGTGTTCGTCGGGCCGTGTCGTAGCGGAAAACACGCAAACAAACAGCACGTTCTTCTCAGGCTGCACCACCACCTGGCCATAGCCGACACGCGTGTCATCGATGGGTATCTGAAACACGTCTCCGACCTTCGCCTTGACTTTCTCAGCCATAAGGACCTCAAGAATGCTAATTGGGACGATTCACTATACCGCCGTTGGCCCGATAGCGAAGCTCATTCATCTGGTAACGCATGTTTGATAAGAATCCGTTGGGGTTCGACATACTTGTGGGCCCGCCAAGCTGCCGAATCCACGATTCCTCGGCCACATCGAGAGCGGTACCCGGAGCAGGTCGTTGAAGAACCTGGAACCCAAAGTCAGCATCAGGAAAAGCACGGGCGTGCTCCGCCTGGCGCTCAAGATAACGTGCCCAGGACTGGGACTGTCCAACATACGGTTTCAGACCGCCTGCGGCATCCGTTCTGAGATAGATGACCCCCTTGCCTACCTGTGCTTCGCCGGACGCGTACCACCGAGACGATGCTTCAGGGCGGATCATGGCGGGAAGCCCTGGGCAGCGGCGCACGCGATGCCGCCATCGGCGGCACGCTGGCGGTGGGCTTTGCAGGCGTAGCCGCAGGATTAGGGGCAATCGGTGGACCAATGGCGGCGGCAGTCGAAGAAGCGAGTGCCGCCGGCAGAGGAGTTGGCTCGCTAACTCGGGGCCGACGATTCTTTTATGATTCACGGAGTTTCCGTGAGATTAGCAGCGAATACTGGCATGCGCGCGGTGCT
>CAITIS010000114.1 GCA_903892515.1 uncultured Planctomycetota bacterium | reverse complement strand
TCTTCGGGTTCGGCCCTGCCAGTGCTATCCTGGCCCAAGGCCAAACGCTGGCAGCTTCCCGTGGTCAAGGGACTGGCCTTCTCGCCCATGGTAGACGTCCTGAACCTGCCAATGGCCAAGGCGATCTGATGCACGCGGCAGTGCGACGCCCCCGGGCGGGGCGACGGAGTGCCACCTGAAAAGATCCGCGCGCCCAGCGTCCCGGGGGTGTTCTGGCTCGGCGACGTTATGCGCGGGCATAACCTGCTCCGCCCGTTCATCCTGCGCCGCAACGCCCCCGCAAGGATGGGCAGATCGTGCAAGAGCCGCTGTGCTGCGCCGGCTGGCGAGGCCCACAGGGCTCTTGGTGCAGCAAAGCCCGCATGTGTCGGTCGGCCACCTTCAGCGACGTTCCGTGGTCCGAAAAATCCCAGTATGGATTGGGTTTGGCCAAGTCCCGCATTTTATGGTTCATTCAGGTGATCTCATGACCTTATCAGAATTGGCTCCGGATCTGGCACGGTTGATCATAGTGGTTGCAGCCGGCGTGGTGGCCGTTCCGCTGGTGCGGCGGTCGTCCAACCGACGTTCCACGTGCCTTGCCATCGGCTTTGGCGTCGTTCTGGCGGTTGTGCCGACCGGTCTTCATCTCTTGCAGCTGGCAGGTAAGTGGAATCCGCACCAGCAGTTAGCCGTACTGAGCCGGCTTGACGCGCCGGGATTCGCTTTCATCCTATATGGCATCATGCTGAGCCTGCGTACCATGTCGCGCACCGGCGATCAACTCCAGCGGCAGAACGCTCTGTTGAAGGAGGAGGCGTCCACGGACTTCCTGACTGGCCTACTCAACCGCCGCCAGGCTGACGTGCTGCTGGACTACGGGGCTGCCTGTGCCCGCCGCAGCAGCGATCCTCTGGGCTTCATCATGATCGACCTGGATCACTTCAAAAACGTGAACGACACGTTTGGCCACCAAGCCGGCGACGCAGTCTTGGCGCACGTGGCACACTTGCTCAAAGCTCGCATGCGCAGCAGCGATATCGTGGCCCGCTACGGCGGCGAGGAGTTCCTGGTGGTCCTGGCCGACCCGAGTCCAGAGGGCATCAGCACGCTGGCCGACGACCTGCGGCGACTGATCGAGCAGACCCCGGCCCAGTGTGGCGGGATCGCGATTCCAGTGACTGCCAGCTTTGGCATCGCCATCAGCCGGGTCGATACTGAGGATGCGGCCCAGGAAGGCATCGCCAAGGCCGACGCCGCCCTGTATTCGGCCAAGGCGGAGGGACGCAACCGAGTGGTAAGCTGGGCCCAGGCCGTTCACGAGGGCACCAAAGAGCGTTCGCCGGAAGGCGACGTGACTCTCCTTCCAGGCCGGGCATGAGCCAGCCGTGACTACTTCGCCAGCATAGAGGAAGCCCATCCGAGCCGGGGTGATGCACTGCTGCCCGCAATTCCAGAACGCGGCGCAGATGTATCGAAAGGTCATTCTCGGGGCCATGACGAAGGCTGCAATCAAGCCCTGAACCAAGCTGTTTGCGAACCTTCGAAGCACCCGCTAAACGGAACTGGCCGAGCGGTTCCCCGCTCACGTCGTCACAAAGTGGTTGGGCAACAGCCCCAGTATCGCCATCAAGCACTATCAGCAGGTCATCGAATCCCACTATCAGCGGGCCGCCGGCCCGGATGGACAGGCGCAGCAAAAAACGCAGCAGTCAGCGGCGGCAGAGGGTGGGCAGGTGAAGACGGCATTCCCGCAAAACCGCGAGAATCCCCCAAAAACACGAAGGTTGCCAAGCGAGAACAACCGCTGACAACCCTGGTGCAAGTGCATCACTGGGCCCAACAGGACTTGAACCTGTGACCTCCTGCGTGTCGAGCAGGCGCTCTAGCCAACTGAGCTATGAGCCCGTAAGCGTCGTAGAACAGTGTACGGGGCGGTCTGCGGGCTGTCAATGGCGGAAGAACGGAATCCGGAAGCCGGAATCTGGAATCCGGGCGGGCCGTCCCAAACCGGCTTGCAGCTTCCGGATTCCTGATTCCTGATGCCGGCTTCTGGTTTCCAGATTCCGGTTTCCCGACGCTGACGCTATTCTAGAGGGACTTAACCCGAAGGCCGGGAAGACAGACGCGGGCAAGCCTGCCCGCCCTACGAGAAGTACGCCAGGCCGGAAACAAACGCGGGCAGGCCTGCCCGCCATACGTCAGGAACCGATATGTTTGAGATCATCGCCAACGAAACGCTCGCCCCCATGCTGCATCGGATGGTGGTGAAGGCGCCGCGCGTGGCCAAGGCCCGACAGGCCGGGCAGTTCGTCATCATCCGCAAGGACGACGAATCTGAACGCGTGCCGCTGACCATCGCCGACGCCGACGCCGCCAACGGCACCATCACGCTCATCATTCAGTCCATCGGGCTGAGCACGCAGCGAATCGTGGCCACGCCCGTGGGCGGCCACCTGCGCGACGTCGCCGGTCCGCTGGGCCTGCCGACGCACCTGAAAAAATGGGGCAACGTCGCCTGCGTGGGCGGCGGCGTGGGAACGGCCGTGCTGTACCCGCTGGCCAAGGCGCTGGCTGAAGTCGGCAACGACGTCTACGCCATCATCGGCGCCCGCAGCAAGGACTACGTCATCCTGGAAAACGAACTGGCCCGCTTCGCCAAGGCCGTGTACGTGCTGACCGAGGACGGATCTGCCGGGCAAAAAGGCCTGGTGACGCTGGCGCTGAAGGACATGATCGAGGGCCGGCTGCCCAAGCCCGATGCCGTGTTCGCCGTCGGCCCCGTGCCGATGATGGCAGCCGTGGCGGAGGCAACCAGGCCCGCGGGCATCCCCACCACCGTCAGCCTCAACCCCATCATGATCGACGGCACGGGCATGTGCGGCGGCTGCCGCGTCAGCGTCGGCGGGCAGACGAAGTTCGCCTGCGTCGATGGCCCGGAGTTCGACGGCCACGCGGTCGATTTCAAGAGCCTGTCCAACCGCCTCAAGATGTACCGCCGACACGAAGAAGAGTGCCGCGTCGGCCTGAAGGAGAAGCCGTAATGGCCAGCAATTCGTTGACGCCCAAGGAACGCCTGGCCATTGGCCGCGTACACATGCCCGAGCAAGAAGCCATGGAGCGGGCGCGGAATTTCACCGAGGTGAACCTGGGGCTCGAAGAGGCCGTCGCCATCCGCGAGGCCCAGCGCTGCTTGCAGTGCAAGAATCCCGTTTGCATCCAAGGCTGCCCGGTGAACGTGCGGATCCCCGAGTTTCTCAACAAAGTGGCCGAGGGCGACTTCGCCTCGGCCGCTGCGATCTTGAAGCAAACCAACGCCCTGCCGGCAGTGTGTGGCCGGGTCTGCCCGCAAGAGGTCCAGTGCGAGTCCAAGTGCGTGCGCGGCGTAAAAAGCGAGCCGGTGGCGGTCGGCTACCTGGAACGATTCGTGGCCGATTGGGCGATGCAACATGAGGCAGATGCCACGAAATCCACAGCCGAGGGCGGCTGTGCTACCAAGACAATGGGTGCCGTGGCTGCGGCGTCCAGCAGCCACGCTAGCAAGCCCGCGCCGACAGGCTTTCACGTGCTGGTGGTCGGGGCTGGTCCTGGCGGCCTGACGGCAGCGGGCGAGTTGGCCCGCATGGGCCATGACGTCACGATCTTTGAGGCCTTGCATGCCCCCGGCGGCGTGCTGCGGTACGGCATTCCGGAATTTCGCCTGCCCAAGCGGATCGTCGATGCCGAGATTCGCCAGCTTGAGCAACTGGGCGTGAAGATCGAGTGCAATGTGATCGTGGGCAAGACCATCACGCTGCCGGAGATCCTGCGCGAATTCGACGCCTGCTTTATCGCCAACGGTGCGGGCCTGCCGGTCTTCATGAACGTGCCGGGCGAGAACTTAAACGGCGTGTACTCAGCCAATGAATTCCTGACGCGTGTCAACCTGATGGGTGCGTACATCAGCGGCCCGGGGCGCACGCCGATCATCCGCGGCAAGAACGTGGTGGTCATCGGCGGCGGCAACGTGGCCATGGACAGCGTCCGCACCGCCAGGCGGCTGGGGGCGGAGCACGCCATGATTTTCTACCGCCGCACCGAGGATGAGATGCCCGCCCGCGTCGAAGAGATCAAGCACGCCAAGGAAGAAGGCGTGGAGTTCCACCTGCTGGAGGCGCCGCTGGAGGTGCTCGGCAGCGATGATGGCTGGGTCAAGGGCATCAGCATGCAGAAGATGGCCTTGGGCGAGCCCGACGCTTCCGGCCGACGCCGGCCGGTGCCCATTGAAGGCAGCGAGCACGTGGTCGAGTGCGATGTGGTCGTGGTGGCGGTCGGCACGCGAGCCAACCCGCTGCTGACGGCAACGGCCCCGGAGTTGAAGGTAAACAAGTGGGGCTACATCGAAGCCGACGCCACCGGCCAGACCTCGATACCAGGTGTGTATGCCGGCGGCGACATTGTCCGCGGCTCGGCCACCGTGATCCTGGCCATGGGCGACGGCAAGGTCGCAGCCGCCAATATTGATAAGTACCTGAAAACCAAAGGGCGTAGGGCGTAGGGCGTAGGGCGTAGAGCAGAGTCACGAAAGCCATGGTGCCGTGGTTTGCGAGCTTGCGAGCAACCACGTTTGCAGGACGCGCAACTTATTGCGAGCAATGCCAGCAAGGAGGCAACAATGCTTAATTCCGTTCAGTCGCTGTTCGACCTTCTCGCCGGCGCGTACAACGCCGAGCGGCACATGGACCTCGTTGAAGCCACGTATGCACAAGAGCGGTGGTTCGACACGCCGCGGCAGCGCAAGGCGGCGGAACTGGTCGTCGATGCGTTGAAACGCGGCGGCATCCCCAACGCCGAACTGGTCGAGTACCCTGCCGACGGCAAGACGCGTTTCCAGGACTGGATCAGCCACGTCGCCTGGGACTGTAACGACGCGATGCTGGGTATTCAGGACACGGGCGAACTGCTCGGCAGCCGGGCTGAATCGCCGACAACGGTCGTGATCTTCTGCGGCCCGCTGGCCAGCGAAAAGCACCCGGCCATGGGCGGCGTGATCGACCTGGACAAAATCGAAAGCCCGACACCTGAGCAAGTGGCGGACAAGTTCGTTCTGACCGCCGGCCCACCGCACCCAGCCAAGCGCAAGCTTATGAAGGCCGGTTGCAAGCCGCTGGCGATCGTGAGCGACTGGATCGGCACGCTTCCGGGAATCGACGAGAATGCCGTCAAGTGGTGCAACACATGGTCCGACAGCCCCACCGGCGAAGGCTGGTACCTGCACGCCCACGATACGGTGATGACCGGCTTTGTGATTTCGCCCCGCGCAGGCAAACTGCTGCGGAAACGCCTCGCCGCCAATCCCGACCTGCGCCTGTCCGGCTGGTGTGACGCCCGCATCTACAGCGGCGCAGGCCAGTGCCCTACCGGCGTGTTGCCTGGCCAGGATCCATCCCGAGAAATATGGTTGTATGCTCACGACTCCGAGCAGGGCGCAACGGACAATTGCAGCGGCGTGACCATGATGGCCGAGGTGCTCATCATGCTGGAGAAGCTCATTCAGGCGGGGCAGCTGCCGCGACCCCGCCACTCCATCCGCATGTTCAGCGCCCCCGAATGCCTGGGCACAATGGCCTTTGCGACCGTGCGCGACGACCTGCGTAAGAAGGCGTTGGCTGGCCTGTACGCCGACGGGCCGGTAATGCAGGCCCTGGCGGATTGGAAGATCGCGCTGAAGTTCGGGCCGCTGAGCAATCCGGGCTTCAACTGGGCCCTGGCGGGGCTGCTCGCCGCTGAGATGCAGCGTCAGGCCGGCGGGACGTACTTGGTTAAGCAATCTCACGCGGTGCCCACGGCCGACGACATGATCGCCGAACCGCTGAGCAACGTGCCTTCGAGCCTGTTCGGCAGCGGCCAGATCATTCTGGGCTATCACACCAACCAGGACACGCCCGCGACCATCCTGCCCGACGGTCTGAAGCGCAGTACCATCGTGGCGGCGGCGTGGGCGTACATCATGGCCGACTTGCAGCGGCTGGCGGGCGATTTCGTCGCCCCGGCGGCGGACTGGCTGACGCGCAACCTCGCCCGCGCCGGTGACGACGATGCCGCCCGGCTCAGGCGCCACGCTGCCGGGCAGTGCCTGCGCGATCTCAGACGCTTCGGCGTGCCCGAAGGCATCTACAAGAGCGCCGCGGATGTATTCTCGGCCGAGGGCGAGCCGCCCCTGCCAAGCCTGCCGGCGACCGGGCCGGTGTATCGCCGCAAGGCCTTCGGCAACTACACGCTCGAAGGCGTGCCCGAAGCGCACCGACCTGAGGATTTCTCGCGCTGGGGAGGGTGGTATTCGTGCGTCTCGTACTGGACCGACGGCCAGCGCAGCGTTGATGCCATCGAACGCCTGGCCCGGGCTGAGTTCGGCCCCGGCGAACGTGCGCCGCTGCAACCCTACTTCGATGCCTGCGTCGAGGCCGGAATCATGGAGCGAGTTCGTTAGAACGGTTTAGATGTGCGTGTGTACACGCCTCGGGTGGCACAGGCTTTCCGGCCTGTGCGGCACAGCCTGAAAGGCTGTGCCGCCTGTAGCCAGGCAAACTTAACCTGCTCTAGGGCGATGATTCGTTGATTCGTGGGAAGTTTGCCCGGCCGACAGTCACTGGCACATGGCGGCGGCCGAAGGTCAGGATGAGGCGCAATGTTACTGCACCTGCACGCGAAGGCGGACAAGTTCGAAAGACAATAGGTCCTTGCCGCGCATGCAGGCCAGTACTTCGTGGCTCGCCATGCTGGCCCACAGCGGCAGCCACGAGCCGCGCATAAGCCGGACCGGCGGGTGACCGTCCAAACCGAACAGACGCAATTCCTTCTCGCCCGCGGCCACGAAGCTGTCATTGCCCATCCAACAGCCGGCCCGCGTGCCGTCGCCCAACCGGCGCGACGGCCGATCGGACAAATCCGTCAGCACCACGGAATCGCTCAGCATGTCAAACCAGGCCAGCCGCCGGCCATCCGGGGAGAACTGGCGGACAATGCCAGCCAGGACTTGGAAGGCATCGGCCGGATCGGCTGGGGCATTGGCGTCCCACGTTCGAGATGGCGTCATGTTGCCGCCCGAGCGCCTGACAAACCGGGCCTTGCCTTGGCCGAAACTCAGATACATGAGCGAGTCTTCCGTTTCCCACTGTGGCCAGAGCTGCCACGCGGCTGATGGGGTCTCTGGAGCGACGAGCTCCAACTGCGACTTCTCCACATCCAACAGCCAGATCCGCCAGGCGTCGCCCGCAGCCCCGCCCAAGCCAGCCAACGCGATCCGCCCCCCCGAAGGCGAAACGGAGAGCATCATGACACTCTTGAGGTTCGTGGAGATATACCGGGTTTGGCCGGTGGCAAGATCATGGATGCCAACCTGCGGCCGCTTGCCGTCCCAGCGCACAAATGCGAGCCGCCGTCCGTCGCCAAACCAAGCCGGCCAAGCCGCCCCGGAGAGGCAGACTGGAACCGACCTTGCGTTGCGCTTCGTTGGCCGGATGAAGAGGCTGACATTCTCAAGCCCGGCGCCTGAAGCAAGCGCGTCGGAGTAGACCGCTTGGCCGGCGGCGACCTGAAGATAGGCGACCCACTGGCCGTCGGGGGAAATGGACGGCAGTTGCAGGCCGCTATTGGGGAGAATGCCCAGCGGCTCGAGGCTGACCTGAACATGAGTCTGGCCAGCAGGCAGGCTGGTGGGGGCCACGGACCTGCCCGTCGGACTCGGCGGCGGAGCGCAGGAGATCGCGAGAAACGCGACCGCCATGACCGCCGGAACGACTGCTGAAAGCTTGCCGCTCACGGCTTCACCTGTGCAGATCGGCCGGCGTGAAAAGCACCTGTAAGGCCGTCATCGTCCGGCGCTGGCGTGGGCTCCGGCGCCTTGGGCGTCTCGCGCGAAGGCTTTTCTGCCGGCGGCAAGTCGGGGCGCTCGTTCTCCTCCCCTGCCGGCTGGCTGGTGGGCTGGCTGGTGACGCTACGGTTGCCAAACGTTGTCGTGCCCATCTCCTGCCGTAGTTTCTCCAACGATTCCACGTCGGGCTTCATGCGTTCGGCGGACTGGGCAGCACTTCGGATCACGTGCGGCGTGATAAACGCGACCAGTTCGCGGTTTCTCTTGGCCTTGTCGACCGTGCGGAAAAGCACGCCGATGCCCGGAAGGTCGCCCAGCAGCGGGAACTTGCGAACATCGTCAAAGTCCTCCTGCCGCACGATGCCAGACAGCAGCACGGTCTGTCCATCCTGCAGGATAACGTGCGTGGTGGTCTCGCGACGGTCGAAGATGAAGTTGCCTCCGACGCTCGTGCCCTGGGCGATGTTGGACAGTTCCAGGTTGATCTTCAGGTCCACGTTGCCTTGCTGAGTGATGTGCGGCCGGACGCGCAGCAGCGTCCCGACCGATTTGTATTCGTACTGCCGGAAGACCGACGTGGCCTCTGGAGACGTCTGCGAACTCGTCTCGTACGGGACCTCCTGGCCGTCAAAGAACTCGGCTTCCTGGTTGTCGGACGTATAGATCTTGGGCTCATACAAGACCCGCAACTTCAGCTTCTCCATCAACGCCTGGAGCAGGAAGTAAATGTTGATGTTGCTCTTGAGAACCGAAGAGCCGTCGTTTCCCAGCCCCCAGAATCCTGGATACTCGTTTTTGGTGTCGCCGGAAACGGAGAATCGGATGGATTGATCGGACAGGCGGGTGTCGGCCAGCAAGGCCGGGTCGCTGGCGAAACGCAGGCCCAGCGTGGTGACGTCGTCGTGCGTGATCTCGACGATGAATGCATGCACCATGACCTGCATGCCGGGCTGATCCAGGTCTTCGATGAGCTTCGTTATCGGCTGCAAGTACGCCACGGGGGCCATTATCATCAGGCCGTTGCGGCGGTTGATGGGCACGATGCGAATCTTGCCGATGAGGTTGCTGGTGGGCTTTTCCGTGTCCTTGGGGCGGGCATTCTGCCACCAGAAGGGCATGACGGCCGGGTTGTAGGCGGCAGTCTGTTGGGAGTTGGCCGCGCCGGTGTTCGGCTGGTTGTTGTTGGGCGTCTGCGTCGCGGTGAGACTGTACGAACTGACCGACAGCCCGCGTTGCTGCCGCAAGATGGACGCCGGCGTCCCGGGCTCGGACAGCATCGCGTTCAACTGCTCGGCCAGGTCCTCGGCGTTGGCGTGCTTGAGTTCCACAACCACCGGCAGCCCGGCCTCCTGCGGCTGATCGAGCCTCTCGATGATCCGGTCGATAACGGTGTAATTGGCCTTATTCTTTGTGGTGACGACCAACTGGTTGGAATTCGTCAACGTCTGGAAGCTGAACTGCCCGAACAGCCGGCCGACGGGGGTGGTGCTCTCGCCACCGCCACTTGACGCGCCGCCAAACATCATGTCGAAGAACGACACGTTCTTCTGCTTCTTGCTGAACATGCCCTCCAGCATGTCCTTTACCTGCACGGGGTCGGCGCATCGCAGAGTGTATATCTTCGGCTCCACCTCGTCAGCTACTATCGGGCGGTCCCACTCGTCCATGATCAGCTTCTCGACACGTTCCATCGTCACAGCGTCGGTGATTACGGTGACCGTGTTGTGCCGTGGATCGGCCGTCACCTTGATGCGCCCTTTGATGCTGGGATCGTTGCCCCATGACTTGCTGTAGGAACTTTCGTAGGCGAGGTACTTGCTGGAATACAGCGAGTCGATGTCCTTGGCGACTTGCTCGGCGTCGGAGTTCTTCAGTTCGAAGACCTTGGTCACGCGGTTGGCCGAGTTCGCCAGGTCCATTCTAAGCACCAGGTCCTTGACGATCTGCCGCCCCGTCTGGCTGCCGAAGATGAGGATTTTTCGTCCCTGCACGAACGGCAGCACCCGCACGCCTTGCTTCAGCTCGCCCTGCGGCAGATTCTCGATCATCTTGGTGATTTGCCCGGCTACCTCTTCCAGGTCGGCATGCTCGACGGACATGACCTCGAAAATCTCATCGACCTTCCTGGGCTGATCGAGTTGGACGACCCACTCGCGGATCTGCAAGTGCACGTCGGCCGGGGCCACGATGATGATGCGGTTGCGTCCCACGTCCGGCACGAGCACGATGGCGGGCTTGCTGATATCAACGGTAATGACCGAGCCGGCCATTGGAACGAGCGCTCCCGGCGCGCCACCGGGCATTCCGCCCGGCATTCCTCCTCCACCACCCGGGCCGCCTGGACCACTTGGGCCGCCCGGCATGCCTGCTCCGCCCCCGCCCGCGCCGCCGCCGGGGCCGCCGCCGGGCATGCCCCCGCCGCCGCCAGGACCGCCCTGACCGCCCGGCATGCCCGCGCCGCCCGGCATGCCGGGGCGACCGCCCCCGGCCGCTGCAGCGCCGGCAGCACCGGTTTCGCGGACATCCTTACCCAGGCCGCGCAGCAACGCCGAGAGCACCGAGGCAATCTCGGCCGCATCGCCCTGCTTGATTTGGATGATCTCTGTGCAGCATTGATCCGACGCCGGCACGTCCAAGGCCGCGATGGCCTTTTCGATCCGCCGAAGATTGCCGACCGAGTCCGTCACGACGATTGTGCGAATGTTTGGATCGGCCACGATCCGTCCGAAACCGGAGATCATTGATGCGAGCACGTCGCGGACCTTGCCCACGTCATAGTGTTTCAGGAGGAACACCTTGTCCACGACCGTGCCATCATCCTCGATGCTGTCTACGGAGGCATCGGCCGGCACGACCTTCAGGGCCATCTGCTTGACCGACGCGATAGGCAGGACGCGGATGTAGCTCTTGGATTCCTCCAGCACGATGCCGGAGTCACGCAGCGCACTCTCGATAATCACCAAGGCCTCGCGCATCGGCACCTTGCGCGGATTCACGACCGTGACCGTCTTGCCGCGAATCGACTCGTGCGGAATGACCGGCTTGCACTTGCAGTCGCTGAGGAACTTGCATATCTGCTCGATGGGTGCGTTCTGGAACGCCACCGAGACCTCGTCCGCCACGCCGCCCGGCGCTGCCGCCGACAATGGCTGGCTGGTCGCGTTCATCGGCCGGGTCGTGCTGGGCCCGCTGGCGGACGTTGTGGCGACGCGCGAGGCAGGTCCCGATGCCGGTGGCGATGCAGGGGCCGACGCTCGTTGCGCCGCCGCCGGGAGCGTCGCAGACGCATCTCCTGGCCCGGCCTGACTGGCTGACGCCAGAAGCATCAGCCCCAGCACACTCGCCGCCACGAACGCTCTTGTTTTGAATCCACTCATACGACAAGCCCCTGACTAGTCATGGGACAATTACGACCCAAGTTTCTCTCGCATCTCCGCCGGCATCCGCTCCAACGCCTTTTGCCGTGCCTCAGGCGGAAGCTTCTTGAAGGACTCGATCATCTCCGGCGTCACGGTCATGCCCGCCGACGCCGCCGCGCCGGGTGGGGCCATCGAAGATGGCGCGGCGTTGGGCGGCATCATGCCTCGACCCGTCACGCCCATGCCCGGCGGGCCGGAAGGCGATCCCCCGGCCGATGCGCCCGCCCCGGGCGTGAAGACCATCAACGTGGCAGGCTTCCCGTTGAAATCGATTTCCACGCTGTCAGCGCCAATCTTGGTAAGCCTGGCCCCGCCGATCATGCCGCCCACTTTCACCGACTGGTTGCCGTCGAAGAGGGCATCTTGCCCCAGTACGCCAATTAGCCGCGGGCCGGCAAACTGCGCTTCGCCCGGAGGCGCGGGGGGCGAGAAGACGTTGCGTTTCATGATCCGCTCGACCACTGGGCTGGGTGACGCATCCTTCTTGTTTCCGGCAGACGCATGGCCGGCGCGGTCGGCAGAGCATCGCTCGATCATCTGATTCAACCGGCGATGCTCGACGTAGCGCGAAATCTGGGCCACCATCGCGCCGAGCGTTAGCACGCCGGCGAGTATGGCCATTGCGGCCCAGCCGTACCTCAGCCACGGGAACCTTTCCAGCACCTCTCTCATCCGCCGGCCCTCCCACCACGGGCGAACGTCGAGACCACCAACGTCACCTCGAGCTGGCCGAGGTTCTTGTCGTTGCCGCTGGCTGTCACTTGTTCGACCACAAGTAGCCGCTCCGATTTCTGCAGGGCTTCGAGGCAGCTTGCCAACTGCGGAAGCTGCCCGTTGGCCTTGATCAGGAACGACACCGACTGCACGCCCGGAAGCTCCTTCACGGACCGGGGCGGTTGGGGCTGCATGCTCTGCACCTGCAGGCCGCTGGCCTTGATCAGGCCGGGCACGTTTTCGAGAAAGTGAATGCTGGCCGCCTGCGTGTCCTCGGGAGACTTGATCACGCCCGGGCCGAACTTCTCCGTGAGCCGGCTGCGCTGGTTGAGGAAGCGGCTGGCCCTTCGCTGCATGGCGTCAAGGTTCCCGTCGGATGCGGCAATCGCGGAACGAGCGTCGGACCAGTCGCCCAGCCAGGGCAGCAGCACGCCCCAGAGGATCAACACCACCAGCAGCACGATCGCACCGACTCGGACGGCCCGATGATCGCTCGGCGAAAGCTTGGACCAATACGCCAGCAGTGACTTCATGAGTCGCCTCCTCTACGGCCCGGGGCCGGGCCTCCGAGAACCGGGCCCGACGCCGGTCTGGCCGAAACGGGCGCAGCGCCCGCGTCAACTGCCGGCGTGCTGCTCGGCGCCGACGCAGGCAGTAACGCCGGGCGGGACGTCGGCTGAGACGCCGCCAGCCGATTCGCCGACGCCAGTCTCATCATCAGCTCAAACCGCAGCTTGCCCCCCCCGCCCTTGGCGTTCTGGAACAGCACCTCGCTGAAAAGCGGCGATTCGGACAGTCGCTTCATAAAGCCGTGCAGGTCTGCATCGCTTCCGACCGTGCCGCCGATAACCACGTCGCCACCGCGGCTGTAGCGCCAACTCGACACGAGCGCCGAAGGCGGGGCCAGCGTCGAAATTTCCTCCAGCACGGCCAGCGGCGTTGCGCCGGCATCGTCCAGGTAGCGTCCCACCGCCAACTGCCGCTCGAAGCCGCCTTCCTGACCGGCCGACTGGCCAAGACGGTCAGCAGCGTCAGCCTGCCAGCTGCGTTCGTGCACGTCCAGACCGTAGCAAAGCAGCAGCGCGACCAGCAGACCGACCACCGCCACCAGCCGACGACGCGGCGAATTGGCCAGCGACTGCCACGCCTTTTGCACAACCCCAGCGGCCCCCAGGCCCTGCCACGACCAAGCCGCCGATCCGGCCCGGCCCATCGTCAGGCGACAAGCAGGGATCGCGGCGTCCAGTTGCGCGGCAGCAGCGCCGATCGCGGTGGCCATGGCCGCATAGTCGCTGCCCGCACAGAGCTGGAGATTCGCCGGCGGATCGGCCGGTCGCGCGGACACTCGAAGCGTGCGGACGATCAGTTCCCGCACCGCCGGATACTTCGTCACGCCGCCAAACAGGACGCACGCGGTGGGCCGATGGGCCGGAGGAATCTCGGCAAGGCAGCTGTCAAATACTTCACGGATGTGCTGAGCCCATTGAATGAAGCTGCACTCCATGCTGCCACGGTCCACTTCGTCGCCGTCGGCGTGCGCGCACTCGAGCCACCCAAGCTTGTGAACGTCCGCCTCGGCGAGCGGCAGGTGAAGATCCTCGGCCAATCGCTCGGTCCAGTGATCAGCGCCTTCGTCGACGTGGCCGATCTGCACGACCAGGCCACGATAAAGGAAGACCAGGCTCGTGCTTCGCGCCGCCACGTCCACCAGCACCACGCACTCCTGCGACGGCCCTGCCAGAATGGCCTGCCCCGAAGCCAGCGCCAGCGAGGCGGGCATGATGGCCGCCAGTTGCGACCCCGCCGGCGCGGCTTGGGAGGCCCGCTCCAGCGTGTCCTTACGCACAGCGCACAATATGGCCTGCACCTGGCCGCTCTTAAAGGGATCGGGCCAGTGGCTCCAGAAGCATGTGAACAGGTCGCCCCGCGCGGGCAGCAGCACCTCCATCTGGCTGCCGATCATCTTGGCCAGAGTGTCGCCCTTGGCCGCTGGCAACGACAGCACCCGTGTCAAAACCAGTTCGTCAGGAATCGCCATAACCAGCGGGTCGGCCGGCGTCTCGCCCGCCAAATCGCGGACCGCCTGCGCCCACGAAAGCTCGCCTTCCCAGCGATTCTCGATTCGCGTCTCGCTCCCATGTTCGAGGCGGTACTGGCCGAATTCATCACGCGTCACCAGCGCCAGCCGGACGGCACTGCCGCCCAACTCCAGAGCCCACGCTTGGCCTGATTGTCTCTTGCCGATCACTGGCTCGCCCACCAATAGAGAAGGCTCATGGTTTGGCCGCCGCGATCCACCACCGCGACGATTGTGCACCCGATGCCGTCGGGCGACGTTCCGGTGCTGCGAATTTCGAAAACGCTCGAACGCACCGCGATCTTCTCCGCCATCGCCTTGAACTGGGGCTCTGACAGCGTGCCGCTCTTGAGCAGTTCGCCCACGCTGAGAAAAGGACCTTGCGAAGAGCCCTGCCGCCCAAGGATCGCGTCGGCGGTCTCACTGGTCATCTCCGGCAGTGTCAGCAGCACATCGCGGCAGGCAGTGTTCACGTTTATGCGAGCCGGCAGACGCGGCTCGTCAGAAAGCGTCAACTCGTCCCAGTGATCAGCCAGCCAGCCGATCGTGATCTGGTTGAGCTTCGACGGATCCGCAGCCCCGGGGGGCTGGTTCGGCTGATTCTGCTGATTAGAGCCGGAGCTTTGCGCATCGGGCCCGTTGGCGTCGCCTGCGTTGGGGCGGTTCTGGGCTGATGAGGCCTTGACGTTCAGCAGGTCCATCAGGCTGCGAGGCCGGGCGGCCAGCACGGCGGTGGCCAAGCCATCGCTGAAGTTGTAGCGATCCACGAGGGTCTTCTTGTCCGTTGCGGTAATATTCAGCCGGGGCTGCCCAGCCGCGTCGATGTTGCGCTCATACGAATGCACGGTGCACAGCCCCGCCAGACCAGCTTTCAACTCTCCGTTCGCATCATCGGGCGGATACGAGACGTTGCCGTCGTCCTCATTGGGATCGAGCAACCCGTTGAGGTTCGCGTCCTCGCCGAAAAAAGTCAGGTCGTCGATCCCGCGAATCAGCCGCAACTCGCTCAGCGTCTGCAGCGGGCCGGAGCGAATCTGGTACGGGAAGCGAAGCTGCTGATAGTAGCCCGGGCCCGCGCCGTCGGGCCGACTCAGGCCGGTCGCGGAACGCCAATCGAGGATGCAGGCCACCTGCTCGGGCTTGATGTCCGGCAAGGCCGACAGTTGTTTCTCATCGGCCACGTTCACGTTGAGCCGGCCGCACAGGTCCACCAGGCCAAACCGCGGCCAGGTCGGGTCATACCCGGGCTGCGGCTGAGCGGCCACGCTGAATCGCCCTGTCGACAGCTCGACATTCTCGAACAAGTCCGGCGTGTCGAACCAGGCGTCGGCGGGGCTGTCGACGTCGGCGTGGTCCTCCTCCAGCACGGCCATGGCCTGCTCAACGCCCGCCCGCGCCGCCCACCGCGCCTGCACCGATGAAAGCTCGTTGTGGGCCATGGAGTAATTCACGCTGGCGGTCTGGCTGACGCTCATCAGCAGCAGCCCCGCCAGAGTCACCACCCACAGCACCACCACCAGCGCCAGGGCACGATTGCGTACATGACCATGCCGGTGCTGCGGCGGGAACAGGCCAAGCCGTACAGAGGAGGTGCGGGATGCGTGCTGCCTCTTCCTTCCTGCCTCTCGATCTCTCTGTCGAATCGAAGTCGTTTGGCGGTTCATGGGCCTGCCCTCCCGCCGGTGGCATCGGCTGGGACTGGTGGCTTCGCATCCGCAGCGCCGGAGGGCGAATTGGCGTCACCCGACGGCTGGGCACGTTCGCTGAGCGGCACTTGCGCCTGGCCCATCTCCTGCGGATTGGGCACGTACGGGAAACTCACCGTCCGGCTGACCGACCAGACCTTGCGTGGTGTTGACGTCGACGCCACGGCCACGTCAATTCGGACCGCGGTGGGCCAACTCGACAGCGTCCTGGGCCAGTCATCGCGCCATTGCCCGCCGTCGAAGTAGGCCAACTGGAGAGCCAGCACATGTTCGGCGATGCGCTCCACGACGCCCCCGCCATCGGGCTGCGGATTCCGCGTCGGATCCAACCTCCGCACCAGTACGCCCAGGTCCGCATCGGTTGGGCCGGCGACCAGGCCGAACTCGCCTTCCCGCACGTCGCTCTCGGGTTCACCGAGTCGAACGGGGTACTCGCCAATCGTGAACACACGCACGCGGTCGGCAGGGAAGTCGCCCTCGCGGTTGGGCAGGCCCTCAATGACGAACTCGTTACCGCTCCCGCGATATGCGTTCTGCAGGGAAGCGGCAATCGCGCCAACGGCCGAGCGAGCTTCCTGCTGTAGCGTCATCTGGCGGTCGGCCCGCTCGCGGACCGCGTCCACGCTGCGCAGGATCGCGCCGGTCGAGCCGGCCACCAGCGTAGTCAGCGCAATGGCCAGCACCAGTTCCGTAAGCGTCATGCCGGATTGTCGTTTCGGCGGCCGCACCGTCACAGCGACTCCCATGTCATCGAGGGGTTCCTCGAATTTGGCTGATCGTTCAATAGCGTCTGGCACTCGGCCAGTCGCTGGCCCGGGCCCAGTGGCCAGCGGACCTGCACCGTCACCTCGTACAAGTGCCCGACCGTTCGCGGGCGGATCTGCACCTGCCACGTAAAGGCGTCGTGAGGCGGCTCGAAGCGCCCTTCGGTCGGGCCCTCGCGCAGCACCCGCTCGGGCCCGAGCGTGTCCACCTTCGTCAACACGCGATCCAGCAACTCGGCCGCCCGCTGCTGGCCACCGGCGGCATCCATCGAGCGATGAACCTGGGCCATGGCCGAACCCAGCACCGCAGCGGACAAGGCCAGGATGGTCCCGGCCGCCAGGGCCTCCACCAGCGTGAAACCGCGACGGCTCGCGCGAGATCTCGTTCCCGGCCATCCGCCGATGCAAACCGCCGCTCGTTGGCGGGCGTCTCTGCTCCCAAGCCGAGCCGCCATGTTGAGATCAGCTCTGTGCATCCAGGTCCTGCCGATCGTTAGGCAACTGCTGCACTTTGCCCGAAACAAGGATCGCCCGCCCGCTTTCGGGCACGACGATCACCGAATACAACACGCTGCCGTCAGTCACTTCCAGCACGGCCGCGTCGGCTTGGCCTGAAGGCTCGAACTCGACGACCGAGTCGGACTCCTTCGCCTGCGCCGGTCGGGAAGACTCGATCCTGGGCGGCGAAAAGCGCACGCCTTTGCCCAGCGTCTGCCGACGACACGGACCGTCCACTGGCTCAAACTGGCCGGACTTCTCGTGCTCCGTCGATGCGAATTCGACCATGAACTGCCCGCTCCTGCCGTCCAGCCGAAGCCGCGTCGGCGTGCGATGCGTCACCGCGAAGTTGCGGGCATACTGGGCCGAAACCAGGAGCCGCCGCGCCGACTGCCGCAAGTTGGCCGAGGCGATTGAGCCGGCGTACCGCGGCACGGCCATGGTCAGCATCACCGCCATCAGCACCAGCACGACCATGATTTCGACCAGCGTGAACGCACGCCTACCAGCTGACGACATCGGAGTTCTCCCCGCCGCCGCCATCGAGGCCGTCGGCGCCGAGACTGTACAGGTCGTACAGGTCGTGCTGCCCGGGGCAGCGATAAATGAACACCCGGCCCCAGGGATCGATCAGGTCCTTGGCCTTGACGGTCGGCATGACCCACTTCTCTTCCGGTATGTCGCCGGGCCGGCCGACCAGTTCGTCCAGGCTCTGCGGGTAGCGGTCGTAATCGGTGTGGAAAAGATGGATCGCCTCGCCGATGACCTCGATTTTCTGCTTGGCCACGCTCTGCTTGGCCGTGCCGACGCGGCCGAAAAACCGCGGCACGATCAGCGTGGCCAGCACGCCGATGATGATCACCACGACCAGGATTTCGACAATCGTGAAGGCGTTCCTCTGGCCGCGGCCACGGGAGGCATCTCGAAAACGCTTCATCTTGAAGGCCCTTTACATTCCCGGCATCGAAGTCGACATATTCACGATGGGCAGCAGTACGCCCGACAGGACGAACAGCACGACCAGCGCCAGCAGCACGATGAACACGCCAGGCAGGATCGTCATCGTTCGCTCGATGGCGGCGGAGGTTTCTTTCTCATAGGCGTCGGCCGCTTCCAACAGCAACTCATCCAGCCTTCCGGTGCGTTCACCCATCGCGATCACCTGGATCAGCAGCGGAGGGAACTGGCCCGTCAGCCGCAGCGGCTCGGCGATGGATTGGCCCTGGGTGATGTCGGCCGCTACCGCGTCGATCTGCTGCGCCAACGCCTCGTTGCCCAAGGTGTCGCGCAGCACGCGCAGGGCCTCTAAAATCGGAATGCCCGAACGGCTCAGGGTGCCCAGTGTGCGGGCGAAGCGCGCCACGGCGATCCGCCGCAAGGCCGTTCCCAGCACGGGAATCCGCAACTTGAAGGCATCGAATTTGCGCCGCCCGTCGCTCTTGGCCAACCAACGCCGCATCGCCCAGATTCCAGCCGCCAGAGCAACCAGCAGCAGCCAGCCATACGAGGCCGAATCGGACAGGCGCATCAGCACCACCGTCGGCCAGGGCAGCACGGCCACATTGTCGGCCACCGCCCCCAGCACGCGCGGCAAGATGAAGGTGACGATGATGACGACGGAGATCAGCGCCAGCGTCAGCACGAACAGCGGATACGCGGCCGCCGAGCGAATCTTCTCGCGGACGTCAACGTCGCGTTCGGAGAAATCCGACAAGTGCCCCATGATCTGGTCTAACATGCCGGCCGTCTCGCCGACGCGGATCATGCTGACTTCCAGACGAGAGAAATCGGAGGGGTGCGCCTCCATGGCCTGGCTGAGCGACTCGCCGGCGTGAACCCGCGCAGTCAGATCGCTCAGCAGCGTGCGTGTCGTCTCGCCCTCGGCCTGCTCGTGGACAACCTGCAAGGCCGAAAGCAGCGGCAGCCCCGCCCGCAAGGCCGTGCCCAGTTGGCGAAACAGCACAGCCTTGACGCGAAGCCTCAGCCGACGCGGCCCCCACGGCCGCCAGGCAATCAGCGGCGCAGCTTCCCCGGCAGCGGCGTCCTTCAACTCCGTGACAAAGACGCTCCGGGTGGCAAGCGCGGCAATGGCGCCGGGACGGCTGTCGGCCGCCACGACCCCACGGACCTCCCGTCCGCTGCCATCGATCGCGATGTACTGGTACTCGCCCAAGATGCCCCAATCCTGGCAGGCGTACGGCCCGCAATCCGCGCCACTACTCGCTCTGCACGTCCTGCGTCACTCGCAAGACTTCATCCAGCGTCGTCACGCCCAGGGCCGCCTTGCGGAAGCCATCCTCACGCATCGGTCGGTGGTCGGCCGGCGCCACAGCAGCGATCTCCGAAGCGCTGGCTCTGCGAAGGATCGCCTGTCGCACCGGCTCGGTGACCCGCAGCAGTTCGAAGATTCCTGTTCGGCCCTGATACCCGCTTTGCCGGCAACTTCGGCAACCCCGGCCGCGAAAAAACGTGCCGCCATTGGCGGCGCCATGCCCCACTCGCTCCAGCAACTCCGGCCGCGGTGGCTCGGGCTCCTTGCAATCGGGACAGATCGCCCGCACCAGCCGCTGCGCCAGCACCCCCTCCAGCGACGACGCCAGCAGGTACGGCTCCAGCGACATATCCAACAGCCGCGTCACCGCGCCAGGCGCATCGTTTGTGTGCAGCGTGCTGAAGACCAGGTGACCCGTCAGGGCGCTGCGGACGGCAATGTCGGCAGTCTCGCGATCGCGAATCTCGCCCACCATGATGACGTCCGGATCCTGCCGCAAGATTGCCCGCAGCCCGTTGGCAAAGTCGACGCCCCGCTTGCGATTGACCGGAATCTGGTTTACGCCTTCGAGCTGGTACTCGACGGGCTCTTCGATCGTGATGATCTTCTTTTCCGGCGTGTAGATGTTCCGCAACGCCGCATACAGGGTGGTGGTCTTGCCGCTGCCCGTCGGCCCCGTCACCAGCACAATGCCGTGCGGGCGGCGCAGCAACAGGCAGAACGGCTCCTTGCAGTCCTCCGGCAGTCCGAGCGACTCGATGTCGATCATCGCGGCCGAGCGGTCGAGGATGCGCATCGCCACGCTCTCGCCGAAGATCGTCGGCACGGTGCCGACGCGGATGTCGATCTTGCCCCGAGGCCCGGCGAAGGAAATGTGCCCATCCTGTGGCACGAAGCGCTCGGCGATGTTCATCCCAGCCATGATCTTGATGCGCGACACAATGGCTGGCTGAAGCCGCTTGGGCGGCGGAGCCACTTCACGCAGCACACCGTCGATCCTCACCTTCACATGGACGGCCTTTTCAAACGGCTCGACGTGGATGTCACTGGCCTTGGCTTCCACGGCCTCCAGAATGACAAGGTTGACCAGGTTGACCACCGACGGCTCACGGGCCATCTCTTGCAGTTGGCTGGTCAGTTCCGGGTCGTCGGCCTTGGGCTCGGCAGGGTCCGTCGCCAGATCCGCGATCATGCGGGCTACGCTCGAGCCGTACAGCCTACGCGTGGCCTCGGACAGTTCATCTTCCGGGCAGTAGTAGCGTTCGATCCGCTTGCCGCACAGCACGCGCACCGCTTCAAGCACCATGCGATCGAAAGGGTCGGCCATGACCAGGCTCAACGAACGCTTGCTCGAAGCAATCGGCAGAACCTTGTGCCGAAAAGCCACCTCGGCCGGCACCTCGGCCAGGATTTCGGCGGGGATAGTTAGCGAATCAACTTCGGCCCGCGGGATGCCGGCCTGATCGACCAGCGCTTCGCGGACCGCCACTGGATCGAGCTGGCCGAGCTGGCAGAAGGTTTCCCCCAAACGCTGGCCACGACGCTGCTGATCGAGGAGAGCCTCCTCTAACTGCGGTAGAGTAATCTTGCCCTGATCGATGAGTACCTGCCCCAGCAGCCGGCGCTCACCAGCGACGTTTCCTGCCCTGCCCTGCATCATCTGCCTCCCCGGCCAAACAAGCTCTCTGATGCTCACAAGTATCGGTGGGTTCAGGAGCTATTGTCCCCTCCGTGCATGGGCACGTCAAGCGGAACCTATCTGTATTGGTGGGCGGGCCAGAAGACATCGCAAAGAACTGGGTCAGCACGGGCCGAGGGCTATAGGCATCGGCCTTTCCCCGCTCCAAGGATGCTGCGCCGACGCACGCGTGGCGCCTTCATCCCCGCCCATGCTCGTGGAGGCACAGCCAGCGATGAGACCCATTCCCGCCGTCTCGCAGAATCTGCTTACACAACGACAGAGGGCTGCTCTGATCCTAGAACTGGCCCCCGCACAACTCCTGCATCTGCTGGTATGTGAAGACAGGGCCATCTTTGCAGACGTACTTGGCGCCGATGTTGCATCGCCCGCACTTGCCGATGCCGCAGCTCATCCGCCGCTCCAGCGAGGTAATGATCCGATCAGGCGCAAAGCCCAGTTCCAGCAGCGGCTTCATCGTGAACTTCAGCATGATCGGCGGCCCGCACACCAGCGCCACGGCGTTGTCAGAACTGGGCTTGACCTCACCCAGCACGGTGGGCACGAAGCCCTCCCGGCCGGTCCAGCCTTGGTCGGCCTTGTCCACCGTGACGTGCATGTCGATGTCACCCGATTCCTGCCAGAGCTTCAGCTCGTCCTTGTACAGCAACTCGCCGGGGCTTCGCGAGCCGTAGATAGCGACGATCTTGCCAAACCGCGCCCGGTTTCGCTTGTCCAGCATGTAGCGGATCGTCGCCCGGAGCGTCGTGAAGGCGAACCCGCCGCTGACAATCACGATGTTCTTGCCCTCCATTTGCGCCAGCGGATAGCTGTTGCCGTAGGGCCCGCGCACGCCGATCCGGTCGCCCTCGTCCATCGCATGCAGCGCGGACGAGACCGCACCCGTGGCGTACCGTTTTACGGTGAACTCGATGTACTCCGCATCCAGCGGAGATGACGCAATGCCGATGGGGCTTTCCCCTGCGCCAGGCACCGAAAGCATGGCGAACTGGCCGCACTCGTGACGGAAGCCCGCGCGATCGGAAGCGTTGCAAAACTCCAGTCGGAAGGTCTTCAGATCCTTGGCTTCGTTCTCGATGATGATCTTGCGGATCGTCACCGGATGGGCCAGGTACGGATTGGCTGCAACGCTCGGGCTCATTGAGACACCTCTGTGATCGTTTCGCGGATGTCCAGGTGGGCGGGGCAACTGGCGACGCAGCGTCCGCAGCCAACGCAGAAGATGTCGCCGAAGTTCTCCGTCGCGTAACAGAACTTGTGCATCACGCGCTGGCGCATCCGCATGCCATGACGCGTCCGGGGATTGTGCCCGGAGGCTTCCTGCGTGAACGTGGGGAACGTGCAGGCATCCTGGGCTCGCACTCGCCGCATCGTCTGGCCGACCTGCTCGTCGTACAGGCCAAAGCAGTGGCACGTCGGGCACAGGTACGTGCAAACGCCGCAGGCCAGGCAGCGTTCGGCGATGTCATCCCAGACGCCGGCATTCTCCGCACAGCCGGACAGCTTGGCCTTCAGGCCGTCAATCGGAACGGCCGAGACCTTCTTGGCCGCCTCGGACGCCTGGGCGTCACACGCCGTTCGCTGGGCGGGCGTGGGCGAAGCGAACAGTTTCGCGTGATGAGTCATAAAGGCCTCGCCGGCCTTTGTCAGCGACTCCAACACCAGCGCCTCGCCGACCTCCACAGCCAGGATATCCGCACCGGCCCGGCCATCGGGCGCGCCGTGGACTGACGTGCAAAAGCACGTGGCCGCCGGCTCGCGGCACGCCAGGGAGATAACCAGCGTCCGCTCCCGCCGAGAGCGGTAGTAGGGATCGGTGAATTGCTTGTCGACGAAGACCTTGTCCAGGTAGGTCAGAGCCAGCGCATCGCAAGGCCGGACACCGAAAAGCACGACCTGCCCCTCTTGCACCGGCACGGCCGCCATGCCTGATGCCTCGTGCGTGGCGATGACTTCGCTGCGCGGGAAGAACATTCGCTTGGGAGGCAGCGTGAAATTGGCGTAATCGAGCTTCAGCACCGCATCGGGCGTGACTTCCGCCAGGCACGCCCCGTCGCCCTGGTCGATGGGCCCAAAGAATCGGCCATCTCTGCGCACGGCCTCGATGAGCTTGCCTAAGTCCGCCTTCTTTATCGATCCCTGGGCCATGTCATTCCTCTCCCGGACCGGTGACGAAACACTCGCTGTCGTCCGACTGGAAGGTGCACAGCGGCGGGAGATCGTCCAGCGAAACGCCCGGCACGTATCCGAACAGCTCTTCCACATCCTTCACGAGTTTCTGCGTAAAGAGCCGCAAGTCGATCCCCATTGGGCAGGCTCGCACGCAGGCGTCGCATTCGACGCACCGGCCAGCTTGGTGGAACATCCGCCCGATGTGGAACAGCAGAAGGTCCGCCAGGTCGTCGCCTGCGCCGGCCCAGCTGGGCTTGGACTGCTCGATGAAGCACGACTTGCAGTAGCAGTTGGGGCAGGCCTGCCGGCATGCGTAGCATCGCGTGCATTTGGAGATTTCTTTGACGAAGGCATCCCACCGCTGCGCCGGCGTCAAAGCCTCGAAATCCTTCACGCGCTGAAAACGGTCGGCCGCGGCGGGACGTGACTGGCCCTCGATCAGAATGTCCGCACCGATGGGCGACGGACTGACGCACTCCAAGCACGCCTGGGCGATCCGCTCGTCGACTGTCGCAGCCGCCTTTTCCGGATCGACCATGCCCTGGCACGGCATGCCGATGATGACGACGTTCTCGCGTGCAAGCTGGTGCTCTTTGACCAGGCCGATGATCGACCGGGCATCGCAGTTCTTCGTCACCACGGCCACCTTCGGCGGCGTCCAGTCTCCGCGAATGTGCGCAGGCTTTTCGAAGAGGCGCGGCAGATACGCCGCCAGATTCTGCGAGCAGAACTCGTTCCACACCAGCCGCTCAGCCGCATCGGCGGTACGGGCGAAGCACGCCCGCGTCCGCATCGGCAGCGAGGCCGGCTCAAACCCCAGGACCAACTCCACCTTCCCCGAGGCCAGCAGGTCCTTCGCCGTCGCTCTGAGCTTGTCTTGTACGTCCCGCATGGCGGTCACCTGGCTTCCTTCTTGAGTTGGCGGGCCGGCCCGAGTTTGCGGATGTCGTCGCTGACCTTCTGGATCAGGTCCGCGAAGCGGTTGCCTTCCGACGCGCTGACCCAGGAGAACTGAACCCGCCCTGGCTCGATGCCCACGTATTCCAGGAAGCTCTTGAGCAACGCGAATTTCCGGCGGGCGACCAGGTTGCCGCTGATGTAGTGACAATCGCCGGGATGGCAGCCGGAAACCAGGACGCCGTCCACGCCCAACTGCAGGGCCTTGACGATGTACAGCGGGTTGACGCGGCCGCTGCAGGGCACGCGGATCACCCGCACGTGTGTGGGATACTGCAGCCGGCTGACGCCCGCCAGGTCCGCGCCGGCGTACGAGCACCAGTTGCACAGGAAGGCCACAATCTTGGGCTCCCATGCCGGCGGCGCCGTTGCGGCCACTGCCTGTTCGGTTGGAGTTGTCTTGCTCAAACGCTCTACCTCCGGACCTACAGCGCGCCCAGCGCGCTAAGCATCTGTTCGTTCCTGAAGCCGCCCAGATCGATCGCGCAGGCACGGCAGGTGGCCGCGCACGCCCCGCAACCTTTGCACAACGCTTCGTTCACCACCGCGACGCGAAGCTTGGGATCCAACTCGATCGCGCGATACGCGCACACCGACACGCACGCTCCGCACCCGCTGCAGCGACCGTCGCGGATGCAGGCAACCTTGCCTTCGCCTTCCAGGCTCGACTTGGTCAACACGGTAGCCGCACGCCCGGCCGCGGCGCGAGCCTGGGCGATCGTCTCGCTAATGTCCTTTGGATAGTGACTCAGCCCGCACACGAACACGCCGTCGGTGGCGAAGTCCACCGGGCGCAGCTTCACGTGCGCTTCCAGGAAGAACCCGTCGGCCTCCAACGGAACCTTCAAGAACTGCGACAGCGTCTTATTGTCGGGGTTGGAGACGATGCCGGCGCTGAGAACCAGCAGATCCGGCCGAAGTTCCAGCGTCGCGCCCAGGATGGCATCGTGGACTCGCACCGTCAGGCCGTCGCCTTCGCTCTGCACCGCCGGCTTGGTATCGGGGTCGAAACGGACGAAGAAGACGCCCTTCTCGCGAGCCCGGCGGTAATAGCGTTCTTTGAGGCCGTAGGTGCGGATGTCGCGGTACAGGACGTAAACGTTGGTGCGGGGGCTGAGTTCCTTAAGGCGAATGGCATTCTTGATGGCCGTCGTGCAGCAGACCCGGCTGCAGTAGTTGTGCTTCTCGTCGCGCGAGCCGACGCACTGGATCATCGCCACGGTGCGAAGTTTGGCCAGCGCGACCTTGTCGCCAGCGTGCAGCAATTCTTCCAGATGCCGTTGCGTGACCACGCGGTCATCCTGGCCGAACAGGTACTCCGTCGGCTCGTACTCGCTGCCACCGGCGGCGATGACTACCACGCCGTGCTCGATTTCCATTGCCGGCTCATCGAGAGTCGTCTTGAAGTTGCCGACGTAGCCCGCGATATCGCGTATCTTTGCTTGAAGGCAGACCGTGATCTTCGGGTGGCCGTTCACCTTTTCCACGAGTTCGGCCAGCTTTCCGGCCGTCTCGTGCCCGTCCAGCGTGGTCTGAACGTGCCGGAGGTTGCCGCCGAGTTGGCCGGTCTTCTCCAGCAAGTACGTCTGGAAACCCTGGTTCGCCAAATCCAGGGCGGCAGTCATGCCCGCCAAGCCGCCGCCGATCACCAGGGCATTCTTATTGACGCCCAGCGACTTCTTGTACAGCGGCTCTGCCAGCAGGACCTTCGTCACCGCGCCACGGACCAGGTCTTTTGCCTTCTGCGTGGCCTTAGCAGGCTCCTGCTGGTGGACCCAGGCGCAGTGCTCGCGGATGTTGGCAAACTCGAACATGTACGGGTTGATGCCGGCCTTCTGGAGCGTCTTCTGGAAGAGCGGCTCATGTGTCCGCGGCGTGCAGGCGGCCACGACCACGCGGTTGAGATTGTGCTTCTCCATAGCGGCGCGGATCGTCTTCTGCGAGTCCTGGGCACAGGCGAACAGCATTTCCTGGGCGTGCCGTACGCGCGGCAGAGTGGCGGCGTACTCGACTACGCCGCTCACGTCCACTGTCGAGGCAATGTTGATGCCGCAGCGGCAGACAAACACGCCGATCCGTGGCGATTCGCCGCGCAGATCCTTCTCTTTGGGATACTCGACGTGCATCTCGCGGACTTCGCACTCGCCGATGACGGCCGCCGCCGCGGAGGCCGCCCCGCTGGCCTCCATCACCGATTCGGGAATGTCCTTGGGGCCAGAGACGCTGCCGCAGACGAACACGCCCGCCCGGCTGGTATCCACCGGCGCGGTTGCCTCGATGGCGATGAAGCCGGAAGCGTCCAGTTTGACGCCCACCCGACGGGCCGTTTCCCTGGCCGATTCCGAGGATTGGAGGCCCACCGATAGCACAAGCATGTCGAACATCTCGCTGTGGACGCTGCCGTCCTGCGCGATGTACTGAATCTTCAGGTCATTGGTGCGCGGATCGCTCTCGACCGACGCAATTCGCCCGCACAGGAATCGCGCGCCGTGCTGCTGCTGGGCGCGATCGACGAAGCGGTCGAAGCCCTTGCCGTATGCGCGGACGTCCATGTAGAAAATGGTGCTCTGCAGCCCTGGCACGTGTTCGCTCGCAATGATGGCGTCCTTGGACGCCTGCATGCAGCAAACGGCCGAGCAGTGTTCGTTGCCCACGGAAGCGTCGCGCGAGCCCACGCACTGGAGGATCGCGATCTTCTTGGGCACGGCCTGGTCGCTGGGACGCTGCACGTGCCCGCCCGTCGGGCCGGAGGCGCTGAGTATCCGCTCGAATTCGATGCTCGTAATCACGTTGGGGAAGATGCCGTAGCCGTACTCGCCCTTGAGGCGGGCGTCGAACTCCTTCGTGCCGCAGGCCAGGATCAGCGAGCCCACTTCCAGCTCGATCGTCTCTTCCTTCTGCCCAAAGTCGATGGCGCCGGCGGGGCACACCCTCTTGCACACGCCGCACTTGCCCTTGAGGTGGAACAGGCAGCTCTTGGCGTCCATCACCGGCAAGGCAGGCACCGCCTGCGGGAACGGAATGCGGATGGCCTTGGTCGTGGACAGGCCCTTGTTGTACGGGTCGGAAACCTTTGTGGGGCACTTGGCCATGCACAGGCCGCAACCGGTGCACTTGGATTCATCGACGTAGCGCGGACGCTTCAGGATCGTCACGTGCAGGCGCGGCGGAGCGCCCTGGACGCTCAGCACCTCTGACAAGCTCAGGATGTGTATACCGGGGTGGCTGCCCGCCTCCACCAGCTTGGGCGACAGGATGCACATGGCGCAGTCGTTGGTGGGGAACGTCTTGTCCAGTTGCGCCATCCGGCCGCCGATCGCGGGACCGGCCTCGACGAGGTAGGTCTCCACGCCCATCTCGGCCAAGTCCAGCGCAGCCTGGATCCCAGCCACGCCCGCACCCACAACCATTGCCTTTTTGTGCATGACACTCACGCCTTATGCCCGACGAATCTTCGCCTTAAGCTGCTCGATGACTTCCTTGCGCCCGTCAGTCGCTCCCTTGATCAGGTCGCGGCGCACGAGCTGGGCGAGCCGATCGACCTCCTCGTTGCTGGCGAGCATGTCCGGCTGGGCAAAGCCATCGCGGACCGCCAGGAAACGCAACGCCCGCATCACGTCTGTGAAGTTCACCGCCTGCGGGCACCTGGCCGTGCACCGGTAGCACATCGCGCACAGCCAGATCAGCGGCGAGGTGAGAACTTCCTTGCGCAGGCCCAGCAGTATCTGGCGGATGATCTTGCGGCAGTTGTACTCCTCGTCCACCTGCGTGACGGGGCACCCAGCCGCACACGTGCCACAGGCGAAACATTTCATAATGTTCTCGCCGCCCGGGACGCGGGCCACCTCGTCGCGGAAGCCGCTATCCAGGTCCTCGACGACTATCTTTTCATTCGCTTGTTCGCTCATCATTTCACTCCTGCTCCCGCGTGGCTCGGGCCTGCGTCAAGCCTTGGGGCCCATGCCCGCGATGCACTGATCCTCACGAATGACCTTCCGCGGCCCGCCGTCGATGCCGGTCGACCAATCGTGCGGCTGGGCGATCGCGTCGAACTTGGCCAGTATCCCCAGCGCCTTGGCGCGATCGTATATCCGCTGCCACGCACACTCGGTGTCGGCATGGATTTCGCACTTGCCCTCGCGGGAGCCGCCACACGGGCCATTCAGTAGCCGCTTGGCGCAGCGGGTAATCGGGCAGACGCCGGCGAACTCGCCCAGTCGGCAGTGGCCGCAGCCCAGGCACTTTTCGGTCCAGACGCCCTGGGACTCCAATATCCCGATGAACTGGGTGTTGAGCCCTGGATAGACCGGCGTCGTTGGGAAACGCTCGGCCAGCGTCTGCACGCCGGCGCCACAGCCAAGGGAGACAATCGCGTCATATTCCTTGACGCGCGGGGCCAACGCGTCGATGAACGCGTCCTCGCACTGGCGTTCGATGGTATACTCGTCCACGGCCACAGTGCAGCCGGCCAGTTTGAGCGACATCCGCAGCGCTGAGCCCAGGATGCCCACCTCGCGCTCGCCGCCGGCCAGGCACACGGTGACGCATGTCCCGCAGCCCACCAGCAGGACACGCTTGTGCGATCGGATCATGTCGCGGATTTCGGGTATCTTCTTTCGATCGGCCACAATCATTTGGTTTCTCCCGCCAGCGCCGCCAGCGATTCCTGGGCAATCTTCTCCACGCCCGCCATCACGGCCGCTCGCTCCCGCCGCAGCGGGCTGGGGCCTAACTTGACGATCCGTTCATGCATTTCCGTAGCGATCTCGGCAAACCGCGGGCCTTCCGCGGAGGACAGGTTGAACATCTCCAGCCGCCCGGCGCCCAGGCCGATCTCATCGAGGAACTGCTGGGCCCGCTCGATGCGCCGCCGGGCGCGGAGGTTGCCCTCCAAATAGTGGCAGCCGCCTTCCAGGCAACCGGCAACCATGATGCCGTCAATGCCACGCTCAAAGGCCGACAGCACATAGTTCACTTCGATCTTGCCGGTGCACGGAAATCGCAGAACTCGCACGCTGCTGGGGTACTGCAGGCGCATCGAGCCCGCCATGTCCGCGGCGGCGTAGGCACAGTAGTGGCAACATAGCGCCAAGATGATCGGTTCTGATTCCATGACTTTCTATCCTTTGCGCCATCGCGGCCGGGCGACGCCTACCTGCTCTAAGAGAGGCAAATCCAGCGGCGAGGCTGATGCCGTCTCCGCGTTCAGCAGAAGGTCGATAGCGCCCAACACCTGTCCGTCCACGTAATGCCGCAGCGTGATCGCCTTGGCCGGGCATTCAGAGGTGCAACTGCCGCAGCCCATGCACACCGTCTGCTGTATCTCGGCCTTGTTATCCTCGCCCACGATCGGGGCCATGTATGGGCAGACGTGCACGCACGTCATGCACGAGACGCACTTGTCGGGATCCACCCGCGCGATCTGCGCCCCCACTGGCATCGACCTGCGGGACAGGATCGACGTGGCCCGGGCCGCCGCGGCGTGCGCCTGCGAAATGGTCTCGCTCAGGAACTTGGGTGCGTGGGCCGTGCCGCATAAGAAGAGACCCTCGCTGGCGAAGTCCACCGGGCGCAGCTTGACGTGCGCTTCCAGGAAGAAACCGTCGGCGTTCAGCGGCACGCGCAGGAGATCGGAGATTTCCTGCCGGTCCGCCCGGCCGACAATCGGGGCCGCCAGCGCCAGCAGGTCGGGCTTCATCTCGATGTCCCGCTGGAGAATCATGTCGCGGGACGTCAGGCAAATCTGGCCGTCAGAGTCCAGCGCGAACGTGGGCGGCGCCGACTCGTCGAAGCGCACGAAAAGCACGCCGGCCTGGCGGGCCTTCTGGTAGGCGATCTCACGGAAACCATACGTCCGCATGTCGCGGTACAGCACGACGATTCGGGCGTCGGGGTATTTCTCGTGCAGGTCCAGGGCGTTCTGGATCGCGGTCGTGCAACAGACACGGCTGCAATACGGCCGTTCGCTGGTCCGCTGCTCCACGCACTGAAGCATCGCGATGGTGGCCTTGGGCGGCAGTTTGAGTTCGCCCCGGCCGAGCTTCCCGGAGAGTTCGAGTTGCGTCAGGATGCGCTCGCTCTGTCCGCAGCCGAAGGTCGTGGGCTTGTGCTCGCTGGCGCCCGTGGCGACGATGACCACGCCGTGCTCCACTTCCGAAGTCTTGTCGCCGCCGGCAATGGCGGACTTGAAGGCGCCCACATGGCCGTCCACCTTCGTCACGCGAGAACGCAGGTAAACGGTGATGCGTGAGTTGGCTCCAACGCGTTCGATCGTCTCGGTGAGGAACGCCTGCACGTCCAGGCCATCCAGCGTGCGGTAGATGTCGCGAACCGTGCCGCCAAGCCGGTCCTCTTTCTCGACGAGATGAACGGGGAAGCCCTGTTGCGCCAGTGCCAGCGCGGCGGTCATGCCGGCCAGGCCGCCGCCGATGACCAGCGCGGCGTTCTTGACGGGCACGGTCTCCTCCGCCAGCGGCACGAGCAGCGCGCTCCGGCCAACGGCCATCCGCACGAGATCGGCCGCCTTCTGCGTCGCCAGTTGCGGATTTGACGAATGCACCCAGGAGCACTGGTCGCGGATGTTGGCCATCTCCAGCAGATACGGGTTGAGGCCGGCGTCGCGAAGCGTATCCCGGAAGATCGCCTCGTGCGTTCGCGGCGTGCAGGAGGCCACGATGACGCGGTTGAGACGGTACTGGACGATCTTGTCCTTGATCATGTCCTGCGTGTCGTCGGCGCAGGTGTAGACGTTATGCTCGGCCACGACTACATGGGGCAGCGTGCGCGTGCGGCGAACGACTTCCTCCACGTCCACGACGGAGGCGATGTTGCTGCCGCAGTGGCAGATGAACACGCCGATCCGCGCCGGCTCGTCCGTCACGTCGCGCTCGGGCGGGTAGGTCTTGGTGCGAATGCGGCTCCCACGTGCCGACGCCAACAAGGTCATCGCCCGCGCCGCGGCGGCGCTGGCTTGCATCACCGTATCGGGGATGTCTTTGGGCTCCTGGAACGCCCCGCCGACGAACACGCCTGGCCGGGATGTATCCAGCGGGTGCAGGCCGTCCGTCTGGATGAAGCCCCACTCGTTCAGCAGGATTCCCAGCCGCTCGGCCTGCTCCTGGAGCGACGCACTGGGCTCTAACCCCAGCGACAGCACGACCATGTCGAATTCGTCTTCCTGGCAGCGATTGTCCTGGTCGACGTACGCGATCCGCAGCGTAGAGGTCGGGCGGACCTCTTCAACCGACGATGGCCGGCAGCGCACATATCTGACGCCCAGTTCCTTGGCCCGGTTGTAATAGCGTTCGAAGTCCTTCCCGAACGCGCGAATGTCCATGTAGAAGATCGTCACGTCCAAGTCGGGCTCGTGCTCCTTGGCCATGATGGCTTCCTTGGTGGCAGCCATGCAGCACACGCTGGAGCAGTACGCCTTTTTGCGGCTGGGATCGCGCGAACCCACGCACTGAATGAACGCCATGCGTTTGGGCGGCTGGTCGTCGGAGGGGCGGCGAACGTGCCCCTCCGTCGGTCCCGAGGCCGACAGCAGCCGCTCGAACTGCACGTTCGTCAGGACGTTGGGCAGCAGCCCGAAGCCGAATTCCATGCGTTTGGTGGCATCGAAGGCCTGGAAGCCCGGCGTCAGCAGCACGGCCCCGACGTCCAGGTCCAGCGTCTTGGGCTGCTGCTCGTAGTCGATGGCCTTGGCCTGGCACACCTTCTCGCACAGCCCGCACTCGCCCGTCTGGAAATGCACGCAGTTGTCCCGGTCGATAGCGGGCACCCGCGGCGCGGCCTGCGGATGGGCCATGTCGATCGAAGGCCTGGCACAAAGATATTGATCGTAACCCGTCCGGTGCGGCACGGGCCGGCGGGCCGTAGTTGCGGCCAGGTCGACCGCGCCAGTCGGGCAGACCGTCACGCACGCGCCGCAGGCCTGGCACTGGTCGGTCTGCTCTCCGAAGGCGGGGCGAACCACGCGGGTCGCGCCGCGGCCGAACATGCTGATCACGCCGCGTCCCATCAGGTCCTTGCACACGCGGACGCATAGTCCGCACAGGATGCACTTGCCCTCGGCCTTGCGTTCAAACGGCGTGTTCTCGATTCCCAGCTTCGCGGCAAAGGCCGCCAGTTCAGTCGACTGCGGCGCCTGCGCCAGCAGCAACTGCACGACGGTGCGGCGAGCGGCAAGAACCGTCTGGCTGTCGGTGTGGACGACGAGCTTTTCCTCTATGGGGTGGCTGCACGAGGCGACCAGGCGCGGGCCGCGCGGCGTCTCGATCTCCACCAGGCACACCCGGCAGGCGCCGTACGGCGAGAGCCCCCGATAGTGGCACAGCGTCGGGATGGCGATGCCCATCTGGCGTGCGGCATCGAGTATGGTCGTGCCGGCCGACACGGTCGAAACTCGGCCGTCCACGCTCACGGTGACAGATGTTGTTGATGTCTCGGCCATAATCTCTCAACACTTTCGGCATTGCCCGCGGCGCTACGCCGGGACGACCGCCTCGACGGGGCAGACGCTTCGGCAAGCCCCGCAACGCGTACAGGTTTTGGAATCGATGCCGTGCGGCGACTTCGCCTCGCCGCTAATGGCGTCGACGGCACAGACCTTCTTGCACCGGCCGCAGCCGATGCAGGCATGGGCGTCGATCACGAAGGTCGTCAGGTTCCGGCACACGCCGGAGGGGCACTTGTGGTCACGGACGTGCGCATCGAACTCGTCGCGGAAATACCGCAGCGCGGTCAGCACGGGGTTTGGCGCCGTGCTGCCCAGTCCGCACAGCGAGGCGGCCTTGACCGTAACCGCCAGTTGCGTCAGCGTATCGACGTCGTCGCTCTGGGCTTGGCCGGCGCAGATCCGCGTCAATATCCGCAGCATCTGCTGGGTGCCCTCGCGGCACGGGGCACACTTGCCGCAGGATTCCTCCGTCGTGAAGGTCAGGAAGAACCGCGCCAAGTCGACCATGCAGGTGCCGGTGTCGATCACGATCATGCCGCCCGAACCCATCATGGAACCGACCGCGGCAAGCTTTTCGTAGTCCACGTTCACGTCGAACAGCGAGGCCGGAATGCACCCGCCGGATGGTCCGCCGGTCTGCACGCCCTTGATCGGACGCTTGCCGGACGCCCCGCCGCCGATGCGCTGGACCATCTCCCGCAGCGGGATGCCCAGGGGCACTTCGACCAGGCCGGTGTTTTTGACCGCGCCCACGAGCGAGAAGACCGTCGTGCCGCGGTTGCCCTCGGCGCCGTGCCCGGCGTACCAGGCGGCGCCGCGGGCCAGGATCGGGCCCACGCTTGAGAGCGTCTTGACGTTGTTGATGACCGTCGGCTGGCCCCACAGCCCCTGCGTGGCTGGGTATGGCGGACGCGAACGCGGCTCGCCGGAGCGGCTCTCGATGGAGGCGATCAGCGAGGTCTCTTCGCCGCACACGAACGCGCCGGCGCCTTTTCGGACTTCCACTTTCAGGCTAAAGTCGCTGCCGAAGATGTTCTCCCCGAGCAGGCCGTGCGTCTGCGCCTGCTCGATGGCGTGCTGCATGGTGGCCACGGCCAGCGGGTACTCGCTGCGGACGTAGATGAACGCGTGGCGGGCGCCGATGGCGTAGGCGCCGATCAACAGGCCTTCCAGTACGGCGTGCGGATCGCTCTCCATCACGCTGCGGTCCATGAATGCGCCGGGATCGCCCTCGTCGGCGTTGCAGACCATGTACTTCACAGCCGAGTCGCGCTGGCGGGCGAAATCCCACTTGCGTCCCGTCGGGAATCCTGCCCCGCCGCGGCCACGCAGGCCCGAGGCCAGCACTTCAGCAATCACCTGCTCAGGCTTCATCTGCGTAAGCGCTCGCAGCGCCCCGCGATACGCCCCGCGTGCGACGGCCTCGCCGATCGACATCGGATCGATCGAGCCGCAGTTGCGCAGAATCACCCGCTGCTGCTGACGGTAGAAGTCCAGCGATGTCCACACCGGCACCTTGGACAGGCCATTGGCGGAGGGAGGATAGCGATGAGTCTGGCCGGCCGGCACGTTCTCCTCGCTGTCGAAGCGGCACAAGGCCATCTCCGCCGGGAGCGTGCCCTTTTGGGCAAAGTGCGAAAGCAGTTGACGCATCTTGGCGGGCGTCACATTGCCAAAGCTCACACGCGGGCCGTCGGGGCAGACGAAATCCACCAGCGGCTCCTGCTGGCAGAAGCCGATGCAGCCCGTCCGCGAGACCGTCGCGTCGAGCTTGAACTCTTTCACTGCATCGAGAGCGGCAGCTTCCACTTCGCGCGCCCCCGCCGCCAGGCCACAACTGGCCGAGCCGATGAGGATCTTCAGCGTGGCGGGGTACAGCGTGGCCGCACCGGCTGCGCCGAGCCGTTCGAGGTCGTCTGCTGTGCGTATGAAAGCACTCATTCGAACCGCTCCAGGATGTTGGCCACCTGATCGAGTTTCATCTTGCCGAAAGTCACGCCGTCGATCCGCATGGCCGGTGCGAGGGCACAGCAGCCGATGCAGCGCACCGTGCGCAACGTGAACCGCTTATCTTTGTCCGTGCCGCCCACGGCAATGCCCAGTTCGTCCGTCAGCCGCTCCAGCAACATGCCCGAGCCGCGCACAAAGCACGCCGTTCCCAGGCACACCTCGACGATGTGCCGGCCGACGGGCTTGAGACTGAAAGCGTTGTAGAAGCTCGCCACGCGAAGGATTTCCGCCAGCGGACAACTAAGCTTGGCGGCCAGTGCCTCCAGCGCCGTGCGCGGCAGGTAGCCGCATTCCTCGTTGATGTCCTGCAATATCGGAATCAGCGCCGACGCCTCGGCGCCGTGCCTCGCCAGCGAAGCATCCAGCAAGGCCGTCTGGGCGGCGTCCGCCGGCATGCTGGGTTGGAACGGCTCGACCGCCTGGGGAACGTTGCGCACCGGGCAATGCTCGATGCAGTCGCCGCAGCCGGTGCACTTGTCGGCGTCCACGCTGCGCGGCCGGACCTGCACCTGCGCCTGGAAGTGCCCGGCCTCACCGTCAAGCTTGACCACGTCGGCCATCGTCAGGACGTCGATGTTCAGGTCCCGCATGCACGCGACCAGCTTGGGCGAAATGGTGCAGGTGGCGCAGTCGCCGGTGGGGAAGGTCTTGTCCAGCCGCGCCATCGCGCCACCGATCGTCGGGCTCTGCTCGACGAGGTAGACGTGGAATCCCGCGGCAGAAAGGTCCAGCGACGCCTGGATGCCGGCAATGCCCGCCCCGCAGACGAGCACCGAGCCGCAGGGCATGGCCCGCTCGCTGCTGGCCGCCGGCAATGGACTGCGTTTATCGGCAATCATGGATTGGCTCCAGAATCGACATAGCTATTCGCCGTCTCCTTCCTCGGCCTCTTCCAGCGCGGCCTGCGCCTGGGCGGCGCCCAGAGGCATCACCTTGCGGTACACGGCCGCGGGGTTCTTCAGGACGCCATCAACGGTCAGCAGGTCCTGCTGGACACGAATGCCGAAGAGCCTCTCGTTTTCCTGCAAGTACGGAAGGATGAGTCTCCAGTCGACCGTCGACAATGGCCGGTAGACAGCGCCGTTGAGCTGCTCATCGACCAGCGTGCGATGCGGATCGCGGACGTAGATCGCCCCGCCAGAGGCCAGCGACAGCAGGTTGCTGCCGGGATATGGCTGCTCCAGCGGCACGACGCGGCCCGATTCGTCCACTCGGATGCCATTGACGATGGCGAAACCTCCGCCGGTCAGCGGATCGCCGGCCATGAAGGATTCCGCCAGGAAGTCAAGGGCCGTGCCGTTGATGACGGCGCGGGGCCGCCCCACAGCGTTGATCATCGGCCGTCCGGCAACATTGCCCAGGACGAAGAAGTCGCCGCCCTTGGCGCCGTACAGGTACGTCTGGCCGACGTCGCCGTACACGACCAGCTTGCCGCGCTTGGCAATCTGACAAAGCTGGTCCTGGGCGTTACCGTGGATGTACGCCTCCAGGCCGTCCATGCCCGAGCCCAGGTAGTCGCCCGGGTTGTCGTAGCAGTCGACCCGCAGGCCGTCGGTGCGGGGGCCAAAGCCCGCGGCGTGAAAACGCGTCCCGCGAGTGTTGTAGTGCACCAGGTGCCGCCAGCCCATTTCATAGGCTTTTACAGCCAGCCGCGCGTCGCACTGTTCGCCTTCGGGCTGGAAGCGGCGAGCATCGATCAACAGCGTGCGCTCCTGGCCTTGGGGCCCGCGGAGGTTCTGGCGCGTGTCCCAGGTTATGCGGCAGAACACGTGGCCGTTGCCGCTGCCCTGGCATAGCGGCTGGGCCTCAAAGATTCGCTCCAGGCCCGCCCGCAGGATCGTCTGCACGGAACTGCGTTTCTTGTCGCCGGTGGCGAAACGCTGGTCCATGCACTGGGTCAGCGCGTCGATGCCCGTTTTGGGCGCGGCCTGCGCCGTGCGCACCGCCACCTGATCCACGAACGACCGCAGCCGGTTGTAGTCCATGGCGGACAGAGACTGGCGGACGTACTCACACAGCCCCTGCGCGTCCTGCGACTCGACCGCGCGATCCACGGCGGCCAGGTCATCCTGATTCTGGGCCCCCGCTGCCACCGGCTGAGACAGGTCGCAATGCACCTGGCCGGGCTGGGTGCGGACCACGTCGCCGAATTTGTTGGTGACGCACAGTTCATACTGTTTGCTGTCGGGGGCACCGTCGCCCTTGGGGCCGCCATCGACCGGCGAAACGGTCATCAGGAAAGCACCGCCATCGGAGGCGCTGCCGCCACGGGCGTTCCAGTAGTGGTCCGCCACCGGGGCGAACCGCGGGTCTTCGCTGGCCAAGCTCGCCAGCGTCGCGTCGATCGCCTGTTTTTCCGAGCACACCAGCGCGATGGACACCTCGCCCTCCTGCAGCGCGAACACCTGCGGACGCAGCATGGCGGTGTCCGTAATGCCCAGCAGTTGGAAGGTCTTCTGCTCGGCCAGGCTGCGGGCGATGATGAAGAACCACGGGCCGTCCGGCGCGGCGTGCATGTGGGCGGCCTGGATGTGGCTGTAAACCTCGCGTTTCTTCGCGGGCAGGCGGTCGAAGTCCAGTTCGGTCGTCGGCGCCAGCGCCTCGATGATGTATTCCAAAGGGTAGCCGTATGTGCGGCTGAGCAGGTCGAACAGCAGCACCGACACTTCCGTGTCCGTCAGGAACTGGCAGAACAGGTTGCGCTGCGCCAGGTACTCGCACACGGCATGGTAGTTGGCGAAGTCGCCGTTGTGCACCAGCGCCTCGTTCATGCCGATGAACGGATGCGCCCCGCCGGGGTGCCACACTCGGCCACGCGTCGGGTAGCGCTGGTGGGCAATCCACACGTGCGCCCGCGTGTCGGACATGCGGTAATACTCCACCGCGGCCTCGGCGAAGGCGACGGCCTTCATGATCACCAGGTTGCGCGCGTGGGAGACGACGAACGCCCGCTTCTCGCCCAGCGAGGCGTAGAATGCCTTGTTCAACGCGATGGAGTTCTGGAAGACGAACTCGTCGGCCACTTCGCGCTGCGAAAGATGCGTCAGGTTCTTTTCCGTGGCGAAGCGGTCCAGCACGCCTGGCCGGACGCGAACGAAATACCGCGCCACGTCCGGCGGCCGGATTTCCAGCAGCGGCACGTCGCGATAGTCGTCAACCGTCGGAACGAGCCCGCCCTGGTCGATTTCGAAGTGCGGATGGACGTGCCGCGCTTCGATGTCATCGCGTGCGGTTGGGTCCAGCAACGCCACCTGCAGGATGTAATCTTCTTCCAGGACCTTGCGCGAAACGCCCAGGTCCTCCGGCACCAGGCCACAGGCCGCGATTCCGCCGCCCTTACCGTTGCCGCGGTTGCGCATCTGGATGGACGGCTCGTAGATGTGCCGCCCGCCGACGGGGATTGTGCACGCGAAGCCGGTAACGCCGCAGCCGCCCTCGGCCTCCGGCGAAGGCAGGAACCACTGCCCCTGTGGCCGCAAGGCCGCCCGGGCCTGCGTCAGCACCTCCGCACGCTGAAGGGGACTCATCCGCTGGATGGCTTGGTCAATCGTCATTGCGCCGCCCGATCCTCATAATCAAGGTGCATCAACAGGTCCGTCCGGCCACGAAGAGCGGCGACGGACGGCAAGCCAAGGCGGTAGAGGATGTCGATGAGGATTTCCCGCCAGGCGTTATACAGGTTCACCAGCCGCTGCGTGCCCCACTCGACGGTCACCAGTTCCAGCAGCTCCGAGTCGGTCGTGGCGATCCCGCGCGCGCAGCCACGGCCGCTTTCGCAGGCCCCGCAGCGGATGCAGCCCATGGCCACCAACTCGGCTGTGCCGATGACGACGCCGTCGGCGCCCATCGCGATGGCCTTGGCGACGTCCATCGGCGTCCGCACGCCGCCGCTGGCCATGACGGTGATCTGGCCGCGCACGCCCTCGGCTTCAAGGAACTGGTGCACGCGGCTGATGGCGTATTCGATGGGCATGGCGATGTTCTTCTTGGCGATATTGGGCGCCGCGCCCGTGCCGCCATAGCTGCCGTCGGTGTGGACGATGTGCGCGCCGGCGTAGTAAGCGCCCACCGCTACCATGTCCACGTCGCCGGGGGTGGAAACCTTCGCCGACAGCAGCGCCCGCGGATTCACATGCGCGATCCAGTCCAGGTGCTTCTTGTGGTCCTCCACGGAATACACGCTGTGGAAGGGGAACGGCGAGAACAGCGACACGCCCTGCACCGTCTCGCGCATGGCCGCAACGGAAGGCGTATTCTTGGGCCCCAGCAGGTGGCCGCCCAGGCCAGGCTTGGCGCCCTGGGCGTACTTGAACTCAACGATGGGTGCCCGCTGGATCGTCTCCTCGCGCACGCCGAACAACCCCGTTGCCACTTGCGTGATCATGTGGTCGGCATAGGGGATGAAACGCTCGGGATAGCCGCCCTCGCCCGTGCAACTGAACGTGTTCCAAGCCTTGGCAGTCCGCGCCTTGGCCAGCAGCACGCGGATGTTGGTCGAGCCGAATGACATCCCGCCGCCATACCATGGCACGTCGATCGTCACTTTGGGCCGGCCATCGCCACGGCGGTTCAGCACCAATTCCGTCGAGATATCCTCGTGGCGCAGGTCGGCCGGCATCTTCTCGGGGAAGCGGAAACGCAGTCGGTCGAACCCGCCGCCGGAGCCCCCCACTTCATTGTTAAGATGCGCCGGGGGGGCGTGGCCCGTCTCGGCCATCATCCAGTTGCTCGCGATCAAATCGCCTGTCCAGCGGCAATCGCCCAACGTGGCAAAGACCGGATTGTCCAGCATCGAAAGCGACTGCTTGGGGCAGGCCGTGATGCAGTAGTGATCGGTTCGCTCGCACGTCGGCCCGACGCAGCGATAGTCAAACGGGCGAATCACCTGCCGGTAGCCCTCAGGCCGGACATGCACGCCATGTGGGCACGTCGCTACGCATCGCCCGCAGGAGATGCAGTTGGAGTCGCGGTGGATGCTGTACTTGCCGATCTCGTTGCGATATCGCGGCCCGACCGGCCGGACCTCGCGCGAAACCTGCGCGAACTCCGGGCTCGCGGCAAACTCGTCGGGCGGTTGGGGCATGGCGGTGGAATCAGTTTGCGTCATGCCGGACCTCCCGCAGATTGGGTCTTTCGCTGGCCGAACATGCGGCCAAACGTGTCGCGTTCTAAGTCTTCAAAGAACATGCAACGCCCCGTCTCGCCGCGAAGGCGGCGGAACTCACGGATACCCATGGCCCCGAGCATTTCGATCAGCTGTTGATGCCAAGCGCCCAGAAGATTGACAATTCGCGTGGCGCCGAACTTCGCATCCACGTTCGCCAGGTCGATCGGGCACGGCAGGCCACGATCGCAATCCAGGCACAGTCGGCACTCCATCGCGATCGCCAGCGGCACGTCGATGGCCACCATGTCTGCGCCGCAGATGACGGCCTTGGTAACGTGCTCGGCCAGCCCGATCCCGCCGGATGCCACCAGCGTCACCTGGTCGCGGACGCCGGCCCGGACGAGTTCGCCGTGGATATCCCGCAACACGTCCCGCATGTGACGCGGTTCGGCCGTCCCCTGCTCCCGGCCGTGCATGTCGAAGACGAGATGAATGACCTCAGCGCCCAGCCCGACAAGCTCGCGGACACGGTCCTTCGCCGCCGGCGAAGCCACAACCCGCACGCTGACAATCCGCTGAGGGTTCTGCCTCTTCAGGGCATCACGCACCTGCTCAACCCGCGGGCTGTCAGGAATCATCACAAAAGACGCAAGCTCCAGCGATTCCGGCACCTGCTCGCCGGTCAGCAGCGGCACCAGCCGGTCGGGTGACACGGCAAGATCCTCTGGCGACTCATCGGCCTGCACCACGGCCAGCACACCCAGCTGCGCCGCTGCCTGTGCGACAGCTCTGGCCACCGGCCGATGCTTCCATCGATCCGGCAGGATGTCGAATATCACGGGCATGGGAATCTGCGCCAGCGGAGGCGGCGAGACGTCCATCTCGCCGTCATGGAACGCCAGGTGCAGCATTTTCCTGCCGATATCCACGCCGGTATTGATGTACTCGCGTCCGTGGATGCCGTCGCGCGTCGGCCGCACGATTTCCGACATGTCGGTCCACATCGAGTCGAAGCCCGGCCCAGAGAATGGCCCGCCGTACCCGCCGCCGGAGACCGGGATCTTGCCCGACTCGGCCTGGAACCACGTGGTCAGAAGGATGTCCGGCGTGAAGTACGCATCGCCCAGCCGCTTGTATTCCGGGTTGACGACGCGCGTCAGGATGCCCTTGGTGCAGTTCTGAACGCAGCTCAGGCAGCCCTTGCACTGGAAGATGTAGTCCAGGTACCCCAGCTCTTCGTGGAGCGTGTCGGCCTCGTCGCGGTACAGGCCGTAGATGCAGCCATCCTTCACGCAGTTGTGGCAGCGGGCACAGTCCTCGCGCCAATCCACGACGCCCAGCTTGCCAGGCAACCGGTAACGCGGAGGACAGGGCTCGGTATGTATGTGGTACTTGGCCGGCACGGCTAGTCCGCCTTCAATCCAGCGGCCGACATGACCGCCAGAACGGCGGCGTGATCGTCCTGGGCCGAGATGTCAAAGCCGCGCAAACCCGCCACAGCCTTCAGTTTTTCGATCGTCTCGCAGGCCAGCGCAATGCCCGCCTTCCGCTGCGCGTCCGCAGTTCCTTGCCCGAGTCGCTGAAGAGCAGCCTGGGGAACCATCGGCAAGGGCCGGCGCTGGGCATACGCGTTGGCCTGGTCAGCAGACGTCAGCACGCGCACCCCCGCCAGAATCGCCACCTGCTGGTGCAGCCCGCGCTGGGTAACCGCCTGCCACCAGGCACCGAAGCGATCCAGATCGAAGATTGGCTGGGTGACGAGGAATCGCGCCCCAGCCTTCACCTTCTTGGCCAGGCGCGACACCTGCAACTCCAGGGGGTCTGCAAACGGGGCCGCCACGCCGCCCACGCAGAACGAACCGACGCCCGTGAAGCCCTTCTCGCCCACCCACGCACCGTCGTCGGCCAGGTGGCTGTACATTTGAATCAGGTGAACGGAATCGATGTCGAATACGTTGCGCGCGCTGGCGAACGCCCCCAGCGTCTGGTGGGTGCCCGTCGTGCACAGCACGTTGCCAATGCCCAAGGCGCTGGCGCCCAGGCCATCGGAGGTAAGTGCGATACGGTTGCGATCGCGGGTGGTCACATGCAGGATGGGCTCAACGCCCTCGCCCGCCACCAACGAAGCCGCCGCCAGCGCCGACATCCGTACCTCATCGCGGTTGTCCGACACGCCCAGCGCGTGAACCCGGCCCACGAATTCTTTGGCCATGGCTCGCACGGCCGCAGCGTCGCCGCTCTTGGGAGGATGGACTTCGGCGATGAGGGCCGACTGACCGGACTCAATTTTCGCCTGCAATCGCGTTGTCTTGCTCTTTGGGGACATGATCCTCTATCTCTTCCGATATTCGAGGGAACGCCCGGCAGCGCCGCCGTCGCTTATTTCGCCCCCTTGGGCGGCGCCGTTGCGGCACAGGATTCTGCACCGGCCCGTGATATGGTCTGCACTGCCTGGCGAACTGACTTCTCAAGTTGCTCGGCTGACTCGTCAGGGGACGCCCGCAACAACTGTGCCCGATCCGGCGACAGCCCTATCTCGGCCAGCAAACGTTGGACCGTGCGCATGCGAACTTCCGCACGGTAGTTTCCTTGGGCAAGATGACAGGATGCCTTGGGGCAAGTCACTACACACACGCCCATGCATCCATCCTCGAAGGCGTGGAACAGGTACTGGGCATCGGTTTTGCCGCTGCAGGGAACCTCTCGGACCAGGATACGCAGGCCCTCCTGCACCCACTGCCGTGGAAGATGACCTCTGCTGGGAAGGCAGTTCTGGCACACGTGGATAAGTACGTCGGGACAAACAGACTCTGCCATCGTCCTTCTTCCCTACCTACTACGCTTTCGCCGCCTCTGCTTCAGGAAATGTCACGCCGCAGAGGCGCATATGAAACCTCAGACCCGCTATTTCCGAGACTTTAATCTTCCCCGTCGAGCCCAAGCAGCGGAAGGATTAACTTCTAATACAGGTGTTCAGAATGTCTAACACAGCCGCTTCATGGCTGAGCCGGGTCGGAAAAAGCCAGTTTCGCTGCCCTCTGTCCACCGAGAGCAAAGGAGAGGCACGCCGATGTGCAGTGTTGCCCAGAGAGCGGATCGGGAGCAGACACGGCCCGCCGATCCAAACAAGTTGCTTGGGTTACCTACTGCGACGTATCATAGAAAAGTTACGGCAACACCCGAATTACGCAATGCTGATCAGGAACAGGATTGGAACTTGAAAGCTTCACTGTTGTTTTGAAACTCGACCCACGCCAGTTTTCCACTAGGCTCTTCACATTATGACCACGCACAAAGCCGAGTCGCCAGAAGACCCGCCATCAGTGCCTGCAAAATCCGACGCCCCCGCCGCGTCGGACGACCTTGCCGGCACCGACGATGGCCCCTATGCGCTGTTGCGTAATCGGGATTTCACACTGTATCTCATCGGACGCCTTGCCGCCATGCTCGGCCAGCAGATGTTTGCCATGGCCTTGGGCTGGGAGATCTACGACCGCACCGGCTCGGCGATGGCGCTGGGCTTCGTGGGGCTAACCCAGATGATTCCGATGTTCTTGTTCACGCTGCCGGCCGGGCACGTCGCGGATAATTACAGTCGCAAGCGGGTCATGGTGCTGACGACGGCGGTAGCTGCGGCCGCGGGCCTTGGCATAGCTGCCATTTCGGCGCTCCGCGCGCCGGTCCCGTGGATCTACCTGTGCCTGTTCATCGGCAGCGCTGCCCGCACATTCATGTGGGCGGCCAACGCGGCGTTTCTGCCCAACCTCGTGGATCGCAAGGAATTCCCGCGTGCGGTTACCTGGAATACCGGGGTGTTTCAACTATCCGCCATAGCCGGCCCAGCGATGGCCGGCGTGATCATCGCGTGGATGGCCAGGCATCACTCGACAGCACCGGCCGCACTGGTGTATGTGATCAGCGCGCTGGCGTCGGTGGTCTTTTGCGTTTTGGTCGGCATGGTCCGCCGGAAGCACGCTGTTTCGGCCAAGGAGCCCATGACGCTCCAGACGTTGTTGACCGGTTTCAAGTTCGTCTACGCCAGCAAGATCATCCTGGGGATCATCACGCTGGACATGTTCGCGGTGTTCCTGGGCGGCGCAACGGCGTTGCTGCCGATCTATGCCAAAGACATTCTGTTCGTCGGGCCCACAGGGCTTGGAGTCTTGCGCGCGGCCCTGCCGATTGGATCTTTGCTCTGTGCCTTCATCATGAACCACCGGCCGCCGCTGCAAAAGGCCGGACGGGCCTTGCTTTGGGCGGTCGTGGTATTTGGGCTGGCCACGGTGGCCTTTGGGCTTTCGACCTGGTTCTGGTTCTCGCTGCTCATGCTGTTTACGTGCGGAGCGGCCGACACCGTCAGTGTCGTGGTCCGGCATACGCTGGTGCAGATGCTCACGCCCGACGACAAACGCGGCCGCGTCTCGGCCGTCAACAACCTGTTCATCGGCACGTCCAACGAACTGGGCGGGTTCGAGTCCGGCACTGTGGCACAAGTCTTCGGCCCGATGATCGGCCACACCATCGTTGCCGGGGCGGTGGTCTCCGTCGTGTCCGGCGGGATCGGGACGATGCTCGTCGTCGGCGCGGTGGCGCTTATCTGGCCGCAAATCCGGCGCTACGGGAAACTGGCGTAGTA
>CAITIS010000113.1 GCA_903892515.1 uncultured Planctomycetota bacterium | reverse complement strand
CTGGCCCTGCGCGAGCGGCTCATCAAGGACGACCGCACCGGCGTCATTTACGGCGTGCATGGCCTGGGCGGCATCGGCAAGACCGAGCTGGCCTACGCCTACGCGCACGCCTACGCCAGCGTCTATCCGGGCGGACGCTTCCTCCTCCGCTGCGAAGGCAAGTCCACCCTGCGCGACGCCGTGCTGGGGCAGAGCGATTTCACCGCGCTCTTCCGCGACCGCATCAGCGACGAGGAACGCAAGCAGCCCGAGGATTACTTCGCCGCCGTGCTCGCCTGCCTGCGCGAACGGCTGGACCAGTCGGGCCATGTCTTGCTCGTGCTCGACAACGTCACCGACCTCGCGCTGCTGGCGCGCTCGCAGACCGACACCATGACCGTCCTCGGCCCCAAGCTCCACCTGCTCGCCACCACCCGGCTGGTGCCGCCGGCGGGCGGGAAAGGCAACTGGCTCACGCTCGGCCAACTGCCCGAAGACGACGCGATGGACCTGCTGGAGAAGCACCGGTTCTTCGCCAGCGAGGCCGAACGCGCCGCCGCCCGGCAGATCGTCAAGCGCCTCGGGGGCTTCACCCTCCGCCGTCGAACTGGTCGCCGCGCACCTGGCGGCGCATCCTGGTGTGACCTGTGCGGGACTGGCCGACACAATCGGTCTGAAGGATTTGGAAGATGAGACAGTGCTTAAGTCGGCTGAAGACATCCGCTACGACCACGACCGCCGCCTCAGTGCCGTGCTGGCGTCCACCCTGGCCGCACTTTCCCCGCCGGAGCGCCGGGCCTTGGAATACGCCGCCTTCCTCCCGCCCGATCATCTGCCGCTGCCGTGGCTGCGGACGCTGGTGGTGGCGGACTTCCCGGAGGTCGGCCAACCCGCGCGCCTGACCCATCCGTGGGACGACCTCTGGCGGCGGCTGGAGAAGCTGGCCCTGTTCACCCGGCCCGAAGACGAGACCACCGAACCGCGCCTGCTGCGCGTCCACCGGCTGGTGCAGGAATTGGTCCGGCGCGACTTGCCCGAAGCCGACCGTAACGCCCGGCAACAGGCTGTGGATGCGCTGGTCAAGGAGCGCGACGCCGCTCTCGAGAAAACGACGACCTGGGAAAAAGCCCGCTGGGAGATCAATCCTCTCGCCGCACTCGCTGGCCTCTGGGCCGACACCAATCACCCCGACTCGTCCTGGCTGCTCAACCAAACTTGCACACGTTGGCGTACGCTCGCGGAGTGGACGCAAGCCGAGCCGTTGATGCGTCGGGCGCTGGCCATTGATGAAGCCAGTTTCGGCCCGGACCACCCCGAAGTCGCCGCTGACCTCAACAACCTCGCCCAATTGTTGCAGGCCACCAACCGGCTGGCGGAGGCCGAGCCGTTGATGCGCAGGGCAGTAGTGATTGTCGAGAAGAGTCTCGGCGAGAATCACCCAGACGGTGCTACTGTGCTCAACAACCTCGCCGGATTGTTGTGGGCCACCAACCGGCTGGCGGAGGCCGAGCCGTTGATGCGCCGGGCGCTGGCCATTGATGAAGCCAGTTTCGGCCCCGACCACCCCGAAGTCG
>CAITIS010000112.1 GCA_903892515.1 uncultured Planctomycetota bacterium | reverse complement strand
GCCCGCGCTGCGGGCACTGGGCCTTCCCAAGCTGCCGGACGCGGGCGAGACGCCCGCGACACGACGACCGACCTGAGCATGCAGCCGCTTAACATCGTGGGGCCGAAATATTTGCGGAACGACTCTTGACAAAACACGGACTCGTTGTACAGTAATGATCGAAACTTAAGGCGATCTAGCCCATCGCCAGGCTTGAGCCAAGTCGTCTGGTACAACAGAAAAGAGAGGGTTTCTATGATGTCCAAGAGTCTCTTTGCAGCCATTGCGATCTTCGCGGTTGGATTTCTCGCCTCCTTTGCCTCTGCCGACATTATCAGCTGGACTTGTGGCTCCGACGGTGATGGCGTGATCACCTGCCAGCCGGTCGCGGTGCCTTCGTTGTCGGAGTCGAACGGGATCTACACGATGGCCATCAAGGGCGCTCACCATTGCGTGCCGGCGGCCGGGCTCGCGGGCCACATCCTGGGCGACATCATCACCGACACCGAGATGGACCCGACGGTGCACATCACCAACAGCATCGACAACGACACCGACTTCACGTGGACCGACTATCACATCGATATCTCCATGGACAAGACTTTCGCGATCTCTGGCGCCGCGGTGACCCTGCCGGGCGATTGGACGGCCGTGATGACCCAGCCCACGCTGGCCGGGAGCACGTACACTGGCCATATCGACTACTATGCCGGCACCAGTGTTCCGGTCGGCGGCACCTTGAACTTCGGCTACACGGTGTCCTTCCTGGGCAGCGTGAACTACGTGCAGCAAATGACGCCGACGCCCGAGCCGGCGAGCCTGGCCCTGCTGGTCGCTGGCGGCATGGGGCTGTTGGCCCGGCGCGCCCGCCGGTAACGAATTGGATCAAAGGAGAGAGGGCCGCAGGCTTCATCGCCGCGGCCCTTTTTTTTGCGCGCGCTCCATCTTGACCGCGCCACCCTTGGCCGTCAAACTGCGCACGAAATGCCAAGAATCTACCTCAGAACTCACCGCAGAGGCCGCGAAGAACGCAGAGAGAAGCTTCGTTGAAACATTTCAGCTTTGCGATCTTTGCGGTCTCTGCGGTGAATCAGCTTTTGAGATAGTTTAGGTACTAAGAGCTGGCGTAGGAGCTTTATGTCTGCATCCCAACTCGAGCTGGTGTTTCTGGGCACCGGCACGTCGCACGGCGTGCCGATGATCAACTGCGATTGCCGCGTCTGCCGCAGCGACGACCCGCGCGACCACCGCAATCGCTGCGGCCTGGCCATCCGCACCTCCGCGGGCAAGGTGCTGCTCATCGACACGCCGACCGAGTTGCGTCTCGAAGCCGTCGCCTGCGACATCCGCCGCGTCGATGGCATCCTGTTCACCCATGGCCACGCCGACCACATCCTGGGTTTAGACGACATCCGCCGCTTCAACGACGTCATTGGCGGGCCCATCGACGGCTATTCCGACGAGGCCACCCGACGCCGGCTGCGGGTGATCTTTGGCTACGCCGAGGTGCCGTACGAACTGGTCGCGACCTTCCGCCCCTGCATGCGATTCCACCTGGTCGAGGGGCCGTTCTCCGCGGCCGGTCTGGACATCACGCCGATTCCGCTGCTGCACGGCCAAGACGAGGTGCTGGGTTTCCGCATCGGCAACTTCGCCTACTGCACCGACTGCTCGGCCATCCCGCCGGCCTCAATGGAACTGCTGGGTGGCCTGGACCTGCTGGTGCTCGACGCCCTGCGGCACACGCCGCACCCGACGCACTTCAACTTGACCGGGGCCTTGGAGATAGTCACCCGGCTCAAGCCGCGCCGGGCGCTCTTTACGCACATTACCCACGAACTGCCGCACAACGAGACCAACGCTCACCTGCCCAGGGGCGTTGAACTCGCCTACGATGGCCTGCGCGTCACCGTGCCGGCGTAGCGTTATTGTGACTTGGCCGTTGTGACATGGCCGTCTCGGCCATGCGTGTCACGGGCGTCTCGCCCGTGCTTCTTCGGCCGCTGCCCCCTGTCGCCCGGCAGGTGGGCCTCGCGTGTACGCTTCGACCCAGCCTACGAAACTTCGGCCCAGCCTACGAAGCTTCGACGCCCGCGAAAGTCGCGGATTTGCCGCTTGGTTCCCCTACGGATTGCTCATTTCGCGCCCTAAGATTGCATGGGGGGCGGGGAAGGAGTTAGCTATGAGTAAGGCGATTTTCTATCACGCCGGCTGTCCGGTATGCCGCTCGGCCGAACAGGGACTCGTTTCCGCCATCGACAAACGCCGATACCAGATCGAGAGCGTAAACCTTGGCCAGCAACCTCAGCGAATACCCGAGGCCGAAAGGGCAGGCGTCAAGTCGCTGCCGGCCCTGGTGATTGAGGGCGCAGCCTATCACATCAACTTCGGCGCATCGCTGGAAGAGATCAAGCACCCCGAGGAGGTCCACGCCGGCGTCGTCTCGCCGGAAGAAGGCGACTGAGTCAGATGCCAGATGCTGGATATCAGATATTGGATATTAGGAGATGATGACCCTTCCAGAGGGCATTTCCTGATATCTACTATCTGACATCCAATTACTTCGTCGCCTTAACGTGGCCCTTATCAGAGGCCGCGGCGTTCTTGCGGGCGGCGGCGCGGTTCTTCTTCATCTCGGCCACGGTCTTGGTCTTGAGCCTGGCCGCACCCTGCGTCTTGATCGTGCCGCGGTATTGGCCGCTGCGCCGGGCTGTCTCCAGCCGCTTCTTGGCTCCGGCAATGTGCTTGCGGTAATTCGGCAGCCACTGCGCCTGTGCCACCAGCATTTCGTCCGTCATCTGCCAGATTTCCTCGGGGTCGCACACCGCCGCCGTCAGCGGGTCGTGCAGCATGGCCTGCTTGAGCAGCGTCACGTCGCCCTTCACCGCCGCCAGCACGCTCATCCGCTGCACGTTCACGCTGGCCGACAGGCTGGCCGCACACGCCAGCGGCAAGTCGCCCACGCGCGGCATGTTGATGCCGTTGTGGTCCACGTAGCCGGGGGCCTCGATCACGCAGTCATCGGGCAAGTTGGAGATGCAGCCATGGTTCTTCACGTTGAAGTGCCCGCGGTATAACCGGCCGGTCTCCAGTCCCTCGATGATGTAGCTGCCGTGCTCGGGCGAGCGCCCCGCCGGCGTGATGGGCTTATCCTCGGCCTTGAGCCAGTTAGGGAAGTCCGTCTCGAACCAGTTCCGGCCTTCGGTGCAGACGCGCAGATACCCGCCCGTCTCGCCGTCGATCCACACACCCAGGTCGATCCACTTCTTGATCTCCTTGACGCGCTTGCGATACCACGGCACGTACTCGCTCAGGTGGCCGTTGGATTCGGTGGAGTAATAGCCGAAGCGTCGCAGCACGTCGATGCGGACCTTTTCCCGCTTGGAAAACTGGGGATGGCTCTCGAAGGCCTCGATGAGTTCAGCCGCGGCGATGAGCCTCCCACGGTACAGGATGCGGGTGTACCACGTCTGGTGGTTGATGCCGGCGCAGATGATCTCGCAATAGCCCTTCCACGGCTGGGCGGGATCGTCCCCATCGGCCGTCTTGTGGCCGTGCAGATGATCCAAGGCCGCGGCGATCTGGTAATGCCCGCCCTGTACGCCGTGGCACAGGCCCACGGTGTTGACGTGGCCAAATTCGATGGCCGCCCACGTGTTCATGGCGTTGGGGTTGGCGTAATTGAGGAACAGCACGTCCTTCTTGGCCACCTCGCGGATGTCCTTGCAGAAGTCCAGCACGCAGGGGATGTTCCGCTGGCCATACATGATGCCGCCGGCGCACAGCGTGTCGCCCACACACTGGTCGATGCCGTACTTCAGCGGAATCTCGATGTCGAACTTGAAGGCCTCCAGCCCGCCGATACGCGTGCAGTTGATGACATAGTCGGCGCCCTCGATGGCGGCGCGGCGATTCATCGTCGAGCTGATCGTGGCCGGCAGCTTGTTGGTGCGGATGTCCTTCTGGCAAAGCTGAGAGAGCATATTCAGGTTGCTCTTGTTGATGTCAGTAAAGGCGAAGCGCGTGTCCTGCAACTCCGGCACGGTCAGGATGTCGCGGAACAGCCGGCGGGTGAACCCCACGCTGCCAGCCCCGATAAACGCAACCTTGATGGCCATTGCTCTATTCTCCTGAAAGTAAAGGTGCGGCCATTGTGCCAAGCTGCCGCGGAGTTCTCAAGGGTGCCGTGGGCTGCGAGTGGAGCGAGCAACCACGTCGGGCGGGTGAGGGGTGCGCGTGGGTGCGGGTGGGTGCCATAGGCTGGCACGGCTTCGCGTCTTCTTGCGAGGCCGGGACTGCCTATGCTCGACGTTGCATAGCGCATAGGTAGAGCCGCAAGAAGACGCGGCTCAACCTATGGCACCCACCGACCGTCGGGTGCCGTGGCCGCGAGTGAAGCGAGCAACCACGTCGCGGGTGGGTGAGAGGTGCGCGTGGGTGCCGTGGCCGCGGCGTCCAGCGGCCACGTGGTCGCAACCGCATCGCCCACGCCACCGGGCAAGCTGTTCTCAAGGGCCGTGTGCCGCCATACAATGCGGTGCACGAGAGCAGCGGCATCCTCAAAGGAAAGGGCCGATCATGAGACTTGGCGGACCGGTGTTCGAAAAGTGTGCGAATCCGCAGGAGTGGGTCGCGGCGGTAAAGCGTCTTGGGTACTCGGCCGCGTATTGCCCGGTCAACGCCGACGCCGACGACGCCACGATTGCCGCCTACGCCAAGGCCGCCGACGATGCGGACATTACCATCGCCGAGGTCGGGGCCTGGTCCAACCCGATCAGCGACAACGAGGCTGAGTGCATCAAGGCCTTGCACCAGTGCAAGCGTCAACTGGCCTTGGCCGAGAAGATCGGCGCTCGCTGCTGCGTGAACATCGCCGGCTCGCGGGCGGCCAAGTGGGACGGGCCTGACGAGCGGAACTTCAGCGACGAGACCTTCGAGCGGATCGTCGATAGCGTCCAGGAGATCATCGACGCGGTCAAGCCCGCGCGGACCTTCTACACGCTCGAAACGATGCCGTGGATCCCGCCCGATTCGCCCGAGAGCTACGCCGAGCTGATCCGCGCCATCGACCGGCCGGGCGTGGCCGTGCATTTCGACCTGGCCAACCTCATCACCAGCCCGCGCCGCTACTACCAGAGCGGCGAGTTCGTGCGCGAATGCTTTGCCCTGCTGGGCGATCAGATCAAGAGCATCCACGGCAAGGACTCGCTGCTGGACGAACGCTTCACCTCGCACATCAATGAAGTCGCCCCGGGCAAGGGCAAGCTGGACTACGCCGCCTTCCTGCAGGAGATCGAGCGGACCGACCCGGACCTGCCCCTGATGCTCGAACACCTCGACACCGCCGAGCAGTTCGCCGTCGCCGCCGAGTACGTCCGCTCAGTGGCCAGGCAGGTCGAGGTAACGATCAAAGCGTAGGACAAGCCAGTCGGGATGCGGGGCGGGTGCCGGCGGGGGGAGCGCAAGGGTGCCGTGGCCGCGGCGTCCAGCGGCCACGTGGTCGCAAACGCCGCGACCACGGCACCGCGACGCGCAGGTCCGCGCATGGCCAGCCCAAGAAGATGGGCTGACCATGGCACCCAGCTGGCACGGCTTCGCGTTGTCTTGCGAAGCCGGGACTGCCTATGCTCCATCGTCGCATAGGTAGAGCCGCAAGAAGACGCGGCTCAACCTATGGCACCCACGCGTAACGGCAGGGCGGATCCACGGATCCACGGATCTACGGATTCACGGATCTACGGATTCACGAATCCACGGATCCACCGATCGACTTCTTCTCTCCCTCTTGATCCCGCACTCTTTCGGTGCTATATTTCCTGTGGAATCAGAACAAAATTGATCCCATATGCGTCTTAAAGGAAGACTAAGGACGAGCGATGCTATCTCTCACCAAGAAAACGGGTTACGGATTGATCGCCATGACGCACTTGGCCCGCTTGCCGGCTGAGCAGGTGGTCAGTGCCCGGGAGATCGCCGACCAGTTCGGTGTGCCGCTCTCCTTGCTGATGAACGTGCTGAAGGAATTGGCGTCGGCCGGGTATGTCGAGAGCGTGCGCGGGGCCAAGGGCGGTTATCGCCTGGCCCGCCGGCCGGAGGACATCAATCTGGCCGATCTGGTCACGGCGTTGGAAGGCCCGATTCGGCTGTCGGCCTGCGTGACGGATGAGGCCGGGCATCACGAATGCACGCTGCAAGTCATGTCGCGCTGCCCGGTGGCCGATCCGGTGCATCGCGTGCAGCGGAAATTGAACGATTTTCTGAAGAAGCTCACGCTGGCCGAAGTGGCCGAGCCGACCGTGACTGAAACCGCTGATTCCGGCGAGGGGGCGGCGCTGGCTGCCCACTGAAGATGTGCCGCGGGCGTCTGGGCCGCAACAACCACAGCCGAGGGCGGCTGTGCCACGAGGCGCGGGCGAGACGCCCGCGACACTGAAGAAAGAGACGAGGCGTGGGCGAGATGCCCGCGACACGACAGAAAGTGATTACGGAAGGGAAAGGAACGCTGTAATGGCCGTCAAGACGCCGATCTACATGGACAATAACGCCACCACGCCGCTGGATCCGCGCGTGCTCGAGGCGATGATGCCCTACCTCACCACGCACTTTGGCAACGCCGCCAGCAAGAATCATAGCTTTGGCTGGGCGGCGGAGGCGGCCGTTGAGAAGGCCCGCCAGCAGATCGGCCAGGCCATGGGCGCTTCGCCCAAGGAGATCGTCTTCACCTCCGGCGCCACCGAGAGCGACAACCTGGCCATCAAGGGCGCCGCCGAGATGTACCGCGAGAAGGGCAACCACATCATCACGGCCACCACCGAGCACAAGGCCGTGCTGGACACCTGCCACTACCTCGAAACCCAGGGCTACGACGTGACGTTCCTGACCGTCGACCACACCGGCATGGTTTCGCCCGAGCAGGTCGAGGCCGCCATCACCGACAAGACCATCCTCATCAGCCTCATGGCCGCCAATAACGAGGTGGGCACGATTCACCCGGTGGCCGAGATCGGCAAAGTGGCCAAGAAACGCGGCGTGCTCTTCCATTGCGACGGCGTGCAGGCCTTCGGCAAGATTCCGCTGAACGTGGACGAAACCGGCATCGACCTGCTGAGCATCTCGGGACACAAGATTTATGGCCCCAAGGGCGTGGGGGCGCTGTTCGTGCGGCGGCGCGGCCCGCGCGTGAGCCTGTCGGCCCAGATGCACGGCGGCGGGCACGAGCGCGGCATGCGCAGCGGCACGCTGAATGTGCCGGGCATCGTCGGGCTGGGAGCGGCTGCGGAATTGGCCATGCAGGAGATGCCGACCGAAGGCCCGCGCATCACCGCCCTGCGCGACCGCTTGCAGCAGGGCATCGTGAGCCAACTGGACCAGGTCAACTTGAACGGCCATCCCACGCAGCGGCTGCCCAATACGCTGAACCTCTCCTTTGCGTACGTCGAGGGCGAGTCGCTGATGATGCGGATGAAGGACATCGCGGTTTCTTCGGGCTCGGCCTGCACCAGCGCCAGCCTGGAACCCAGCTATGTCCTCAAGGCCCTGGGCGTGGGCGACGACATGGCCCATAGCTCGCTGCGGTTTTCGCTGGGACGCTTCACCACCCAAGAGGAGATCGACTTTGCGATCGAACGCGTGGTCCGGGCCGTGCGGGAGCTGCGCGAGCTTTCGCCGCTGTACGAGATGGCCCGCGAAGGTATCGACCTCAAACAGGTTAAATGGAAATAAAGGTAAGACCAATGCCATATAACGAGAAAGTCCTGGATCACTTCAACAACCCGCGAAACATGGGTTCGATGGACAAGGCCGCGCGGGACGTGGGCACGGGCATCGTGGGCGCGCCCGAGTGCGGCGACGTGATGAAGTTGCAGATCAAGGTCGATGATTCCGGCGTGATCACCGAGGCCAAGTTCAAGACCTTTGGCTGCGGGGCCGCCATCGCCGCCAGCAGCCTGGCCACCGAATGGCTCAAGGGCAAGACGCTCGATCAGGCCGGCGAGCTGAAGAACACCGAACTGGCGCACGAACTGGCCTTGCCGCCGGTGAAGATCCATTGCAGCGTACTGGCCGAGGACGCGGTCAAGGCCGCCATCGAGGATTGGAAGCGGAAGAACGCGGCCCCGGCGGAAACGGCATTGGCCACAGAGGAAATGCAGGGTAAGACCAAGACGTAAGAAACGGCATTTGCCACGGAGTACACGGAGAACTGCGGAGAAAGACGAAGACCAACGGCGATATTGGATATTAGGTATTGGGTACAGCCTGAATGCGTGGCTGGATTCACTTGGCGGCAGTGCCGTTCCTAATATCGAATATCCAATATCGAATCCCGCCGTTCGCTCCGTTCTCTCCGTGGTTAAAAGAAATGGAAGAAGGCTATGGCAATAACACTGACTGAGCGAGCGGCTAGCGAGATCAAGCGGATCTTTACTGAGCAGCAGATGCCCGAGGGATCGAGCCTGCGGATTGCCGTCAAGGGCGGCGGGTGCAGCGGGTTCTCATACGTTCTGGACGTTGCGACCAAGCCGGCGGCGGACGACGAGAGCTTTCAGACCAACGGCGTCAACGTCATCTGCGACCCCAAGAGCTACCTGTACTTGGCCGGCACGGAAGTGGACTTCGAGGACAAGCTGCTAGGCCGGGGCTTCGTGTTCAACAATCCCAACGCCAAGAAGAGCTGTGGCTGCGGGGCGAGCTTTAAGGCTTAAAAGCAGGCCTCCGACCTCTGGCCTAGGTCCTTTCAGAGAGGAAGCAATGGAAGACAACACCAACAAAGCCGTGCTGACCAAGTGCACCCACTGCAAGCACGAGATGTCGCAGCCATTGCTGTGCGACCACTGCGAGACGCTCAACCCGCTGCCGAGCTTTATGGACTTCTTCCAGCTCATGGGCCTGCCGCGGCGCTTTGAGATCGACCTGAAGACGCTGCACGAAAAGTACATCACGCTCTCGCGGCACTCGCACCCGGATTTTCACGCCGAGGACGAGCCTGACGTGATGGCCTTGGCCATGACGGTAGCGGCCGCGGTGAACGAAGCGTATCGCACGCTGTCGGACCCGATTCGCCGTGCCGGCTACCTGCTGGAATTGCTGGGCGGGCCGGCGTCGGCCCAGGACAAGAGCGTGCCGGGCGGCTTCCTGAATACCATGCTGATGTTGCAGGAAGAGCTGGAAGACGCTCGCGTCGCCGCCGATGCCGCCGCCAAGGCCAGGCTAAAGCAGGTGCTGCTCACCCAACGCGACGGGCTGCTCAAGAGTGTCGAGCGGCTGTTTGCCGACCTGGAAGCGGCCGCGGCGTGCGAGGCCACGCGCCAGCAGCAATTGCACGAGATTCGCGAGCAACTCAACGCCGTGTCGTTCGTGCGAAAGAGCCTCTCGCAATTGGAATAGCCAGAATTGGCAGGGATGCATGGGATGCAAGGGATAAGACGGATAATAGATAGCAGATATTGGATATTAGATATCAGGACAAACGTAGCCTGCTGAACCGAGTGCGGTGTTCCGAATATCTGCTATCTATTATCTACTGGTGGATATTGGATATTAGATAGCAGGAAAGACGTGGCCTGCTGAACAGAACGTGTTGTTCCGAATATCTAATATCCAATATCGAAGATCTGTTGTCCGTATCCCCTGAATCCCTGCTAAACGCTTTGCCGGAAGACTCGCAGAAGGATTGAACAGGAAATGAACGCACAGGACTTTCAGCCGCTGCCGCCGGGCAAGAACAACATCATCCTGGGCATCGACCTGGGCACGACCAACTCGCTGGCCGCCGTCATGACACCGGGGGGGCCGCGAATTCTCCGGGATAAGGACGGCAACGGCATGGTGCCCAGCGTGATCTCCTTTGGCCCCGATGGCCGGGCGACCATCGGCAGCGCCGCCAAGGCTCACGCCGTGGAGAACCCGCTCTGCACGGTGTATTCCGTCAAGCGGCTGATGGGCAAGGGCATGGCCGACCTGCGCGAGGACTTGCGCGTGCTGCCGTACCGCGTGGTCGGCGATGACGCAACCCGACTGGCGGCCCAGACCCAGGCGGGCAAGCCTTCGACCACCGCGGGTGCCGTGGCCGCGGCGTCCAGCGGCCACGCCGACACGACCACAGCCGAGGGCGGCTGTGCCACGGAGGCGGGCGGTGCCCGCCCTACAGAGTCGCGTGAGATTGTCCGCGTGGACATCAATGGCCGGTTGATGTCGCCACAGGAGTTGTCGGCGATGATCCTGACCGAGTTGCGCCAGCGGGCCGAGGCCGCCTTGGGCCAGGAAATCAACCAGGCCGTCGTGACCGTGCCGGCGTACTTCGACGACGCCCAGCGGCAGGCCACGCGCGACGCCGGGCGAATCGCCGGGCTGGACGTCAAACGCATCGTCAACGAGCCCACGGCCGCCACGCTGGCGTACGGGCTGGATCAGAAGCAAGACGCTACCGTGGCCGTGTACGACCTGGGCGGCGGCACCTTCGACATCAGCGTGCTGCGGATCGCCGGCGGCGTCTGCCAAGTGCTCTCGACGCACGGCGACACGCACTTGGGCGGCGACGACCTCGACCGCGAAATTATCGACCTGATCACCGGCGAAATCCGCAGCCGCTTCGGCCAGAACATCCAGTTCCCGCCCTCGACGCGCCAAGCCCTGCGCAGCCTGGCCGAGGCCACCAAGGTGCGGCTGTCGGATGCCGAGCAGACGACGGTGGAGATCGACCTGGGCGATGGCAGGAATTTCCAGCGGACGATTACGCGGTCGGAATTCGAGTCCCTGGCCGCCAAGTGGCTCGACCGCACGATCGAGAATTCTCGCCAGGCCGTCAATGACGCCGGGCTTTCCGTCGAGCAGATCGAGCGCGTCGTCATGGTTGGCGGCTGCACGCGGATTCCGTACGTCCGCCGGCGCGTGGGCGAATACTTCGGGCCAGGCAAGCTGTACACCGCGGTGAATCCCGACGAGGTGGTCGCGCTGGGGGCGGCCGTGCAGGCGGGCATTCTTTCGGGCATGAAGCGCGACCTGCTGCTGCTGGATGTCACGCCGTTGTCGCTGGGCATCGAGACGCTCGGCGGGGCGATGGGCAAGCTCATCCTGCGCAACACCACGCTGCCCTGTCAGGCCGGCGAGCTTTTCACGACGTACGTGGATGGCCAGACGGCCGTGGATATCCACGTGCTGCAAGGGGAGCGCGAACTGGTCAAGGACTGCCGTTCGTTGGGACGGTTCCAGTTGCGCGGCATTCCGCCCATGCCGGCCGGGGCGCCGAAGATTCGCGTGACGTTCCTGATCGACGCCAACGGCATCCTCAACGTCTCGGCCAGCGAGGAACGCAGCGGCAAGCAGGCGGCCATCCAGATCACGCCCTCGCATGGCCTGACGCGCCAGGAGGTCGATGGCATGATCCAGGAATCGTACCGCTCCGCCCGCGAGGATATGGCCGCTCACCAGCTCATCGACACGCGCAACGAGGCCGGCCGAATTCTGCGGGCGGTGGACAAGGCCTTAGTCAACGCCGGCGCGCTTTTAACGGCCGATCAGCGGGCGAATCTGGATGCGACGGTGGCCAAGCTCAAGACGCTGCTGGAAGGCTCCGACGCCGACGCGATCTACGAAGCAGTGCAGGCCGTGAACACAGCGGCGACGCCGCTGACGCAGGCGCAGATGGACGAAGTGCTGCGCCAGACGGTCAAGGGGAAGAAAGTGGAAGAATTCTGAACGTGCGATTTACTGACCGGTTTGCCCCGTGGCACAGCCGCCCTCGGCTGTGGCTTTTGCGGGCATAGCGATGTCTTCTCGCGCGGTTTCACGCCCGAGCGCGGGCGTACCACGGACTTATGCAAGTTCTGGATGGTGGAACAGGCTTTCAGCCTGTTCGGCACAGCCTAAAAGGCTGTGCCACCGCCAAAGACTGATGTATGACCGCTTAGAATCGCACATCGAACATCAGCAGGTGCATTCTTTATTGATGAGCCGGTGCAGGGTGGCGACGATTTCTTCGGGGTTGAAGGGCTTGGTGAAGTAGGCGTTGGCCCCGACGGCCATGCCGCGTTTGCGCGAGTCTTCTTCGCCCAGCGCGCTGATCATGATGATGGGCACGCCGTTGAGCAGTCGCCGCATCTCTGAACAGGCCTGGTAGCCGTCCATCTTCGGCAGCATGACATCCAGCAGCACCGCGTCGGCGTGGGTGCAGCGACAAAGCTCCACCGCTTGCCGCCCGTCGTAGGCGGGTACTGATGCAAACCCGTGAACGGCCAGAAGCTCTCGCTCCAGCTCGTTCATCTCCTCATCGTCTTCGACAACCAAGATCGTTGGCATTCGTTGCTGATCGTGCATAACTTCTTGCGCTCACTACTCCAGCCTTCGATTGGCCTTGGGGCCCTCTACCGGTATTATATCACTTCAGTTTCACACGCCGCTTAGCCTAGGATGCTGTAGAGCGCATGAACACAATCAGTATACCACACTTTCCCACCGCGGACCAGATTCAACTGGCCGTGGGGCGGTACTTGGACAAGGCCTACGACCGGCCGCCCTCTGGCCTGCGCGAACGTTTTGCCGTGGCCAATGACGCCAACGTCTGCGAGTGGCTCATGCAGGACGAGGTCGAGCAGCAGCCCGAACACGTCGACGTCAATGCCGTCCAAGCGTTCAGCCTGCGGATGGGCAACGAGCGGTATCGCTATATGAAACTACGCATCGCCCGGCCGCCCGGCAAAGATTTCTTCGTCTTCACCGTCGATGCCCACGATGCCATTCTCACGGCCCCGCCGGGCAGCCCCGACGAAGCGGAGTTGGAAGAACTGCGGCGATACAATTCCCGCATCTGCCATGAGATCATGGAAGAGTGGGACCGCTGCGGCCTGTTCACCGAGCGAGCGTACCTGCGGCAGGAGATTCAACGCGCCCGCGAACGAAATTCGCAGGTGCGATAGAAGCGTGACATGGCCGTCTCGGCCATGCGTGTCATGGGCGTCTCGCCCATGAGTGTTTCGGCTTGTGTCGCGGTGTTGACGGGTGGCACGCGGTGGCACGGTCAGTCGCGTTGTTTGCGATGAGTATGCTGGAGAGCCTTATCTTTGAACAGAGTGTCTGAAGATGGTCACCGCACAAACAGGCGGATGACCATGCCACCCGAGAAACTGCCATTGGGGCAGGGCTGCCTGTGTTCGACGTCGGCATAGGTAGAGCCGCAAGACGGCGCGGCTCAACCTATGGCACCCAACTAAACCTATGGCACCCAGGCTCAACCTATGGCGCCCAAACTCGACCTATCGCACCCAGGACTCACTTGCACCCAGGACTCACTTGACCACGGCGTACAGGTGCGTTTGGGAGGCCACGTACAGCACGCCGTTGGCGGCCACGGGCGTGGAGTATATGGCTGAGCCGAGATTGGTCTTGCTGATGACCTTCTCATCTCTTCCAGCGGCCAGCACCACGAAGTCGCCGTACTCGTCGCCGACGTAAAGTTTGCCGTCGGCCAGCAGCGTCGAGCCCCACACGTGCCCGCGCATCTGGTGGGTCCAGATGGCCCTTCCGGTGGCAGTGTCCAGGCAGCGGACCGCGCCGGAGAGGTCGGCGACAAAGAGCAATTCGTCGGTGGCCGAGACCGTCGAGAGGCTGCGGTGCATGTCGGTATTGATCCAGATTCTGCCCGACTGGCTGATGTCGCCCTGGCCGGTGGCGTCGATGCAGCACAAGGCCCCGGGGCCGTCGCCGTGCATGGGGTCCTGGCCGATGGCGACGTACAGGCGGTTGCTCAGCAGCACCGGCGTGGCGATGATCTCGCTGGGGCCCTCGCGGCTGGGGTACTTGATGGGCTGGCCGTCCTTGGTCCGTCGCTCGGGGCCGTTGCAGTCGAACCACCAGACCTTTTTCAGCGTGCCGACGCCGCCGGTTGGACTCATCTGCGGCGTGGCATCGAAGGCGTAGCAGAAGCCGTCGCCGCCGCCGAAGAACAGCAACTCCCGGCCATTGACCACGCCCAGACTCGGCGAAGACCATTGCCCGTGCAGGATGCGCTGGCCAATGTGGGCGTCATCGACGGCCACGAGTTGGCCGGTGTGCTTATCCAGCACGATCAGGCTGGGTGCATCGGGCCGCTCGATCGTGCGGTGCGAATCATCCACGCCGTTGGAGGTGGTGACGTAGACGTAGCCGCCGTGGACGAGCACGGAGCAATTGGCCGTATCGTGCGGGCGGACGTTCAATTCCGCAATCATGTCGAAGCGCCAGATCGGCTCAACGGTCTGGCCCGCCGCCGGTCCGGCCAAGTCCACGCAGATCACCTCGGCCCGATTGGTCACGAGATACACCTTGTCCCCCTCGACGGTGGGGGAGGAGCAGATGCCCAGGTCCAGCGTGTCGAACATCTTCAGATCGGTGTACTTGGGCACCGCCAGTTGCCACATGAACTTGCCTGTCCGCTCGTCCAGGCACAGCAGCACGCCGTGCTGGCCGCGAACCTGCGGGTCGCGCGGGTGGGCGTTATTGGTGCCCAGCAGCACACGGCCGCCGGCGACCACAACGTTGCCGTAGCACTGCGAGCCCAGCGTGGCTGACCACTTGACGTTGCGGGAAGTCGCCGCGTCGAGCGCGACGGGATGCTCGGCGCCGGTGGGCTCATCGGCCGGATCGGTCGTCGGGCCCATGCGCGTCAGCCGGCCTGGCTCGAAGGAATCCGCCAAGTGCTGCTCGGGCGAAACCATGTTCCGCGCATCGCGACCGCCCCATTGGGGCCAGTCGCCGCCGCGGGCGACGCCCAGCAGCCCCACCAGCAATAAGCCACAGCCAAGAAGGGATTTACGCATTCGTTGGTTGTACGGCCAGCGTCCATCGGCCGTTCGAGGCTTTCGGCGAGGGGGCTGGTCAGCCTACCAGGGCTTGGCGTACGCAGTGAGCGATGAGATCAAGTGGATGGTCACCTGGATCCACAGCAGGGCGATGCCGGCTATCGTGGCCGCTAGCAGGGCACTGACCTCAACGAATCGAATGGCAGCGGGCGGAACGTGCATGGCTCATCTCCAACGTATTTGCGCCATTGTAGAGAGCCCATCGGCCGCGTTTGGTTGGCTGACAATGCTCGCTATCGACACCGTACGATTTGGACTACCTCCGCGCCGTCGGCCGATTGCCGCAGCCTCGGACGGCGGATAAGCTTGCGTAGCAACGAAGTCCAAAGGAGAAGCGATGGCTACCAGAGTCGTGAATACAAGCCCCAAGGCCAAATCAGGCCCAGCCGCAGGAAAATCTTCCCGCCGGGAAGATCCCACGTTGGCGAAGCTGCTCGCTTCCGCCCAGCCGGCGGCGCGGAAAGACTTCACCGTGGCCGTCATCAACTACTCCGGCTATCACCCCACGCCCGCATGCCGTACTGGCCGGTGGTCACGCATGGCTGGGACGTCACGCCGCGGAATCATCCCTACGAGCCCTGGCCGCCGGTGCGTTGGGCCTGGCCGTGGGGACACATCGTCACGGGCAATACGCCCGAGCGCTTCGGCCAGCTGGTCTACGCCGCCCGCCAGTTCATGCAGAGCCATTCGCACAAACCCAAGGTGATGGTCCTGAACGCCTGGAACGAATGGACCGAGGGCTCCATGCTCCTGCCGACCAAGGACGAGGGCTACGGCGTGCTCAAAGCCCTCAAGGCCGCACTGACGGCGAAATGACGCCGAAATAGGAACAGGAAATTCGCCGGTGCCGTGCCTTTGCCGCATGTCCGACGCGGCCAGGTGCCGGGTGCCATGGTCAGCCCGCTGTTGGGCTGGCCATGCTGCCCCGTCACATCAATGTCGCGACATCCGACGCACGGCGGCGTTGACAAGCGTTATTAAGGCCGTGCCTACGGCCAGTCCAGCCAGAGCGCCGACAGCATTCCCGGCCAGCAGAATGGCTTTGCCCGACAAGCCCCATCTCATGAGGTGCGCCGCGAGCCACGTGGCCGCAACGCCCGCCACCATGCCCAGGAGGACGCAGGCGCCGACCGTGAACCAGCGTGCGGCCGATGTGGCGCTGCGTCGCAACAGGCCGTAGAGCAGGGCGCTGGACACCAGCCCCAGTCCAACCAGGGCACAACCGGCCAGGCAAAGGAACAGGCCAAAGACCGCGCCCATGCCGACTAAGGCCAGCACGATCGCAGCCATGACGAGCACCATCACGAACAGCCCCGGATCGAAGTCGTCCTGAAGCCCCGATGCCGGCGCCGCACTGGTTGGAGCGGACGATGCCGACGTTCGCTCGGCGGCCGGCACGGCTTCGACTGGAACGGTGAGCCCGAACACCATCAGACAGGTGATAACTGCGGCGGCGAAGCGCAACTTGAAATTGATTGGCGTCATGTCGCATTGAATCCTTATGCAATCGCGAGCATCCCAAGCCAGGTGCCATGCCTTTACGCGTACTCTCGCAAAGGCATGCTGAGTGATGTCTTCGTGGCACAGCCGCCCTCGGCTGTGTCTTTGTCGCGAGCCCAACGTGGCTTCGCCGGCGAGTCCGACGTGGCTGCTGGACTCCGCAGCCACGGCACCCGGCACTTGTGCTTCTGTACACCTCTCCCCTTGGGAGAGGGCACTCATGGTTCTTCACTCCTCTCCCCTTGGGAGAGGGTAGGGTGAGGGTGCTCGGCAGTTCCGACCCTCACCCCCGCCTGAAGGCGGTACCTCTCCCAGAGGGAGAGGAGTTTGATGACCGTGCTTCGGCAACGGCGCGGAAGCACAGCTCTTGGCCATGCCATCATCCATCCTTCATCCTCCCGACGCCCTACGCCCTATGCCCTATGCCCTACGGCATCTGAAACGTGTGGCTGGGGTCGCGGACGGACAGGACGGGACACGGGCTCTTGTGGATGACCTTGTTGGCCGTGCTGCCGACCAGCACTTCGCGCAGGGCCGAGCGGCCATGCGTGCCCAGCACGATCAGGTCGATGTGCTGGGCGCGAGCGTAGCGGATAATCTCCAGGAAGGGCCGGCCGTGCACCACGGCCGTGGTGGAGTTCCGGCCGGAGAGATGGTCGGCGGTGAAATGCTCCATCTCGGTCTTGGCCAGCGCCATCAGGTCCTGCAGCGGCGGCCCGGCCGGTGCGGCGGCGGCCTCGAAGCTCAGCCAGTACTGATAGCTGTCGTCCACCACGTGCAGGCAGTGCAGTTGGGCGGCGTAGCGGTCGCACAAGTCCAACGCGTGCTCCAGCGCGCACCGCGACATGGGCGAGAAGTCCGTCGGGTACAGTATTCGCGTAAACTTGGCCATGGCAGGCTCCTTTTCGTGTCGCGGGCGTCTCGCCCGCGTCTGGACCATCATTTACATGGGTGGCATGGTCAGCCCGCTGTTCATGGCTGGCCATGCTGTTAGCGCCCATACATGGCCAGGCTAAGACGACAGCCTGACCATGCCACCCGTCTGTGGGCCCGCGTGCAACCAGTTCACGCCCTATGCGCGTCAACGTGGCCGCTGGACGCCGCGACCACGGCACCCGCGGGACATCAAAACAAACGCGGGCGAGACGCCCGCGACACGCCAAGATATTCCACGTGAAAACGCTACAGATCCCACATTTCCGTCTCGTGCCGCAGGGCTTTGGGCAGGCCGATGATCTCGCTGTAGATGATGCTCTTGAGCAGTTCGCGCGGCTTGGAGAGATCGACCAGGACGTGGACCTGCTGCGTCTCGACGGGCTGGAAACGGGCCGTCAGCTCGGTCCGCAGCGTCTGGCGGGATTGCAGGTGGTGGGCACGCTGCAAGTCTTCGACGTCCATATGACCTTGCAGTTGTCCCACGGCCTTGGTCACGCCCGAGCCGAGCCGGCGCTGATCGTAGTGACGCTGCTCGATCTCCTGGTGCGCTGCCATGGCTGAGGCCAGATCGCTTTGATTTTGCCGAACCGGTGCGGCCGGCTGGGGCGAGCGCGGCGTGGTCCGGGGCAGCGGGGGCGTCTGGCCTACCGGTAGGGCGCCGATTGGCCGGGCGACCTGGCCTGCCAGCGGGTGGGCCCGCGGCGGTTGCGGCAGCGGCCTGGCTTGCGGCTGGGGGCGCTGGCGAAGCGGGGCTTGCACGGCCGGAGCACCCAATCGCGGCGCAATGGGATGCTCATACGCCCCGGGCTTGGCCAGCCGGCCTTTGGGCGGTGCCAGCCCCGCGTGGCCTTGCTGAGCCGCTCCGGTGTCGCCACCTTGCCCGCGCATGGCTCGGCGGACCTCTTCCACACGCTGACGCATCTTCTGCGAATTGCTCTGCGCCTCCCGCTCCTCGGTGTGCTTCTTGAGCACCCGGCCCAGGATGCTGATGGCCGCCAGGATGATCAGCGGCAGCAGCTTTTCAAGCGTGTGCGTGATGTTGTCAGCCAGCAGCCGCATCTACTGTTTCTTCTCCTCGGTTTGCGACGGTCCGCCCACGCCGCCGATGTTCTCGCGCATCTGCGTGTCGGCCTGGATGTTCTTGAGCCGGTAATAGTCCATGATGCCCAGGTGCCCGGCCCGGAACGCCGCCGCCATGGCCTGGGGAATCTCCGCTTCGGCCAGCACGACCTTGGCCCGGTTCTCGCGGACCAGCGCCTGCATCTCGGCCTCGCGGGCCATGGCCATGGCCCGGCGTTTTTCCGCCTCGGCCTGGAAGCGGCGCTTGTCCGCCTCGGCCTGGTCGGCTTGCAGCTTGGCTCCGACGTTCTCGCCCACGTCCACTTCGGCAATGTCGATGGAGAGGATTTCAAAGGCAGTGCCCGCGTCCAGGCCCTTTTCCAGCACCTTCTTGGAGATGCGGTCGGGCATGGCCAGCACTTCCTTGTAGCTCTCAGCCGAGCCGATGGTCGTGACCATGCCCTCGCCCACGCGGGCGATAATGGTCTCTTCGGTAGCGCCGCCGACCAGCCGGTCGATGTTGGCCCGCACGGTCACGCGGGCCTTGGCCTTGAGCTGGATGCCGTCCTTGGCCACGGCGTCGATGGTGCTCTTGCCGCTGGCGGGGTTGGGGCAGTCGATGACCTTGGGATTCACCGAGGTCTGCACGGCGTCCAGGATGTCGCGCCCGGCCAGGTCGATGGCGGTGGCGGTCTTCCAGGACAGTTCAATGTTGGCGCGGTTGGCGGCGATCAGGGCGGTAATCACGTTGGGCACGCGGCCGCCGGCGAGGTAGTGGCTCTCGCAATCGCGCGTGGTGACGTCCATGCCGGCCTGCACGGCCCGAATCTTGCTCAGCACGATCACGTGCGGATCGACCTTGCGCAAGCTCATGCCGATCAGGTCGCCGAAGGTGACGTTGGCCCGGGCAAACAGCGCCTGTATCCACAACTTGAAGAACTGCCCAATCACGATCAGCAGGATCAGCAGGATCAGTCCCGCCACGGCCATTAGCACATACACTGCGTTTCCCATATCGGCCAGTACCATTTCGTGCCCCTTCAAAGAGTTCCTAGTTTTTAGTTCCTAGTTCTTAGCTCCCGGTGCCCGCCGCGGCTATTAGCCGTGAGCTAAAAACTAGGAACTAACAACTAAGAACGGTCTTTTCTCCGTGCTCTCCGTGTCCTCCGCGGTTAAGTCGTTTCCGGTTCTTCTTCCGGCGGCGGAGCGACCTGCCGCACGACCACGTTCATGCCGGTCTTGATGATTTCGACCTTGGCGCCGCGCTTGATGTAGCCCGCTTCGGCCGTTGCCACCAGTCGCCGGCCCTCGATGCGGATGGCCCCGCTGGGGCGCAGGTCAGTTTCGGCCAGGGCGATTTGGCCCACCAGCGAACTGAAGCCGCCGGCCTCGGGCGTGCCTTCGCCGGCGGGCTTGGTGTCAGCTTTTAAGGTCAGCATCCTGCCCAGGAACGAGGTGGGCAGCTTCTTAACGAACAGGTACAGGTACGCCGGCAGGCCCACCAGTGTCAGGATCAGCGCCAGCGTGCCCCACAGCGGCCCGATGAGAAACGCATAGTAGATGGCCCCGGCCAGGCAGGCCAGCGCGCCCATGGCGAAGAGCCCCAGCGACGGCACGCAGATCTCCGCCACTAGCAGGATCAGCGCCCCGGCCACAAAGGCCGCTATGGTAAGGATTGGGTCGGTCATGAAATTGTCTCGCTCATTCTTTCGGCCACCACGACGCGGTTGCCTTCGTTGCGCAGCACGACAACATCGGTCCCGGCCGGCAGATACGCGCCCTCGGCCACGGCGTCCAGCAGCTTGCCCGCCACGATCACCTTACCCACCGGCCGGCAGATTTGATACACCTTGCCGACCATTCCCGCGGCGATGGCGAAGATCGGCGCCGACGCCGGCGCGGGCGGGGCGGTTTCCATTTCAGGCGGAGCCAGGAACAGCCGCCCGGCAATGGGCACGTGCGGCAAGTACCGCGCCAACACCAGCATAGCCACCACCGAGCCCAGCACGGCACAGCCCACCGCCAGCATGCCGTGCGTGAAGAACTGCCATTCCAGCGCCGTCACCGGCCAGGGGAACTTGCCCGGGCGCGAGGGGATCAACATCGCCAGCACGGCCAGGATGCACAAGACGCCGCCGATCGTGCCGGAGACCCCGTGGCCAGGGATGATAAACACCTCCACCAGCACCAGGATCACGCCCACGCCGAACAGGGCGATCTCCCACCACTGCGCCAGCCCGGCCAGGTAGCGCGAGCCAAACAGCAGGGCAAACGCGATCACCGCGCCGGTTCCGGCCACGCCGAAGCCTGGCGTGTGCGCCTCGATGTACACGCAGATCAGCCCCACGAACAGCAGCACGCCCATGGCCCAGGGCGAGGCCAGAAACGCTGCCAACTGCTCCGACCACGTGTCGGTCAGCTCTTCGGGCGGGTTGACCACGTTGAAGTGCTCATTCAGGTCGTGCATGTCGGTGAAGATGTCCTGGGCCAGCCCCAGCCTGACGGCCTCACTGCTGGTCATGGTCAGTAATTCCGCCGGCGACTTCACCTGCCGCACGAACTGCCAGTCTCCGGCGATCAGGTCGCTGCCGCGGGCAGGCGCGCTGGCAGGGGCGCCGCCGACCTTGTCGCGCCACTGCTCGGCCTTGACGTACTGCAACTGGCCGGTGCGGCGGTCGCGGATGAGCCAGATTTCCAGGTTCATGGTGATCAGCCCCTCGCACAGCACGGGCGGATAGCCGTTGCGCTCGGCCAGGGCGCGGACCTCGCCGCGCATGGCCGATTCGATCTTGGCCCGCTCCTCGGCGGCGATGGGTATGTACCCGCTCGGGCCGACCTGCACCGGCATGGCGTCGCCGATGATGGCCGGCGGCGTCATGTCTATTTCGCTGCATGCCAGGCTGATGATGGCCCCGGCGCTGTACGCCCGCGGGTTGATGAAGGCCACGCTGTACGTGCCGTGCAGGTCCTGCTCGATCAGCCGGACGATCCGCATCATGGCCGACATCTCGCCGCCGGGCGTGTCCATGTCGAAGATGACCAGCTGCGCCCCGGCGCCATTGGCTTGGACGATCTTGCGCTGGACGGTGTCGGCCGTGGCGGAACTGATGGCCCCGTGGATGGGGATGATGACGGCCTTGGTGATGGTCTTGGGCAGCGCGGGCCGGCGTACGTCGGGCAGGGCGAACCAGCCCTCGGGCGTGACGATCTTGCCCTCTTCAATGTGCCGACCGGCCGGGGCGGAGGACGTTGTGGTTGGGCCGGCTGCCGCGATGGCCTGCCAAAGCAGGGGAATAACGAGACCCGCGAGGATGCCGAGTTGCCGCCCCAGACTCTCTTGCCGCATGCTGGCCATGGCCACCGCCCTTGTTATGTCCGCTGGATTAGAACCCAGAATACCAGGAACATCAAGGGTGTGCTGTATTGAGCGCGTCGGATTGAGCGGCCGCCACGTGAGTGGCCTGCTCTTTTGTGTGTGACTACTATTCCTGGCGGGCGGTGCTTTTGCCGCGGGCCTTGGTCGAGTCGTGTAACAGGCCCCGGCTTTTAGCCGGGGTAAAGCGGATTGCCCCACGTTCTGTCAGCCCGTTTCAACGGGCTTACCGTTTTGCCTCTTGAGCCATTGCCTCAAGGCACAGCTTCAAGCCCGGTGAAGCGGGCTGATTGCGCCCGTTGCCCACCCGGCACCCCGGCTGAAGCCGGGGCCTGTTACACGACAAAGCCGGCCGGCCAGAAAGCGCAGTCAGCACCTGTTGTCCGCCCGGCCGCTTTGCGAATTGACGTTTCGGGCCCGGCGCAGTATCATGTTCGCATGCACCTGAGGCATGGCATCATCAGTGACATTCGCTTCGCCGCTTGGCGGCGTTGGCGCCCCGCGCGCCAATAACCCTTCCGACATTCTCCGTGGTTTTCCGTTCCCCTGACGAATTGGCCGCTGCGCAGACGGTTTGTAGCTCATAGCGATCGGGAACAGGGACGAACTGGCTCGGGACCAGGACAAGCTGGCATTGGCTGTTGTCGTTATCCCTATGCCCTACGCCCTATGCCCTCTGACCTACGACCTCTGACCTACGACCTATGACCTCTGCCCTGCTTTAAGATATAGTGAGCGATTATGACGACCTCCAAATTCAGTCACATGCCGGTAGGCGGCTACTTCGGCCCGTACGGCGGGCAGTTTGTGCCCGAAACACTCATGGCCGCCCTGCATCAGCTCGAAACGCAGTACCGATCCGCCCTGGCCGACGAAGCCTTTACCCGCGAACTCGACCGCTGCTACCGCGAGATCGCCGGGAGGCCCAGCGAGCTGTACTTCGCCAAGAGGCTCACCGAGCATTGCGGCGGGGCGCAGATATTCCTCAAACGCGAGGACATGAACCACACCGGCGCCCACAAGATCAACAACACGCTGGGCCAGGCGCTGCTGACGCTGCGCATGGGCAAGAAACGCGTCATCGCCGAGACGGGCGCGGGCCAGCACGGCGTGGCCACTGCCACCGTCGCGGCCGTTTTCGGACTGAAATGCGACGTGTACATGGGCAGCGAGGACATCCGCCGCCAGGCCCTCAATGTCTTCCGCATGAAGCTCATGGGCGCCAACGTCGTGCCGGTGACGTCGGGCCAGTGCACGCTCAAGGACGCCCTGAACGAGGCCATGCGCGACTGGATGGGCAGCGTCGAGCACACGCATTACATCATCGGCTCGGTGGCGGGGCCGGCGCCGTTCCCCGAGATGGTGCGGGAATTCCAGAGCTGCATCGGGCGCGAGTCCCGGCGGCAGATGCTCGAAACCGTCGGAAGGCTGCCGGACGTGCTGGTGGCGTGCGTGGGCGGCGGCAGCAACGCCGCGGGCATGTTCGCCCCCATGATCGACGACGCGCAGGTGGCCATGGTCGGCGTAGAGGCCGGCGGACGCGGCACGAAGCTGGGTGATCACGCTGCCACGCTGACGGCGGGTTCGCCGGGCGTGCTGCACGGGGCCAAGAGCTACGTGCTGCAAGACCCCGATGGCCAGACGGCGCTGGTGCACAGCGTCTCAGCCGGGCTGGACTACCCCGGCGTCGGGCCCGAGCACTCGTACTGGAAAGACACCGGCAGGGTGCACTACACCACCTGCACCGACAATGCCGCCATCGACGCCCTGGTGCTGCTGTCGCGGACCGAAGGCATCATCCCCGCGCTGGAAAGTTCCCACGCCGTCAGCGAGGCTCTCAGGCTGGCCCCGACGCTGGGCAAGGACAAGATCATCCTGGTCTGCCTCTCTGGCCGGGGCGACAAGGACGCCAACGAGGTGGCGGAGATCCTCAAGCGGCGCGGCGAATAGTTGGGTGCCAGCCTTGAGCACTGAAGGAAAGAGCATGCAGCGCATTCGCCGCGAGATGTTCCGTTACGGCCAGGAGGACTTCGACCTGGACTATCTGCGCTGGGGATTTCATGATCTTCAAACGCAGCGGAATGAAGCGGCGGCCGTGCTGGCGATGCTGGGGCCGGCCAAGCCTCTGAAGATTCTCGACGTGGCGTGCGGGCTGGGCACGCATGCGGTGGAATTCGCTCGGGCCGGGCACACGGTCAGCGGCGTGGACCTGTCGGCGACGTTTCTAGAGCGTGCTCGCCAGAAGGCGACGGATGCGGGCGTGAATGTGCGGTGGATCCACTCTGACGCGCTGGCATTGGACGCCGACGCCCAGTTCGATGCGGTGGTGTGGATCGAACGCTCGTTCTTTAGCCTCGATGCGATACGGAGACTTCGGCGATACCTGCGGCCTGGCGGGCTGCTGGTTCTTGACGAGCGAAACCCGGAGCATCCACGGGCCATGGCTCGCGGCGGCGACTGGCGGACCTGGCAGGAAAAGGACGGGCGATTCCTGCTCGAGCGGCACGAGGTCGACGAGCAGGCTCGGCGCGTGGACTGCTGGATTGAGATCGACCCGTCGGCCGGGACGATTACCGAGAAGACTTCAACCAGCCCGCAGACGACTTTGCAGGAGAGGATCGATCTCATCCGGCAGGCGGGCCTGGGCGCTATCGAACTGCGGACGCTCTCTGGTGAACCCTTCACCGGCGGCGTCAACGATTACTGGCTGTGGCTGCTGGCACGCAGGCCGCAGTGAATGCGAGGCGACAAATGAGCGACGTGGCGAACAACCGCATCTCGGGCATATGGTCGGGTGGTGCAAAGGCAAAGATCCTGGCCCCATTCCTCACGGCCGGCTATCCCAGTCTCGACGCGACGGTGGCGTTGCTGCGCGACTTTGAGCGCCGCGGCGTGAGGCTGTGCGAGATCGGCATCCCGTTTTCCGACCCCATTGCCGATGGGCCGGTGATCCAGGCCTCGTTCACCGAGACGCTGGAAAAGGGCCTGAAGCTCTCCCAGGTCTTCGCGGCCATTCGGCAGTATCGCGAGCAGGGCGGGCAGCTTGCCCTGGCCTGCATGATCAGCTACTCCATCGTGTTTCGGCACGGGGTCAAGCAGTTCCTCGCCGACGCGAAGTCAGCCGGTTTTGACGGCATGATCGTGCCGGACCTGCCGCTGGAGGAGGCCAAGACCTTCGAGCCGCTGGCGTCGTCGGCGGGTCTGGCGAACATCATGCTGATCGCCCCGACCACGCCGGCAGAGCGGCGCGTGGAGATCGCCCGCCACAGCCGGGGGTTCATCTATTACATGTCCATCGCCGGCATCACCGGCGAGCGCGACCGCCTGCCCGAGGCCACCATCTCGGCCGTGCAGGAACTCAAACGCGAGACGGCCACGCCGGTGTGCGTGGGCTTTGGCATCTCCAACGCCGCCACGGTGGCGAGCATCTGCCAGGTGGCCGACGGCGCCATCGTGGGCTCAGCCATCGTGCGGCGGATCACCGAAGCCAAGGCCAAGCCACTCGCTGAGATCGTCGGGCACGTCGGCGCGTTCGTCGGGGAGTTGTTGAAAGGCGTGGAGTAACAGCCCGGGACGCAGAGGGCCGAGAATTCTCAAAATATCCGCATGCCTGGCGCGGCGTCGCGTTCCTCAAGCCGCGCGCGTGACCTCTCTTGTGGCGAAGATGGAATATCGTCGGAACGGACTGGCCGGCCGCGTACGTGGCAGAGCCCGATTAGCTTGGAGCGCCCGACTGGAGATCGTAGATCATCGCCCAGAGGCGATCGATTTGCCCGCGCTCCACGACTTCCAGCGGCTTTAGACCGTCAAAAGCCGGATTGGGTTCTTGGAACCACTGGCCAATAACCCCTGGCTGCACGACTCTTGCCAATGATTCATATAATCGTGCCAATTCCATCAGACGACGCTGAGTGGACTGGCTCTGAGGTCGGCCCTTTTCGAGATCGGCCAGGGAGCGTTCGGAGAGGGATATCATTCTGGCGAAGACGCGCTGCGACACCCCAAGCTTCTTGCGCAGCGACAATGCGGCAGAAGGCGTCTTTGCTGCTCCTGCTCTCCCGGACCTTGGCCTTTTGTCCTGTGCAATAGGCATGTGACACTCCTCTGCACAATAGTATCACATCCGTGGAACTGCGTTCTGCATATTTTCAGGAAAAATTGCGGACTAGGCGCCTACAGGTCCTCCGGCCTCAGAAGCACTGCCTGACTCGCGGCGTCGAGATTGTCCGGAAACCACACGACGTTCTTGCCGGCAGATATGGCCGCAGAGGGCACAAGCAGCGCTTGGACGCCGGAACTGAAAGCTGCCCGGCCAATTTGCTGAGTCCAGCCTTCGCCGCCAGGGGCCTGTAAGGTGCGCCAATACCTTTGCAGTTCTTGAAAGACCAGGTCGCGGGGAATGCTCAGCTTCGTCAGCACCAGAGGATCGGTGAGGTCGAGTGTGCGGGTAAAGCCGACTTGAGCCGCCACGAGAGTACGCGGCATTGCTTGCCATTCGGGAAACCCATAGTGGCGGAACGGGTGCAGGGCTTCTGCAAGTGCCGTCTCGGGCGAAAGGCTAGCGTAGACCGCCTTAAACGCTCTGGGATTCCATCGGCCGCCATGCTTGCTGCTGCCCGCGCCGGTCAACAAATCCCTGCCGGTGGCATACTGCGGCGCGCACTGGCGATAGACGATCCCCGAAAAGGAACCCAGGATCCCCGGCGTGTCCCTGAGTCTCTTGACCCATTGTTCATATGGTTGAATGAACTCTTTCATGGCCGCTTCCTTTGCGGGAACCGTTCATCCGTCCGTATCGTTCTGTCCATGCGAGCATCATGTGCGCTGCTTCATGGAAGCCGCAAGGGCTTTTATTCCAGTTTCGGCAACGTTCCGATGGCAGTGAACCACGGCCAGTTTGGGGAGCTTGTTTCCTCACTCGACCTGCGCGCTCTGGAGTGGAACTGCGCATCAGAGTGGACTTTCAGCGGCTCACCCGGCGACGTATAATCCACGCTTCTTAATCCAGAGAAAGAGAAAGGCGACAAGCATGGCCTTATTTGATCTGCCGCTGGCGCAATTGCAGAAGTATCGTGCCCCCAACACCGAGCCGGCTGACTTCGACCGCTTCTGGAAGCAGACCCTCGCCGATTCAGCCAAGTTCCCCCTGGACGCCCGGTTCGAACGCGTCAAGGACAGCATCTACAACCTCATCGACGTCTTCGACGTCACCTTCAATGGCTTCATGGGTCAGCCCATCAAGGGCTGGTTCCTTAAGCCCGCTGGGCAGAAGGCGCCGCTGCCGTGCATGGTCCAGTTCATCGGCTACGGCGGCGGGCGCGGCTTTCCCACTGACTTTCTGGCCCCGGTGATGGCAGGCTTTGCCCTTTTCGCCATGGACACCCGCGGCCAGGGTTCAGCCTGGGGCACGGGCGACACGCCCGACGAAGGCGTGGCCGGCCCGCAGTACCCCGGCTTCATGACGCGCGGCATCGGGTCCAGGGAAACATATTACTACCGCCGCGTCTTCACCGACGCCGCCCGGGCCGTCGAGGCGGCCGCTTCCAACCCCTCCGTCGATCCCAAGCGCATCGGGGTGATGGGCGGCAGCCAGGGCGGGGGCATCACGCTGGCGGCAGCGGCGTTGGCAGGCAAGAAGGTCAAGCTGGCCTGGGCCGACGTGCCGTTCCTGTGCCACTACGACCGCGCCATCGTCATCACCGATTCGCATCCCTATAACGAGATCGTTCGCTACCTGGCCGTGCATCGCGGCCAGAAAGAGGCCGTGCTCAAGACACTGAGCTATTTTGACGGCGTGAATTTCGCCAAGCGCATCTCGGCCCGCTGCCTCTTCAGCGTTGGCCTGATGGACGTGACCTGCCCGCCCAGCACAGTCTACGCCGCGTACAACAACGTCAAGACCCCCAAGGAAATCCGCATCTACGACTTCAACAGCCACGAAGGCGGCGGCGCCTTCCAGGTGACCGCCGGGCTGCGCTACGCAGTCAAGCACCTGTAAGAAGAAGAGAAAAGGCAACCACGGAGGACACGAAGGTCACGGAGAGAAAGAGGCGAACGACAAAGAAGTGCCGAACCACAAAGGGCACAAAGCAAGGGTTCACAAAAGGCGGAAAAATGCCCAGCCACAAAGGGGTGGCATGGTCTCGCTGTTGGCGTGACCATGTTCAGACGCCGATGGGCGCCACGCCACACGTGCCACAGCCACGGGTGCCATAGGTTGAGCCGCGCCGTTGCGGCTCTACCTATGCGAACGACCCTACCGCACTCAGGCGGCGTGTCGCGTGGTTGCTTCGCTTCGCTGCGCAAACCACGGCACCCAGTTCCGTTCTTTGTGCCCTTTGTGGTTTGAGTCTTTGTGTCTCTCCGTGCTCTCCATGGCTAAGCCTTTCGCGTTAGAACCCCTTTCGCCGGACTGACGGCTTGGCTATTATCTAGGCCTATGGCAAAATCGAAGTCCATCGCATCGGGTCGGTCCATGACATACGCTCAGGCCGGGGTCAACATTGACGCCGGCGACGAGATGGTCGAAGGCATTCGCGACATGGTCCAGCGGACCTATTCGCCGCGCGTGCTGGGACCGTATGGCGGGTTTGCGGGGCTGTTCAGCCTCGACTTCCCGCAGCGGCTGCTGAAGATGAACTACAAGGATCCCGTGCTGGTGGGCTGCTGCGACGGCGTGGGCACCAAGCTCAAGGTCGCCTTCATGGCGGGCAAGGTCGATACCGTCGGCATCGACCTGGTGGCCATGAACGTCAATGACCTGATCTGCACGGGCGCCGAGCCGCTGTTCTTCCTGGACTATCTCGGCGTCGGCCGGCTGGACCCTTCCCGGATGAAGGAGATCATCGCCGGCGTGTCGGCCGGTTGCCTGCAATCCGGCTGTGCCCTGCTGGGCGGCGAGACGGCCGAGATGCCCGACTTCTACAAGCGCGAAGAGTTCGACATGGCCGGCTTTTCTATCGGCGTGGTCGAGCGGCGGCGGATCATCAGTGGCGGAACCGTGCAGGCGGGCGACGTGGTGATCGCGCTGGCCTCCAGCGGGCTGCACTCCAACGGCTACGGGCTGGCGCGGCGGGTGATTTTCGACCGCGCGGGCTTGAAGCTCACCGACCGGCCGAGCGAACTCGAAGGCAAGACCGTGGCCGAAGCGATGCTCGAACCGACGCGGATTTACGTCAAGAGCGCCATGGAAATCTTAAAGACGTACAAGCGCCGGCGCGTGGTGCGGGCGATGGCGCACATCACCGGCGGCGGCATCGGTGGCAACCTGCCGCGCGTGCTGCCTGAGGGGCTGACGGCCCGACTCAAGCGGGCGAGTTGGCCCATGCCGGGCATCTTCCGCCTGATCGCCAAGGCCGGGCCGGTGGACGACCTGGAAATGTTCCGCGTCTTCAACATGGGCATCGGCTTTGTGATGGTGGTGGCCCCGGCCTACGCCAACCCGATCATGCGCCGACTGCTGGACTTGGGCGAGCGGGCCTGGGTGGCCGGCAAGATCGTCAAGGGCGGCCCGGACCTGCAATGGTCGTAAGCGAATTGCGGGTTGAGCTGTCCCCTATGCCCTATGCCCTATGCCCTATGCCCTATGCCCTATGCCCTATGCCCTTCACGTGCCTCTTTGGTAGAATAGACCTCTATGCGAAGCCTGATGTTATTGACTCTGCTGTGCCTGGCCGCGGTTGTCTGCGGCGGGTGTGACGTTCTGGCAATTCCGTACAAGGCCTGGCAAGGCGACAAGCAGGCCTACGTCGATCCCGAGCGCCTGGAAAAGGGCTTGGTGATCGTGCTGACGGGCGTGGAAGGCCGGAGCATCTTCAACGACAAGATATGCGAAGGCATCAACGCCGGCGGCGTGGATTGCGCCATCGAGCTCAACGACTGGACCCTCATGCTGGTGGGCGTCAGCCAGATGACCGAAGGCCGCAACCGGCAGCGGGCCGAGGAGATCGCCCTGCGCATCACGCGCTACCAGTACACGCATCCGGGGAGGCCGGTGGTGCTGGTGGGCCAGAGCGGCGGCGGGGCGATGGCGCTGTGGATCGCTGAGGCCATGCCCTCGCGGCGGCAGGTCGACGGCATCATTCTGCTGGCGGCCTCGATCTCGCCGGAGTATCGCATGGACGAGGCGCTGCTCAAGAGCAGCCGGGGAGTGGTGAGTTTCTATTCGCCTGGCGACTTCATGTTCCTGGGCTTCGGCACGACGGTGATGGGCACCATGGACGGCAAGCACAGCGCCTCTGCCGGGCAGGCCGGCTTCCGGGTCCCGCCCAACTGCCCGCCGTACCAGAAACTCTACCAGGTGTGCTGGAACGAGCAGATGGAAAAGAGCGGCTTTGGCGGCGGGCACCTCAGCAGCGGGGCGTCGGAATTCGTCGCCAACTACGTCAGCCCGCTGATCATGTCCGATCGATGGGACTCCGCCACGATCAACCGCATCTCCCACTGTGCCGCGGCCACAGCCACCAAGGCGGCAGCGACCCCGAAGGCCTCAGCGCCACACACCAAGCCTGCCGCCACCACCCGAAAGGCTCCCTGACGCCAACGCCTTTGGCCGGCTATACTTGTGTGGAATGGTTAGCCGTCGCATTGTGTGGTCGGCGACCATGGTCACGCTGCCAGCGTCGTTGTCAGCATGGTCATCGCAAACAACGCGATTGACCATGCCACCCACAGCTCGGGCGGCGTAAGAGAAGTATAAGACGGCACCGGAAGAGGCGGACGACCCAGGCATGAAGGCAGAGTCAGAGCGAAAGATGGCGCTGGCGGAGCACATCGACGACCTTCGTCGGCGTCTGATCCGCGCGGTAGCCGGGCTGGCCGTGGGCGTGATCGTCGCCTTCATCTTCACCAAGAGCATCTTGGCGATGCTTTTCTATCCGCTGGCCGCAGGCTCAGCCGGACAGCCGCCTTCAGTGTACTACAGTTCGTTGCCGCAGGCCGTCACCACGTACTTCACCGTGGCCCTGGTGGCGGGCTGCATCATTGCCTCGCCGTACATTTTGTATCAGCTTTGGATGTTCATCGGGGCCGGCCTGTACCCCAAGGAACGCCGCGTGCTTGGGAAGTTCTTCCTGCCGGCCGTGGGGCTGTTTCTGCTGGGCGTGGCTTTCTTCTTCGTTCTGATCTCGCCGTTAATCGTGCGGTATCTCATGCTCTTCGGGCAGACGGCCTTCCCAACGCCGGAGGTGCCCAGCTGGATGCACTGGATGACCAGGCTTGTCGAGCACACCGGCGAGCACGGCGTGGTCACCAGCCAGCCAGTCGCAGAGGCGGCGGGCGTCCGGCCATGGCTGTCGCTGAACGACTACATCTCCTTCATATGCATGGTCAGCCTGGTCTTTGGGCTGGCCTTCGAGATGCCGCTGGTGGTGATTCTGCTGGTCCGCGTGGGAATCTTGAAACGTGAGAAGCTCAAGAAGTTTAGAAAGTACGTGTTCTTCTGCATCGTGGTGCTGGCGGCGATCATCTCGCCCACGCCGGATGTCATGACCATGATGGCCATGGCCCTGCCGATGTACCTGCTGTACGAAGTCGGCCTGGCCCTGGCCAAGCCGCCGCCGCCCAAGCCCTCAGATGAAATCGTCGTCTCGGCCCACGAACCGCCGTCGTAACTTGCTTGAATAGCCTTGAGTGGCACAGGCTTTCGAGCCTGTGACCGCACAGCTTGAAAAGCTGTGCCACCGGGAGCGCCGCAGATGGCTGTTGCCACGCCCAAACCAAAACGCCGACTGACTGGCGTGCTGCGCCGGCTGAGGCGGGCGTATGGCCGGCAGACAAATAAGCCGACGGGCTCGTCGGTGGGGGAACTGGTGGCGACGATCCTGTCGCAGAACACCTCGCACAAGAATTCATCGGCCGGTTTTCGGCAGCTTTGGCGGCGATTCCGCTCCTGGCCGGCAGTCGCCAACGCCGCGGTGGGCGAGATCGAGCGAGCCATCCGCGTCAGCGGCCTGTCGCAGATCAAGGCCCCGCGCATCAAGGCCATCTTGAGCAGGATTCGGCGCGACCACCCTAGCGGAAGGCTGTCCCTGGGCTTCCTGGGCGACATGCCTGTCGATCAGGCGATGCAGTACCTCTGCGGCCTCGATGGCATCGGCCCCAAGACGGCGGCGTGCGTGCTGCTCTTTGCCTTCGACCGGCCGGTGTTTCCCGTCGATACGCACATCCACCGAATTGCGATCCGGCTTGGGCTGCTGGGCAAGGCCGTCTCCGCGTCGCGGGCACAGGAAGAGCTGACGCCGCTGATACCGCCGCGGTCACGGTACGAAATGCACGTGCTGCTGATCGAGCACGGCCGAAAGACCTGCCGAGCCATCACCCCGCGCTGTGAAGCCTGCTGCCTGGCCGATATCTGCCCCAGCCGGCGATTGCCCTAGAGCGAGCCACTAAGCGGTAGGGCGTGCAACTCGTTGCACGCGCCCCTGTAGTACTCTTTTTCCCTACGGCCTATGACCTACGACTTGTCGTTCTTGTCCTTCGGCACGACGACGTTCATCTTGCACTCGGCCGCGAGGTCGAGGAACTCGTTCCGCTGGAGCTGTTCGAGTTGTTTGCCGCGGCGTGAGAGTTTCTCGTTGAACTTGATGCACTGTTCCTGCATCAGTTCGTGCGTCTCGTGGCTGCCACCGGCCAGCACGAAGTTTTCGCCGCGCGTCACGCGGGTATGCCCGTCCTTGTTGTCCAGGCCCACGCCCAGCAGTGCGGCCTTGCTCTTGCGATCAGCGGCTTTCACGACATCACTCCACTCGTTCTTGGTATAGCGGCATCGACAACATCCCTATTCTACCACGAGGCCAGGGAGATAGGCAGGGCGCTTGTTCGGGTGCTGGCACGAGAAGGTCTGGCACGGGTGCCACACCTGCGGGGTCGGCAGGTGTGTAGTTAACGGTTTGGCCACGGTGCTATGGGTGCCATAGGTTGAGCCGCGCTGTTGCGGCTCTACCTATGCGGGACGCGGCTACGCTACCAGGGCGTCGAGCATGGCCAGCCTCGCCCGAGCCTTGGCTCGGACGAGTCAGGCCATGGCACCCATTCAAATTCGGCTTGGCACCCAGCGCGTCAGCCGGCATGCGTTCTTACTCGCCCAGGGCCTTCTTCAACTCGATGATCGCCCCAGCCAGTTTCCGCCGGGACTGCTCGTACCACGAGGCGGCGGCCAGCGCCTTGGCCTGGGCCACCTGCTTGGGGTCGAGCTTCTGGTCTTTAAGCCGCGTGTCGGCCTCGATGCCGATGGCCGGACCGCCGGCCTTGTTGCCGTCGACGTCCACCGCCGACAGCACCTCTTCCAACACCTTCATGGCCTTGTCCGCCTCAGCCGTCTTGCCGGCCTTGCGGGCTCGCTCGGCCAGCGATTGCAGCGTATAGGCGTACTCGTAGTCGTACACGCCCTCGCGCATGGACTCCCATTCCAGCGTCGAATCGTGCATCACGCTGTCCATGGACGGGTACACCACGTTCCAGTCGCGATTGGGGCCATCCAGATCGCAGAACGGATCGTCGGCGAACTCCATGTACGCGAAGTACTGCGAGCAGAAGGCGTTGATTTTGGCCATGTAGAAGCCCGGCACGAAACGGTTGCGCTCGGGGTTCACGTCGATGCTGGGGCAATAGAACATCAGCTTCTGGTGCGGCTGCATGGACTTGATCGTCGCCTCGTCCTTGAGGTAACTCAGGTTGTAGCAGACGTAGTTCAGTATCGGGTTGAGCACCTTCACCGCGTTGGGGTTAGAGGTGATGTACGTGTTGGCGCCGGCGACGTCCTTGATCCATTCGCAGGCGAGCTTGGCCTTGGCGATCAGCTCGGGCGTGTGCGGCTCATCCACGGGGAAGAAGCCCATCTCCGCGAAGCCCTCTTCCTTTCCGGCCTGGAGCGTGGCGGCGATGACCGCATCGAACTTCGGCCGGTTGGCCTCATCCTTGGTCAGCCCCACGAGCCCGCCCATGTTGTCGATGATCGGGGCGCGATAGCCCTGGCTCTTGAGCAGCTTCAAAGCGCGATGGGCCGGCGCGGCGTTGGGCTGGCCATCCTTGCCGGCGGCTGCACCCACCCCGGCCACGACGGTGTCCATGCCGTGCTCGGCCATGTCGCGAACCTCAAATGGGTTCAGGTCGCAGCCCTCGGAGTAGTAGAACTGCCCGTGCGTCGAGTGCTCGGGATGCTCCAGCTTGAAGGGGTAAACGGTGAGTTTGATGGGGACCCTGGCCGACTTGCCGCCATCGGCGGCGACGGTTACTGTGCCCTCGTACACGCCCGCGGCCGTGTCCTTCGGCAACGCCAGCGCCACATACGCGATCCCCAGCCTATCGGTCTTCACCTCGTGCGATACGCCGGCCATCAACTGCTCAGGGCAGACCCGGTAGTCCTTGCCCCAGGACGAGCCGATCCGCTGCTCGCTATACACCGCCCAGTGCAGCGTGGCCTTGGAGGCCGTCAGGGCGGGCTTGCCGCTCTGAGCGAGGTCGGAGAAGCTGACCTTGGCCTGCGACATATCTTTCAAGCTGCGAACTGCGATGACCACGGGCACGGTCTGGCCGGGGCAGGCGTAGAGTTCTAGCTTGTCGGTCAACTCGCCCTGCTGCGGCTGGGAGTTTTCAAAGAGCTGCCGGCTGACGGGGGGGAAGAAGACGCGGAAGCCGCGTTCCTTCTCGGCCGGGGTGTACTCCGGGCACGGGCCGGGATCGGGCAGGCCCAGGTTTTTGAACTGGGGCAATAGCTGTTTGAGTTTGGCGGCGTGCCGGTCGGCCCGGAGCTTCTCGGCCGCGGCGATTTTTTCCTTCAGCCCCGGCAGCTTGGAATCGGCTGAGAACAGCGTCATGGACGCGATTGGGAAGGCCGACTTGGTCTCGGCGAACTTCAGTTCAAAGGTCTTGCCGTCGGGCGTCCGCAGCATCGAACGCGGGATGATGAGCGTCTCGTCCTTCCACTGGCCATCGTTGCCGCCGCCGAAGGTGCCGATGTACCCGGCCCCATAGAAGCCGCAGCCGCCCTTGCCGGCGTAGACGGTGGTGGGCTTGTCCGAGACGTCCTTGAAGTGGATCGTCACGTAGAAGGGGTGGTTGATCGCGCCGTAATTGTCGGCGTCGAAGTCGAAGGCCGGCAGGGTCAAGCTGACTTGGTAGATGCCGGCCTTGCTGGAACGGAACTTGACGCCGTTGTCCTCGCCGGCGTCGCCGATGCGGTCAGTGGGGGAGATGTGCGGCAGCTTGTTGGCGTCGAGGTCGTCGGGGCTGCCCCAGTTCCAGACCACGAAGTTGTCGCCTTGGGCCGCCATGAGTTTGGCCGGCGAGCAGGTCGCCGCAAGAAGCGCACACGTCACGAGAAGAAGTGCCTGGCTCAGTAAACGCATGTGTCATCCCTTTATAAGTGTGGCCACGACGGCCACGGGCCATGAGTGCGATTGCGTCATGGGTGCCATGGGTGCCATAGGTAGAACCATGTGTGCCATAGGTTGAACCAAGGGTGCCATAGGTTGAGCCGCGCCGTTGCGGCTCTACCTATGCGGGCCGCGGGTTGTTCCTCTGCGGGCGGTAAGCATGGCCAGCCTCGCCTTCGCCTGACGGCTCGGCCGAGTCAGGCCATGGCACCCACCGCACTTGGCACCCAATTCGGCCACGTTGCCTTGCTACGGCAGGGCATTGTGCATCCGCACCGACCCAAACACAATACTACTGGCGGCGTATCGCGAAGCGACAGGGCGCTGGCGGGGCGAGTGAATAGTGCGGAAGGTGGCGGGGAGCGGCTGAAAAAAAAGCAGAGCCCTGGCGTGTGCCAAGGCTCTGCAATTCAGCTTACGACTTGTGGTCTAGTAGCGACGTCCGCCGCCACCACCACCGCCGCCACCGTAGCCGCCTCGGCCGCCGCCGCTGTCGGTCCGGGGCTTGGCCTCGTTGACCGTCAGGGGACGACCAGAGTGGTCGCGACCATTCAGGGCGGAGATGGCCGCCGCTGCTTCCTGGTCGCTGCCCATTTCCACGAAGCCGAAGCCCTTGCTCCGGCCAGTGGCCTTATCCATGATGACGGTGGCGCTGGCCACCGTGCCGTGCTGTCCGAACAACTGCGAAAGATCCGCGTCGTTCACATCGTACCCAAGATTTCCAACATACAACTTCTTGCCCATAAGACTCTCCTGTCATTGAGGCATCTAGATCCTGTTTTGTCTTTCGGGATCCTTGCGAAAGGGGCTGCGTTCCGGCCCAAGGAGTCAGGACGTCAGGCGAGAGTTGTCGGCGGGAAGCAGTACAAAGTGTCCCGTGCAGGTCTTCGAGAGACGAACCGAACTGTCACATTATACGCCATCTCACGCCGCATGTGCCACATTTTATAAATTCCTGCGTTCTCCGCGCGTGTCGCCGCTCCGGCTGACTCTGGCAATCGCCCCGGCGGTGCGCGTAGGATTTGGCACTATGAGCAACCGGATGAGCCGGTACCAATGCCAGGTCTGTGGCCACATTTACGACCCCGACAGGGGCGAACCCGCGCAGGGAATCCCGCCGGGCACAGCCTTTGAGGACCTGCCCGAACTCTGGGTCTGCCCCGTGTGCGGATCGCCCAAAAGCATGTATGCGCCCATGGATAGCTAGTCCTGCGTGCCCATCGTTCGCAGCCAGCGATAATGCGCCGCTAAGCCCGAAATCAGCGAGCCATGCTCCTTGTAGGCGATGCCGAAATCGTGGCAGGTCTCCTCCACCACCTTGGACATGGCCGGGTAGTTCACGTGGCAGATCAGCGGAAAGAGGTGGTGCTCTTTGTGGTAGTTCAGCCCGCCCAGCAGCCACGTCAGCAGTCGGTTGCTCTGGGCGAAGTCCACGGTGACGTTGGCCTGGTGCACCGCCCAGGGGCTATCCATCCGCCCGGGGGCCGCCGGCATGGGGAAGTCGGCCTCGGCCACCAGGTGGGGCGTGACGAAGACCAGCACCATCACCAGACCCAGCACCCAGGCCGTCACCAGGTAGTAGAACAGCACCACCCACACGCTATGGAACAACATCGGCACCACGAACGCCAGGCTGAGAAAGACGGTCTTGCCCACGATGAAGTTGACCAGTTCCCACCGCAGCGGCCTGCCGATGCGGTGCGGGCCGAGATGGGCGGTAATCAGGTACCTGAAGTCGTCCACGAGTTGGAGCTTGATCGCCTCCACGCCGTAGAACGCCCACAGGTACAGGTGCTGCCAGCGGTGGAACCACAATCGCTTCTGGTGCGGCGAGAACCGACCCAGCGGGCCGATGTTGATGTCATTGTCATAGCCGGTGATGTTCACGTACATGTGATGGATGACGGTGTGCTTCCAACGCCAGACGTAGCTGCTGCCGCCGATGAGCCCCAAGCTGCCGGCGGCGATGCGGTTGATCCAGCGATGCTCGGAGTACGCCCCGTGGCCACCATCGTGCTGGACGTCGAAGCCAATCAGGGCCGTGGACAGGCCGAGCATGATGGACAGGATCAGGCCCTGAACGAGCGTCTGGGCAATGAACACCAGCATCCACCACGCCACGCCGAATATGGCCAGCATAAACGCTGATTTCAGGTACATCTCCCAGCAGTCGCGTTTGCGCCGCCCGGTGGTGCGGAAGAACTCGTCCATCCGTCGGCGCAGCTCGGTTTGAAAGGCGGTGTCGCCGGCAAACTCCAGCCGGCGGATGCCCTGATCGAGGCCGGCCTCGCCGGGGGGATCGAACTTGCCCGTGGCGCCTTGTTTCATAACAAGCCTCGCATCCAGTACCTACGTCCTCGCCTGTTTGAACTTTCGCAATTGTAGGAATGTCGCCAACGCTCTGTGTAGTGGCAGGGCCCAAGTCAGGCAAGTTTTGGATCAGGCCGGATTAAGGATTGGCTCAAAGGATTCCGGGCCATGTAGCGGCGTAAAGAGCTTGAAACTGGCCTTAGGCTCGCACCGGCAAGGGCGTCCGGGCATCGCGTTAAGGGCCTACAATGTAACGGTAAGAACAACTTGGCATGCACGAAGCATGCGGCCTAATTTGTAGAAGGGAGGCTGCTATGAACGAACTTTCTCGGCCCGACCTGGCGGAACTTATCCAGCATTCAGGTTGGCCTAGTGTGTCGATCTTCTTACCTATCACGCGTGGCGGCAGCGACGCGCGGCAAGGTCCGATCCGCTTGAGGAATCTCATCAGGAAGGCGGAGGACATGCTGATTTCCAAGGGCATGCGCCGACCCGATGCGGCCGAACTCTTGCAGCCCGCCACCGATTACATACCCGAAGCCTTTGCCAACGGGCGGCGCCATGAAGACGGGTTGGCCATATTCATTTCGCCCGGCCAGTTCCGCCATTACTGGCTGTCCCTGCCGCTGGAAGAGACCTGGGTCGTGGCCGATCGGTTCCACGTTCGGCCGGTGCTGCCGATCTTCCATGAAGACGGCCACTTCTACGTTCTGGCCTTGAGCCTGAACGCCCGGCGGCTATTTCAGTGCACCGAATCCCAGTGCCGCGAACTGGAGTTGGGCGACGCGCCGGTGAGCCTGGCCGACGCCATGAAATATGACGTCAACGAAAAGCAGATGCAGTGGCAGACGCGCACGCCCCCCAGCAGTACGGGCGTGAGACGTTCGGCCCTGTTCCACGGCAGCGGCAACGAAGGCGGGCAGGCCGCTCACAAGAAGAGCATCGAGCAGTACCTGCTGCAAGTGGACCGCGGCGTCCAGCGACTGCTGGCGACGGACCGCTATCCGCTGGTCGTGGCGGCGGTGGAGTATCTGCAAGCGTTGTATCGCGAGATTACCGGCGTGGCCAATCTCCTGCCCGAAGGGCTGATGGGCAACCCGGATCGTCTCGGCGAGTCGGAGTTGCGGCGCGGGGCCTGGGCGCTGATCCAGCCCACGCATCAGCAGGCCAGGCAGACGGTGCTCAACCGGTACGGCGCCTCGCTGAAAGTCAACATGGCCATCGACCGGCTGGAGCTGATTCTGCCGGCGGCCATGGCGGGCACAGTGGACATGCTGCTGGTGGACACTTCCAGGCCGCAGTGGGGCACGTTCAACCGCGAGACCTTTGTGATGGAACTCCACGACAAGCGTCAGGCCGACGACGAAGACCTGGTGGGTCTGGCCGTCGGCTACACGCTGCTGCATCGGGGCAAGGTCTTCCCCATGCTCAGCTCGGAGATGCCCGACGGTTCCAGCGTAGCATCCGTGCTGCGTGTGGCCATGCCCATGGCAGCCATGACGGCGTGAGAGTGAGAGATTGGGTGCCATGGTCAGCCCGTCTTTTGGGCTGGCCATGCATCATGCACGGGTGCCGTGGTTTGCGAGTGAAGCGAGCAACCACGTTTGCTGCCCACTGGTTCGTAAGTGCCTGCCGGTCGATGCATGGCCAGCCCAGAGGGCGGGCTGACCAGGGCCCAGAACCAAGCGTGATCGTGTTGCGAGCGTTGGCGCATGGGCAAGTTGGACGAGGACCTGACCAGGGAACTCGCTGAAGCCCGGATCATGACTTATTGGGCGATCCCTCGCGCTTACGGGCTCGCATGCTGCCAAACGCGCCGCAAGCGATCATGCACGCCCCCAGGAACACGCTCCACGCTTTGTATGATGATTCCAAAGACTCATTAAACAATGTGACCGAGTGCGAGCCGGGCTGTGCCATTACGTTCGCTACGGTGTAGCCGTAGTATCCGCTGTAGACCCAAGGCGCGACCACACACAGAGTGCCACAGATAATCAAAGTCACGACCGTAGCATTGCTCATGGCCTCTCCTCTTTAGCAGGCAGCAAGTGAACAGCAAACCGGGTAGTCCCCGCGGACGCCCCGCAGTATTCTTCGCGTGTTCAGAACCCGCACTCTGGGTGCCATAGGTTGAGCCACGCCGTTGCGGCTCTACCTATGTGAGACGCAAGCATAGGCAGCCCCGCCTTCGCAAGACGACGCGAAGCCGTGTCAGCCTATGGCACCCACCGCAAACGTGGTTGCTCGCTTCACTCGCAAACCACGGCACCCAGACATACATCGGGCCATGCTTCGACTTGCGCCCTATGCCCTCTTCTCTCCGGCCTCAGGCCTCCGACCTCCGGCCTCATTCCTCCAGCCTGATCCGCCTGGCCGCCAGTTCATCGCGGCGGAGCTTGGCTTTGGCCAGGTAGCGTTCTAGCGAGCGGGCGTCGGGGCGGCTGATGATCTTGCGGAGTTGGGCCAGTTGTTCTTGGGCGTCGTCGATGCAGCCCAGGATGGCTTGGGCGTTGGAGAGCACGATCTCGCGCCACATTGCCGGGTCGCCCGAGGCGATGCGCGTAAAGTCGAGGAATCCCGGCCCGGCCAGTTCCAGGCTGCCGGGCCGCTGGATGGTTACGATCAGGCTGGCCAGCAGGTGAGGCAGGTGCGAGACCCTGGCGACGGCCTGGTCGTGCCGGCGCGGGGGCAGGCACAGCGTCACTGCACCCAGCGAGCGCCAGAAGGCATCGACGGCCGACAGGGCTGATGGGTCGGTGGCCTTGGTGGGCGTGAGGATGCAGATGCGATTGACGAACAGGTCGGCCCGGGCGAAGTCGACGCCCTTGCGCTCGCCTCCGGCCATGGGGTGGCTGCCGACGAAGCGGGCGCGTCGGCCAAGAATGCGATGGGCCTGTGCCACCACGGCGGCCTTGGTCGAGCCGACGTCGGTGACGATGGTCTTGGCGGCCAGCGCCGGGGCGATGGCGCGCAGGTGCGTCTCGTATGTGCTTAGCGGTCCGGCCAGGATTACCAGGTCGGCCCCCGCGACGCCTGCGGCCAGGTCGGTGGTGATCTCGTCCACGGCCCCGCTGTTGCGGGCGCGCTGGAGCGATTCGAGCCGCCGGCCGATGCCGACGACGCGGATGCGCTCATCAGCGGCCTTGGCGGCCAGGGCGACGCTGCCGCCCAAAAGCCCCACGCCGACGACGGCCAGTCGTTGAATGATGAGTTTGGCCACGCCCAGAGGATAGCAGGCCCGCCCGGCGGGGTCTAGCGCGGGTCGGCAGTCGTGTCGGCAGTCGGCAACGTCTCAACATGGTCACGCGGACAGCGTGACCATGCCACCCCAAGCATGCCCGGTGCCACGCTTCCGCGTCGCCGGGTGCCATCTATGAGCAAGCCGTGTCAAGTCGGCAGCGAGACGTTTTTAGCGGGATGTTTCCAACCATCTATCCGGCATCGCCTGGGGCGTGCCATTTATCAGAATGCGGTTCGGCCTCATACATAGTCCCGAGG
>CAITIS010000111.1 GCA_903892515.1 uncultured Planctomycetota bacterium | reverse complement strand
GCCAGGAACCTGGGCAGTTCCGCCAGCAACGACCCAATCTGCTCGCCGGTCATCCGTCATTCTCCCAGAGCATCTTGCTCCAGAAAGGCCTATCGGACAACCCGCCGCACCAGCTTGAGCTTAACTAGCGCTGTCGTGCTATTGCCAAGGACGCCACGATCCGCCTGCCGTTCGGGGCCGGGCGAACCTCGCCGGTCGACACTCGGGATGTGGCAGAGGTAATCGCGACCATCCTGGCCAGCCCAGCCGCTCACATCGGCAAGATATACGAACTGACAGGGCCGCGCAGTCAGGATCTCCCTGCCATGGCGGCGGAATACTCGCAGGCACTGGGACGCACTATCACCTATGTCGACGTCCCATTGGAGCAATGGCAGGATCAGGAGCTGCGCCGCCGCAATTTGCCGGAGCACCTTCTCGCGCACCTGCTGACCATGGCCCGTCTGCACGCCGCCAACCGATACGATCGTCTCACCCACGATGTCGAGGCGGTAACCGGCAAGCCCGCAACCAGCGTGCGCGATTACGTTGCGCATCACGCTGAACTTTTCGCGCCTTTGGCTCACGCTCGAATGCCGAGTTGAGGCTGACACGTCCGGCCCGCCCAGGCGATGGCGACTATTATTCTACAGGCACCTTACATTCCGGCGGATTGGCGGCCAGACGCCATCGCCGCATAACGAAAGGGACTGACATGGCTAAGGTTCTGTACATTTGCGCTAGCCCCCGGGCGGAGTCGTATTCCAAGCGGGTGGCTGAGGCGTTCCTTCAGGCATATCGCGGCGCCAACCCGCAGGACGTCGTCGAGACGCTCGATCTCTTCCGGGCCGATATTCCGCCGTTCCTGGCCCCGCAGGCCAAGGCCAAGTACGCGGTGATGGCTGGGCAAGCGCCCCAGGACGAGGCGCAGACCGCCTGGACGGGCGTGATCAAGACCATCAACCACTTCAAGGGCTTCGACAAGTACGTGCTCGCCAGCCCCATGTGGAACTTCAACATCCCCTACCGTCTCAAGCAGTACATCGACGTGATCGTCCAGCCGGGACTGACGTTCACTTACAGCCCCGACAAGGGTTACACGGGCCTGATGGCTGGCCGGCCCCTGATGCTTATCCTCTCCCGCGGCGGGAAGTACGGCCCCGGCGACCCCACCGAGACCTATGACTTCCAGGAGACCTACCTCCGCGGCATCTTCGGCTTTATCGGGTTTACCGACGTGCAGTCGATCCGCATCAACGGCACGACGATGAACAAGCCCGAGCAGGTGGAGTCGGACACACTCCAGGCGATAGCCGAAGCGAAGAAGGCAGCCCTGGTCTTTGGTTCGCCGGTGCTGGTGGGCGCGAAGATGTGAATCTCGCCCGGCCCGCAGGGCATCGCCGGGTGCCATCTATGAGCAAGCCGTGTCAAGTCGGCAGCGAGACGTTTTTAGCGGGATGTTTCCAACCATCTATCCGGCATCGCCTGGGGCGTGCCATTTATCAGAATGCGGTTCGGCCTCATACATAGTCCCGAGG
>CAITIS010000110.1 GCA_903892515.1 uncultured Planctomycetota bacterium | reverse complement strand
TCGCCTGCAACATCTGCCGTTCCACTTCGGTCAATGTCACGATATACTTCTTCTTCATGGCAGGCCTCCTTGCCTGGGTTATGCCCAACCCATCGGCAAGAAGACCGATGATGCATCAGTTCACGAGCGACAGAGCACTAGCCCATGCAGCCTAATGGACAACTACGTCCGTCGCGCCCATGTATCTCAGGGTGCAGGGCCACCCGCGAAGCCGCTGCACGTCGCGCCATGCCGTTGAGCGATGCACACTCAGGGCCTTCGCCAAGGTGGGAATGAGGTGTCGCGGTAGAGGCGCTCGTGCTCGGCGAAGCGCACTTTCCAGTTTGCCTGCCTTCGGCAATCATCTCGCGGAGGCCGCAGGTGAGTCTATCGGTCAGATGACCTCGAACTTGCCCAGGAGCAGCCAGCGGTCCTTGAAGCGCGTCGTGTTTGCGAAGCTGACCTTGGCCTCACGCGACTGGCCGTCGATCAGCCCGGCGGACAGCTCGACAAGTCCAGTCCGCAGTTGCGGCGGCAGCGGCACCGACCGTAGCAGCCAGGTATCGCCGGGCAACCACGTGCGAATGTCGACGTCGGAGAAGGGAACGACGAACGAGCGATCGTCTTGCCGGAAGCGCAGGGCAAATTCGTAGCGGCGGTAGATCGGGGCGACGCCGACGTTCTCGATCCAGCAATCAAAGGCGGTCTGTCCGCCACGCGGCACCTTGGACTCGAACTTGGCCTGGCGGAAGACGTAGCGATATCCGATTCTCCGGCAGAACCGATCGAGCTTCTCGATCCACGCATCGGGCAGGTAAGTGTACTTGGGCATGAAGTAGCTCATGTGGCACTTCAGGCCCTGCTGCAGGATGAAGTCCAGATCGAAGCCCCTCTGGTACCAGTTCATCGGCACGCCGCCGGCCTCCATGAATACGGGGCCCGTTTTCCATATGTCCACCACGCCTGGAGCGGCCGATGCCTCCGGAAGGAAGTCGTAGTGGTGGTTCCAGGCGGCATCCAGCGAGACCGCATCCGAACCCGTGTTCCACAGATCGCCGAAAGAGTCCATCCGCCATCCGCCGCCGGTAGCGCGAATCCCGATCTGGGCTTGTTCCCCCCCGAGTTGCCATATCTTCATCGTCCGCGGGAAAGCTTCTTTGTAAACCTCGGAAAAGCGAGCCTTCTGCGCGTCGGACATGTCGGCGTCGCCTTCGCCCCAGGGGCCCATGTATGCGCAGGTGCAGTTCTCGATCAGCGGATGGCCATCGAAACGCTGGCCCAGTTGGCGGAGGAAGTTGCCCCAGTGCTCCAGGTACTCCGGCGAGTCGGGCACTGGCACAAGGAAGTCACTGTCATGGTATCGCTGCATGGGATAACGGCCGCCGTACCACTTCGGCACAGCCGCCTGAGTCGGAGCGCCGAAGGCCATGGCTCGGAAGGAGAGCGTCTGGCCAGTCTGTTTGCAGGTCTCCAGCGACTTCTCGATGACGGAGAAGTCACACCGGCCTTGCTGAGGTTCCATGATGTCCCAGAACCACCGGCAATCGGCCACGGTTGTCGGCAGGTATCCAGGGATGACGGTCGGGATCTCGCCGCCGAGCCCCGCGGGACGCGGCCGGCGTGGCCGGGGAAATTCAGTTGGGCCAGCCTCGCTCCAACTCGTAGCCGGAAAGAGTTCGTCGCCATTGAAGTTCTGGAAGGTGCAGCAGCCTTTGTGCGGGTTAGCTAAGTAGGCCTCTGTAGCCGGCGGGCGAACGCGGACGAACTGCTCAGCCATGAGTAGGTCCTTTCAGTAAGTCACGCTAAGCTAAGCTCCGACGCGTGCGTCTGCAAGCGCACAGGCATGCGTCAAACTGAACTCACGAAGGTCAAAAGCCGCCGTATCGGCACCGTGTCGAACAGCAGCAGTTTTCTGGAGTGGGCGGATGGGACGGGGGACGAGACCGCAGGCCCACCGGGTCCACGCCCACAGTAAAAGGTGTGCGTCCGATTGCCTGCGGTGGAGAGAAACAGCGGGGTCGGACACCGGGTGCCGCGGTCGCGGAGTCCAGCGGCCACGAGTCAACGGCGGGAGTCTGTGGTTCGGCTTTGGCCTTACCCGTCCCGTCCGAAGAACCTTTGCGCGTTGCTACGGCAAAGAACCTGCGGATCCTACGATGCTGGTTTCATAACCGTGGTACGCCCGCCCTCAGGCGTGAAACCGCGCGAGAGGACATCGATATGGCTGCAAAAGCCACAGCCGAGGGCGCGCTGTGCCACGGGGCCAGATCACAGCCGAGGGCGCGCTGTGCCACGGTGCAAACCGGTTGTGAAACCGGTCCTACACCCTGGCCACACCGGGCAGCACCATCAGGTCGATGGTGTCGCTGGCGATGTTCGGCCAATAGTGCGTGCCGCGTTGGTCACGATAGCTCAGCTTGCTGCGCGTCCAGGCCTGCTTCATGGCAAAGCCCCACGGCGATCCATAGTTGTCGAAGCTGGCGTAGGCAAACGTAATTTTGCTGATGGTCGGCGCGGCGATGTTGGCGTTGAGCGTGGCGAAGCCCGCGTCGTCGCGCATCGTGCCGCGGATGGTGACGGTCTTGATCGCCGCCGCCGTGGCTAGGGCATCAAAGTCCATCGTCGGATCGGGCAGGCCCAGAATGTTGTCCACGTCGGCGACGCCGGCGAATATGTCGCTGTCGCGCATGCCGCCGACCGTCACCGTGCCGATTCCTGTCTGCGTGGTGATTCGGCTGCCGTCGAGCCACCCGGCCACGGTCAGGCCCGCGAGAGAGACGTTTTTCGGCCCAGCGGCCGTGAGGTGAACGTCGGCCATGAAGTCGCCCGTGCTGACGTTCTTCCGGCCCACTGTCGTGATCGTGCCGATCCATGGGGCGGTGATCGTGTCAAGCTGGTCATCCATGTCCAGCCACTCGATCATGCGAATCGACCGGATCGGCATCGCTGACGTGATGGACGTCTCGGCCACCTGGTCGAAGTTGATTGTCACGGCCGCTGTGGACGACACGGCTGCGCCGATCGTTACGTTGCCGCTGATGTCGCTGGTTGTGGCCGTGATGCTGGCGATGGGACCGGTGACTGTAATGTCGCCCAGCGTCGTCGCTGAGTTCCTGCCGCTGGTCGTAATCGACAAAGACGACTTGTCGGTCGTCCCGGTCACCACCAGGCTGTCCAGGTCGGCGTTGCCGGCCTGGTCGAAATACAGCGTGCCGCGTCCGCTGCCGTGAAGCGTCACAGTGACGAGCGTCCCGTTGCTGTCGCGGAAGCTGCACGTTCCTCGGCTGTTCGTCACCAGCACGTTCCCGGCCGAGATCGTCACAGTTGCGGCCATGCTGGTCAGATCAGCGGGATTGTCGTAGCTGCCGGACGGGTCGCCGTCGTCGCTGACCGTATAGGTGAAGCTGTCCAGGCCGATGTATCCATCGTCGGGCTGGTATTCGTATTGCCCCGGCTCGTCGGTGGGGGTCAACGTGCCGTGGGCGGTGCGATCGGGCACGTTGAAGAGCAAACCGTCAAAGGGCGTCTCGGCATCGCTGGCAACCAGGGTGAGAGTGACGATGTCGCCGGGGGTGATCTGAATCGACTGGCCCTGCGCGATGGGCCGGTTGTTCACTGGCGTAACGGTGATGATCCTTGTGGCAGGATCGCTGTCGGCCGCGCCGTCATTGACCACGAACTCCACGCTCCGGTCGATAGCGGTGGGGCTTTGACTGGGGTCGCAGTACTTTACGCTGCGGAGCAAGGTCTGGTACGTCGCCAAGCTAGCCGTTCCGGTGAAGGTCAGCGTGCCGGCATCGTCATCCCACACGGCGGTAATGCCCGAGCGTGGCGTGAAGGACAGGGCATCCTCGCCCGCGACATAGTTGATGAGCGTGACGGTGGCGCCGCTCAGCGTGGTGGCATCGCCCGTCACAGTCAAGGTTCCGTCTATGGCCACGGCGCCGTTGCCCTCGACATAGCTCAAGTCGGCGTCATTGACCTGCACCGCTGTGGGCTGAGCGGCTTTGAGGGCCAGCGTGTTGGACGTGCCGGCGGCAATCAGGCTGTACTGGCCGGTGCCCACGACGTTCATGCTATCGGCGTTGTCGCCCCAAGCCACGATTGTCCCGTCGGCCCGCATGGCGACACTGTGCAAGCCCTTGGAACTGATGGCGACGAAGTTGGCGCCTGCCGGCACGTTCGTTTGGCCGCAGGAGTTGTCGCCCCAGGCAAAGAGAGAGCCGTCCTTGCGAATGGCCAGCCCGGTGGCCAAGCCGCCGGCGATGGCCGTGTAGTTTGCGTCTGTGGGCGTGGTTCTCACCGGATTGCCCAGGCTGACGCCCCATGCTTTGATCGTGCCGTCGGCCTTGAGCGCCATGCCCCAGGCGTTGCCGCACGCGATGGCTGTGTAGCCGCCGTCCGTCGGGCAGCGCGAAACCTCTTCGCCGAAGCTGTCATCGCCCCAGGCCACCAGCGTGCCGTCCGAACGCAGGGCCATGCCCCAGTAGCTGCCGGAGGCGATGGCGGTGAAATCGTTGCCCTCCGGCACGTTGCATTGTCCGAACATGTTGTCGCCCCAGGCCACCAGCGATCCATCCGCCCGCAGCGCCACGCCCGATCGGCCCGCGGCGGCAACGGCCGTGAAGTCGCTGCCCGCCGGCACCGTAAGCTGCCCCGAATCGTTCGACCCCCATGCCGCCAGAGTCCCATCCGACCTCAGAGCCAGGCAGAAGGCAAACCCCGCCGAGATGGCTGTATAGTGCGTGCCCGCGGGAACTGCCAATTGCTGAGACGAGTTGTTGCCCCAGACGCTGACGGTCCCGCCCGATAGACCATCGCCGACGCTGTTGCCCACGTTAGGCGTCGAACCGAACAGATAAGCTTGGTGGGGGTCAATGGCCAGGAAGGCGTTCAGGAAGCCATCGGCGCTCATCAACTGGCGATTCTCCAGCAGTTCCAGGTGGGCCGGCTGGCTCTTGCGACGATTTGAGTTGCGGCGACTCTTTGACATAAGTTCCTGCCTCACGATCGCTTGCCTATCTTCACATTCAGACCAGAACCTCACTACTGGGACCGTAAGATATGGAATCTGCACAGGTCGGATAACGGCGCAGCGATTTTCATCGGGATCATCGCCCGTTTTGTGGGCATTTCAGAACAGCCTGTATCTCCTCGCGGTGGAACCAGTCAGTATTGGCCGCTAAGAATGGGGCATTCGGTGACCGACCCGGCTCATATGAAAGGAAATGGCATGAACAGGCTTCGCACCGCACTTTTCGCCCTGCCCGTCGTCGCTCTGTTGGCACTCGGCGCTGGCTGCCAAAAGAAAGACCAGGCAAAGACCGACTCGCAGAGCACCACGGAATCAGCTTGGCAGGCTGCGCCCGGCGCCAAGGAGCAAGCCCGCGACGTGGGGCGCTCGGCTGAGCAAGCTGGCCGGTCTGTGGCATCGGCCGCCACTCAGGCGGGACGCAGCATCGCCACCACGGTCCAAGCCGCCACGCAGCCGGCCGGTGACACGCTTAGCGACTGGATCGATAAGCTCAAGGATAAGGGCGAGGACATCCGCGCCCAGGCGGCCGAGAAACTCGGCCAAGCCAAGGATGCCACGGGCCGGGCCGTCGATGCGCTTGTCACGGCTCTCAACGACGGCAGCGTGAAAGTCCGAGTTTCCGCCGCCAATGCTTTGGGGAAAATCCGCGATAGCCGGGCCGTTGATGCACTTGTCACGGCTCTCAATGACAGCAGCGTGCAAGTCCGAGTTTCCGCCGCTGATGCTTTGGGAGAAATCCGCGATAGCCGGGCTGTTGAGGCGCTCAAAGCGGGTACGCAGGACACGTCCGACGCTGTCCGCGACGCCGCCCAGCGAGCCTTAAACCGCATCCAGCCGACCACGGCCCCAGCCGCGCCGTAGGGCGCGGAAGCGGCGCGCCAATACTCGCGATTTTGCCCATTGACGCCGGCGCGGGCGAGTTTAACATAGAAGTAGAAGTTCACGCTCGCGGAAGGATCCGCCGAGCATTCCGGCACGGACGCTTGCCAACGAGGCCAATCGAGGCGTCGCGGAATGACAAAGGATCCGACCAGGGCGGCCCATCTGCCGGAGGATGCTCCCATCCTCTTGGTCTCGGCCAGTCGGTCTGCGCCGGCCCAGGCCTGCACGCTGGCCCCGCGTCCCGCTGTTGTCCGGCGCGTCTACACTCCGACTGCACGAGCCAGCGTCCGTCGAGCTATCGATTGCTACGCCTCGGCCGCGGAACCGCAGCTCGCACCCACGCTGTCCATGTTGGCGTAGATGGTGGGAGTGGTCGAGACGCATTGCCCCAGTTGAGTCCTAATATGGTCACGCCACCAACAGCGAGACCATGGCATGCTACGCCGTAAACTAATTCCGTTGGGTGGTTACTGTAAGTTTCGATGCCGCTTGTTATTAAGCTAGATAAATGGCGCGCTTTAAGAAGGCCTCCTTCGTATGCTTGTTTTGCCAAACCAGCAAGGAAGGAGGTCACGATGG
>CAITIS010000109.1 GCA_903892515.1 uncultured Planctomycetota bacterium | reverse complement strand
GACTCTCTCGGTTGAATAATCGGCAGGTCCGATCGTCAGGGTGCCGTGGTCGCGGCGTCCAGCGGCCACGTTAGCTCACCAACGGAGGAAGACTTTCTCGGTTGAATAATCGGCAGGTCCGATCGTCAGGGTGCCGTGGTCGCGGCGTCCAGCGGCCACGTTAGCTCACCAACGGAGGAAGACTCTCTCGGTTGATCTGAATCGGCACATCGCTCCCTCCAACCCAGGCACGATGGCTGGACCATTGCCATTCCTCGGGATTCTCCACGAGTTTCCGGCGAACCGGGTTCGCGTGTATATAGGCGATCTTCTCGTGAATCTCCTCAGCCGTCCACTGGTTCCTGTCATAGCCCCCGCCGCGCTGCCAGAAGCGGTGGGTGCATTTTCCATTTGGCTGAAGGTCGAGCATCCTGGACAGGAATGCCGGGTGGTTCTTTTCGATCCAACCCAGTGCTCGTCGCGTCACGGGCTGCTTGATCGCGGCAAGGATATTGCGGATGAGAACGCCATTCGCGGGCAAGATCAACAGGTGGACGTGCTCGGGCATGATCACGTACGCCCAAAGGTCAAAGGGATAGCGAGTTTGGGCTGCTTCAAGCGACTCCTTGAACCAGAGTGGCGCGCGTTGACTCTTGAAGAACGGCTGACGCTGAAAGCAGGAAAAGGTCAGATAGTGGGCCTGGTAGGGCAGGTCGTAGCTCTTTCGGTGGATTCGGCCGATGAGAGACATGCATGTTGGATAACGAGTGGCTCGGCGGGAATCAAGTTTTGGCCACGTGGCCGCTGGACGCCGCGGCCACGGCACCCATGCTCGGGTGGGCGTCTCAACGGCGTGGCCGCTGGACACCGCGGCCACGGCACCCATGCTTAGTCGTGCCGGTCGACTGGCCGGAGGGCCAGGCCTTCGGGAGTCCATTCGATCAGCCGCTCAATGTGCTCGATGTACCGGCAGGCCAGCGTGGGCGAGATCTGGCCCGCGCTGCGCAGCGTGGCGCTTTCGATGTCCACCTCGACCAGTTCGCCGCCGTCTTTGGCGCCAGCCTGGCTGTTGGCTGGCCGAAGTGCCGCCACCGTCTGGCCGTCGGGCGAGAAGGCGACAAACTCCAGGCCCACCAAGTCGCCTTGCCGCGAGGCGTCCAGCAGCACGTTGCCGTACGGGTCGGTGACCACCAGTTGCCCGACCGCTCCGGCGTCGGATGAGCACACGGCCGTAAAGCCAATGGCCGAATCGTCCCTGCGCCACTGGCACGCCCAGCCCAGGCTGTACACGCGGCAGTACTGGTCCAGCGAAAACTTCACGCCCTGCAGCGAATCGTACAGGAACACGCGGTACGTCCGCCGGTCAGTGGGGTATTGCCGCGGATAATCGCCCTCCTGGCGCGAGACGTCCGGCGACATGTACAGCAGCAGCCGGCCATCGTGACTGACGGAGGGGCAGTTGTTGGGCTGGGCCTTGGGCAGGTCGGCGAAGTCCAGGAATGTCCAGGCCGACAGGCCATTGCGGCGATACAGCCGCCCCAGAATCTTCTCGGCCGGGCTGGCCGAGGCGATGTTAAAGGGGTAGATGCCGTTGCCGTACGGGCTGCGGTAGATCTGGCAGACGTCCAGCCGGTAGGACGAACTCAGCGGCGTCTTGACGCACTTGAGCAGCATGCCGGTCGAAGGCAGCACGCCGGGCATGGGCACGGTCTCGCTGGTCTGGCAGCCGGCCAGCGAGATTGCGCCAGCCAGCAGCACAAGTGTCCGAAAGCTTCCGCGCCACGAGTTCAAAGCCTGTGCCATTTGCCGTCTCCATCGATTCAGGTGATTCTATCGTAGCTTCGGCCGAGGCATTCTGCACCAGTGAGCTTTGGCTGGACTCTTGTGCTGGCTCGGCGCTGGCCTGATACTGTGGCGGCGTCGTGCGGTCTTACCGTCGTGTGGCATTGGGTGGCACAGCTTTTCCAGGCTGTGCGGCCTGAGGAAGGACGCGAACATGCGAGCGACTGCGTTGTGGCTGATCGTGCTGGTGGCGCTGGCCGCCGGCTGTGTCAAAGTGGACGCCAAGGCCCCGCAAGGGCTGTACCGAACCGAGCCGCCGCCGCTCTCGGCCATTGCCCGGGCCAACTCCGACGACCGGGCCGATCTCGTCCGGGAGAATCAGCAATTGCACGACCGCCAGGACTGGCTCATCGACCAGGCCCGGAGGTCCGAAAAGAAGCTCGCCTCCATCGACAAAGATAAGCAGGAAGTCCAGGCCGACATCAACCGCCTGTTGGCCGAGCAGGAAAAATACCAGAAGAGGATGGGACAATGAGCGAGCAGGAAAGATCCCCCCGTAGGGTCCGCAGGTTCCTGAGCGCCGTTGCGAAGGGTCCTGCGGACGGGACCAGCCGGCCTGGTGATAGCCAGTTGCGCCAGTCGGCGCCATGGCTGCTGGTGGCGCTGTTGTGCCTGCTCTGCCTGCTGGCCTCGACCGGCTGCGTAGACGTCAAGGCCGACGCCAGCAACCTCTTTGGCAACCCCGACGACGCCTCGTCGGCCAAGAGCCGCTCGGTCGCCGACACGCGGACAGCCGCCCAGGTCAAGAAAGAGAACGACCAACTCCGCCAGGAAATCGCCGGCCTGGAGACCAACCACCAGAACTGGGGGGCGGCCCTGAAACAGCGCGAGAACGAACTCCGCGCCCTCAAACGCCAGCGCGAAGACCTCAAGAAACAGGTCGCCCACTACAAGCAGGCCTGGGACATGCGGTAGCAAAGACTTGCGTGCCTGGCCAGGCGCCGTGCTGGATCGGGTGCCATGCTTCTGCGCTGCGAATTGGATGCCATGCTTCTGCGCTGTTGCAGAAGCATGCGAAATGGTTCTTGTTTGCCCCGGAGGGGCAAAGGGATGTAGCCACGGGTGGAGCGCAGACCGCCAATGGCGGTCGCAGCGCAACCCGTGGAATGCAGTCGTAGGAATCCCGCCCCGGATGGGGCGGAGGAAGCGCCGCGAGACCCGGTCGGATTGTCAGATGCCTTCGCCCCTCCGGGGCGAAAGAGAAGTGGATGCTCGGTTCCACGGGTTCCGTGTCCGGCGGCTCCGCCGCCTGCCACTGCACCCGTGGCTACACCCCTCGGCCCCTCTGGGGCCGAAAGCTGCGTCGCGATGTTTCGAACACTTAACGGCGCCTGAGCGTCGAAACAGCATCACGCGTGGCCCCGGCCCGCGTGTTTCAAGGCCACGTTGCGGTAACAGGGACTGCAGGGTGCCGTGGCCGCGGCGTCCAGCGGCCACGATTGACGAAGAGCACGCCTTTGGGCAACGGCGCGTAAAGGCATGGCGCCGGGCCGAAGGGGTCAAGGGCGTCGCGCGATAACAGGAATTGCATGGAAGTTCGACTAGCCAAAAAAATGGGTTTCTGCCAGGGCGTGGAGCACGCCATCGAGACGGCCGAGCAGGCGCTGAGCCAGCGCGGCGGCGAGATCTCCAGCCTGGGCGAGGTCATTCACAACCGCCAGGTCGTGGAACGGCTGGCCGAAAAGGGGCTGCGCGTGGTGCAGGATCCCCAGCACGCCAGCGGCACGGTGCTGATCCGCTCACACGGCGAGCCGCCGAGCGTCTTTGACGCCCTGGCCCAGCGCGGCGTCAACGTCGTCGATGCCACCTGCGTGCTGGTCAAGCGGGCCCAGCGCGTGGTCAAGGCGCTGGACGAAGAAGGCTACCAGGTCGTCATCGTCGGCCAGGAAAGTCACCCCGAGGTCCGGGCCATCTGCGGCTACGCCACCAACGTCATCTGCGTCGACAGCCCCGAGCAACTCGAACGCATCCCCAAGAGCGGCAAACTGGGCATCATCTGCCAGACCACCCACAGCCCCGAGTATTTCGCCGAGATGATCGGGCGGATCATGGCCCGCGGCTTCCGCGAGATCAAGATCATCAACACGCTGTGCGGCGAGGTGAAGGCCCGGCAAGAGGCGGCCGTCGAACTGGCACGCCAGGTGGACGTCATGTTCGTGCTGGGCGGGCGGCAGTCGGCCAATACGTGCGAGCTGGCCCGGCTATGCTCGCAGCAGGGCGTGGCCACATTTCACCTGGAAAACTGGCGCGACTTCCGACCCGAGATGGTGGCGGGCAAGAGCGTAGCGGGCCTGACAGCCGGCGCCTCAACACCGCGCTGGATCATCGAAGAGTTCCTGGCCAACCTGCAGGCGGTTTGATTCTATCACCGTGCAACCCGCCGGTGGGTGCCATAGGTTGAGCCGCGCTGTCTTGCGGCTCTACCTATGCGGACGTCTGGCATAGGCAGAGCCGCCTTCGCAAGAAGACGCGAAGCCGTGTCAGCCTATGGCACCCACCGCGCGTGATAGTCCCGTAGGACGTGATGGCACCCATCGCCGGGCGCCATGGTCAGCCCGTTATTGGGCTGGCCATGTATCAGCTATCGACTATGTCATCCTTGTGGCGGGGGATTGTCCGTCGTAAAGCCGGCCCAGGTGGCGAAGTCCTTGGCCGTCCAGGCCACGGTGTAGCCGTCGATCCGCCGGCCATTATGGACGCGCAGATCGGCCTGGTCGGCCAGGTACGTATGCTTGTGCGTAATTTCGACGGTGACGGGGCTGCCGAAGTCGAAGCACTTGACCTTGCCGATTCGCTTGACGGCCTCGGCGGCGCCGGCGGCGAGCATTTCGGCGGTCTTGGCCGGGGGCAGGCACAGCGCGGCATGCCGCGCGATGGCCTGTTTGACGCACACCGCCACCACGTCGGGGCCCAGGAACTCGTGCGCCTCGGCGCAGAACTTGTCATCGCCGCTGGCCATGATGACGGGCACGCCCACGGCCCCGGCCAGCGCGGCGTCCCAGCCCAGTTCGCCGATCTCCCGGCCATTGACCTTGACCTTGAGCCATTCAATGCTGGTCATGGTGTGCTCAAGCACGGCGTGCTTGGTGCCGGCCTTGGCGTGATAGCCCAGCAGGATCAGGCCGTCGGTCTTGCGGTCCAGGTACTGGAAGCGCAGGCCATTGGGGCTGCCGCCAAAGAGGTAGCGGGCGGCTGGGTGCAGCCGGGCCAGCGGCGCGTTGAAGCTGCGAAAGTGGGCGTCCCAGACGATGATGTCGTCCACGCCGGCCTTGGCCAGCCCCGCCACGGTGGCGTTCACGTCGCCGATCATCAGCTCGATGCCTTCGGGGATCTTGCGGCTCTGGAACTCGCCGGCCTCGCCGCCCTGAACTTGCTCCGGCCGGCAGACGCCCGTGAGCCCTTCCATATCCACTGAGACGACAATTTTCATACGGTTGCCTTTCTTCTGTTACGTGGCATGGGCGTCTCGCCCATGAGCTTTTCGGCCATCCTGGCGTCATTTGGCCACGGGCGAGACGCCAGTGCTACGGGTACAGCCGAGTCCCGTAGGGCGGGCATTGCCCGCCGTGCCAACCAAGCCGACACGCTCAGCCAACCAAGCCGACGCCATTAACCGGCGGGCAGTGCCCGCCCTACATATTGGCCCTACTTCTCCTGGATCGGCGCGAACGGGAAATCTTCGTCGATGGGCGTACTGGCCAGTTCGGCCAGAAAGCTCCCAATGCGGTCCGTGGCCACGTCCAGGTACCTCCGGCCGGCTTCCTTATTGGCGCCCTGCGGATTGGAGAGCGAGCAGCAATCCGTCATCCGGGCGAAGTCTCGTATCGTCGAGACCCAGCCGCGGCGCATGGCTTCAAAGCGGAAGGTCTTGACCTTCGGCGCCACGGCCTTGTGCAGCTCGACGAGCCCAGGGACCAGCTCCAGCGCCAGCGATGTCTCGCACTGGCCGGCGTGCTCGTCGGGCCGGGTGAAGATCTGGTCGTAGCAGTCACGGCAGACTTCCCACCAGTCGATCAGGAAGACATGCACATCCAGGTCGTGCTGGAACTGGCGGACGAAGGAGGTGAAGCTGTTGCCGCCGTGGCCATTGATCAGGACGAATTTCCGCAGGCCGTGGCGGCGCATGGAGGTGAAGAGTTCGCCGATGAACGCATTCACCGTGGCCTGGCTGACGGAGACCGTCATGGGGAAGCCCATGAGATTGCAGTCGACGCTGAAGGGCATGGTCGGCAGGCGCAGGATCGAGGGGCACTTGGCCCAGGCCTTGGCGCAGCTCTCGCGGCTGACGGCGTCGGCCTGGAAGAAGTCCTCGCCGTACGGCAGGTGCAGGTTGTGCGGCTCCATGGAGCCCACGCCAAGCACCGCCACTTCATACAACTGCCCGCGCACCCGCGAGAGGTTCGTAGTTGCCAAGTCCCATTCGTTGATGTCTTCGCCGAAGCTCATCATTCTTATTCCGGTGCGGTAGGGCGGGCATCGCCCGCCGTGCATGACTTGGCCATGGATCTCACAGCCGAGGGCGGCTGTGCTACGGGTACAGCCGGGTAGGGCGGGCATTGCCCGCCGTGCGACCCAGCCGACATCCAGCCGGCGGGCAGTGCCCGTCCTACTTCTCCTCGATCGGGGCGAAGGGGAAGTCCTCGTCGATGGGCGTGCAGGCCACCTCGGCCAGGAAGGCGCTGAGGCGGTCCGTCACCAGCTCCAGGTACTTCCGGCCAGCTTCCTTGTTGGCGCCGATCGGGTTGGACGTGCCGCAGCAGTCGGTCATGCGGGCGAAGTCGCGGCTGGTGCGGACCCAGCCTTGG
>CAITIS010000108.1 GCA_903892515.1 uncultured Planctomycetota bacterium | reverse complement strand
GTCGAACGCGCCGCGCAGGAACGCCACCAGTTCCGGCACGCTCAGATCGTCGTTGGCTATGCCCTTGCCGCCCTCGCCCCGCGCCTGCGACGAAGATACGCCGCGGCCCATGCCGACCCGGCTGGCGATGGCCACGCCGTACGGCGGGTCCGTCCAGACCATGTCCGCCAGGCGGCCATCCATCAGCCGAGCCATGTCTTCTGCTTTCCTCGAATCGCCGCACAGCAGCCGGTGCTTGGACTGCACGGGGGCCTGGTATTCCTTGCCGCACTTGCGGCACGTGCACTGTCGTTCGGGGGTCGTGGTCATTGGTTCTCTCCGATCGGGATGGGCGACTGGCCCGTCCGTTCCAGGATGGCGCCCTTGCCTGTGAAGTTCTGCCAACGCGCAACCGCGACGTCGACGTATTGCGGCACCAGTTCCACCGCAAAGCAGCGCCGGCCCAGGCGCTCGGAGGCGATGATCGTGGTGCCGGTCCCGCAGAAGGGCTCGTAGATGAGGCCGCCGGTGCCGTCCATCGACTCCAGGACGTGCACCGCCAGGTGCACGGGCATGGAGGCGGCGTGGATGGCGGAGGCGACGTTCTCGCCGCTGGCGCCGTGGCCCTCATAGACGTTGGACACCGTCGATTGGAACCGGCCGGTCGGGATGGCTCGAGACGGGTTCTCCTGGGGCGAGAGAATCCAGACGTCCTCGAACCGGGAGTTCATCACGTTGGCGGCCATCGCCGGCTGGCCCTGGCCTTTGAACCAAACCATCCGGTCCACGAAGTGGTCGCGGAAGTGATGAATCCAGTCCAGCACGGCCGTCTTGTTCCCGGCCAGCGATTGAAGGTTGATGGCGACGGTCTGGCAGAACGATAAGGCAATCGTGGTGAAGTCGACCAGCAGATGCAGGTACTCCTGGGCGGGCCGATCGTCGCTCGTGCCGATGTACTTGCTGTCCACCCGGCTCTTGTTGCCGCCTAGTGAGTTATCGCCCGCGTTGTACGGAGGTGATGTGAAGCCCAAGGCCGCCTTCTGGCCGTCCATCAGGCGTTCGACGTCCGCCGCGACAGTGGAATCACCACACAGCAGCCGATGCCGGGACTGAACCGGGGCCTCGTAGCCCTTGCCGCACTTGACGCAGGTGCATTGGCGGTTCATAGTTCGTTCACCTCGCCGCAATGCGGGCAGGTCGTGTGGGCGCCCAACAACCACAGGTCGCCCGGCTGGGTGATTGGCTCTTCTGGCGGCTCGGGAACCGCGTCAGGATCAGTCAGGCCTTCCGTGCCCTCCGGGGCCAGCAACTTGGCCAGTTCCTCCTCGTCAAACCCCAGCAGCGACAGGTCGAAGTCTGCCGCCTGAAGGTCTTTGAGCTCGATGGGCAGCAGGTCCATGTTCCATTCGGCCAGTTCCGATGTCTTGTTGTCGGCGAGCCGATAGGCCTTCACCTGTTCGGGCGAGAGATCCGTGGCGATGTGGACGGGCACCTTGGCCAGCCCGAGCTTGCGTGCCGCCTTCCAGCGCGTGTGGCCGCAGATGATGACCATGTTCTGGTCCACCACGATGGGCTGGCGGAACCCGAACTCCCGCAGGGACGTTGCCACCGCGTCCACGGCGGCGTCATTGATGCGGGGGTTGGCCTCATACGGCTTTACTGAATCGATGCTGACGAGCTTCACTTCCATGTGCGTTTCTCCTTCAAATGGCGATGTTCGCTATGCGCAACAAACAAAAAGACTCTTGCCGCCCGTTCCCCCTGCGGTGCTCCGCGTCAGAAGCCGGCGGAGTACCTATTGGCTTACCCATCTTGCCCCGTTTGATGATCCGCGACGTGGCGGCGCGCAGGCACGCGGCGTAGGGTTGTGCGGCTCGGCGTGAGATGTTCGAACCTGCGCCAACGTGGCGCGACCTGCGCCGCACCGGGCGGTCCGCATCTATTGGGACTTCTTTCCCTCTTTCACCCCCTCTCACGCATATACAGAGAGAAAACGTCGCAAAACGCGGCGCGTATGGGGGTATGGGTGAAAGAAGAGAAAGAAGAAGAGAACTATATATATTCCTTATACTTGTATCTTTATCTTCTTTCACCTTCGCCGGGTGAAGGATGGGTGAAGCAAGCCCGAATAGATGCATCTTTTCACGCATGTTTCACCCCTTCCTTCCCCGCTGAAACGCATCTATTCGGGTCACGCAGGCGATACGCCGCGCCGGTGCGACCGGGTGTCTGGATCGACACGATCTCGACCTCACGCCGCTGTTCCAGCGTCGAGACGATCTCGATGAATCGCTTGGAGTCCATCTTCATGCGTTTGAGCAGGATGCTGTGCGGCAGTTGCTGTCCTTGGGCTTCACGCAACTTGGTCAGAAGCCTCAGGCATTCAGCCTCGTAGGGGTTGTCCGCCACGTGCCGGCTGGCCATGTACAGCATCCGCTTGGTCTGGTGCAGCACGAACCGCGAGGCCCAGCGGGCGGCGGCCTCGGTGACGATCGGCGTGCGGTGATTCTCGCTGATGGCGTACAGCAGCGAGAGCTTGCGGACCTGCTCGCTCACGCGGCCCCAGACTGTGGTGCCGACCGAGTCGTTGGTGGCTTCGGCCTTCCTGTACTCGACTTCCGATTCCCTGCGCGACTCTACGATTGCGGCCTGCGCCCCGTCCGACTGCTCGACCGTGGCCGGCTCGGGATGCCAGCGTTCCAGGTTGCCCGGGCCGGGCCGGAAGTCCGCCCACCACTTGGCGGTGATGAGCACATCAGGCGGCAGGTCGGCGATCCGCGGTTCCTGGCCATCAGCCCGGACGGCGCCCTCGAGAATGATCATCCTGGCGAAGAATCCATTGGTGAGCATCCGCTCAGAGAGGGCCTGGTAGTAGTGGTTCGGGATGGCAGTGCCGAAGATGATGAGGTTGGGCTGGTCGATGACGCCGGCAGCCTGCTTACCGGCCTTGCGCCGCATGGGAAAGACGCTGTTGGCCGATGAGTACATCGTCAGCAGCGTGCCCATGATGGACTCGTGGCGGGCGTCCTTGGCCTTGTTGATCGACTGGAGCATGCCGTCGATCTCGTCGGTCTGGAACATCATGCACGGCGTGACGAAGAGTGCGTCCTGAACGCCTTCACCGCTGGCGAACTTGTCACCCAGGCACTCAGCCAGGCCCACGGCATGGATGATCCGCGTGTTGACCTTGCGCGGGTGGTCCTTGCCCGCGGCGGAGTGCGCCAGGCCTAGCAGGTAGAGATTGGTGCGGTTGTCGGCCGGGTCGCGGACCTTTCGACCAGCCAGGAAGGCTTGAAGGGCCAGCGCGCCTGAGAACGCCAGCACGGTGTTGGGATACGGGGCCGTCGCCAGCGTGTAGTCGATCACCTGGCTGATGAAGCCGGGGATGCGGAGCAGTTCATCGGGCATCGGGCCTGGATCGGGGATGGTTGTTTCCGGCGGATCGTCGTCATCGGCGCCGATAGTGGTGAACGCCGACAAATCCACGCCGGTGACATCCGGCAACTGTCCGAACCCTTTGACGCGAAGCATGGAGGCGGCCACCGCGTAATCGCCACCGTGCTCCAGCAGTGCGTACAGAGTGAACGGCGCGTAGGCCCGCTGCGGCTCGAACGGGGCGGCATTGGAGGAGAAGACGTAGAAGACCCGATCCTTGAGCGTCGCGCTGGAGCCGACTGATTTGCCCGGGCGCCGCCAGTACTCGTTGTCGCCGGAGCGGGCCAGCGTCCAACCATGCTTGGCCAGCAACTCCCGCACGTCGCCGCGGTCATTGAAGTCATCGCCCGGTCGCCCGGCGACAGCGGTGACCATGGGCGATGCGTCCTGGCTCTTCCAGCACTCGTTCAGCGACCATGCGGCCGACAGCAGGATGTCCCGCTCCGACTCATCAATCACCGGCGGTGAGGCCAGGTCGCCTTGAAGAACTTCATACCCCGGCGACGGCGCGCACAGGAACAGCCCGCCTTCGCCGCGGGTCTCGATCAGCGTCTCCGGGCGACTGTCGGCGTCCTGACGCTGGGCCAATTTGAGGTTGCCGCAGATGGCCGAGATGCAGCGATACACCACGTGCCGCCCGCCGCGGCGGCTGCGTTCGATGACCAGGCGCGACAGCAGGCCCGGGGCCTGCGCCTCCACCAGCGCCGCCCACTGGTCAAACAGCGCGCCGCCGGCGTCGAAGTCGATCAGCTCCAGGTTGCCCGAGACGCTGCCCGTCAGTAGGCAACAGGCGGTTGCGGTCGAGAACCACTGAGCGACCTGCGCCTCAGAGGGCAGACACCGCTGATACGCCTTCCAACTGCCGACGGAGGGACGTTTTTCGTCCAGAATCGCCGGCAGTACGCACAGGCCGGCGCGGAGATAAGATGTTGCCGCCTGTGCAATCACCGGCGTGCCTCCCGCGGCATGACAGCCTCAAGGTTGCATCGGAAGTGCCACAGCATCCGCAGAGTCTGGGCCGTCACGCCTTGCTCGGCGAAGATTTCGGGCGGGTCTTGCCTTTGCCAGCCGTTGGTTTCATGCGCCAGTTGGACCAGGTGCTCCAGCGGTCCGGCTGGCACCGCCAGC
>CAITIS010000107.1 GCA_903892515.1 uncultured Planctomycetota bacterium | reverse complement strand
GACCATGATAAGGCCTGCCCCACCCCTCAACGTTTAAGCATGGTCACGCGAACAGCGTGACCATGCCACCCGATCCCCGACTCCCGTTTGCCCCGATCCCCGTCTCCCGTCTCCCGTTTCCCGCCTACCGATTCTTCAGTTTCTGCTGCACTTCGCGCGATAGCCGCACGGCGCACCAGTCGCGGCCACACATGGCGCAGTAGTCTTCGTCCTTCTTCATGTCGCGGCGATGCACCATCTTGGCCGTCTCGCCATCAAAGGCCAGCGCGAACTGTCCCGGCCAATCGAGATTGGCCCGCGCCTCCGAAAGCCTGTCGTCCCAGTCCCGCGCGCCGGGGGTCTTCTTGGCCACGTCGGCGGCATGGGCGGCGATCTTGTACGCAATGCAGCCCTGCTTGACATCCTCCGCCGAGGGCAGCGTCAGATGCTCCGCCGGCGTGACGTAGCACAGGAACGATGCCCCGTGAAAGGCCGCCAGCGTGGCGCCGATGGCCGAGGTGATGTGATCGTAGCCGGGAAAGACGTCCGTGACGATCGGGCCCAGCACGTAAAATGGCGCGCCGTCGCACGTCTCCTGCTGGCGGCGCATGTTCATCTCGATCTGGTCCAGCGGCACGTGGCCAGGGCCTTCGACCATGCACTGCACGCCGGCCTTACGCGAGCGCCGAACCAGTTCGCCCAGCGTGTCCAACTCGGCAAACTGCGCCGCGTCGGAGGCATCGGCCAGGCAGCCCGGACGCAGGCCGTCGCCCAGGGAATACGTCACGTCGTACTGCCGGCAGATGGCGGAAATCTCGTCAAAGGCCTCGTACAGCGGGTTCTGACGATTGTGGTGCAGCATCCACTTGGCCAGCAGGCTGCCGCCGCGCGAGACGATGCCCATCTTCCGCTTGGCCACGAAGTCCAGGTGCTCACGCAGCAGTCCGGCGTGGATGGTGAAGAAGTCCACCCCCTGCTTGGCCTGGGCCTCGATGCCCGCCAGCATGTCCGCGATGGTGAGTTCTTCGATCCGCTTGCGCACGATCATCGAGTACAGCGGCACGGTGCCGATGGGTACGCTGGCATGGGCGATCAGGTGCGTGCGGATGTCGTCCAGATCCCCGCCGGTGGAAAGGTCCATCACCGCATCGGCCCCGTACTTGACGGCCCATCGCAGCTTGTTCAGTTCTTCATCTTTGCAGGAGCTTACCGGCGAGGCCCCAATGTTGGCGTTGATCTTCACGGTCACGCACCGGCCGATGCCGATGGGGTCGAGCTTGACGCCCGCACCGGCCGAACCCGCCAGGTGGATCGTGTTGGCCGGGATGACCAAGTGGCCATCCGCCACGGCCTGACGAATCGTTTCGGGCGCGAGGTGCTCTTTCTGGGCCACGCGCTGCATCTCGGCCGTCACTGTCCCGGCCTTGGCCTGCTCGTACTGCGTCATCGTTCACTGCTCTCCTGAATCATGTCTGTGTACCGCCGGGAAGGCCCAATACCTCCACTTGCAGACAAAACAGAAGGCGGAACTTCAGGCTCTGCGAGCCCTTGGCCCACCCTGCAAATACTGAACAAAGATTACTCGGTGCTGCTGCGCTGCTGAGCCCTGGCGATGGTGTCGCGAATCTGGGCGGCTTCCTCGTAGCGTTCTTCCTTGACCGCCTTGGCCAGTTGGCGTCTGAGCCGCTCCAGCGGCGTCATCGGTATCTCGCGCCGGACGTCCTTGAGCAGCGCTTGCAGCGTGCCCACCTCCGGGCTGGCGCGGTAGACATCTTCCTGGCCCATCTGCTCGTAATGCTCTCTGAGGCTGTGCAGGGCTTCGCGGATGATCCGCCGCGCCTGCTTGGGCCGGTGCTCCTGCATCGCCATGTTGGCCCGCGCACGGGTGTTCATCATAACAATGTAAGGCCGGTAAGACTCCATCGAGCTTTGGTCGGACTCCTCCTGGGCGTAGCTGGCCATGAAGTCCATGGCCCGAAGATTCCTGGCCGTGTCGCGCTGGACGTTCTCGAACTCTTCCAGCACGAACTCGCACAGGTACCGATAGTAGTACTGCAACGCCTCGGCCCGCAGCAATTCACAGGCCTGCTCGTCCAGCGTGAACCCCTCGTCCTGGCCGGTCGTGCGACGATGACGCGCCAACAGCCGGGTGTAGTAGTCCAGCATGGATTCGCAGCCATAGGGGCGCTGGCCGTCAGGCCGGCCCTCGGTCTCCATTTGCAGGACCCCCAGGTCGATGCGCATCTGCAGTTTCACCCGCCCATCGGCACTCAGGGTCTTACGAACGGAAACTTTTCCTGGCTCATAAGGCCAGTTTTCCAGAATAGCATCCAGGTCTTTGCTCACTGTCGCACCCATCGAGTGGAGCTTCTTGGTCCACGCCCAATTCTAGCGCACCAACTCGACCGACAGGTCGCGGAATTCAACTTCCAAGAGCCGTTTGTAGCCCACCAGCACATCCTGGCCTATGTTGTAAACCTCGATGGAAGAAGGGAATGCGATGCCATTGTCGAGCATGGCCCAATGATACCTGGCCACCGTGCCGGCCCCGCCGGGCTCATCGGCCCCGACGGTGACGTACACGGGAAGATAGCTCTGCATGTCCAGGTAGAAGGCCCGCACGCCTTCGGCGCCGCCTTTGACGCCCACGCGAATGTAATCGGTGCCAAACAGCCGCTCGACGCTGTAGCTCGTCGCTCGCTCGCAGGGCGTCGGGCCGAAGTTGCACAGCCGCAGGGTACCGTACGCTCGCCGCAGCGACGTCAGCATCGATGAGGCCAGCGAGACGCGGTCGCCCCAGGCGACGGTTTTGTCGGTGCTCTGGTCAAACACGCGCCGGCCATCCAGCCAGACGGTGGCTTGCCACGAGCCCTGCGGCAAGACGCCATTGGCGGTCAGCGTGCCGTGCTGAAGATCGTACACCTGCTGCTGCTGCGTGATCGCCCCCACGTCGTTGACGTAGTCGGTGACGATGGCGGTGGCGCGGATGCTGGCCACGCGATGCCAGTTGTCCAGCCCGCCCATGGCCTGGTTGCTCTTGACGGTCGCCGGCTTGGCCGGACCCGCGGGGCACGCCGCGTACGGGTCAGACGTGCAGCCAGCCAGCAGACAAGCCAACGCGCAGAGACAGAGAGTTCGTTTCATCGGCCACTCCTGTGGAGAAAGCATCGCGATGAACATACCCGGCTGACGGAACTTGCTCAAGAGGATTTGAGATAGGATGCTCAGGATTGATGATTGCGGCAGCGATATTGGCGGTCCGATGGATATTGGATGCCGGATGTTCGATATTGGATATCAGATATTCGATACCAGGAACGACCAGTTTGGCGCGACAGAAACTGTTCTCCCCAAGCGCAACGTTCTCCCGTGTTCATGAGTTTCCAATGCCTTGGCCCGGCTATCCCCGCGGAAGTTCCGATCCCTGATCTTCCACCGATTCCCGATTCCCGTCTCCCGATTCCGGTTTCCGGATTCCCGATTCCCGTCTTCTTCATATTTCGTACGTTTGCGCGAGTCCGTTTTCGCAGGTTTGTTCTTGTTGCAGCAGTTGCTCGAACGTCGTGCTGTAGGCCTCATCGACGGCGACGCGGGCCTTGTGCCACAAGCCGATGAATACGCAAGTGCCTTGCAGGCGGCAGTGTGGAGCGGCCCCGTCGGACATGCACGAAACGGGATGGAACGGGCCATCGATGTAACGAATCACATCGCCAACGCGGAGCGTGCCCGCGGGCGTCGTGAGCACGTACCCGCCCTGCACGCCGCGGCGGCTCTCAACAAAGCCGCCCTGTCGCAACTGGCTCAGGATGGCCTCCAAGAAGCGAGCGGGTATGGCTTGAGACCGTGCGATCTGGCTGGTAGGCGATGGTTCGCCCGAGCCCTGGCGCTTGGCCAGTTCGTATACCGCGCGCACCGCGTATTGGCACTTCTGTGACAGGTTCATGAAACACCTAACGTCTACTGGATATGTCGAAATGGTAGGCGAACCGCCCGTGCTTTTGCCACTGCGGGCCGCGCATTCCTTGACGCCCGCGGCCTTGGGATGGAAGATACGCACCACAACCCCGCTTCAGATAGGAGTCCGAGCCGATGATCACAGCCGTTATCCTGATGAACGCCGAACGCGACCGCATCGCTCCTGCCGCCCAGGAAATCCTTCAATTGGAAGGAGTCGCCGAGACCTATAGCGTGGCCGGCCCCTACGACCTGGTGGCCGTCGCCCGCGTGCGGGAAAATGACGACCTGGCCAAGCTGGTGACCGAGCAGCTCATCAAGGTCAAAGGCCTGACCCGCACAACCACGCTGATCGCCTTTCGCCAGTACAGCAAATTCGACTTGGAACGGATGTTCGGCCTGGGCAGCTAGCGGCCTTGCCGCTCAGGACGTGACATGGGCGTCTCGCCCATGATCGGCGGGAAGCTCGGTCCCAGGCGATGGCCCTGCCGCACGGGCCAGACGCCCGCGCACAACCACGTCTACTCCTCTTTGTCCGTGTGCCGGCCCTGGAGGAAGCGCAGCACTTTGTCCACGCGCACGGCCAGGCTGAACTCTTCCTGCGGCCCGGCCAGCCGCTCGTCAGGGACATACCCGTCCATGATCGCCATCTCGCGAACGTCCTGGACCTGCCCGACGATCTGGTAGCCTTGGTCGGACTCTTTCTCCCAGACCACAAGGCTCACCGGCCGATTCTGATCGACGTTCTCGACCGTGCCGGGACAAAACCAGCCCACGACCTCGACCACGCCGCCGGGCTTCTCGTCCAGCCGGTTAGCGACGGCCACGTGGGGCTGGCCGGCGGCGTTGGCTGTGGCCACTAAGTAATGCCCCAGCCGTCGCGCCAGCACCACCGCTTCCGTGAGCATCTGCCGGTTCATAAACGGCCTTTCAGCCACAGAGGCCACTGAAAACACGAAGTTTTACCAAGCCTGTACGCAGCCCGAAGGGCTAAGGGACTATAGCCTGGGGCAACGCCCCAGGTAACGATGCACCACAGATGAGCCCTGCAAGGGCGCGATAGGCAATCCTATCACGCCCTTGCAGGGCTAAGATCGTCGTATGCCTGCCACCCAGGGCGTCGCTTCGCTCTGCCCTGGGCTGGACTATACAAGCCCTTCGGGCTTCGAAAAAACGGATCGAATCGCCCGATGCACAGCCTCGGTCCTCTGTGGTCACTGGATGCCTTAGAAATCGCTGGGCTTGGTCGCGGGCGCGCCGCCCTCGGCGGCAGGGGCCGGGGACATGCCGCTCATCATGGCGACGATGCCGGCCACGTCCTTGACCAGGCTGGTCGGAATGTACACCGAGATGCGTTCGTTGGAGCCGGACATGCCCACGCCAACCGCGATGGGCGTCTTGGATTGCAGGCTGAACGGCATCCCGCCGCTCTCGTCCATCTTCTTGACGATGTCGAAGAGGTTGGCGAAGTTGAACAGCTCGACGCACACCCGGCTTGCGGGCATGTACTTCATGGCCTCGACGGTGCCCGGCTCGGAGGGAATGCTGCCGCCGCCACGAGCGCTCTTCACCGCGGCCGACACCATCGCTTCGCCGCCGCCGAACGTCACCACTGCCAGGCCCTTGTCCAATGCCACCACGCGCAACCGCAGCTTGTCTTCGCCCAGGGCCTTGGTGATGTCCTCGGCGTTCTTCTCGATATTGGGCCCGGAGATTTCGATCACGTCCACCGACAGGCTGTCGGACTTCTCGGCATCCTTGGTGTAGGTAACGGCCAGGCTCTTGAGATCAGCGTTGTCGCCGGCCAGGCCGTGCACGACTTCCTGCACGACTTCGGCGGCCTGGGCCATCAAGCCCTTGAACGCGGCGGAGTCCTTGCACTCGAACACGCCGGCCCCGGCAAAGCCGCTCACGCCCTCGGGGGCTCCGCCAAAGGCGATCTGCATGGAGGTCACCTGGCCCTGCATGTCCACCACCAGCTTCTTCACGTGAGTCCGGGTCTCCTCGGACAGTCCCTTCAACGCGTCCATCGCCAGCATCTGGTCGATGCTCTTGGCGGTCACGTCTGCACTGTCCTTGGTCTCGTGGATCTGCATCCCGGCCGCCACGAAATACGGCAGGTTGGGCAGGCGATCGACATACGTGCCCGACGTGCCCTGGTACTGGGCCATCACCTTGCCATACGCCGAATTGGGATCGGCCGCCACCAGCACGTCAAAGACGATGCCCGTGGACTCGATCTTGCCGGACACAACCACCGTCTGAAGCTGGGCCAGCAGGTCCTTGTACACGCCCATGATCGGCATCGCGCCCATGGGCGAGCCCTTCTGCATCTGTTTCTGGACGTTTTCCATCAGCTTGCTGACCAGCGGGCTGCCCAGTTTCAAGTTCACGTAGATGGAGAAGGCTGAGTCCTTCATCACCTCGGCCTGCTGGCCGGTGATGTCGGAGGCAAGCTTGCGCGGGGCGGCCACGGCGTCTTCGAGAACCTTCTCGATGGGGCTGATGGCCACGTACCCGCCACTGGTCGTGGCGTAGACGCTGCCCATCCGCAGGGCCACCTGCGGATACTTGCCGGCCTTGCTGATCTTGTAGTTGGCAAAGACGCTCTCGACATCGTTGCCCGGCACGTAGATCACGAAAGGCAACTTCTTTTCGGCCGTGGCGGTGGCCGGCTCTGAAGCCGGCGCCGATGCCGGTGACATCATCTCGATCAGGTCGATGCCGTAAGCGCTGGGATCCATCATGGCCACGGCAAAGCCGCCGTCAGGATTGAAACCCTGGCCCATCATGGTGGCGGTGATGAGGGTATCCAGCGCGCCCTTGGGCATCTGCTGGCGAAGCAGCGGCGCCAGCCCGGCATCGGCCAGGAACTTGTCAATCTTGTTGGTGGTCTGGCGAACGTCCTTGACGACCAGCACGGCCAAGGCATTCGAGGGCACTTGGCCAAGAACGTCCGAAGCGGCAGGCATTGGCTTGGTGGTCGGGCTGGACGTCTGGGCAAAACCGTTTGCCGCCAATGCAGCCACAATAGCAACCGCGCAGAACCGGCGAAGAGTAACCATGAGGCATCTCCTTTGATCACAAGCAGCTAGAAGAAAGCAATTTCGAGCCAAGGTGCAACCCGTCTAACTACTGTAGGCGAGGCGGACTCGTGTGTCAAATACTGTAAAGACGCTTGCCCCGCTCCCCTACGCGGGCCGGCAACGCCAAGTTGGCAAATTCACACCCTGCGGGGCGAACCGGAACGAACGGGAACCGCTGGGCACGAAACGGAACAATGCGGAACGAAACGGAACCAAACGGAACCAAACGGAACGATTCGGAACCATCAGGAACGTCTTGGAACCTGGAGACTTTCGCCCTAACGTCGTGCACACCTGGCAGTTGCGATCCTATCCCGCGTGCGTTTCGTTGGCGGCGTCTTGCTCACCAGCGCTGGGTGTGCGCACGTCACCGCCTGTGCTCGATGGGTTGGCGTCATCCACCGCGGGTGTTCGCCCTTGCTCAGCCCATGCGTCCCCTTGCTCACGCCGGATACACTTGCTCGCGCCGACGATCTTCACTTGTAAACGTTCATCCCCAGCCGCGCTGGCCGGAGGTCCACCTATAGAAGGGCAGACGCGCACTTCGCTGCGCGCAGGGGCGCTCATCGCCCCCATTCCGTCCCGGCCGGCATTGCCCTTTTGCACGGCTCGATAATGGCAGGCCCAATGCGCTCCTGAGCGCGCCACCGGCCCGCGGTCTGCCGCTGACTTCGTTCGGTGAGCGACCTGTTCCTCTGGCGAGAAGAGCAAGTCGCTCGCATCGGAGTCTCGAGCATCGGAAGAGCCTTGGATTTGAAGAACGCTTTGACTTGGTGAAGAACGCTCTGATTTGGTGAAGAAGGCTTTGATTTGGCCGGCCCCAGCGGGGCCGAGGGATGTAGCCACGGGTGGGGCGGAGGAGACTCTATCAGGCTGCACCGACTGCGCCACGACCGTACGCTTCCTTCGCCCCGCCGGGGCGAACAGAGAAACCCATCGCGTCCACGGGTTGCGCGTCGGACGGCGTTGCCGCCGCCGCTCCACCCGTGGCTACAGGCCTTTGCCCCTCCGGGGCAAGGGGCTGCCAAACAAACGGGGCGCTCACCTTCGTTCGTTCGGTTCCATTTTCATGGGGTCAATTCTCCTGGGTTCAATTCTCCTGGGTTCAGTTTTTCTCTTGTCGTTTCCGTCCCCGGTCGATATGATCCTCAACAGGTACACAATGATCCATCAGACCAACAGCCTGAGCATTCTGCTTGCGGGGCTGCTGCTGCGCTGATGGATCGCGGTTTGATAGGCCAAATGGCCCCGCGATCCGAAAGGTCGCGGGGCTTTTTTTATGGCCACAGGGTCCGAGAGAAGGCGGTTGAACTCGAAAGGAGTTAGCCATGGCCTTGGAATTTGACGCACAGCAGTACCGACGTGCTTCGGGCCACCAGCGCCAATGGGGCCAGCGTCTCATGGGCGAACTGGCGCTGGCTGGCCACGAGCAGGTGCTGGACCTGGGCTGCGGTGACGGCACGCTGACGGCGGAACTTGCCCGCCGAGTGCCGCAAGGCCAGGTGGTCGGCGTGGATATCTCGGCCAACATGATTGCGGCCGCCAAAGGGGTGGCCAGGCCCAACCAGTCCTTCCGACAACTGAACCTGAACGAGTTGGATTACGATGGCCAGTTCGACGTGGTGTACTCCAACGCGACGCTGCAATGGATCCACGACCATGACCGGCTGTTGTCGGCCCTGCGGCGGGCGCTGAAAAGCGGAGGCCGGCTGTTCCTGAGCTTCGGCGGCAAGGGCAACTGCGCCAGGCTGATAGAGAGCCTGCGCACCGTGATGGCCCGGCCGGAGATGGCCCGCTGGTTTGCCGAGTTCACCTGGCCGTGGCGGTTTCCCGCGGAGCAGGAATACCGCGAGATGGTCGAGCAGGCCGGCTTTGCCGACTGCGAGGTATGGATCGAGAACGCCGACAAGGCCTTTCCATCGGCCCAGGAAATCCTGGCGTGGATGGACCAACCGTGCGTGGTGCCGTTTCGCACGCACCTGGCCGAACCCCGTGGCCGGGCGTTCCGCGATGCGGTGGCGCAGGAACTCCTGGATCGCACGCGACGGGCCGACGGAACGTACTTTGAAACTTTTCGCCGCCTGAACGTGCGAGCGAAGAAGCCATGAAACGGTTTCATAACCGTGGTACGCCCGCCCTCGGGCGTGAAACCGCGCGAGGCGACATCGATCTGGCCGCAAAAGCCACAGCCGAGGGCGGCTGTGCTACGAAGCCAAATCACAGCCGAGGGCGGCTGTGCTACGGGTCAAACCGGTTATGAAACCGGTTCATGAAACGAGAGCGAGACATGAAACGCAATATGAACAAGGAGACGTGCGCCCGGCGGGAAAACCGCTCGGGCCGCATCCTGGGCTGACCCTGGCGACGTGGCCGCTGGACACCGCGGCCACGGCACCCCGCGCCACGGCACTTGGACCAGTAGCCTTAACTGTTTGTGATGGAATTCATCGGGCGGCGTCCCCAGAATAGACGCACCAGAACGGAGCCCAGAAATGGCTGACCAACGTAAGATACTGATTTTCGATACGACCCTTCGCGACGGCGAGCAGGCCCCCGGCTGCAGCATGAACCTCCCGGAGAAGCTGGAGGTCGCGCGCATGCTCCGCAGCCTGCGCGTGGACATCATCGAGGCCGGCTTCCCCATCGCCTCGCCCGGCGACTTTGAGGCCGTGCAGGCCATCGCCCAGGAGATCACCGGTTGCACCATCGCCGGGCTCGCCCGGTCGATGGAAAAGGACATCGAGCGCGCCGGCGCGGCCCTGGCCCCGGCGGCACAGCGGCGGATTCACATCTTTTGCGCTACAAGTGAAATTCACCGCACGTACAAGCTCAAGAAGTCGGCCGAAGAAGTCATCAAGATGAGCATCGAGGCCGTGAAGTTCGCCCGCACCTTCACCGACGACGTGGAGTTCTCGGCCGAGGACGCCACGCGCACCGAGATCGGCTACCTGGCCGAGGTGGTCTCCGCCGTCATCGCCGCCGGTGCCCGCACCGTGAACGTCCCCGACACGGTGGGCTACACGGTGCCGCAGCAGTACGGTGAACTCATCCGTGAACTGTACGCCCGCGTGCCCAACATGGGCTCGACCGTCATCAGCGTGCACTGCCACAATGACCTGGGCATGGCCGTGGCCAACTCGCTGGCCGCCGTTAAGGCCGGCGCGGGCCAGGTCGAGTGCACCATCAATGGCCTGGGCGAGCGGGCCGGCAACGCCGCCATGGAAGAGGTCGTCATGGCCCTGCGCACGCGCAGCGACTTCTTCAACGCCACCACCAACATCGAGACCACGCGAATCTATCCGGCCAGCCGGCTGGTGCAGAGCGTCACCGGCGTGCCGGTGCAGCGGAACAAGGCCGTGGTGGGCGAGAACGCCTTCGCGCACGAGTCGGGCATTCACCAGCACGGCATGCTCTCGAAACGCGAGACCTACGAGATCATGAGCCCGCAGGATATCGGCGTGCCCTCGAGCAAGCTGGTGCTGGGCAAGCACTCGGGCCGGCACGCCTTCAAGGACCGCGTCGAGATGCTCGGCTACGGCCTGTCCGAAGCGCAGATCAACGCCGCCTTCGATAAGTTCAAGGTGCTCGCGGATAAGAAGAAGGACGTGTACGACGCGGACATCGAGGCCCTGATCGACCAGGAGATGGAAAGCCACGTCCAGGTCTGGACGCTGGAAGGCCTGCAGACCACGGCCGGCACCAGCGCCATCCCCACGGCCACGGTGAAACTGGGCCGCGAAGGCGAGACCTTCACCGACGCCGCGACCGGCGACGGGCCGGTGGACGCGATCTACCAGGCCATCGGCAGGATCACGGGCATGCACCTGACGCTGACGGATTACGCCCTGCGTGCCCTGACCAGCGGCCAGGAGGCCCAGGGCGAAGTGACCATTGAGGTCGAGAACGACGGCCTGCGTTTCCGCGCTCGCGGCCTGTCCACCGACATCGTGGAGGCCTCGGCCAAGGCGTACTTAGCGGCCGTCAACCGCGTCCTGACCAATCGCAACGGCAAGCCGCACCCGCCCGCGACGATTTAGCAGAGAGTTTGCGCGGGCGAGACGCCCGCGACACGAAAGACCGGAACGCCCGCGACGCAATGACAAGAAAGCCGACGGACACACATCCGTCGGCTTTCTTTCTAAGTTGGGTTCCATGTCTTAAGTTGGGTGCCATGCTTCCGCGCCGTTGCGGAAGCATGCTCCCGCCTCACCGTCCAACGATTCTCAGAAAACTCACCGGCTGCCCGCGGTCGCTCGTTCGCCGGCCCCCAGCAGGGCCTTCCAATTCTGCGCCTGGGCCCATTGCTCGAAGCTATGCCAACGCGCTTCGGGATACTCGCCGCGCAGGTCGTTGATGTTGACGTTGTGGCCGACGCGCTCGAACCACTCGAACATGGTGGCCATGTCGGCGTTCATCGCCCGCACCTTATCGATGGGCATCTGGGCGTACTCGATCTTCCGGCCACATATCCGCGAAAGTGTGCTGGCCATCTGCACCGGCGTGAGTTCATCGGAAGCCAGCTCGATCCGCTGGCTGAGGAAATCGCTTCGCTGCTCGAAGACCATGGTCGCGAACTGGCCGATGTTCGTCACGTCGATGCATTGGATCGTCCGCTTGGCCGACACGGCGATGGAGAGCTTCCCCTCCCGCAGGCCCGGCAGGAACATCTGCTCGTTGGTAAGGTTCTGCATGAAGAACGTCGGGGCAATGATCGTGTACGGAACGTTCTGCGACATGATGTACTGCTCGATCTCATTCTTGCAATCGAAGAACGAGATACCGGTCTGCTGATTCGCCCCTGCCACCGACGTATACAGCAGGTGCTGAAGCCCGACGGCCTTGGCGACATCAACGGCCGTCTTGCCCTGGCGGATTTCCGCCCCCACGCCCTGCTCGATAAACGTTCCCACCGAAAACATGGCCGAGACCCCTTGGCAAGCACGCTCGACCGTGGACCGCTCCATGAGATCGCCCATCACGACGTCGGCCCCGAGTTTCTTAAGTTCCTGGGCTCCCTGAGAGTCCGGGTGCCTCGTCAAGGCCTTGACGCGATGCCCCTTCTGCAGCAGCGACCGTGCCACCGCCCCGCCCTGCTGCCCCGTGGCGCCGATTACCAATACCGTGAGTGCGTTTGTCTTCATACATGTCTCCTTCTAGGTATGAGCCGCGGCATTCTAGGCCGGCCGAAGGCAGCCATGGCGAACTGTCGGCGCTACAAGGAGTTGCCCCCGGGATTTGACATGGGCGGCCCTGGAGCGTCTGAACATTGGTCACGCCAACAGCGTGACCATGCCACCTACACTGGGGTCGCCGAAGTCTATAGGCCGAGCGATTTTGCCGAATTCTCCCCCTTGTCGCAAATTGATTGCACGCACTGGTCATATGCGCATAATGGCCAAATTCGCACGCCGTGCCGTGTCGGCGGAACCCCAGCGGCAGCGTCCGCGTGCGACAAACAAGGATGAGCGAGCAATGATTTCTTATTCCGGCAAGAACCGAGCCGCGGTGAACTGGCTCAAGGCCATGTACTTCGATTCCCCCGAATGGACCCCGTGCAACGTAGGCACCCTGCCGGCGGTATGGATCAAGCACCGCGAGGCGTTCGAGGCCCTCGTGCTGGAGCATCCGCGGGTGTTCCCCGCGTACAAGAAGGGGTCGGTAGACTTCGACTTCCCCAACGGCTTCGGGGCGCCCACCTACGAACCCGGCCGATACACCGATTGCTGGGGCTCGGTCTGGGAAAACATCATGCGCGGCATGGAGGCCCAGGTCGTCGTCGAACCGCTGTCGGAGTGGTCGGCCTTCGAAAACTGGAAGAAACACCTGCCCGACCCGATCAAGAACTTTGAGTGGGGCCCGCGCGACTTGACCGCCCTGGCCGAGGGCATCGCCCAGGCCAAACGCCGCGGCGACATGGCTTGGGCACGCTGCCTGATGCATGGGCACTTTTTCATGCGGCTGTATTACCTGCGTGGCTTTGAGAACCTCATGGTCGACATCGCCACCGATGAGCCGCTTCTGCGCGAACTGGCCGAGATCGTCACCTGCTACAACGTCGCGGCCGTCGCCAAGGTGATGGAGTACGAACCCGACATGATCTACTTCGGCGAGGACCTGGGCATGCAGACCTCCCTGCCCATCAGCCCCGCGGCGTGGCGCAAGCTCGTGAAGCCTTCCTACATTCGGACATTCGCCCCCGTCGTCGCCAAGGGGTTCCCGGTGTACCTGCACAGCGACGGGCACATTCTGGAGATTATCGCCGACCTGATCGAAACCGGCGTAACCGTGCTCAACCCGCAGATTCGAGCCAACGGCCTGGAAGGCTTGCAGAAGTACGCCAAGGGCAAGGTCGCCATCAACCAGGATCTGGACCGGCAACTCTTCCCCTTCGCCACGCCCGCGCAGATCGAGGACCACATCGGTGAAGTCTTCGAGGGCCTGTACGATCCCAAGGGCGGGCTGATGCTCTTGGCCGAGGTCGGGCCGGAAGTCCCGCTGGCCAACGTTCATGCCATCTGCCGGGCGTTAGAGAAGGTCTGCAAGCTGCCCGAGCCCAAAAACCTGGTGTAGTCGCTCCGCCCCGCGTGCAACCAGTTGCACGCCCTACGGCTGTTGCTGCATCTTGCGCTGGGCCAACTGAATGGCCAGGCGGATGGCGGCGCGCATGGGTTCGGCGTCGGCGATGTTCTTGCCCGCGATGTCGAAGGCCGTGCCGTGCGGCGGGCTGGTGCGGATGATGGGCAGGCCCAGCGTGAGATTGACGGCCTCGCGAAAGGCCAGCAGCTTGATGGGGATCATGCCCTGGTCGTGATACATGGCGATGACGCAATCGAACTCGCCCCGGCTGGCACGCAAGAACAGCGTGTCGGCGGGGTACGGCCCGGTGACGTTGATGCCCGCCTCGGCCGCCATCAGAATGGCCGGCGCGATCACGCGCTTTTCGTCGTCGCCAAACCGCCCTTCCTCGCCCGCGTGCGGATTGATGGCCGCCACCGCAATGTGCGGATTCTCAATGCCAAACAGCTCCCGCAGCGCCTGATCGGCCAGCTCGATGGGGTTGAAAATCGAGCCCACGTTGAGCTGGCTGAGCACTTCAGAGAGCGATTGATGAATCGTCGCCAGCACCACGTTGATGGTCGGCGAGGCGAACATCATGGCATAGTGCTTGGTCTTGGTCCGCTTGGCCAGCAGCTCGGTGTGGCCGGGAAAACGCGAGCCGGCCATCTTCCAGGCCACCTTGGAAATCGGGGCCGTAACCATGGCGTCGATGAGCCCACTCTGGGCGGAGCGTACCGCGTCTTCGAGAAAGGCCAGGCTCGCCCGTCCGCCGTAGTGCGTCGGCTCGTGCAACTCCGGCAGCGGCGCGGGCAATTCGTCATAGTCCAGCACCACGATGCCGCCGGGCCCGGCCGGGCGCGGACGCTTGCGCCGACTTGTCGGCGCGGCCTGGGGCAGATCCTCGTGGTGGCCGCGACGCCAGGGCAGGTCCAGTTCGGCCACGTCGGCGGCGTAGGTGAACAGTTCGCTGAAACCGAAGATCAGGTAATTGGCGGCGCGCTGCAACTGCGGCTCGGCGAGGGCCTTGGCGATGATCTCCGGGCCGATCCCGCACGGATCGCCCATGGTGATGCCAATGGTTGGCAGGTGTTGACTCATAAAAACCAAAACAGGCCCAGGGGCCCTTTCACATCCGCAGATTTCACAGCGTTCGCAGACGAAGTTACGTGTGGGTGCCACACCTGCGGAGTCTTGCAGGTGTGCCAGCGACGCACGGCTGCAAACACCGCAGCCATGGCACCCGGCCCATATCGGCCCGGGCCTGCCCAGCCCGTGCAACGAGTTGCACGCCCTACTGTCTAGGCAAATCCGGCTCGGCGGAGTTGCTCCAGATTCAAACCGCCTCCGCCGGGCAACAGGCCTTGGAGGTAGCGGCGGACGTACTTGCCTATGATATCCAGCTCCACGTTTACCGGCTCGGCAATCCGCAGATTCGCCAGTTTCGTGGCCGACAGCGTGGTGGGGATCAGGGCCACGGAAAACTCGTCCTTCAGCACGTCTACCAGCGTCAGGCTCACGCCCGCAATTGCGATCGAGCCCTTGGGCACCATCTGCCCGGCCAGGTCGGCGGTGCAGGAAAACACCAGCCGGTGCTCCCCGCCGCCGCGGTCGATGCGGCGCAGTTCGGCCTGGCCGTCGACGTGCCCTTGCACGATGTGCCCGTCCAGCGGCGCTCCGGCCCCGATGGCCGGTTCGAGGTTCACCGCGCTGCCCGCGTGCAGCTGGCCTAGCGTCGAGCGCGAAAGCGTTTCAGGCACGGCGTCGAACTCGGCCTGGCCATGCTCTAACTTGCCGGCCGTCAGGCACACGCCGTCGATGGCCACGCTGGCGCCGATGACCAGGCGCGGAAAGAGCGGCCCGACATCCACGCGCAGCCGCTTGCCGGCGGGCTGGTCGGCAACGCTGACAACGCGACCGACGTGCTGTATGATTCCCGTGAACATGGCATCATGCTACGGCCAGCGGCGGGCAGTGGCAAGGCGTGGCTCGGCACAGATGGCTGGAGCGGCTGCCAAAAGTCTTTTCCGATTGGGTGGCGGGTGTCTAATCCGCCATCGCTCGTAAGTTGGAGGCATTGACTTGTCAGTTAGGCGCATTGCATGAAGCCGCGTCAGCGGCGGCTTTTTTAGCCCAGGGCGGCAGCCCTGGGTGGATGCCGGCTTTCGTTCCAAGCCGCGTCAGCGGCGGCCCAGAAGCCGGCACCGGCCGCCCCTGATGGGGCTCGACGATTCTTGCCTCGCTGACCCCAGGCTTCCGCCTGGGGCTAAACAAGCCGCCGCTGACGCGGCTTCGAACGGCTGCAAAAGGCTTTTCCAATTGGCAGGTGGGCGTGGGTTTCCTAACCGACACGCCGAAATCTGTTTTGGCAATTACTCTGCAACTGGATCCTTAGCCGTGACGCGCCCGCCCTCGGGCGTGAACCGCGCGAAACGACGTGGGTTGTCCGCGAAGCCCACAGCCGAGGGCGGCTGTGCCACGAATTCCTCCGGCGACCACGGATCCGGCCCGTGCCACGGATTCTGTCGGCGGTAAGGCCGACTCGGTGCTCAGCCTCGATGCTCAGCGCAAAAGCCGGCCTGGGTATCGTTCCGGTGGGTCTGGGAGGCGTCTCGCCTTTTAGTTCCGGAACGGCCCAGGACGATATGTTGCCCGGCGAAGCATTCGCCGCGACGCGTACACAAGCTGCCGCTGCCACTTCTCGCTGCCCCCAGAGCACGTAACGGGGGCTCAGCAAATCTGCGTCACCTGGGTATTCGATTGACTCAGGTTCACCCAAGGCGTAGTGTTGTCGGGTCATGGAAGACTACCCGCGTACACTGGACGAGCTGGAGATGCGCTTTTCATCGGAGGAAGAGTGTCGCGACTACCTGTTCGCGTTGCGCTGGCCAGAGGGCTTCGTCTGCCCCCGATGCCAAGGACGTGCGGCTTGGCCAATCGCGGCGGTGCGTTACGAGTGCGTCGGTTGCGGGTATCAGGCTTCAGTGACGGCCGGCACGATCTTCCAGGACACCCACAAGCCCCTGACGACGTGGTTCCGCGCCATCTGGTGGGTTACAGCGCAGAAGAATGGAGCCAGTGCGTTGGGGCTGCAGCGAGTTCTGGGTCTGGGAAGCTATCAGACGGCCTGGACCTGGCTGCACAAGTTGCGTAGGGCCATGGTGCGGCCGGGGCGGGATCGCCTTTCGGGACGGGTGGAGGTGGATGAGACGTACATCGGCGGCCCGGAAGAAGGGGCCGATGGCCGCTATACAGAGGCCAAGTCGCTGGTGGTGATTGCAGCCCAGGAAGATGGCCCAGGCATTGGGCGCATTCGCATGCGGCGGGTTCCAGATGCGTCGGGGCCTTCTTTGTTAGGGTTCATCCAAGACGCGGTGGAGCCGGGCAGCATCGTTCACACCGATGGCTGGGAGACCTACAAAGGCTTGCCGAAGTTGGGCTACGAGCATGCGACCACCAAGATCAGAGGTCAATTGGAGTTGGCGATCACAATGCTGCCGCGGGTTCATCGGGTGGCGTCGCTTCTGAAGCGATGGCTGCTGGGCACTCACCAAGGGGCCGTCAGCAAGGAGCACTTGGAATACTATCTCGACGAGTTCACATTCCGCTTCAACAGGCGAGCATCCAAGCATCGGGGCAAGCTGTTCTACCGATTGCTGCAACAAGCCGTCGAGGTGGATCCGCAGCCCTACCAAGCTATCATCAAGCACATTCGATCCGGTCCGCCGAAACTACCACCAGTTGGGCCCACCTGAGTAAATCGAATACCCAGGTCTGCGTCAATCGCGCCAGTCTGCGCCAATCTGCGTAATCTGCGGATCGTAATCCGTGGATCAAGAAAAGGACGCCGGAACGCCCCCCGTGCGCCCCGGCGAGCAAGTTCAATCATTGGTACTTCGAGGCAACCTTCTGCGCCGCTTCGCAAACGCGGTTGGCCAGTTCCGCCGGCGCGATGACTTTCACGTGCTCGCCGTAGCCCAGAACCCACCAGCTGATCTCTCCCAGCCCGTCGACGCGGACCTTGAAGTCCATCGTGCCGTCGGCGTTCCACGTCACCTGCTGGCTGGCGTGCCAGTTGATCTCGGCCACATTGCCGGCCACCTTGGCACCAAAGTGCAAATGCACGTCGTGCAGCCGGCCCTCAGGAATCATCTGCCAAGCCTGGCCGAACGGCTCGGGCGGAACGCTGCTGACGCTGGGGTCGAAGCGATCCTCCAGCACCGTCAGCTTCTTGATCCGGCCCAGCTTGAACGTCCGCCGCTGGGCGTGCAGGTGAGAATGCCCCAGCACGTACCAGGAGCGTCCCACAAAGGTCAGGCGCAGCGGGTCGATCTTCAGGTTGATCGGCTTGCGTTCCTGAAAGCTGATATAGGTCATCCGACAACTGCGGCCTTGCGCGATCGCGCCCAGCAGCCGGTCGAAGACATCCTCGAGCCCCTCCTGCCGCGAGACCGGCTGGCTGACCAGGTCGAGTTTCTCCATGACTTCGCCGACGTATTGGCGCACGGCCGATGGCAGCACGCTTTCGAGCTTCAGTGCCGCCCGCTGACTCGATGCCGCCAACGGCCTAAGGGCCGAATTCCTCACCCGCCGCACCGACACCAACAACGACAGCGCCTCGTTCAACGTCAGATTCAGCGGCGCCAGGAAGAAGTGCTGCTGGATGCGATACGTGCCCTGATCGCGGTCGAAGTAGTACGGAATGTGGGCCATCTCCAGCACGTTCATGTCCCGAAAAACGGTTCGGCGGCTGACCTGCAACTCCGTTGCCAGCTCATCGGCCGTAAAGGTCTGCCCGCTCTGCAACATCGTTATGAGCCGCAACAACCTGTAGATTCGACTGACGCTCATCCAGGGTTCCTCTTATGCGAAGTTGCAGTGACAGCGTTGTGTCACTGTGAAATAGCAATTCTTGGAAACTTTTGAAAACTTAGCGAGATGTGCCGGTCTGGGGGAGCGGAAAAAGCAAATCGTGAAGGCAAAGCGGCCGCGATAAAGCTCGAACGAGTCCGCCGGCCCTGGAGAATGCACGCACGTCACCGCTCGGCGGCTGGCCCGCTGTGTCTGGGCCACTCCGCATTTCTTCCCCCTGACAAACGTGGTTGCTTCGTCCTTTCAGGACTCCGCAAACCACGGCACCCTTGCTCGCAGTTTTCGTAATGGACGACCACTGGAACTTGGCGCTACTTCGTCTCATTCTTCGCGGCGTTCTTCTCGGCCTTCTGCGCCGTTTCGGGCTTGATGTCGATGACCGCCTCGACGGCCAGCTGAATATTGTGCTGCTGCATGGTCGTGCCGGTCAGGCGCGACAGCCGCGACAACGCCTGGTGGTAGAGCACCTGCGATATCAGGGCCGCCGTGCGGGCCTGGCCGCGATTGTCCTGCGCCTGGAGCTTCTGCTGGAGCAGCACCAGGTAGGATTGCTTGCCAACTTCCAGGGCGGCATCCAGGGCGGCCAGGTAGTCGGTATTGGCCTGGGCGGCCTCGCGCTGCTTGCCGTATTCCTGCACGGCCGCGTGCGTCAGGCGGATCGCCTCGTCAATCTGCGTGGCCAACTGGTCGGCCACGTTCTGCAGATCAGTGATGGCCTTCTGCTTTTCGAACTTGCGCTGGCGGACCAGGGCCTCGGGGCCGCGGTTGCCGATGGGGTATTCCCAAGCCACGCCGACCGCCCAGTCGATGTGGTCGGCTCGCCACTGATTGCTGATGGCTTCAGGCAGGTTGCTGGTGAGCCCTTGCGGCGCGATGGATGCGTTCAGGTTCAGTCCCGGCAGCGCCTGGTTCTTGGCGGCGCTGATCTGGACATCGGCGCTCTGGATGGCATAGCGGGCCTGTTCGAGCGTCGGGTTGTACCGCACGGCCGAGAGAAGCTGGCCGGTGCGGTCGATGTCGATTTCGCTGATCGGCGGGTCATCCACGTCGGGCTTGATGCCGTAGCTGCGCATGGCGTTGAGCCGCGAATCCGCCAGCAGCCTGGCCAGGGCGTCTTCAGCGTCGCCCACCAGCTTGGCCTCGGCGATCACGTTGGCCTCGCGCGTCTTGACGGCCGCTAAAGTCTGCTTGTATTCCAGGTTGCGGGCCACGTCCAGTTCGGTTCGCTTCTCCAACTTGGCCAGCGTGTCCTGCGCCTCCTGCAGCACCGCCTGCAGAATAACCAGCGTGCCGCGCACCTGGACGAGGTTCCAGTACGCGATCTCGACGTTGTCGATGGTCTCTTGCACTCTCTGCCGGAAGGCCGCGTACGCGCTCTTGCTGCCAAGCCGCGCCAGGTAAAGTTGCGACATGTTAAAGTCCGTGCCGAAGCTGCGCAGCAATGGCTGGGTGATCTGGAAAGTCGATAGGGACTCCCAGTTCGGGTATCCCGGCAGCGAGGCATTCGCGCCCCGATCATAAGAGCGCGTGGCATCCCACTTGGCCTGGAACTGCCCGCCCAGCGGGTTGGTTTCCTTGACGCCCAGTTCGAGCGTGTCCGTTTCCTGGTAGCTGGGGTTGCTGATATTGAAAAGCGGCGCGGGTATCTGCTGGTCGATGACGTTGTGGTTGTAGCTGCCAAAGACGGTCCAGTCGAAGGCCGAGGCCGCCTGCGTCATCTGCTCGCGCGAAATCGCGGCGTCGTAGCCGGTGATGCGGATATCCAGGCTGTTCTTGACGGTCAGGCGAATGGCCTCATCCAGCGACAGCAGCACCGCTTCCCTGCCGGTCACGGGATCCTTGACGAAGGTGAACTTGGGATCGGCCGGCGTAGGCATGGGGCGAAGCAGGTCCAGCCCCTCTTGGCCAGCGCGGGCCTGCGGCCCCTGCTTCTGCAAGCCCTGCTGGTACTGCGTCAGCAGCGTCTTGTCCAACTTGCCGGGGCTGACGCAACTTGTCAGCATCATGCACCCCAGCACATACGCAACGGTCACCGCGGAAGACTTAAATCGGCCAAGGCTCATGTTCTTCACCTGACTCCTTTAAGGGCCACCGAATCCGGCGCGATGGCTCGCGCCAGACCTATCTAAGCGAGGCCCAAGACTGCTGATATTTATCAGCAAATACCCGCCAGGGAAACCACAAAATCCGCAGTCTGGCATCGGCCGTTGGTATTGTCCGGTCCTGGCGGAAGGCTCTAGACGCCACTGGGGGGCTGGATGATGCCGCCGCCTCTTGAGCTGGCTCTTGCAGCCCGAAGGGCTGAGAGCGTACAGCCTGGGGCAACGCCCCAGGTAAACACGCGCCACACCGCCAAGCCCTGTCAGGGCGCGAGAGGCAAAGCGGTCTCCCGCCCTGTCAGGGCTAACATCGTCAGATCCCTGCCAACCCAGGGCGGCGCTTCGCTCCGCCCTGGGCTGGACTCTTCCAGCCCTTCGGGCTTGACGGCCGTTGAAAAACGCAGCACGGGCAACATCACCTCGTGTGCGCTCTTGCCTCGCATGGCCTCGGCGCGGACAATCTACCGCTCATTGAACCGTCACAGCCAGACAAGGAGTTTCGTGTGAGCATTCAACTGCGCAAAGACTTTTCGTACTCGCTGCTGGTCCCCACCAGCATGGGCGTCCGCCTGACCCCCCTCAACGGCCAGCCCATGCACTGCAGCGACACCCTCATGATGCAGGCCACCAGCGCCGAGACCAACGTTGCCAGCGTCGCAGCCTATCTCGGCCTGCCGGTCAAAGTCCTCACCACCTTCGTCAAAGGCAGCCCCATCGCCCGTTTCATCCAGGACAACCTCGCCAGCCGACACATGGCCTATGAAGGCAAGGAAGTCGAGCAAGGCGACCCGTGGGGCTACCGTCACCAGTTCAACCTGGCCGACAGCGGTTGCGGCTCGCGCGGGCCACGCGTGCACAACGACCGCGCCGGCGAAGTTGGCCGGACGCTCAACGTCAAGGATTTCGATTTCGAGCGCATCTTCGCCAAGGAAGGCGTGCAGATCGTCCACCTGTCGGGGCTGATCGCCGCCCTGTCGCCCGAGACGGGCACCTTCTGCGTCGAGCTGGCCCGGGCCGCCAAGAAGCACGGCAGCCGCATCTGCTTCGACCTGAACTACCGGGCGTCGTTCTGGAAGAACCGCCAAGCCGAGCTGAGCAAGATATTCCTGGAGATCGCCGAGGCCGCCGACGTCCTGGTGGGCAACGAAGAGGACTTCCAACTCTGCCTGGGCATCGAAGGTCCCGAGGCCGGCGGCAAGGGCCTGGCCGCCAAGATCGACGGCTTCAAGAAGATGATCGACGCCGCCCGCCAGCGTTTCCCGAAGGTTAGTGTCTTCGCCACCACGCTGCGCGAGGTCGTCAGCGTGAACACGCACCTGTGGGGCGCGATCATGTACGAGGGCGGCCAGTGGCACGTAGTCGAGCCGCGCGAGATCAACGTGCTGGACCGCATCGGCGGCGGCGACGGCTTCGTCGGCGGCATGCTGTACGCCATCCTGCGTGGCTGGGAGCCCCAAAAGTGGGTGCAGTTCGGCTGGGCCGCCGGTGCCCTGGCCACCACCATGATGACCGACTACGCCCAACCGGCCGACGAGGAACAACTCTGGAGCATCTGGCAGGGCAACGCCCGCGTACGCCGGTAGCAGTCTGGTTCTGAAAAACAAACGCGGCGAGTCCCAAGGACTCGCCGCGTTTTTTGTTCTTATAGAACGGGCAGGCTTGCCCGCGTTGCTACGCTACTCGTCGGGTGCGACGCTCGTCCGGGTGCCGTGGCCTGCGTAGTCCAGCAGCCACGCTGCCCCTTGCCCGCTGCCACGGCTGCGGCATTTGCAGCCGTGCTGCCACTGAACACTCTCACACCTGCACACTCCGCAGGTGTGGCACCCTCAACAAAGCCAGTTACAGAACCGCCGCTCCCAGCACATCGATCATGCAGGCATCGGCAGCGCCCTTTACGGGAGGAACTTGCCACTTCTGCGCCTTGGCCCAGGTCACGGTGCGAAGCGCCGGACTCGTGCTGCTCATCGTGGGCAGGGCCAACGGGCCGGACGCCGAGAACAGCACCGAAGGCGTGCTGGTCGTAGTTGTCCCATTCACCATGTACAGCGGAGCCACGGGGCCCACAACAGGCGTCGAGGCCGGCAGATCGGTTCCGCCAGTCGGCGCGATGCGGGCGGCCAGTTCGAGCGGCGATGCCACATCCTGCGCCGGAGCGGCCGATACGTACGACGTGCCGAAGTTGCGCTCCAGAATGATGTAATCCTGGAAATTCACCACGCCGTCATTGTTGAAATCGCCGCCTTCCCAGCCCATGTTGGCCTGGCCAAAGTTGCGTTCCAGCACGATGTAATCCTGGAAGTTCGTCTTGCCGTCCAGGTTGGCATCGCCCACGGGCTTGCCTTCCATGGCGCCGATCCAGCCATTGGTTGGCGCCACGTTGTCGCTGGCGGCCTTATAGGCGATGTTCGTCGGGATGTAGCCGTTGTACACCCAGTCGATCAGTTGGGGCACCATCTGGGGATGCTGGAATATCCACTCGAACGATGCCGGCACGTCCGCGGCGATCGGCCCCGGCGTAATTCCCGAGAACATCCGATAGAACTTGACCAAGTCGCGCGTCGGATCGATGAAGTTGGGGTTTTGGCCGTTCACGTCATGCGCGCCCGGCGCGACCGTAGTGGTCATCGAGTAGACGGTGTTGTACTTTGCGTTGTAGTCACACTGTCCCGGTGCAACGGCGTCGATGTAGGTCGATGGGTAGGCATAGACCAAGGAGCCGCCTGCCGTGACGCCGTCGGGTGTGTAGCCGATGTTGTTCTTGAACTCCGTAATGCCGCCGGTCGTGCCGCCGTGACTCGGATCGGACTTCACACCCGGTTGGTTGCCGATGGCAACGGTGTTGTGATCAATCGCAATGTTTATGCCGCATGCGAAGCTCAGCGAGACGCCGCTGCCAATAAAGCTGCCGCCCACGTGTGGCAGGGACAGGCACCGAGAGACGGAATCATTCACCACGCCCGATTGAAGGATCATGCAGGCGTCGTCAACGTCGTGCGCCAGCGGCACGTCGAAAATGACCTGGTTGTAGGCGGTGTTTGTGTTCTGCATCGAGATGTGCGGGTTGCTGGCGTCAGGCACATTGCAAAGAAAGTACGTCCGGTTGTACGTTCCCGGCCGGGTGTTCAGATACCCATTGGCAGTATCGGTAATGTTGTACAAGTTGTCCGACCATGTGATGAAGTTCGGCACGTTGTACGGATCCTGGTACACGGAGCCACGGAACACGCAGGACGTCACGTTCCTCACGCTCCGCATGTACATTTTGGGATCAAGACTGTCGGCCGTCAGGTCGATCAGGTTGCTGCCCTGGAGCCAGACCGTATAGCCGTCACCGTAGGCGACGGTCGGGGTCTGGGTGAAGCTCGAGTTGGAGATTGTGAAGACCGTGCTGTTCGTGTCCAAGGAGGTAGAGACCTGCACGTAGATGCTTGTGCGCGTGAAGCTGCAATGGTCGATGGTCGAGGACAGCGCCCCGGTGGCCGGCCAGAGGTACATGCCGAACACGCCAGTGGGCCCGTTGATGTCGGCGAAGTCCGTGTACGTCGCGCCCACGTTCGTTGCAAAGCTGCTGCCGGAATCCGGCCTGATGTAGAGCGTCCCGCCGGCCGTGCCGGCCTTGGTTCGCAGATAGCTGTGATTGGCGTCGGTGCCGTGGAAGTACAGGTTGATCTGGCTGCCATAAGCGCAGTGGATGGTCGGCTGGACGCCGGCGGCGGCGTCAAAGTCCATGCCCGCGCCGGCCAGAACGTCAACGACGCTCTTGCCCTGACTCTTTATGTTGCCCTGCACGATCAGCGGGGCCGCGACGGAGAGGGCCTTGTCGCCCATGTTGGTGCTGCTGCCCAGCGTAATCGCATCGCCTGAGCCCGTGCCGATGGTGGTGGCCACATCCACCGTGATCTTGCCGTTGATCGTCACGGTATCGCCGGAGGTCGGAATCCGCGTGACCGCCCCGCCATCCTGCGTGGCCCAGGCGCTCAAAGACGACCAGTTGCCGCTGCCGGCCGCGCTGACGAAAGCACTCAGCAGCAGGCGAGATTCAAGGGTCTCCAGCGATGGGTTGGTCGTACACCGAGAGCGGCGGCGGGATACTGCCTTCATGATTCTCTCCATTTTTCAAAGTCGCCAGACAAGAACGCAGCGAGTGAACGTGATGCTCCAGGCTGCACACGCACCCAAAGCCTCTAACTAATGATGCTACCCGACGTGTAGAAAAGCGTCAAGCGTAAAGGGGACGGAGAGCTCACTCCCATTGGGTAGGCCAACGGCTACGCGACGGGAATGTGCCCCCCGCCACCGACTATTGGTACGTGAGAGATTTCCTACACATTCACCCGGCCACGCAGGAACTGGCCGGTGTAGCTTTCGGCACACTGGGCGACTTGCTCGGGCGTGCCCTGTGCGACCACCTGGCCACCCGCTTCGCCGCCTTCGGGGCCCATGTCGATGATCCAGTCGGCGCACTTGATCACGTCGAGGTTGTGCTCGATGACGATGATGGTGTTGCCCATGTCGGCCAGGCGATTGAGCACGCCCAGCAAGCTGCGGATGTCCGCAAAGTGCAGGCCGGTGGTCGGCTCGTCCAGCACGTACAGCGTGTGGCCAGTGGCGGTCTTGCCCAACTCGGTGGCCAGCTTGACGCGCTGGGCCTCGCCGCCCGACAGCGTGGTGGAGGACTGCCCCAGTTCCACGTATGACAAGCCCACGTCGTTCAGCGCCTTGAGCAGCTGCCGCACCTTGGGGAAGTTCTCGAAGAATTGCAGGGCGTCTTCGATGCGCATCTCCAACACGTCGGCGATGCTCTTGCCGCGGTAGCGAATCTCCAGCGTGTCGCGGTTGTACCGCGTGCCCTTGCACTCGGCGCACGTCACGTACACGTCGGGCAGGAAGTGCATCTCGATCTTCTTGGTGCCCTGGCCCTGGCAGGCCTCGCAGCGCCCGCCCTTGACGTTGAAGGAAAACCGGCCGGGCTTATACCCGCGGATCTTGGCCTCGCGCGTCTTGGCGAAAAGCTGGCGGATCAGGTCGAACACGCCCGTGTACGTGGCTGGGTTGCTGCGCGGCGTCCGGCCAATGGGCGACTGGTCGATCTCGATGACCTTGTCCACGTGGCCGGTGCCCAGAATCTTGTCGTACTTGCCGGGCTTATCGTGCGAGCTGTACAGCCGGCGGCGCATCACCCGCAGCAAGGTCTGGTTGACCAGCGTGCTCTTGCCGCTGCCCGATACGCCCGTCACGCACACGATGCCGCCCAGCGGGAACTTCACATCTACATTCTTAAGATTGTTCTCGCCACAGCCACGCAGCTCCAGGGCTTTGCGCGGCGTAACGGGTCGGCGTTCCGTCGGCGTGTCGATGCGCAACTGGCCCGAAAGATACTTGCCCGTGATCGAATCCGGCGAGGCGATGATCTGCGCCAGCGTGCCCTGGGCCATCACCTTGCCGCCATGCCGGCCCGCGCCGGGGCCCATGTCGATGATCCAGTCGGCTGAGCGAATCGTGTCCTCGTCGTGCTCGACCACGATGACCGTGTTATCGATGTCGCGCAAGTGAAACAGCGTCTTGATGAGCCGCTCGTTGTCGCGCTGGTGCAGGCCGATGGTGGGCTCGTCCAGCACGTAGCACACGCCCACCAGCCCGCTGCCGACCTGCGTGGCCAGCCGGATGCGCTGGGCCTCGCCGCCCGAAAGCGTAGCGCTGGTGCGGTCCAGCGTGATGTACCCCAGGCCCACGTTGGCCATGAAGCTCAGCCGGTGGCGAATCTCGCGGAAGATCTGCTCGGCGATCTGCGTCTCTTCCACGCCCAGGTTGAGCGAGTCGAAGTACTCGATGGCCGCGGTGATGCTCAGCCGCGTGACATCGTTGATGTTCTTCTCGCCGATCTTGACGGCCAATGACGCCGGCTTGAGCCGGGCCCCGCCGCAACGCCGGCAAGGCTGCTCCGACAGATACCCGTGCAGCCGCTGCTTGACGTACTCGCTGTCGGTCTTCTTCCAGCGATGCAGCAGGTTGGGCACCACGCCCTCGAAAGTCGGGCTGCCGGTGTCCTTGCCGTACATCAGCGTCTTGCGGACGCCCGCCGACAGGTCCGCGTACGGCGTGTTCGCATCCACGCCGAAATCGCGGGCAAACTGCCGCAGGATGCGGTTGTACAGAATGTTCATCCGCTTGCCGCCGTGCCGCCAGGCATCCACCGCCCCAGAGGCCAGGCTCAACGTCGCATCGGGCACGATCAGGTCCGGGTCAAACTCGAGAATCGTCCCCAAGCCATCGCATTCGGAGCACGCGCCGTAGGGCGAATTGAAGCTGAACATCCGCGGCGACAGCTCTTCCAGATTGGCCTCGGGATGCTCCGGGCAGGCGAAGGTGGCGCTGAAGATTCGATCCACCCACCGGCCAGCCTCGCCCTGCTTGGCGGGGTCCTTCTCCTCGTAGGAGATAATCACCAGTCCCTCAGCCAGCTTCAGGGCGGCCTCCAGGCTGTCCGACAGCCGGGGGCGGACCGAGGGCTTTAAGATCAGCCTATCGACCACCACCTCGACGTCGTGCTTGCGGTTCTTTTCCAGCGGCGGCACGTTCTTGAGTTCGTACAGCTCGCCGTCGACGCGGACGCGGACGAAGCCTTCGCGCTGCACGTGCTTGAGCAGTTCGGTGTGCTGGCCCTTCTGGCCACGAACGATCGGGGCCAAGACCATGAAGCGCGTCTCTTCGGGCATCTGGTACAGCAGATCGACCATCTGCGGCACGGTCTGGCTGCTGATGGGCCGGCCACACACCCAGCAGTGCGGCTTGCCGACGCGGGCAAAGAGCAGGCGGAGGTAGTCGTATATTTCGGTGGTGGTCGCGACAGTCGATCGCGGGTTCGATCCACCGCCCCGCTGCTCGATGGCGATGGTCGGCGGCAGGCCCTCGATGTGCTCGACGTCGGGCTTTTGCAGCTGTTCGAGGAATTGCCGGGCGTAGGCTGAGAGGCTCTCGACGTACTTGCGTTGCCCCTCGGCGTAGATGGTGTCGAAGGCCAGCGAGCTCTTGCCCGAGCCCGACAGGCCGGTGATGACGACCAGCTGGCCGCGCGGAATCCGCACGCTGATGTGCTGGAGGTTATGCTCCCGGGCGCCCAGCACGACGATCTCGCGGGCCTCTTCGCCGCGGCGTGCAACCAGCGGCTGGCCGTCTGCGGGCCTAGCGCCTCCGGTGCCTTCGGTCTCTCGGGATGTATCCTGCGTCTGGCTCATGTACTGACAAACCGTAGATCATACCCGACCGCAGGCCGCCAGACAAGCCCGTTGCGTCGCCTGTTGTTCGTTCGGATCGAGCCAGGGTCGCGAGTATGTCGCCATGACCTGATTGTTTTGGGACATTGTCCAAAAAGGTTTGGCTTGTGCTCAATCGAGACAATCCGATACAAACAGGTCGGCGAGTGCAACCGCTTGCGACATTCGAAAACAAAGGATTTGGCATGAAAACCGCCTTACGGCTCGGCTGTCCTTCCAATCGCTTCAGGACCATGCACTTCGGCCCGGCTGCCGCCGTGCTGCTGGCCCTTCTGCCCTACGTTACATTGGCCGATGCGCCCAAGCCTCCGGCCTCGACCTCGGCCCCAGCCTCCCGGCCAACATCCCAGGCCGCCACCGGGCCCGCCGAGGCCTACAGCGCATTTCCCTTTGACGCCGGCGAGGCCCTCCGGCGGCAGAATGAAACGGCCAAGACTTTGGGCATTCCCAAGGACGTCGTCATCGACCTGGGCAATAAAGTCAGCATGAAGTTCATCCTCATTCCCGCCGGCAAGTTCATGGCGGGCCAGCGCGAGGTGGTCATCACGCAACCTTACTACTTGGCCGTATACAAGGTTACGCAGGCCCAGTACGAGCAGGTCATGGGCACAAATCCCAGTTCCGTAAAGGGCAAGCAGTTCCCGGTCAACAGTGTCACTTGGCGAGACGCGGTTGACTTCGCTCGGAAGGCGTCCACCAAGACTGGCAAGAACATCCACGTGCCCACCGAGTCCCAGTGGGATAATGCCTGCCGGGCGGGCGCGAACACCAAGTACTTCTGGGGCGACGACGAGAGCAAGCTGGGCGACTACTGCTGGTACCGCGAAAACATGGGAGGAACCATGCACGCGGTCGGCTTGAAGAAGCCCAATGCCTGGGGCCTGTATGACATCAATGGACTGATGTGGGAGCCCTGCCGGATAGGGAATGCCGACCCCGGCGACACGCAGGCGGAAACCGTCAAGGACTACGTCCTCCGCGGCGCTACCTGGGGCAGCCGGCCACCCATGTTTGTCTTGGGCGTAAGCATGCCTGCCACAGAAGGCTCGGCGCAAGGCATGGATCGCTTCGGCATGCGGATGTCCATGGACGTAAAGTGAAAGCCGGACGCCACATTGAACCGGCGACCACGCAACTCAAGCCGGGAGCGCACCGCAACGGCGAGAAAGCAGTAACTCCCTCGACTCGCGTGGATCGCGGAGCCATGGCAGGCCCAAAGGAGTGCAGGGCCCGGGATGCCGTTGCTTCAACTCTTGCTGCCCTGCCGCAAGGTCTTCAGCAAGTCGACCCTCAACACCGCCCAGATGACCAACCAGGGCGGAGCGATGGAGCAGAAATGGTCCCAGGAGCCGGGTTCGGCCTCGGGCCGGCCCAGCGGCTCCTCATGCACGTCCAGAAACACAAACCCCCGGCCGATCAGCCCGTTCATCGTAGCCGTCAGCGTGTGACGAAACTCCCGTGGACCGGCGACGCGCTTGGCCCGGCCTTGGCCGTCAACAATGTCCCAGCAGCCGTCACCGCACACGGCCTCGGCGCCTTCAACGTACCCTTCGCGCAACATGTATCCCGTGCCCGTCCAGCGCTCGTCAGCGCCGTAGGCCAGCGGATTACATGATGAGAGATGGTACACGCCGCCGGGACGAAGCACCCGGACGACGCTGTCGTACAGTCGATCTATTTCAGGGATGAAAGAAAGCGAGTGAGCCTGCCAGACAACGTCGAAGTCATTTCCTGCGAGCAGCGAGAGATCACGCGCGTCGCCCTGGATGGTGCGGACAGCCAGGCCGTAGTGTCGGGCGGCAGCCTCATCCCGTGCGAGCATTTCATCGGATAAGTCGAAGACCGTCACGTCCGCCCCCAGCAAGCCGAACGCGGCCGACTGCTGCCCGCCGCCGGCAGCCAGGCATAGCACACGCTTGCCTCGAAGCTCTCCGAGCAACCCGTTCGGATCGACGCGCTCGCGTGCGTTTGTCTCGTTCAGATCGAGCCAAGGCCGCGAGTATTGCACCCCCGCCGCCGCCAGGCCATTCCACCGCTGCCGATTATGTCGTGCCAGGTCGTCCATAGGTTGCTCTGAATCAATGGTAAACGAAACGCAGCCGGCAGAATGATCGAATTCGGCCGCGGACAAAGGAGAGTGCCACAGGTCGGCGAAACCCGAGTTGAACGGGAGAACGGGGGAGCAGGAGAGCAGGAGACCGCAGGTAAGCAGGCACGCCGCCTATCCGAGCCATCACGCTCGCTACGGCTCTGCCTCCTTCTCCTGCTCTACTGGTCCACTGCTCACCTGCTCTATTTTTCGCCCTGCGGGCGAAAAATCGGACCAACGCCACGGTTGTTGAACCGTTCTTCCAGGAGATTCTCGACGGCTTCCTGCATCCCGATGCCGAACTGCTGTCACTTGAAGAACTTACCCCGCAGACCGCGTGACGGTCATATAGTCTCCGGCCTGTTCACGCCCCAGGCCCGGATCGTTCTTTCAGGGCCGCAGACGACCGGCACTGACTCTTTTTGCCCTGAATTGGGGCCGCTTTCCTGCGCCAGAACGGGGCGAACATGCTTCCCGTCCGAGTGAAATTCTTCGTGGCCGCCAGGGGTGACAACGGTGACAAGCGACGATGTCACCGGTGACATTCTCAACCGTGTCACTGGTGACATCGGATGATCGCCGTCAGGGAGTCCACCTCGGCCACCCGTCTGCATGGGATCATTGCACTGTCCCTCTCTGAGGCTTCAGGGCAACGATCTTCTCGACGATGCTTTTAAGCGTTTCACTCGTCTTTCCTGCCGCAGCGGCCTTCTCGACAACATGCTGGATCGCAATCGGAGTCTTCAAGGCGTCCTTCTTCTTCGGTATGCCGAGTTGGATCTGTGCTTCCCCAAGCAGTTGATCAAACAGCTCCTTGCCGACCTCTTCGGACAGCGTTGTCTCGAGGTCGGCTTTGAAACATGCATGCTGGTCTTTCACGCCGCAGGGCCAGTCTTCTTCGGTGTGCCCAACGAGCCTCAGGAGCTTGCGGTTATCTTCAGGTTTCGTGTCCTTCTCGCCATGGTCACCATCCCAGACGACGTAGACTGGAATGCCAAGCCGCCGGAAGATGACGAGCGGGCGGTCCAGGTTGTTCTTGCCCATGCAAGGAATCACCGAGATGCCGCTACTGTCAAAGTCGTGCCCCATAGACTTCGCCAGACCGAGGATGGCCGCCCGATCATCCTCGCCCTCGACCAGCACCGCGACGTCGGCGAAGAAACCTTCATTGACCCAAGGGGTCATCACGGCCTGTAGGCGAGGACTGAGGGTATCGGCGGTATACTTGTTGCCCTGACTGCCGTTGGCAATCCAGATATCCGCGGCCACGGCGTCTAGTTCGGCCTTAATTGCTTTCGTCACCCTCGGCATCCCTGCGGCAGCGTCGGCCTTTCGCAAGAGTCGGATTTGCGCGAAGCGGTCAAGCCCGACGAACAGGGGCGAATGCGTGGTGTAGAGAACCTGCGTCTTCTTCGCCACGCCTGGAATCGCGCCACGTGCCAGCTTCAACAGAACGGAAGCCATGTGTCGTTGGCGGCTGGGGTGCTGGTAGAGTTCCGGTTCTTCAATGGCGAGCACCAAACCGGGCAGCTGAGGTTCTCCAGATTCGGGAATCTCCGCCTCCGATGCGTAACCCTCCGGGGTTGCAGCGCCGATACCTTTGGCTGCGACGAGGTGCTGTAGCATGGTCAGGATGAAGGTTCGTTGAAGCCCGTGGCCGGTTCGCTGGACGGACGACTTGTACCCATCCTCGTGGAGCTTGACCTCGGCCTTTGGTAGAGGAAAATCGATGTCGCCAAGCTTGGTCCATTCGAGCGAAACGTTGGTCTCGGGGGCGTAGTGCCTCAGCGTGTCTGACAACTGCGTCTGAAGCCCTGAAAGCTCCGTGAGTTTCGTAGGGTCCATGACCTCGCGGTATCTCTTCTGCGTATCGTCCTTGAGCGCGACGAAGTCTTTTCTATTGGCAAGCGTGCTGCGCACGACGAGGTCCATGATCTCCGTGACGCACGACCCTTTGCCCTCGGTGGCATCGTCCGATGCGTCTCGCACGGCTGGGATACGGATGAAGCGAGTGTGCCGCCCCAGGTAGCCATTACCGACTTCCGTAAAGCCGAAGAACTGGCCATCGTCGCGCGTCCTTGTGCAGGAACCCGGATTGGTAGCCTCCCATTTCTTGAGCTCTTCCTCTACGAGGTCGGCGTTTCGCACAGATGGAAGAGTGGCGTACTTGTCGGCAGCCCTGATCTCGTTGTACTTGCTCCTGATCTCTGCTTTTCCCCCTGCATTTCTGACTTCCGCAAACTCGGGATTCTGAAGCCTCATGCCGTGATAGGTGCCCGACTTCCTGGCCGGCAGGCCGAACACTCTGGCCACGGTAAGGTCGTCGCCATCGAGATACGGCGCAAACAACGACTTCTCCTCGGGGTCCAAGTCGGAGAACGTAACGGCGATCTCTATCTCCTTGCTCACGTCCTCGGCGTAGAAGTCCTCCGCCGTGACGGTCGCCTTGGGATCGTAGAACATCTCCATCGCCCGCAGGAAGGACGACTTGCCCGTGCCGTTCCGCCCAACCAGGACCGTCAAGTTGTCGCAGTCGATTCTTTCGTCGAGGATCGAGCGGAAGTTCTGAACGTGAATGGCCTTGACTATCATGGCGCCTACCTCGTCTGACTGCAGGAATATTGGTCTTGGATGTGATCGTGGAAAAAGGAACCCTTTGATGCAGATCTCATGAAGCCTTGGAAGACGGTCTCCGGCACACCGGAGTACTGGTACACTCCGCCGCTGTGAAACTCCACTTCCAGGGTTCTCGTTTCCACCTCGTAGCCGATAGAGCGGATGTTGCTGGAACGAACGGGTGTCCTATTCACGGATCATCTCCCATATCATCGGCCGGTTTCCGTGCAGGCATCCCGGGCACAACGAGCATCATGCATCTTTAGACGGCTGGACGGGCTTTCCCACGTGAATCCACATGTCTTGGGCGCTCAAGGCCACCTGGCCCTTTCGGTAAAGGCCGAATGGGTCGCAGATGATGTCGACCACGCTCGGACCTTCCCGCACGTGGGAAATCCGGACGATCACATAGATGGAGTCACTGCTTTCGTGACATTCGCGGGCCTTGTTCCATTCGTTCACCGACATCTGGAAAGGTTCGGTTCCATCGCCTGAGGAAGCCTTCGCGTCCAGATAGCACATCGGGTGATCGGGCTGGGCCGTCAAACGGCCCTCGACATCACGGTAGGAGAAGTCGAATCCCAGCGAATCATCGCCTGCTCCTTCGAGCCCGTATAGATTCCGGTTGCATGATCGCCAAGAACGCTCGTCAAAGCCCGGCAGGAACAAGCGGAATTGCTCATAGACAAAGGCTTCCCCGAGCAGTCCAGCGAGCTCCTTGTCCTTCCTGTTTGCCGGACCACCGCCGCCCCCGCCTGCTCCATGCTTCCTACCACTGGTGTCTGGAGCCGAAACCGTTGACCGGGCCAGCTTGCCCATGTCCGTCTCCAGAGCCTGCTTCTCTGCCAAAGCCTTGAGCTTCTGCCCGATCGCTCCGGCCGTACCACGCAGCAGTTCCTTCTCCACATCGTCTTCTGCCTGGGCCTGTCCCAGCACGGTGACAATACGTTTGGGAGCCGGAGGGATGGGGGAAGGCCCCGCAGCGGCCAGTTCTGAGAACCGCGACAGCAACTCATTCGCCGGGGCTGGATCGCGAAAGACCCGCTCATCGGACATGCGCTGAGCCGTCTTGGGGACTGCGGACTGAAGTACGCGTTGAATGGCAGGCATGACCGAGAAACAATTGGCCCACCATCCGGTCAGCAACAGCGACACCCTGGCATCGGCTCGAACAGCGTCCGCAGTGATGTCCTCTCCGAGGACCTTGCCGAGGGCTACAGAGACCGTCATGAGGCCCTGGAATCTGGCCTCCGCATCCCGGCTTCGCTTGCCCTCGTCTTCATCGCGATAGACGCGCACGTCGCGCAGAGGTGCGTCATCAAGGTCGATCTTGTCAAGACCACCCCCAGCCTTTTCGGCAATCGCGGTCAGCCTTCGCTGCAACAAATCAATGCCTGTGATTGCGGGGGCGTCTCGCAGGACAGTGTCGACGAGCGAAAGCAGAACGGCCAGCACGTCGTCGCCGCCCTCACTGCGGCATGCCACATCATCCGGGGCTTCGCAGAACCTGTTGTCTCGAAGGATGGGCTCCAGGTCTGTCGGAGAAGCAGACACCGACCTGGCGACACAGGTTTTGAGAATAGCTACGATTTCGTAGCCTGCGTCTCGCCAAGCCTTGACCTTGTGCGTAAACTGCCACGGCGCCAGCCCCAGGGCAATGCGGGCTTCCTGCCACTGACGTGACTCCAGCTTCGCCGCTTGCAGGATGGCTAACGTTGCGGCCTCCTCCGCACTTCCTAAGCTTGCCGCGAAGGCGTCCGCTAGGTCCTGCCGGCCGAGCCAGTCGCAGATGCCCTTGACGCTCCGGGCGTTGACGTTCCACTCCTGCTCAAATAAATCGAGGGGCTGTTTTCCAAAACGCAGGAACCACAACATCAGCACCGCGGCGTAAATGTGCTTGAACCTCTCAGTTGACGAAAGCCCGATGGCATTCTCGACGTTCTCTCGCTGAGCCGAGGATATCTGGCGGTCTGCCAGGAACTTTCCTGGGGTGTTCTTATCTAGTTCCCTGACGTAAGCGGCCCATGTGTCACGATAGCTCAGGCCGACAAGCATCCATGTAGCTTCGACTTTCTCTGCATTACTGATGTGGGCCTCGATCTGCAGGAGATGCGTCTGTCGGTCGTAGAAATACGGAGTCGGAGAGTCGGTGGGAAACGAGCCAAAGACAAAACAGGCGTTCTGAAACGCTCGCCATGTGCGTTTGAAATCCTCACCGTTTGGATCGGAATCCTGCCGGCCAGTGTACGCAATCAGGCAGGCCAGATCGCTGGCGACGGAGTGCTGCGGAAAAGTTGAAACAAGCCAATCCAGCAAGGGGATTCGTTTCATGCCCGTGTCTTCAGTAAATCGGCTGTCAACCTGCGCCGTGCTGGTGAAGATGACGCTGGACTCGCCCAATTGACTGCGCAACACGCTGACGAGGTCCTTATACGGATGGCGAATCTGCAGGGGCCAGATCAAGGCATTCTTGAACCCAGCCACAAAACGAGCCCGCACTGGATCGTCGTTGAAGTACGCGGTCACGATTTGGGCACCTGGAACGTCAACTACCTCCCCGTTGCGTTGTAGCGGCAGGCAGAGAACCTTCAGGTCGGGTAGAGCCGGTGAACTCCCGGCGTAGGCGACCTGAAGGTGACTGAACAGGTCTTCCGCTAGAGCCAATGCCGTTCGCCGCGTTTCTACATCAAAGCCGGCAATTGCGGTGCCAAGTTGATGGATCGCGTGGAGTAGCCGTTCAACTGGTGCCGTCTGCAATGTGGTTACGCCGATGCCCTGCAGCAACCGCTCGGCTGCGTCGAAAGGCGGCTCCACCTGATTCAGGTGAGCAAGACGCCGGCGTGAAAGTCCGCGTTGTTGACCGTCAAGCAGCCATGCATCTGGCACGGCAACGTTTCCGCGCTGCGTGGGAATGACGGGCCACCCGTTAGTCGCGATAGCGTGGACCCAGAGAGCCGGGACCACCGTGGCATCCACGTTACGCCTGTCCGCGCGTTCCAATGATGCCGTGGTGTATTGCTCGTAGGACTGGGGAGTGAGCAGCATCATCCGAACCACGGCCGAACGGCTGGCTTCCAGCTCCAGCCCATCTACCCAGGCGATGGGTCGATAATCGAACGGTTGTCCGCTCGACGTTCTTGCCGAGCGGTGTCGCGTAGATTCTAGATAGGCTCTCCAAAACGGCCCGGCCTGCGAAATCGGGCATTCCGCCGAGTCAATACTCAGTCCGGTGCTATATCGGCTCGCGAGGGGGGCTGGCCGGTAGCCCGGTCGTGGCAGCATTACCTTCGGCGAACGGCTGACGCCGATGATCTCAAGTGCCCCAAGCCAGTCATCGCGGTCGTCCCTTGGGATGTTCAGCGCCTCAGCAAACGCCTCCCACGGAACGAGCAACTTGCTTGGGTCGTGGCCATACGCTTCTCGAAGCAAACCATCGACTAGGTCTTCCATCCAGCCGGGGCCGAAATAAACGCTACTCGGAGGCGCCCAGGCCCATGACTTATCGGCCATTAGTACGGGCACCCGCAACGCATCTCGCGATAGTCGCTCCCGGCCCGTTTCCGGTAGCTTCCAGAGCCACTGGATGGCTTGCCGCAGCAAACCCACGCCGCTCTGCCTTGACGCCGCATCGCTCCCCAGCTGCTGCATCAAGGGGCCGACGGCATCGTTAATCAGATCATCCAGGCGAGGCCTGCGAACCAGGCCGCGGCTCGTATCGGGAGCAAGCTTAGCTGCCAGCTCGGTGAGATCGCGGGAATCAGCCTTGCGGACTGGAACCGCGGTCTCGTCGAGAAACCGCAATGACTTGGCCATATCCGCGGGTAACTCGGAAATCTCCCCATCCGCCTCGGTAGCGCTGACACGTGCTTGCTGGCCGGCCGGTGGCAGAAAAACGCGGTCAGATGGCCTGGCCAATGCATCTCGGCCAATCGGCAGGAATTCCTGATCACTGAGCCGATCAGCCACGAACCGCTTTGTCACCCACGCAAGGAACGGCTCCCAAAAGACCGGTCCGGCTTGACGATTGGTCTTCGCCGAATGCTCAAGCAAAGAGGCTTGCCCGCTCTGGCGAGCCAGAAATAATGCAGACACCGCTGCCTGATCGGAAGGCCGTCCCATCAGCGCTTCGATAAGCGGCCTTGCAGAGTGTGCCAGGCCGATTTCCGGTAGGTTGAACCCAAAGTTTTTGGCGTCGGCCGGCTGCGGCAGCATTAGCAGCAAAGCATCCAAGTCCGCTACGGCTGGCAGAATCGTCTTCGCCGGCCATTGGTAGGACACACCGTCAGACGCCAAGATGATGTCGCCGTGAGCTTGACCCTTGGGGGCATAGAGCACATCAGCGAGGAGGCCCTTATCCTTCTCGAAAGCCAGAGTCGCCGCTCGGCGAACAGAGATATCCGCGTCTGTTTTCAGGCCTCCAATCAACGCCTCGTGCAGGCGAACCGCCTCTTTGAACAGCATGACGTTGTAGCTGTTTTCAACGAGATCGATGCCTGTCCTCGAGATGGTCCCGTAGAAGTGCGCGTTGATCCAAGCGGGCGTGCCCGTCGGGTCCTTGGTCGGCAGACCAATGCAGACGCGTCCATTGGCTCCAAGAAGCATAACCTTTTCGGCCGATGCTGATGGCACAGGGATGGCAACGCGGACGGGCGAACTGTGTACAGTGTCCCAGTTGCTGCCTGGCAGCTTCCTGGCTTCCTCGTTGATGTGTTGGGCTTCATCGGCGGCCTGTTCTGCAGAGACAACATCTGCAGTTCCCATCTTCCTACCGATAGTTCGCCACCTCCGCTCGTCCACGGCGCCATTCTCGCGGACATCCGTCACGACGGTAGTCAGAGTGCCATAGCCGTCCACAACGCGTGGCTCGGAAACCGACCGCCGACCGATGGTTCTGTCGAATCCTCGAACACGGTCAACCACCCGTATTGACGAAACGCACGGGAGGAAAAGGATCGCCGCCCCGGCGTTCTGGAACAGCTCGTCAATGGCGGCATCCACCGTTTTGGCCGCGTCTCCGGTATGACGCAGCGGCAGCACGACCAGTGTCTGCCCTGGAGGCCGTTCCGAGAGTTCCGACAAGCGGTCTTCCGCATTCTGCAGCGAGAGGGGGAGAGGGAACTTGAACGGGGCTGCCGCCGCGACCTCGGCGAACATGGATTCGACCGCTGCGGAATCGTAAGGCTGAGTGTCGGCTCGGAGCTCCTCCTCGATCATCGTTCTGGCGATAGCCGCGTACTGCCCATCCTCGAAGGGCGTCAATGACATCTTGAACATCAGCCCGGGGCTGTCGAGAAAGGATGCGCTGTGCGTGTCGGCGCTGTACACCTCGGGGCGCTCGGATACCTGGAACACGGACTTGAAACCGATGCCCTTGTTTCCAATAGCGTCTTGCGGGTTCTTGGTGCTCAGGCCCAAAGACGTTATGGATCGCAGGCCATCTTCGGTGAATGGTGCGCCCTCATTGGCAACCGCCACGAGTTCCGCAGTGCGGACGACGGTAACTGCGCTCTCCGTCAGCCCGGCTTCACAAGCTTGGTCGCTGGCGTTCTGGAGCAACTCCACGATGAAGCGGCCGTGGTAGTCCGCTCCCACCTGGGCGGCCATGTTGGCGATCTCGCGGTGCTCCCTCTCGCCGGCCTTGACGATGCCGAGGATGGCGAGAATTCGCTTCCTCCAAAGCATCATCAAGTCGTTCATCGCGATCACTCCGTGGCCGGGTCGTCATTCGCTGAATTGCCCCGCCGCAACGCGATGTGCTCCCAGACGCAGTGCATCAAGGCAGGCTTGCCCGGCGGGGTGATTCTATCCCAACTGCCCACGGACTACAACGAGTTGCGCACCTCGCGCCGGTTAACGCTCGGCGAGATGATACTGGCCAGGAGGCGGGGTCCGCTTGAACGCCACCAGCCCCCGTTCCGCAAGGTCGGCCAGGTCCCGCTTGGTCGTCCGTGGACAGACGCGGAAGTGTTTCTCGACATCGGCGCGACGTAGTTGCACTCCTTTTGTCAGCTCCGCCAGCACCCACTTCTGACGATCATTTAGCGGGCCGTTGCCGTTCTTGCCGGTGGGCGCCGCGGGAACGGTGCTGACGGCCGCCCCTGCGGCAGACGCCTTCTCGCCGTCGCCAACAGCAGGCACGGGGGCGTCATGCACCTCCACAACTATCTTCGCCGACAAGTGGTAGCCGCCACCGTGGTTGTCGATCATGTCATACTTTCCGCAGACCAGGCTCTGCCGGTCCCGCATGATCTCGGTGACCCGCGCCCGCAGCGCCGCTACGCACTGGGCGATGGTGTTCTGCCCCAGGCCCCGGTGGATGGTGCGGGCGAGATGGTCGCCGCTGAAGCGGACGTAGCCGCCGCGGGAGCTCCGGTCCTTGAGCAGGTGCAGGATCTTCCAGGCATGGCCACGATGGGTCTTTTCGACAATGGTTTCGCCGAGCAGCTGGATGTGGTCCGGGTAGAAGGCCAGAACGCCACCGGGAAAGGGCTCGGCTTTGGGCTGCTGATTGGCCGCCGCGGGTGCGTCCGGGAACTTCCGGCGATGCCCGGCCAGGACATCCTGCACGACCTTGGCCAGCGTTCGCCCTGATTCGGGGAACGGCTTTGATATGAAATCCGCCGCCCCGGCCGCCAGCAGCTCGACCGACTGGTCCAGGGCTTGCGCGCCGTAGCCGGTCATGACGATGACCGGCAGGCGGTTCTTGCCCTTGATTCGCTGTGTGCTCTCCAGAAGGCTGCGGCCGTGCTCGATCTTGGCGAAGCCGCGATTGGGCCGGGCCGGGATCTGCAGGTCCAGGAGCATCAGGTCGTAGTTTTTCTCCTGCAGAAACCGCTGCGCATCCTGCTGGTTGTCGGCCAAATCGTGCTCGTAGCCCAGCGCCAGCAGCGTGTCCTCGATGTGTGTGACGATTTCGCGGTCATCTTCCACCACCAGTACTCTCATGTCATCCCTCGTCCGCCACGTCGGCCCCGCGGGGCAGCGTGACGGTCACACAAGTGCCGTGATCCTCTTTGCTCTCTATGCTCAGGGCCCCTCCGTGGGCGGCGATGTACCGATTGGCGATGGGCAGGCCGAAGCCGGTGCTCTTTCGCTTGGCCTTGTTGCGACGAACCGGCACCATCGCCTGCAGCTCCCTGAGGTCGTCTTCCGACATCCCCATGCCATTATCGCGGATGATGATGCGGACCTCGTCGGCATCCGCCTCGGCCCGGACCTCGACCGTGCCGACGGCCGTGTCGCCCTCGCCGGTCATGAAAGACTCGATGCCGTTCTTCATAAGATTCGCCATCGCAAGGACGACCAGATGACGGGCGATCCTGATGCGGACGCCTTCGGGGGCATCCACCATCAATGCCACAGGGCTGATGTCGTGGCCCAGTTCCGTCAGATTCTTCATTGCCATGTCCCGCGCCACCTGCAGCACCTCTAGCAGGTCCTCGGGGTGGCGGTCCACCGGCAACGCCTGCGAGTAGCTCTCGATGTCAGCCACGCACCGTTCGAGGAACTCCACGCTCTGGGCAACCGTCTTGCACCTGCCCTTGAGGCTGGCGGCGTCAGCGCCGTTGGCGACGGCGGTGGCTAGGCCCAGGGCATTGGATTTCAGGTGGGTCAGGATGCTCCGCAGGTCATGCGCGATGGCCCCGGCCAGAAGGTTATACCGGCGTTCGCCCAGTTCCATCGCCTTCTGCGCGACCGGCTCACCGTGCAGTCGGCGGACCTCGTCCAACTGGTCGGCCACCTGTTCGACCGCCCGCTGCTGGCGGCTGGCCTGGCGCTGGACCTTCCGCCGCCGGTCAATGCCACGCAGCGCAGAGTTCTTGACGAATGAGTTGGAGTCGGCCGACAGGCGCACGACCAGTTGCTGGAAATCGCCGTCGTCCAGGAACACCAGGGCGTCGGCCACGGCCTTGCGGACTTCCCACTTGGGGTCGTCGGCCAGGAGGCGCAACAGCGCAACGGACGTCTCGTCCGCCGGCCGCCCGGAGCGCAGTGATTCCTCGATGGACCGTGCCAGCTGCAGCCGCCCGGCCGGTTCCACGGCGCTGCGGTCGGCCAGGAGCCGCTGGAGCGCGGTCTGCGGGTCGATGGATGTGATGATTCCGTTCATCAATACTTGTACCTTTCCTTGCGGCGGATGAATGCCTCTTCGCCACCCTCCAGGAGGTTGACGATCTCCGCCTTGCACTCGTCAACCGAGCCCTCGTTAACCTTGCGGGCGCGGGAGCCATCGGAGGTCAGCACGAATATCTTCTCCGCTTCACCCAGGACCGGGATGTTCGGGTTGTGCGTCACCAGCACCAGCTGGCGATGCGATTTTACCTTCTGGATGCTGTCGACCACCGTGTCGAAGATGAAGCGGTTGTCCAGGTTGTCCTCCGGCTGGTCCACCATCAGCGGGTTCTCGCTCTCCATCAGAAGGATGGGCAGGATGGTGGTGCATTTCTGGCCGGTGGAGAGGGCCAGTGAGTCCTTGTAGTCCGCCCCATCCTTCAGTTCGATGCAGGGCCGGTCGACCAGTTCGGCCATCTCGATCTGGAGCAGCGCCGGTGAGGGCGCCAGCGTGGCGACCACCTTGGCCGCCTGGCTGCTGCTGAGTTCCGCCTTCTCGACCATCACCTGAGCGTCGCCTCGCCGCACCGCGTCAGCCAGTTCTGCCGGCGCCAGCATCGCGGCAATCTTTCGGGCAACCATGTGATGCTGGATTCCCGCCATCTTGAGGCTCTCGGCCAGCAGGTTTTGGTAGAGCTCACGGTTGCCGCACTGCTCCACCCGCACGCGGATCGGCGAGGAGACCTCCGACGTGATCTTCTCGGCCACCCCTTGCCGCAGCGCAAACCGCTGGTCGCGCAGGTCATGCAGCTTGACCAGCAGCGTCTGTCGCTCGGACTTGAGCCTGGCCATCTGGGTGAGCATCTCATCGTGACGGCGTTTTCGGGTCAACAGGTCATTTCGCTTGCGCTCCCAGTTGGCCCGCTCCAGCGCCTGGCCCTGCGCCTCCTTGTCCTTCTGGATCAGGTCGCGGAAAGCCATCTCCTGCTGGTTGTGGGCCGCCACCAGGTTCGCCGACGCCACATTCGTCCGTCCCTGGGCGTCGGTGATGAGCTTGCCCATCTGACGGAAGAGGCCGTCCATGCCGTCGCCAAGGGTCAGCAGGCTGCGGAGCATCATGTGGAGTATCTGGCCGTTGGGGCCCGACAGCATGTCCGGCGCAAAGAGCGTGCGGGCGTGCTCATTGAACTTGCCGAGCGATTCCTGCGTGTACTGCGCATACGAACCGACCCATTCGGCCGCTGAGTCCAACGCCTGGCGTTCCCGGTCCCGCATGGCCTTATGGGTGTGTGCGGTGTTCAGTTCCTGGGCATTCTCACCGCCTCCACCGGCCATCGCCTGGAGCTTGGCCTCCACGCTGGGCAGCGTGTTCAGCTCGTCGCCGGCCTTGGCCAGCTCCGTCTGAAGCGGCGTGATGCTGTTGGCGTTACGCACAAGGTCGGCCTCGACCTGTCTGATCTGGCCATTCAGTTGCTCAACCTGCTCGGCCACGAAGTTATCGATCAGCGCCAACTGTGACAACGGGCTGTCGGCGATGTTCTCCACCTCGTTCTGGCTGTAGATGTCGGCTTTGAAGATGCCGCCCGAACGGAGAGAAATGTCGGTCGGCTGCCCGTCGGGCGTCAGCACAATGGGTTCGCCGATGCCCGTGCGGTCCACCAGGTACTCCAGTCCATCCTTCGTCTCGATCCACACGCGAATCCGGCCATCGCCCAGATTGCTGCGGACGAGGTTTTCCACGCGCCGGCGGGCGGCCGCACCGGCTTCGCCGTCCGGGAAGGCGTCCAGGGCGTAACGCACGAACTCCAGGATGGTGGTCTTGCCGGTCCCGCGGTGGCCGATCAGGCAGTTCAACCCGTTGGACAGGTCAAGTTCCATGCCATCCAGGAAGCCCCCGATGATGGAAATCCTCTTGAGGTTGTGAAAACGTCGTTGCGGCTGTGTGTTCTGGATCACGACTTGTCTCCAATCTCGCTCAGATCGTGTCTTGCGTCCAGCCCTGTGGGGGCCGTGCTCCTCGGCATTCACACGCACATCGAGTGCCCCCGCGCAAGCGCCAAGAACGCCCGGGGCGGGCCTCGCGGATCGCACGGGAGACCTCCCGTAGTGGAGTCGGGAAGTGGCGCGGTGGCGACAGGACCGCGGAGTTGCTGTTGCCAGCGGCTTTCGCCCCCCGCCAGTGTCACATCCGTTACCGCGAACGTCGACGGCTGAGATCAACTGTAAGCCTGACGGGCAGCCCACAATGGGCTGCCCGCTTTCATCGACTACGCCTTCATCACCTACATCGCTGTGCTTATGTCCAATCCTACGACAACGTTTGGAAGAACACGCTGTACATGCCCTTCGTCGCGTCTCCCAGATTGGCGCCCAGCGTCACCGTCCCGGCTGTGACAATCGTCTTATACACGCTAAACGTCCTGCTGCTGTCGCTCGTGACGATGTTGTCGCCAGTGTCCGTGAAGTCCGTCGTCAGCCAGGCCGGCTTGCTCGTAATGGCGTCGTCATACGCCACATACAGAATCACGTCCTGGCTGAACGTGAACTTAACCAGATCCCACGCGGTGCTCGCCTTGTCGGCCTTGGCCGTGCGGATGAACGTCGAGCCAAGGTACTTGCTGGGCACCGTGGTGAAGGTGTCGCCGACATCGCCATACTGATTGATGCCCGTGGCCAGGGCATAGCTCTGGATGCTGTAGTATCCGGAGTTGGCCGAATCAATCGTCAGGTTCGTCACCGACAGCCCGCCGCCGCTCTCGCGGTTGTACATGGCCGTGATGGCCGTGGCGTCCAGCGTGGTGTTGAACACGCGGGCCTCGTCGATGGCACCGTCGAGGTATCGGCCGGCGTAATTGTCCCTGCCTATGTCCGTTTCGACTGCTCCGCTGGTGATGCTGTACGGCCAACTTGTCCTTGCCGCCGTAATCTCAGCGCCGTCGATGTAGAGTTTCATATACGTGCCATCGAACGTCGCCACATACAGATGCCACTGTGTTATGTCAATCGAGGCCGGCGTGTAGCGGGCGGACGTGCCGGTGCCGCCGTTGTACAGCGACATGGTGATTTCCTTCGTGCCGGACACCCCGCCGAACATGTATCCGTTGCGATGGGAAATGAATGCGTTGCTCTGGTTCCAGCTCGCGTTGTCGCTCTTGGCCCAGCAAGCCAGCGTCAGATGCGTGCCACTGATATTGAGGTCAGTGCTGCTGGGAACGAGGATGTAGTCGTTGGAGCCGTCGAACTGCACGGCCTTACCTACCTTGCCGGCGACCCACGTCGGACCGTTGGTCAGCGTGCCGGTGTCGGCCACGCCGTCCATGTCGGTGTCATTGGCCGTGGTGCCGATATTTTCGTCCATCCGCCACAGGCCCACCAGTCCGGTGTTCATGGCCAGGGTGTCGTTGTCAGTGATGTTCACTGTGGCGGCCGATTGCGTGCCAACCGTGTACCCGGTGCCGCTGGCCACCGTTACGATCACCGATTCCGTCAATTCCTTGGCCGTGTCTTGAAGCGGCGCGATCGAGATGGTGGCAGTGGTCGCACCTTGCGCAATGATCACGCTGCCCGATGGGGCCGTGTAGTCGGTGCCGCTGGTGGCCGTTCCTCCGGTGACCGTGTAGTTGACCGTCGTGTCAACGGCAGGCGCGGGGTCCAAGGTAACCGTGAACACGGCCGGGCTCAGGCCTGCCTCCGAGCCGTCGCTCGTCCTGGCGATGCTCGCCACAGGAGCGGTCACGAACTCGACACCGATCAGGCGCAGATCCGCATCATTGGCCAGGCCGGTGCTGTAGAACAGATTGCTCAGATTGAGATACCCGATTGCATCGCCGGTCTGGCCGAAGTTGTCGCCGCCGTCCACAAGCTCGCTCAAGGCGATATCCAGATTGTACGTGGTTCCGGCGGCGATGGCCGGGCGGGGGATGTTGTTTATCGCGATGTACGTGTGCCGGCCCGTGTTGATGGCGCCGCCGGTGAAATCGGTGCTGTCGTACCAACTCGCGTGAAGGCTTATTCCCGAGTAAGCATTCGATTGCGTGGCGCCGACGTTTTTCAGGATGAACCGCAGATAAGACACGTCCTGTGTCAGTTGGTAGGAGTCATTCTGCAAGGGGTAAGAGCTTCCATAATTCATTGTAAAGTTGCCGCTGCTTGTTCTTGAGCCGTAGACGTAGCCGGGCGACCCGGTCACAAGCGTCTCGTTGCTAAAGGGAGTCAACCACGCAAACGCGCCGTGGTCGTACTGCAGCACGTCCATGTTGACGTCGTTGAACGTGTTGTCCAGAACGATGCCGGTCTCGTTGTCGACGATGTTCGCCGTGGCTACGGAGGGGCTGCCCACCGTGTAGCCAGTGCCAGAGGTCACCGTCAACTGCACCGTCTCGGTCCCTTCAATGAAGCCGTCGTCAACCGGCGTAACCGTGATCGTCGCAGTGGTCTGGCCGCTCTGGACGAGCACGCTGCCCGAAAGGGTGTTGTAGTCCGATCCGTCGTTGTGCCCAGTCGTGCCGCCAATCGCGTAGTTGACCGTCGTGCCGCCGGCAGGCGCCGCGGTATCCAATGTGACCCTGAACACGGCCGTGTCCAGCGCTTGCTCCGAACCGTCGCTCGTCTGGGCGATGCTGGCCAACGTGGCAGACCCGAAGGTGACCGCGACCTGAGCTGTGGTATAATTAGGCGCGGTAGTGAAGGAGCTGTGGTCATAGGCGACCGCGTAAATCGTATGGCTGCCGGTGGCGTACTTGTCGGCGTTGAAGGTGATGGACACCGTGCCGCCGCCCAGAGTCTCGCCCAGATAGTGGCCGGTGGCCTGGGTCGTGCCATCCAGCCAGAATACCGTGTTCCAGACGCCTATATTGTCCGATACGTTGGCGGTGACGGTAACGTTGCCCGACAGATTCGCCCCGCCCGTGGGCGAGGTGATGCTGGCCGTCGGTGCCGACGAGTCCTGGCCGCTGAGGACGTACTTGAAGTACAGGTTAGGCGAGACGGTCCGGTTGCCCTGGCGATCTTCGCTCACGATTTGCACATAGTACGTGGCGTTGTTCGTCAGGATGGGTACGGCACGCTCGCCATCTTGTAGGTCAGGACCGTACAGTGATTTCTCATAGTTCCGCCCGGCGAGGTCGTTGTACCATGAACCCACGCTGTTAACCGGAGTGTACTTGGAGTAATCGGCCGGGATCGTGTCAGCAGCGGCGCCGTTGGGATACATCGCAAAGAACAGGTCGGCATCGTCGTTCGTCTGGCACGCAAACACATAATGAGCATTGCTGCTGCCGCTGATCTTCGGCGACATGATTGTCGGGGCGGTGGCGTCGTTCACCGCCGGCATGGTGAAGAACTGGTCGACGGCAGTTGTGCTCACGTCGCCCTCGGCGTTGACGGCCCGTATCTGGAAGTGGTACGTCTGACCGGCCGTCAGGCCCTTCAGCGTCAACGAGTGGCTGGTCGTGAGCCGGTCGGCCGCGTAATCATCCTTCAGCCCGTGCTGCCCGGCGATTCCAGGCTGCACTACGTTGGGATACGAACCGGACGTCGTGCCGTAGTTGAGTTGCGTCGTGGAGGGCACGGTTGTCGTCCAACTGACGATCATGGCCGGATCGCGGTCGGCGGGGTCGTAGCCGCTGCTGATGGTGATGAAGTCGTCCGGCGATCCGGCGGCCTGAATCGGGTCCCATTCGAGGGTGCCCGCCTTGGCCACGGAGGTCGGCGTGGTGGTGACGCTGTGAATCTGCGGGGTGGCGATGGCGTCGCCGGTGAAGTCATGGTTCTGGCGGAATTGCACGTAATCTATGCTGTACGTGTAGTGTTCATTATACGTCTTGCCCGTTTCCCAACTAAAGCCCGCTCCCCCGTTCTTGAAAAGGATATCGCCCATCTCGTACCAGGTGTCGTATGCATCCGGATAGGTCCCGCCCAGGTCCGCGCTTCCATAGTAGTTGTATAGCTCGCCGTAGATAGAAGCCACCATAAGGGACATGTCGTTCGCCCCGCTTGGCACGAAGACAACCCTGTCGATCTCGCAGCGGTCGCCGCCGGATGAACCCGAGGCGGTCAGATTCATCTTGACCGTATCGCCGTTCGCCAGACCTAGGCCTAGGGTGTTGAGCCTGACCTGTGTCTTCAGAAAACCAGCCGTTGCGCCGTTCAGATTCAGTGTGCCGCCATAGCTCGCTTCGCTGCCGGTCATCGTGTCATTGCCGTCGAGGTCCTTCCATATCTGCACCGTCGCCGTGGCGCCGGTGGTCTCGTAATAATCCAACACCAGGTCATAGCAATTAGGTCTCGTCCCCTGGTCAGGCAGGCCGCTAATCACGTACGTGGCAACGCCAGACGTCTGGCCGGTCTTGACGCGAACGGTCGAGCCGCCCTGGGCGCCGCTGTGGGTAAACGATTCGAGGTTGGCGTCACGAGTGAAAAGGCTGGTGTCCTTGGTGCCAAGATAGGCGTAAGCAGGCTGTGTCCTGCACAGTTGCATGCTCTTGAAGTAGTCCGTATTCGGGGCGTCGGGCTGAACCCGCGGGATGTAGAAGTTGTCCCATATCCACGTTCCGACCTTCTTGATCTCATCCAAAATGGCGTAATCGGTAGGCGCTTCCTGCCGGAAGTAGCGCAGCAGGGCGTCGACCTCCAGCGAGATCATGTAAGGCTGTTCGTCCCAAGTGTGATCAAGGCCAGAATAATCGATATCATACCTGAGTACCCGATCAATATGCCCCAGTAGCAGGTCGACGCCCTGCTTGATCCGGATCCCGGGATCGCCGCCGGCGGCCTTGTAATCCAATGCCGCGTTCAGCGCAAAAGCCGTCTCGCGTTCCGTGCCTGTGCCGTTGTCACCCATTGAATTATTGTAAGTCCAGTCCGTGGCCAACCTCGTAAGGGACGCAAGAGACTCAGTATCGCCGGTTCGTAGATAGTCTGACAACAAACCCGTGGGGAAGTCAAAGTAGCCCATTCCGACGCCAACGTTGACGTAATGGTCGCGGTAGGTTGCCAGGGTTGACTCGATGCCGGTCTGCAAGGCGGTGCTGCCGGTATAGTCCATTATCCGATACATGTTCTCGACGCCATCATACATCCAGTCGGCAAAGTGTGTGGCGTATGACGAATTGGTGCTGCCTAACGTGTAGGCGTCGTCGGCATCGGAGGATGGGCCGTACATATATCCAGGCGAGCCCGGCACGAGGGTCGAGTCGGACAAGTTCCACAGCATCGCGTCTGTGTCCCATTGGGTCACGTTTGAGGTCATGTCGTCAAACGTGTTATCCAGGATGACGTCCGACGAAAGAAACTTTACGCTCGTCAGGTGAAGGTCCGAGCCGACGCCGGAGTTGCGGAACATGTCCACGAGTGTCAGAGACGCCAGGGCGTCGTTGGCGTCGCCAAAGGTCTTGCCGTTCTTGGTAAACACGCTGAGCGGAATGTCGATATTGACGGATGAATGCGAGGCTACCTCCGGGCGCGTGATAACGGTTTTGACGTCGAAATTAGACCCCGTTAGTACTTTTACGCCCCCTACGAAGTCGAGGCTGTCATACCAGTCCATCTGCACATTCTCGCCATAACCCCCAGCTGCCGCGGTGTTGGCGTTGGCGTTGTAGAGCGTCAGGCGCAGCGTGGTTGCGCTCGTGGGGAGCACATAGCTGTCATTCTGGTAGGCGTTATCCACGCCTAGCGTGATACTTGTCGGTTGTCGCGGCCCACAAATGCTTGGGGCGCCGGCGACCCAACTATTATCCGTTCCGGCAGGATTCTGAAGCTGGCGGCCCACTTCCACCATGTCCTTCTCCCAGGTGGGCAGGGTAGTGCTGAAGTCGGAACTGCTGGCGGGGTTGGAGGCGGCGTCGAAGGTCGGATTGGGCGCCGAGGGCGCGGCATCCACGTGAAACGTGTAGGTGTTGCCGTCGGTATAGTCTTTGTACAGCAGGCTAGATGTCTCGCCGCCCGATCCGTTGACGGCATAGGTTGTGCTCTTCCACCGCAGCACGTAGTCATGACCGTTAAGGCTGGCGTCTCCGTCGGTGTGAACGCGCACGACGAAATAGCTGGCGTCGTTCACGCTCGGCCTATATATCCAAGTCATGTTTGCCCCGGCGGAGAAGGCCGGCTGCCACTCGCCGGGCCTAATTGCCGTATCGTAAGTGCTGGTTACGGTCGTCAGGTAGCCATCGGCATCGAGGAAGTTGACATCATATCTGTCGGACGCCACGGCCGTAATGTGACTGGTGGCCCCGCCTCCGTACAAAACCACCTCGTCGAATTTTGCCGCAATATTGTCCGAATCGCCGCCATCAGTGGCGAAATTATTGAGATGTACCTCCAGATATAGATCATGGCCGTTGTAAACGGCTTGTGGGCCCTCGACGCTGAACCCATAGCTGGTGGTATCCAGCAAGAGCCTGGGCTCCAGGGCTTCCAAGGCCATCGCACTTGCGGCGTACTTGCTGGGACGAACGTGCTTCATGGGGCGGGCGTGCTTGGTGGGACGCGCGGCGTGATTGGCGTGCAGCTTCATCGGAGGCTCCTTTGTGCCCGATTGTAACGAGGCAACTGCTCCATGCATGTTTCCGTAGAACGAATTCGTCGTAAAGCGTCAGAACGAAAACTTCGGTCGCCGTCTTCCGAGCGTCCATTTCCATTCGGCGCCCGGCACGAAATGCGGAAAGCTGAGTACTTCACGGGAGCAGGCGTGTGCTCACGCGACTACGATTATCCGAGGCTCTTCAAATCTGTCAATACGCATATTGCGCAGATCACTGACACAAACGCGCAGAACGTAGAAATGAGTCACCCACAGGCCTGACCACGCGCGGGCCAAACCGTTCGATGTCGTCGCAATGGCTTCTACCCGAAAACCCATGCCACAAGCCCTTCTGGCGGCGCCAGCGGCGGCATGTCCCCTTCTCATTGCCTATCTGTGGATCGAGGACTTGATGGCCGGGAACTTGCCCGCCGGGGCGGACCCCTCCAGCGATGGGGTGCGGTGTTTCGCACGGAACTGCGCAGGGCTGCTGCCTATTAGGCTCTTGTATACGCGGCAAAACAACGTCGCGGAGCGAAAGCCGCAGGATCTGGCGATGGCCAGGACAGAAAGGTCCGTGCCCAACAGCAACGACTTGGCACGCTGGACTCGTTCATGCCGGATGTGCTGGAGGGGCGAGCGTCCCAAGAGCCGCGATAGTTCGATTTCCAAAGTCCGACGCGAAATCGCCACCTTGCGCAACACGTCGCTGACGCAAATGCCTTCGCTGGCATGTTCACGCATGAACTGCAAGGCCAGAATAACCTCGGGTTTGGCATTGGCGATGGTGTCGGTGGAACGACGCATGACCACCCCTCGGGGTTTCACCAGAATGGGGCCGGCAGGCGGCCTCCTGCCCGATATAAGCCGGTCCAGAAGCCTGGCCGCCTCATATCCGATCTGGATCGCATTGACGTCGATGCTGGAAATAGGCGTCGGGCTGAGTATGCAACTCAATTCGTCATTATCCGCGCCTACGACCGCCACGTCCTGGGGGACTCGAAGGCCAGACTCGCGGCAAGCATAAACGGCCTCACGCGCGACATAGTCGAACCATGCAAACACGCCTACCGGCTTGGGAAGGGATTGCAGCCACGTTCGCATGCGAAGTTCAATTTGTGCCAACCGCTCGGGCGACGGCGACGGCAGAATCAGAATATCACATGGGCAGCCGGCCTGCTCAAGAGTCCGGGTGAACGCTATCTTGCGCGCTTCGGAATGCTGGGCCGAACTCCAGCCGATAAAGCCGAAATGCGAAAGACCTTTCTCCAGGAGGTGCTGGGCGGCCATAGCCCCTACGGCGGTATTATCGACGTGAACGCCAGGAGGCGGGCAACCTGCCGTCCCGCTGACCTCTACCACAGGAACTCCCAACTGCGTGAGTCTGCCAAGAATCTCGGGATTCCACAGGTCGACGATGATCCCTTGAATGCCTCGCATCTTAACCGCTTTGGCCATCCGCCCAGAGCGCGTCTGCGAGTTCACTTGTTCCGTGTACCAGAATTCCCACTCCCCGTGGGTTTGGCAGTACGAGAGTATCCCATGAAGAACGGCGCGATCATAGGACGACGATAGTGGCAGCGCCAGGTGAATCCTCTTAACGTGCATGCGATGATCCTCCCGACCGGCTGAAAAGTCCGATGGCATCGCGTAGGGCGACGCCGGAGGGACGGCCGGTCGAGTTTCCCGTCGGCAAAGCTCGGAATAGGCGAGGCGCCAGCCTCATAGCCCTTTTGACGCGCTGAGCGTCAAACCGCTCTCGTCTCGCCCGGTTTCCCGTGGCTTCACACCCAGAGAGCCGCCTAAGTGAGCAGCTCTCTGGTGCTACGCGGACGGATGCATGATTTTAGACCCTACACCGCCGCAGGGCAAGGCCCCCGGCGACCAGGAGGCCCATGGTGGTCGGTTCGGGAACACTGGTCTTGCCAAAGTTGCCTTCCAGGATGATGTAGTCCTTGAAGTCTACCACGCTATCGCTGTTGAAGTCTACATGGGCAAAGTTCATCCCACTCTTGCCGAAGTCGGCTTCCAGGATGATGTAGTCCCTGAAGTCCACGATGCCGTTGCCGTCGGCGTCGCCGGCCAAAGGAGAAGAAAGCGAGCCGAACACGTACAAGTCCTGGTACTTAATCTTGTTCGTGGATATGTAGTGGATGTCAGTCACATCAGCGATGTCCAGCAGTACGCCCAGTTTGCCGTTCGACTCAACCAGGTCATTCACCGACAACAGCCGCTCGTTGGCGTTCTTCCCCGTCACCAGGGCCTCCAGGTCGATGTTCTGGACGATCGCGCCGTCGGACGTTCGCATGCCAATCAGGTGGCCGTTGCCCAGGCCGGTGCCCAGCGTGCTGCCGTCGACAAACCACATTGTGTCATTCGTCAGCACCATCGGCCGATACAGTGGATCCACATAATTGGCATAATACCCAGCGTCGGAGGAGAAGCTGTTGGTCGTCTGCCAGGCGATCGCGCCGGTCGTGGCGTTGATCTTCATCTGCTGGTGGGCTGAAACCACGTACAGCCAGTCCTGGTTGTAGGCCATTATCGGATCGGAATTGGCCGCCAGAGCCATCGGCGAGATATTATCGCTGCCGGTGGCAATGTTGGCGATGTGCAGTTGCGTCTGGCTGCCGTTGCGGACAAAGAAGGCGTACTTGCCGTCCTCGGTGGCCAAGAAACGCCAGTAATCGCTCGTGGACGTATAGAAACCGGTGGCGCCGACGCGGTCGTTGGCGAAATTCCTGGTCCAGGCTTTTTGGCCTGTGACAAGGTTGGTCGCCGTCACGTACATCGTATAAGGCGCGTTCGAACCTGACCAGGAAGCCACAACGGCCATATTGGAGCCGGCCTTGGGAACATCCCCGTGGCGGAAGCCAGCATAGTGGTCGCCGCTCGTGTAATACGGCGAGTCGATGTTAACCGGACAACGCAGGCCCCCCTGCGTCCCGGCGGCCCAAGCTGCGGAGGAAATATTGGCGGCGGCATAGTTCCAGGGATCGCGGGTATCGCCCCCATAGTACAGTAGGTTGTTGCCATAGACGTTGATGAACGCGGCGCTGTCCCCATACCAGCCGTTGGTTGCCGCGCCACCATACGGCAACAACGTCCACGTTCCGGTGGTTGCGTCCATAGCGCCATTGACCGCATGGTCGCCGCCGCGACGAGCGTAAATCCTGCCATCGGCGGCCCAGACGGCCGGGAAGTTGGTGTGATGTGAATCGATCTCGCCGCTGGCCTCGCCGGCATGAAAGGAGTGGTTGCTGGTCGTAAAGCCCGGCATGTAGCTGTGCATCGTGGTGGCGCCGGTCAGCCAGTCGAACTTGGTGTTGACAATCAAAGAGTACGAGTTGCCGTCATCTGGCCCATCGTTGCTGAGCACCCATGCCTGGCCACCGCGGATGAGCACGCTGGTGGCGTAGTTGTATGTGTGGTTACTGATTTCGCTGTACTTGGAGTAGAACCGCTTCGCGTACAACTGCTGAAAGACGCCGTCTGCCGACACGTTGTCGGCTGAGTACTTGGTCATGCCCGCATCGCCGCCTTGGTACGCCCAGTCAGCGGCGGGCGCAGACGCGGCGGTCAACGTCACAGCCAGCACCATCAAAGAACGGCAGAGGAGCTTCATAGGATTCCCTTTATTCACGCCCACTGCGGCCAGAGGCATCCACGACACTCATATCCAGTCTCACCTGCACACACTCCGCGGGCGCGGCATTCCCTCACCCAAGACTGTTACAGGACCGCCCCTCCCAGCACGTCGATCATTACGGCGTCAGCCAAGCCCTTGACGGGCGGAAGTGCCAATTCTGATTCTTGGCCCAGGTCACCGCCCGAAGCGCTGGGCCGGGGCCGCGACGGTAGCGGAGGGACCTACCGTCGCGGTGGAGAGATTACCCCGGACCGCCAGTTTGGTTCGGCGTAGCCACATCGGGAGCCGGAGCGGCCGCGGCAAGCGGCTCTCTGGTGCTGCCCGGGCGGACGCATGACTCTAGACCTTGCGCCGCAGCAGGGCCAGGCCGCCGGCAATCAGCAGGCCCAACGTGGCCGGCTCGGGCGTCGAGGTTTTGCCAAACTGACCTTCCAGCACGATGTAGTCCTTGAAGTCAACGATGGTATTGGCATCTGCGTCGCCTTGGGCGTTGCTCTGGCCGGTCTTGCCGAAGTTGCCTTCCAGCACGATGTAGTCTTTGAAGTCCACCACGTGGTCATGGTTGAAATCGGCCGACCAGAAGGTGCTCACGCTCGCGGCCGCAACCGTGACCCAGTCCACGTAGCCGTTCTGGGCCGTGCCGTTGGAGCCGAAGAAGCTCATGCCCAACTGGGTCAGTTCGCTGGTGCCACTGTAGGCCCCGGTCCAGTCGGTGGTGAACGTCCCCCCGTCTAGACTGCTGGCCAACGTGTAGGTGCCGCCGCTGCGACTGATCTGGAGATAGAAGGGCACATTGGTGGTACTCTTTCCCACCATCGCCCGAATCAGGGTGAAGGGGAAGGCGGTACCCGCCGTCACGGTCCCCTGGGCCGTTACGATGCCATACTTCAAGTGGTTGCTGAATTCACCCCACATGAAGTGATCCTCTTCCTCGGCGGTCATTACCAGGCTTTGGTGATCGTCGGAAAACAGGCCAATGCCCACCGATGGCAGATAGCCAGCGGCGCCGGCCACGCTGCACTTCATGGTGGCGATGAAGTCGCCCACAGGCGCATCCGTCGTAATGAGGTTCCAGACGAGGGGATTCGCGTACAATGTGTTACTCATCTGGGCCGTCAACTGCCCGCCACCAACGCTGTACGTGCCGGTGGTGGACGACGCCCACCGTGCATCCAGCGCTGTGCCGTCGAAGTTGTCCGTGAAGAACGCAGCCTGGGCGGTCGCAGCCGCCAAGACCATGCATGCAGCCAATGCCAAGATTCTCATAACCCACTCCCTTTAGCGTAACGAACGTGCGTTTGTCTGACCTGACCATCAGAAACATACTCAGCGCACAAAAGGCTCAACCGGTATTGCGAAGTGAATCCCGGCAATCAGCAGAGCCAAATCGCGATTCGAGAACAACGGCCTCGGCAGTGGGTTACCTCTCTGGCAACCCGCTGAATCCGAGGATCAACTTGTACCACTATGCCTTGCGACGCAGCAGGGCCAGGCCGCCGGCGACCAGCAGGCCGATCGTAGCCGGCTCGGGCGTCGAGGTCTTGCCAAACTGGCCTTCCAGCACGATGTAGTCCTTGAAGTCAACGATCGTGTTGGCATCGGCGTCGCCCATGGCGTTGGTCGCATTGCTCTTGCTGAAGTTGCCTTCCAGCACGATGTAGTCCTTGAAATCCACCACATGGTCATGGTTGAAATCGGCCGACCAGAAGGTGCTCACGACCAAAGGCGCGGGGATGAGCAGGCCGGGGTGGGCCGGATCAAACGCCGCGCCCTGAAGGTTCGCGGCGACGCCGTTGACGTCGTCGGCGAATCTAATCTGGGACAACTGTTGGGCCGTCAGGCCGGTGCTGTCGGTGCCAAAATAGTACTTGGGCGTATTCGCGGCGAGGGTACCGTTCCATGAGGGCTTCAGGATAAGCATCGCCCCGGGCGTCCAAGTGGCAGCGCTGCTATTGGCAAAGTGTATCTCACTGGTGCCCAGAGGCCCCACTGGGCTCCAGCCGACGGCGGTGCCACCGGACAGAGTCAAAGCGCCCATGGTCTCCGTGGTGTAGTTCGGATTGAGTTCGCAGTTGCCGGCCAACTCGATCGGAGCGGTGTCGGCAATGTGATTGCCGGCCCACCACTGCAAGATGCCGCCGCTTACCTTCAGGCCGCCGTTGCCGATAAACTGCGTTCCATTGGGGCCTGACAGGATAATCTTGCCGGCCTTCAGCCAGGTCAGGCCGCCGTACGTGTTGCCAACATCGCCTTCATACACCAGAAAGCCGGCACCGTCCTTGGTGACACTGCCCACGTCCCCTTCGATGTTGTACGCGTACAGGTAGTTCTTTGTGACGTTGAACGTGGTGTTGCCGTCAAGCGTCAGCTTGGAGTAGATCTTATCAGTACTCGTGTTATTATTCTTGGTAATGGTGGTGTTGGCGCCAAGTTCCAGGCCCACGCCGCCGGCGTAGTTGCCGATCAAGATGGCGCCCGTCCCAGTGCCGCTGCCCATGGTGATGTTGCCTACTTGGTAAGGACCGCCGTTATCCGTCCTGACCGTCTGGGCGACTGCGCCGGATAAATAGGCCGTGTCGGCAAAGCTGCTGGGATAGGCAGCGCTGCCCCAAACCGCCGGAGTTTGCCACAGATCCGTGCCGGGGGCAGTGCCCGTGAACGTGTAGTCAACAGCCAGCGCAGCCTGCGCAGCCAACAACGCAACCATAGCAACTATGCAGAATCGTGACATGTGTTACCCACTCTCTTCCAGTCTTGATAAGCTACCACTAGGCTCTCAGACGAAACTTCAAACATTCAAAGCAACACGCGTTGCTCTGTCTTTTCTTTGCGGCAATTCCTTACGAACGACAGGCACCACACAGCCAACGTCCACGACGGCCCTATCAGCCCGTTGAAAGACAGCACGGGCGTATCGCCCGCGGCCCAACAACGCGAAAATGGCCGAAATACTCATGGGCGAAACGCCCATGCTACAACGGCAAGCCCTTTTTCAACGGGCTGCTATCGGTCAGGTCGAGAACAACGAACAAGGCAGGTCCCCGGGTCGAAACCCGGGGACCTCCGAACGGCCAGGAGAGGTGGCTGTTCGTGCTATCGACGACGGCGAATAACGGCCAGCCCTCCCAGAACCAGCAGGCCCAGCGTCGCCGGTTCGGGCGTGACGACAACCGAGTCAACCATGCCGTTCTGGGCCGTGCCATTGGAACCGAAGAAGCTCATGCCCAACTGGGTCAGTTCGCTGGTGCCACTGTAGGCCCCGGTCCAATCGGTGGCGAACGTGGTCCCGTCCAAGCTGCTGGACAAGGTGTAGATGTCGCCGCTGCGACTGATCTGGAGATAGAAGGGCACGTTGGCGGTGCTCTTCCCCACCATCGCCCGGGTCAGGGTGAAGGGGAAAGCGGTGCCCGACACGGTCCCCTCGGCCGTTACGATGCCATACTTCTTGCCGGGAAATTCGCCCCAGTTGAAGTGATCCTCTTCCTCGGCGGTCATCACCAGGCTCTGGTGATCGGCGGAAAACAGGCCAATGCCCACCGAGGGCAGATAGCCAGCGGTGCCGGCCACGCTGCACTTCATGGTGGCGGTGAAATCGCCCACAGGCGCGGCCGTCGTAATGAGGTTAAAGGCGAGCGGATTTGCATACAGCGTGTTGCTCATCTGCGCCGTCAACTGCCCTCCGGCGACGCTGTGGGTGCCGATGGTCTGGGGCGTCCAACGCGCGTCCAGCGCCGTGCCATCGAAGTTGTCTACGAACGCAGCCTGGGCGGTAGTGACCGCCAAGACCATGCATGCAGCCAATGCCAAGATTCTCATAACCCACTCCTTCTAGCGAAACGAACGTGCGTTTGACTGACCTGACCATCAGGCAGCACCTCGCACACAATTGGCTCAGCGATATTGCGAAGCGGGTTTCCCCAGCCGACGAGGCCAAACCGCGATTCGACAGCGCGTCGCCCCGCAGGCAACTCGCCCAAATCTACAGACTGAACTTGTACAACTGGGCCTTGCGACGGGCAGGCCAAGGCCGCCAGCGGGCAGATCGTTACAGGACCGCCCCTCCCAGCACGTCGATCATTACGGCGTCAACCAAGCCCTTGACCGGCGGAAGCTGCCACTTGGTTGCCTTTGGCCAAGTGACAGTGCATAGCGCCGGGCCGGTGCCGGCCGCCGTCGGCAGTGCCAGCGGGCCGGTGCTGGAGAATAGCGTCGAAGGCGCGCTGGTGATCGTTGTCCCATTCAGCCTGCGCAGCGGAGCGGTCGGGCCAACGACCGGCGTTGAGGGCGGCAGGTCCGTCGCACTAACGGGTTTGATGCTGTTGGCCAGTTGATCGGGCGTGGCCATTTCGGGCGCCGGAGCCGAGGCGGGCGAGACGAACGAGGTGCCGAACTTGGCCTCCAGGATGATGTAATCCTGGAAATTCGTCACGCCGTCCTTGTTGAAATCGCCGCCTTCCCAGCCCTTGTTGCTCAGGCCGAAGTTGGCTTCCAGCACAATGTAGTCCTGGAAGTTGACCGTGCCGTCGAGGTTAGCATCGGCCACGGGCTTACCTTCCATCGCGCCGATCCAGCCATTGGTCGGGGCCACGTTGTCATGGGCGGCCTTCAGGGCAATATTCGTCGGGATGTAGCCGTTGTACACCCAAGCGATCATTTGCGGAACCATCTCAGGATGCTGGAATATCCACTCGAACGCGGCCGGCACGTCCGTGGTGGCCGGGCCGAGCGTGACACTGGCGTGCGTGCGGTAGAAATTGGTCAGATCCCGCGTCGGGTCGATGAAGTTGGGGTTCTGGCCATTCACGTCATGCGCGCCGGGCGTGCCGCTGGAAGGCATCGAGTACACGGAACGGTACTTGGCGTTGTAGTCGCAATTGGCCGCAGAAACCAGATCTGTAATGGCCGTGTAAATCAGCTTGCCGCCGGTCGGCAGATTGTCCTGGGTATAGCCGATATTGCTCTTGAACTCCGTGATGATGCCGCTTGCGCCTTGGTGGCCAGTGTCGGAGATGACGCCGGACTCGCCAAGGCTCAGGGCGACCGTGTTGTGGTCGATCTTGACGTTCGTGCCACCTGCAAAAGCCAGGGATACGCCCTGGCCGGGATTGGCCCCTCCAAGCGTCGGCAGGGAGAGGCATCGCTGGAAGGTGTTGTTGCTGCCGCCATAAATGTTCATGCAAGCGTCATCGACGAAGTCCGACAGCGGCGCGTCAAAGATGACCTGGTTGTAGGTGATGTTCGAGGCTAGCATGCCGGAAATATGCGGGTTGTTGGCATGGTTCACAGGGCAGTGGAAGTACGTCCGGGTGTACGTTCCCGACTGGGCCTGCAGGAAGCCATTTGCCGTGTCGGTAATGTTGTACAAGTTGTCCGACCATGTGATGAAGACCGGCACCGTGTACGGATCCTCCCACACGGCACCGCGGAATACGCAGGACGTGATGTCCTTCATGGTCTTTATGTATATTTTCGGATCAAAGCTGTCGGCCGTCAGGTTGATCAGGTTGCTGCCAACAAACCAGGCCGTGTTGCCGCCGCCGTAGGAAACTACCGGGCTTTGGGTGAAGATCGAGTTGGAGATCGTGAATACCTGGCTCGTCGTGTCCAGTGACGTCAGAACCTGCACGGACAGGCTGGTTCGCGTGAACGTGCAATGATCAATGGTCATCGACAGCGCCCCGGTGGCCGGCCAGATGTTCAGGCCGAACACACCGCTGGGTCCGTTAATGTCGCTGAAGTCCGTATACGTCGCGCCCACGTTCGTTGCCGTGTTGGCGCCGGGATCGGTCCTGACGTACAGCGTCAAACCGGCCGTGCCGGCCTTGGTCCGCAGATAGCTGTGGCTGGCGCTGGTGCCGTGGAAGTACAGGTTCACCTGGTTGGCGCCGGCACAGTGAATCTTCGGCTGGACGCCCGCCGCGCCGTCAAAGTCCATGCCCCCGCCGGCCGACACGTCAACAACGCTCTTGCCGGCGCTCAGCAGGCTGCCCATGACCGTCAGGTCGATTCCGGCCGCAACGTACAGGGTTTTGTCGCCCATGTTCACGCTGCTGGCCAGCGTGATGGCGTCGCCCGAGCCCGTGCCCACGGTCGTGTTCTGGTCGACGGTAACCTTGCCGTTGATCGTGACGGTATCGCCCGATGCGGGAATCCGCGTAACGGTCCCGCCGTCCTGCGTGGCCCAACTGCTCAAGGCCGACCAGTTGCCGCTGCCGGCGGTGCTGACGAAGGCGCTGAGCAACTCCCGCCGTTCCAGCGATTCCATCGAGACGCACGGCTGTGCGTTACTGTATGGCTTGCGAACGCGATGATTTCTACGGGCGTTTCTCATTACTCTTTCCTCACTTCTGTAAACTGAAGGATGAATTCCACAGCGAACCCTCCCCCGGGACCTCATCAAGGAAGAGAGTTCGCTGTGCTTTGAACCCAACGATTGTATTCTGTCTATTACTTCCGACGTTTCAGCATGAACAGGCCACCCAGAACCAACACGGACATCGTGGCCGGCTCGGGGACGAAGCTGATCTGGTAACCCAAACCACTGGCGATAGGGGCCACCGCGTACGACAGGCCTGTCGGAATATTGTTCACCGTGACGTTCCTGAAATTGGCTGTGGCCTGGCTGTTGCCGGAGGTCAGGAACGCGTAGCTGTTGCCGGCCACCGCGCCGATGGCATTCACGACCAAGTTGCAGTTGCCGATGGTAGCGACCGTTCCGGACACCGCTAACTGGTCGAAGTCCGTGCCGGCCACCGTTCCGCCACCGGTGATATCAATGTTCAGAACGCAGGGGTTATTCGCGGTTCCGGCCATGGTGCATCGGGAATCGACCAAGCCAAAGGTCAGTCCGCCCTGAACACTCAGGACGCCGACACCCGCCGCGCTGCTGACGCCGGGAGAAAAGCTGGCGCCGCAGTCGGTAAGCGTCGGAGTGGAACAGGTCATCTTGATCAAGCCGCTGCCGGCAAAATTACCCAAGATGCCGTTGCTGAGTGTCGTGCCGCCGCCGCTGGGGTTGTTGGTGTCTATAAAGATTACATTGCAGTCAAATTGAAACGTCGCGCCCGAAGCGATGTTCACGGTGGCCGTGTGCCCTTTGTCCTTCGGCCCAAAGCTAGCCACGGTCTTGCTGCTGTCGACGCCGTAGAACCCGACGATCAACGTGCCGGCACTGACGTTGACGGCATCGGGGAAGTAGCCGCCGCCCTTAATCCGCATGGTCCCGGTGCCGATCTTGGTCATCGACTTGACCGCACTGGGCGAGGCGTTATCAAGGCTAAAGGTGCCGGGATCGAAGCGGTATGTGTTCTGGCCATCGACTTCAAAAACTGGGTCCGGAGCGCCGCTCTGCCAGAAGTAGATGTTCGTTGAATCATAGATCAAGGTTCTGGGAGTGCTTCCGCTGGGGTTGTAGACCACGGGAGTGCTTGAGTAGGCGTAGTCGATGCCGCCCGCTCCCTTGGTAAGAGTGAGATCCCCGTCGCCCTTGGTGACGGTCAAGCTCCTGAAATTGCGATTCGCACCAAACGAGATGGTGGCCGGCGCGCCGTCAGGGATGATGACGTCGGTGGCACTGGTGGGAACCGCGCTGGTGCTCCAGTTCAGGGCGTCACCCCAGTTGGCGGTGCTCGCCCCACCGGTCCATGTCGCAACATTCCCCCACGCCCACGTGGCGCAGGCACAAACCAAGAAACACGCTGCGCTTACCCTCACAATTGCCCTCATTGCTTGCCTCCTTTAGGCTCGAATTGGCTGTGCCATCGGATGTACTCCCGCCTCTACCAGCCAGGGAAGAGACAAGAAGAAACGCTTACTTACACTCCTCGTTTCGTTGCCCTCTGACTTCGCGCCTCGCTGGGCCGCGATCTCTGGGGGAGGAGAGTATCCACGTTCGGAAAGGCCCTCTCCTCACTCCGTCGCTATTGTCCCACATACTCCAAATCTAACAATCCGCATTTTGCGCAGATCACTGACACAAACGCGCAGAACGTCGGAATACGTCTTTCCACGGGCCGGGCCACGCGCAGACCAAGCCGTTCGACTTCGTCGGAATGGCTTCGACTCTGACAACCTTGCCAACAAGCCCTTCTGGCGGCACCATCAGCGGCATGTTCAACTTCTCATTGCCTATCTGCGGATCGAGTACATGACGACCGGGAACTTGCCCGCCGGACAAACGACATCGGGATCCTCCAGCGGTGAGTACAGGGCCACCGGGGCAGGAAAATCAGGATGGTAGCAGCGCGTGCTGGAGGAGGGCTTTGCCCACGGTTTCGATGAGGTGATCGCAGATGTAGCCGCAGTTCGCTAAGCCACTGCTCCCCACTTCGGCGGATCGGCCAGGCAGCGGGCATCGGGCCGGCTCCAGGAGCACGGCACGCAACGTTGCTGCGAGTCCGGCACGTCGGGATAGCCCAGCCGGCAGGAGCGGAACGTGTCGTTCCACTGGTCGCACTCCTCGCAGATCACACGACGGGATTCCACAACAGCCGGCGACAGAGCGGGCGTCGCCGTCCCAGCGATTGCCTGGCCGGATGCCCCGGCGTTGGCCGCCGATCCGGGAAGCTCCGGCCCGCTCGCCGGCAGGCTGTCCAGCAGACTCCGTACCGGACGGCCGTTCGGCAGCCCGCGCACCGGGTTGGCAACCATCAGCCCGACAATGGGCTGGCCATCCAGCCGCGAAAGCAGTTCTTCGGGAGTCATAGCGTGACCTCGTAGTAGCCGGTCTCGGTCGGGTTGCAGTGCGGGTCCAGCGTGGCGAAGTAGGAACTCAACGGAAGCTGAAAGGTTCCGCTTAGCCTGCCGTTGGCGCATGTCACGCCCGTTACAGCCTGAAACTCTCCCCGCGGCTCGCCCGTAAGCGGACCCCACATGATGTACTCGTCGTCCCAGAGCGGGCAGGGAGGATCGACGTACATCAGGGAGTTGCCCATGAAACCCAGCAGGGCATAGAGAACGCCGCCATACAGTTGCAGCCAGAGATGGAATACCGACATAATCGACGGGAACGACCATTGATAGCCATCCCACTGCGGGATGGTGATGTTCTTGCTCATCTCATAGAACCACCCGGAAAAGCATGGATTGCTGGTGGCGCTGTGGGCGCACAACGTTGAGTACACACCGCCGGCGTTAATCTCGGCCTCCCAGGCCGGAACGCAGGAGGAGGCCGTGATGTGGCAAACGACCGTCGGCGTTCCCACCCAGTCCTTGCAGCGGTCGGCGGCGCAGGTGCTACAGCAGCAGGCCGGATCGTGGGCGATCTTGCCGCCGGGCGTCCAGAGCATCTTTCCGCCGTTGCGCCACTGAATCTTGCTCATGAGCAGAGGTCTCCCGTATATGCGATGGCTCCGCTCTCCGTGCCGGCCGTGAGAACCCAAGCCGCCCGGACCGTGTAGGAGATCGTCCTCGTTGCATCGTTGATGCCAAAGGACGCCAGCACGGTGATCGGCGTGCCCAGCATGTAGGCCAGGCCGTCGGCCCCCAGCATGTACGGCACGACCGAGCCGGCGGCGATGCTCGTGGAATTGGGCATGGTGTAGCTGGACTTGTCGGCCTTAACGTAGGCCGTGATGTTGGGCAGGCCATTATCCGCCCCCGCGATATCGCACGGGTCGAGGCTGATCGTGGCCCCGCCGGAGTACGCGCTGGCGCGGCCATAGCGGACTGTCTCGACGCTGCCCGCAGCCCCGCCAAAACGGATCACGCACCAGATCAGGCCGGTCGTGCCTTGCTTGTAGAGGATGCTGGCCGCGCCGGTGCTGCCGCTGGCCAGATAGGGATTGCCATCGGACACGTCGGCGCAGGTGTGCGTCGAATTGGTGATATTGATTCGCACGGCGCAGGTGCCGCAGGCGTAGGCCAGGCCCAGTTCGCCGTCGTTGACCGGCTCGGCCAGGATTACGAATTTGCCCAGGTGATCGGGCAGCGTCGGCGTATCTATCGTAAAGACAGGTTCGTTCCTAAACGACGTAAGCGTCGTTCCCGTGGCCGGAAAGACCACGCCGCTGATGCCCATCACGGTCGATTGCACCTGAGAGTCACCGCTGTCGTTGCGGACCACTACCAGCGTGCGGTCGGCGGCATGGCCGCCGTGGGCCGACTGGGCCGTCTGCTGCTGGCGGGCCCACATGATCGTATCGATCATGGCGTTGTAGGTCTTGGCCGGAATGACCAGCGGCTCACCGCTTCGGACCTTCTGGAATGAATCGCCGTTATCCACGTGCTAATTCCCGATGGCCAGGCCGGTAAAGTCGCCGGCGTCATAGACCTTTTCCACGTACACCGCCACGGGCTTTTGCGACAGGACGCCCAGGCTGCCGACGGCCGTGGGCACCGAGCGGACCCAGAGATACTCCCAGCCCTTCTTGGCAATGCCCGTGATCGTGCCGATGGTCAGGCCGGAGAGGTTCGGGCTGGCCGAGAACTTAAAAGTTATCTCCCAATCGCCGGTGCCGCGTTTAGAACCCGAAGCGCCCAGGAAAAGCACCTCGCCGGCGTTGAAGCCCCGGAAGGCCGCCAGGTTGGTCTTGCCGGTCAAGGCGTACAGCGTGCCCTTGTAGGCGGAAGTGACCGCCGCATCGTCCAGGTAGTACGTCTCAGACCATGAATACTGCGGGATGGTGATGTCGATGCCGTCGGCGCCCTGCTTGCTGGCGTTGATAAGGTTGCCGTTATCGCCGGCGGCCGAGCCGGTGCCGAATGCTGTCGTGCCCTTGCTGGCCACGATGTGCTGGCTGCCGCCTGACGTGTCGAACGAGAAGGTGTTCTGGCCCGTGGCCGGCGGAACGACCGGCGGATTCTTGGAATAGTTGGCCACGCCTTCCCAGGCCGCATCGCCCAGGTAGTGGACCTCGAAGTTCTGCCGCGTCAGGCCTTCATAGAAGCCCGGCGACGTGGCGATCAGCAGGCCCTTGGCCTCCAGCTCGTCGGTCGTGCCTTCGATGACGTAG
>CAITIS010000106.1 GCA_903892515.1 uncultured Planctomycetota bacterium | reverse complement strand
GGCCGCGATGGCCCGCTGGTCTCGAAGAACGCCCGCTAGAACCGTCTCTTGACGCCAAGTCAGGTTCATCTGTTAATACCTCCCGCGTTGTTAACGCTCGCAGTTAAGAAAGAAACAAAGATTAGGTTCGCGACCGTTCCCCCTGCGGTCACCGCGACCGCGCCGCCGGAAGGAACCATGCCGGTGGCGATGGTGGCTGCATCTGGGGAATTTCCCCACATGCGCGGCACGCATCTTTTCGGAACTTCCGCAGATGCCCAAAGCGTCACATTTGCCAAACGTGACGCTTCGTCACGTTCGCCCGCGTCACGCTGTCACGTTTGGCGTCACGCATCTTCCTCGCCTCCGCCGTAAGCCCTTGAATTCAAGCCATTTGAGTGCGTCACGTTTGAGCGTCACGTTGTCACGTTTCATTTCAAGGCCCCGTCACGTCACGTTTTGCCTCCCTATAGGGGAGGCAAACGTGACGGTGATGCGTGACGGTCAGCAGTTTGGCAAGGTCAACGCGCCGTTGGTGACGATGATCTCGCCGCGTTCCACCAGCGCCTCCATGACGCGATGCTGGTTCTGACGAACCATGCCCACGCTCGTGCATGCCTTCCGCCAGGCGTCAACCGTCACCTGCCCATCATCGCCTTCGGCGATCAGCCGCCGGGCGATGGTTAGGCCAAGCTGCTGCCATTTGCCCCGGCTGCCCGCAGAGGCGATCTTTGAGACGATCGCGCTGACATCGGCGTCGAGCACGTTGACGGCAGCCGAGGCGACCGGGTTGTCGTAGTCGTCCACCAGGCCGGGCAACTCCACGCTGACAAGTTCCATCGCCAAGGGCACCGGCGTCTCGGCATCCTTCATCTTCGTCGCCGTCAACAGGAGCTTGTCGTCCTTGACGAGGCGGTACTCCGCGTCGAGCGCCGCCTTCAAGGCGATCGCGCCTCGAGCGCGGTTCTTGTCGGCATGGCCGGTGTGATGCACCACCAGGACCGTGCAGCCCCAGCGCCGCCGCATCGCGTCGCAGGCCGACACGAACTTGGACATGTCCTGGGTGGAGTTCTCGTCGCCGCCGCCGAAGCAGCGGGCCAGCGTGTCCAGCACCAGCAGGGCCGGACGCTCAGCGTCGGCCTCGACGGCCGCGATCAGTTCGGCAAGCTGGCCGACCTCGGGAATCGCCACCGCCGGGGCGATGTGCAGCGGCGCGCCGAGGATGCTCACGCCATTGTGCTCCTGCCAAGCCGCGATGCGCCGGCCCAGGCCGTTGCGGCCCTCGCCCGCCACGTACACAACCGGGGCGGCCTTGACATCATGTCCGCGCCACGGCGTGCCAGTGGCGACTCGGCAGGCCCAGTCGATGGCCAAAAAGCTCTTGCCGCAGCCAGGGTCGCCGAAAATGAGGCTCAGCGTGTCGCGTTCGAGCATGCCACGAAGCAGCCAGTCGGGCCGACGCATCTCGATCCGGTCGGCACGGATGAGTTTGAGCGCGCGAACGGACGGCGGGCTGACAGCCGACGGCGGCGAGTCATTGTCGGGCCGCATCATGTCTGATTGGCCCGGCGCTGGACCATCGCCATCGCCGCGGGCGATATGCAACGGCCGTGGCGGCGGCACGATGACACGGGGACGGATGGGCTTCTCGGCCCAGCGCTCCACGGCCACGAGCCAGGCGGGCAGGACCAGGCGGTCGAACGCCTCGAAGTCCTGTACGTCGTCCCAGGACTGCGTGACATAGGCAAGTGCATGATGACGGCCGCGCAGCCGAGCGGCCGGAACTTCATGCCCCGGCCGGTAGCCCATGTGGTACGTCTTACGTCCAGCACACAGCGGCCCGTAGTTGGGCTTGTAGATGCTGTACCGCTCGCGAGTCCGCAGCCGAAGCTGGCGAGCGGTATGTTCTTCACCAGCCGGGTCGAACGTGGCGTCGTCGGGTTCGGTCCACTCGCGCACCACGCGCCGGGCTTCCTCAATGAAGCCCTGGCGGTACGCCCGTTCCTTATCGCGCGATGCATTCGGCCAGCCGGGGCCGTCATCATAGATTTGCAGACACGCTGCTGAAGCAGACGCGACCATTGCACTGACCTCCTTTCAGTTGTTGACGTAATCCTGATGTTCCCGATGCCACTGCGCCAGCAGCCACGCGGCCAGCGCCTCGGCGCGGTCCGCGTAACGCTGGTCGCAGTCGGGGCTGCCGGCGCTTTGCCGAATCTCAAAATCCAACCGGCCGATCCGCTCGGCCGTTTCCACCACCGCTTCATCTTCCGTGAGAACCATGCTGACCTCCGCCATAGCGCTACCAACCGACAGCCCCGACTCCACGCCGCCTTACGGAATCGCCTTCCGCGCCGCGTCCGAGGCGGCCTCGGCCTTCTTCAGGCAGGTTTCGGCATCGGCGAGTTGCCGCCTGGCCTCCTTGAGCCTGTCCTGAAGCAACGATTCATCCCGCTGGCTGGTGAGCGTGATCGGCACATGCGCCAGACGCTCCTCGATGTTGCGGACGATGCCTCGCCAGCGATTCCGCTCGTTAAAGACCTCGGCACGGGCCATATCCACTTTCTGGAACTCTGCCTCAGCGTCGCGCCGTTTAATGAGTTCGAGAACCTCCTGAGGGACCTCGCTCATCGGCAACAGCCCCTCGTCGTACATCCCCAGAAGCTGACGGGAGCTTTCCTCAGCTGCGTAAAAGGCCTTCCGCACCACCTCGGCCTCGTAGGCGGCATCCTGAATCTCGCTCTCTAACTTGGCGATCTCCGCGTTGGCCCGCGCCTGGACCTTCTCGAATCGGCTGTTTGCCCCAGCCGCATCTTTTCGCAGACGCGGAAGCTGCTCGACATGGGCAACCTGTTCGCGGCCCCGGCTGACCTTCTCGATCAAGCCGTCACCTTCAGCGCCGCTCAAGCCAGCATCGGCCGCCAGCGCCAGCAGTTCCTCCGCCGGGCGCTGCCGCCATGCGGCGGCAATGAACTTCTCACGGGCAGCCATGCGAGTCTGCGTCTGAAGCGCTTCCAATTCAGCCAACATGTTCAGTTCCTTCCTCCGGCTGTGCCGGTAATGTGATCACGCCACGGCTGAACAATGCCGTGGCAACCTCGACAATCTCTTGCTGGTGTTCCTGGACGAATGCCTCGGCCGACGAGAAAACCCACTCGTGCCGCTCGGCCCAAATCTGGGGCTCGGCTTCATGATCCAGAATGCACCACTGTGCAACGGCCGTTCGGTCGGACATGATCCTGCCCTGCGCCGCCTTCACGCGCTGGGCGGTTTGGGGCTCGGCAATCTCGGCCGGCATCGCCGCAACCTTCTGCGGCGGGGCGTGCTGAAGAGTCAGCACGTCGCCGAAGATGCCGGCGGCCGCCACCATGGCTTCTTTGAATGAGGCCGGAACGCCGTCGCCGACAGTGGCCACGCCGCTGCCATCGGTGAACACCATCGCCTTGGCGGATTTCTTCAGCAGCACCTGGGCTGACACAAGGTGGGCCGCTTCGTGCAAGGCCCCATGCCACATCCTCAGCCGGCGGTCTGCCTCGACATCGACGCCAGCCTTATCCTCAAGACATTCCAATGCCATCCGCACGCTCCTTCCGGGCTTCAAGGCCCTCTATCCCTCTACATTTACGCGAGGGGAGACTTTGTGTCGTTCGCCCACCCTGTTACTTCCGCGATTCGCCCGAATGTGTCCCATCACCGGCACCTTGGCCGGGCTGTGCCTGACGGCGCAGGGCGTCGCGGACGGACGATTCCTCAAACCGCATCTTTCCGCCGACCATGAGGCATGGAATCAGCCCGCGCCGGGCCTGCTCGCGCAGAAACGGCTTGGGCAGCCCCAGCCTCGCGGCCAATACGTCCAGCGAGATGTAGCTCGTGTCCATGCCACGATCATAAGGGTGGTTTCAGTACGGGCCGGGGGCGTGAGCGCACTTGAGCGCAAGTGCGCGCACAATTTGCGCGCAATGATCGCAGGTGATCGATTGAAACCGCTTGACAGGGTTATTTCTTGCGACCGAAATGGCGCGCAAGTTCGGCCCGGGACAGCAACATCTTGGCGTTCGCAGATGACCCCGGCGCGCGGTAGTCATGCAGTTCGCCGGCCTTGACCTTCCGCCGAATCGTGGCCCGCGATGTCTGGTACTCGGAGATGGCCACCTCGGTCGTGATCAGGTCGTCAGGAATCGGGCCGCCCGGCGCGCCCACAGGCGGCACGGCGTCGGGGTCCAGACGCACCATCAGTGGCCACATCTCGTCCAACATTCTGCCCAGGCGGTCACGCTTGGCCTGCGAGAACCCCTTGGCGAAATCGAAGTCGTCGAGCCCGAGCAGCGCCAGCCATTCATCTTTCACCCGCTCGCCCAGGCCCGCCCGCAACACGGCGGTCTTGCAGTCCTCAATGTGGCTGACCATCGCCTGATAGCCCTTGGCCAGAAGCCCCCGGAAGTACTCCTTGTCCGGCGGCGACAGCTCTTCGTAATCGGGCAGTCCCCAGCATCGCAGGTGAAGGTATGTCGTCCAGAGGGCCTGGAAGGCGTTGTACTTGAATTCCGTGGGGGAGAGCTTGGCAGGCGTCGTCACCACGGACTTTTTCGTGCTCTTCTTCATGCAGTTCTCAACTCCCTCACCGATTGCGGGGTGCGGCTGTCATGCGCAGCGGCCTGCAGCAATCACTCACCCTCGACATCCACGTCTGCACATAGTAGTTCCGCCTGCTCCAGGACAGTCTGCGTTGCCTTCTCCTGCTTATCCGGCGGGTAGCCGTACTTGCGCAGCACCCGCTTAACCATCGCCCGAAGCTTCGCCCGAATGCTCTCTTTGACCGTCCAGTCGATGGTGACGTTCCGGCGGACAGTTTCGACAAGCTCCTGGGCGATTCTCCGCAGGGCATCGTCGCCGAGCACCTTCACGGCGCTATCATTGACCTCCAGGGCGTCGTAGAAGGCCAGTTCATCCTCGCGGAGGCCCATGGCTTCGCCGCGACGATGGGCATCCCGAAGGCCTTTGGCCATCTCAATCAACTCCTGGATGACCGCTGCCGTCTCGATGGAACGGTTCTGGTAGGCCCGAATGGTCCGTTCAAGCATCTCCGCGAACGACCGGGACGTGACGAGATTCTTCTTGCCGTAAGCTCGCACCTCGTCACTGAGCAGCCGCCGCAGCAACTCGACCGCCAGATTCTTGTGCGGCAGGTCGCGTACCTCGGCCAGGAACTCGTCCGACAGGATGGAAATGTCGGGCTTCTTCAGCCCGGCCGCCGAGAAGATGTCGACAACCTTGTCCGAAGCGACCGCTCGCGACACGATCTGACGAATGGCGTGGTCCAGGGACTCTTCGCGGTCGCCGCCCTCGCCGCCGCCACTGCCCAACTTGGCCAGCGCCGCCCGCACCGCCTGAAAGAACGCCACGTCGTCTCTAATCTCAATCGCCTTGGGGTGCGGAACCGACAGCGCGAACGCCTTTGACAGGGCACCGACGGCCGCAACCAGCCGCTCCCGGCCGTCCTCCTGCGCCAGCACGTGCTCCTCGGCAGCCGGAAGAATTGCCAGCCGCTGCGCGGGCGTGCCGGTCTTGAACAGACCGTAGTCGAAGCCGTGGAACAGACCGGCGCATATCTCGTACTTCTCCAGCATCACCGCCACGGCCTGTTCCTGGTCGATGGCCGTGTCGCCTGTGCCACCGTTGGCGGTGTAGTTGGCCATCGCCTTCTGGAGCTGGTCAGCCAGTCCGAGATAGTCCACCACAAGCCCGCCAGGCTTGTCGCGGAAGACGCGATTCACGCGAGCGATGGCCTGCATCAGCCCATGGGCGCGCATGGGCTTGTCCACGTACATCGTGTGCATGCACGGCACGTCAAAGCCCGTCAACCACATGTCGCGGACGATGACAATCCGAAGCGGGTCACTGGGGTCTTTGAAGCGATTGGCGATCTCCTCGCGGCGATCTTTGCTGCGGATGTGGCCCTGCCATTCCAATGGGTCGGATGCCGAGCCGGTCATCACGACCTTGATCACCCCGTGCTGGTCATCCTCGGCATGCCAGTGCGGCCGCAGTTTTACCAGAGCCGCGTAGAGGTCAACGCAGATGCGACGGCTCATGCAGACCACCAGCGCCTTGCCGTCCATTGCCTCCAGCCGCCGCTCAAAGTGGTCAACCATGTCTTTGGCAATCAGGCCGATCCGCTTTTCCGTACCGACCATCGCCTCCAGCCGGGCCCAGCGGCTCTTGAGCTTCTCCTTCTTTTCGACCTCTTCGCCCTCGGTGACCTCCTCGAACTCCGGGTCGATCCGAGGCTTTTCGGCCTCTTTGAGTTCCAGCTTCGCCAACCGCCCCTCGTAGTAGATGGGCACCGTCGCGCCGTCCTCGACCGCCCGCTGGATGTCGTACACGCTGATGTAATCGCCAAAAACGGCCCGTGTGTTCTTGTCTGTCGTCTCCAGGGGCGTCCCGGTGAAGCCAATGAATGACGCCTTCGGCAAGGCATCACGCATGTGCCTCGCGTAGCCATCCAGGAAGTCGTACTGGCTGCGGTGGGCCTCGTCTGCGATTACAACGATGTTCCGCCTGTCGGACAACATGGCCTGCTGGTTGCCATCCGGCACGAACTTCTGGATGGTGGTGAAGATGATGCCGCCCGACGCCGTTTGGAGCAGGTCACGCAGTTGCTGCCGGCTTTCCGCCTGGACGGGAGTCTGCCGCAGCAGTTCGCTACAGCGAGCGAACGTGCCGAAAAGCTGGTCATCTAGGTCGTTTCGGTCGGTCAGCACGACCAGCGTCGGATTCTCCATCGATGGGTGCAGCACGATTTTGCCGGCGAAGAACGCCATAGTCAGGCTCTTGCCGGACCCCTGAGTATGCCAGACCACCCCGCAGCGTCGGTCGCCCCTGGGACGGGAGGCCGCCACCGTCGTCTCTACGGCCGTCTGCACGGCGTGGAACTGGTGGTAGCCGGCGATCTTCTTGGCGACCTTGCCGTGATCGTCCTCGAATACCACAAAGTGCCGCACGTATTCCAGGAGCCGCTGCCGGTCCAGCAAGCCGGCGATGAGCACGTCAAGCTGCGGCTTGGTCTTCGGCTCGACGGTCTGGCCGTCGATGGTGCGCCAAGGCGAGAACCTCTCCTTGTCGGCCGTCAGCGACCCGACCCGCGCGTCCAAGCCGTCGGAGATGATCAGCGCCTCGTTGAAGACCATCAATGAGGGGATTTCCTGCTTGTAGGTCTGAAGCTGCCGCCAGGCGGACCAGATGGTGGCGTTCTCGTCGGCCGCGTTCTTCAACTCGACGACCACCAGCGGCAGGCCATTGACGAAGAGCACAATGTCCGGCCGGCGCGTGTGGCGGTTCTCCGTGACGGTGAACTGGTTCACCGCCAGCCAGTCGTTGTTCCCCGCATCCCGGAAGTCAAACAACCACACCTTATCGCCGACCACCCGCCCGCCGTCGGCGACGTACTCCACGTCCACGCCGTCGGTAAGCATCTTGTGGAATGCCCGGTTGGCTGCCACCAGCGACGGCCCCGACAGCCGCGTCACCTTGCGGAAGGCGTCTTCCCGCGCCTCGGCCGGCACCTTGGGGTTCAGCCGGTCAATCGCGTCCTGCAGGCGGCGGGCCAGGACCACCTCCTCGTAGCTCGCCCGCTCCGCCGCCAACTCGCCCGGCGCGATGGTCGGTCCGGACAGGACGGTGTACCCCAGCCCTGCCAGCCAGCCGAGGGCGGCTTCTTCAACCACGGATTCTGTAAAGCCGGCCATAGTCATTCGCCTGTCACGTCCTCCCGTTCAGCCTTGTGCCACGCGACCACTCTTTCCGCCTCTTGGTCATAGCCGTCGGCCACGCCCCGCAACATTGCGGCAACACGTTGATATCCTGCGTTCTCAATTTCTTCGGCCTCTTGCCGATACTTTCGTGCCAGTTCCCGCTCCGGCGTTCCGGTTGGGTCGACGAAATGCGCGCCGCGAGAGTTGCAGACCGATAAGCTGTATCCCCTTCGCAATTCGTCCATGTCCTGTCTATTGAGTACTTCAGCGACATCACGGTGCATCCAGAGACCGTCGGGATCAGGAGGGCAATGAATCAGCACTTCACCCGCGCGAAGAAGAGCCACCTTCAAATGCCCCGACTCCTCACATGATTTCTTCACTGCGTCAATCCATTGCCTAAATGCAGGGCCAGAGAATCCTCCTCCGGTGATTGCTCCTGGCACGGTGCGCCACTCATGTAGCAGCCGATAGGCGTTCTGGGCCACTTCCGGGCTTACCTCCGGAGTTGTAATCCCCTTGGCCTCCTCTTTGTCCGAACGGAAGACAATACGGATCACCTCGCAGAACGTCCCAGGATCAGAGGCTAGACGACCCTCCAGCGTTTTCGGCGCTGCCCCGCTGTGTTCATTCAACAGAGGCAAGTACGCCCACTCCACCTTCAACAGGTCATCCTGGTTCGTGGCAGGATCGTCTTGCAGTGCCCGGATAACGGCCGTCAGGTGGTCTGCATGCAATGCATTGACCGGCTCCTGAGATGATACGGCCAAAATCAGCGCTCTGATGGCTCGACCATTGTCGAGGGGCTGTTTGTCGCGCACGACCCGGGCCAGACAGTCGATCGCGGCCCTCGGCCTGCCATGCCCGATGAGCATGTCGACCGCCACAAAAAGCTTTCCACGTGCTCGGTAAGGGTTGACGGCCGCATTTCTCCAGTACTCTGCGGCATTCTCCCCAAGAATCCGATCCACTCGATCCCAAGTGTCAGAATCAAAAGGCAGGCACACGAACAACTGACCAATCTCGGACTGTGACCAAGCCCTCGTATCAATAGAATCCACCCATGCCCACCCCTCGTGCTGGTAGTTACCATATACAAACCCCACGGACAACTGCCGATGTTTATCGTTCTCCGAATGCAGCATTGCAGGAATGATCCCGCTCGACACGTCCTGCTTTCCCAGCAGACCGAGCGTCAATCCGACCTGCCCTGGCGATTCAACAGCTTCGGCGAATTCAATCACACCTTTGAGGCCGCCGCCGTCAAGGAGCTGCTGGATCGCCTCTTGACGGCGTGTATCGATCCTTTGCTCTTGTTCTGGCCAGTTGCCATTCTCTTCATACAGATCCCACACTTTGTCAGAAAACAGCTCCCGATAGAGTTGCTGTGGGCTCGTTGGGGCAATGGCTGCCGCCATTGATTCAATCTGTGACACAATATCCGCCGGAAACGCCCACTCTGCATCGGCAAAACGCCGGTGCTTGCGAGCCAGTCGCGTCAGGGTCGTCCATATTCCAAGTCTGACCGGTTCCGGGGTCTGCACTACGGAAGGGGATGAAACGTGATGACAAATGCGTTCGAAGGCAGGCTTGGGCAAATGGTCCAAATGCTCTATCAGCTTCACAAGCTTAGTTGTGTCGCCTATCGCAACGTCGACGGCCAGCCCAGCATAAACCCCTGTCGCCTCCCAGTATTCCTCGCCGGAAGGACGATCCTTCCAGTCAACGGGGATGCTCTTTCGCCATGCCGGCTTACGGCTACCTCCTGAAACACCCGTCGGGCTCGGCAGCAGAGCCAACAACAAACGCCAAGCAGAATCTGGCGACTCTCGCAACAGCGTGTCGATAGCGACCTTCCGTTTTGCGAGTGGTGCAGTGGTCTGGGGTAGCCACGGAAGGAAGATGGTCGTCAAAGAATCCAGAGGCCTATTTGCCCACTCACCACCAGGATCGCGCCCGGCGATTGCACCGAGGGCCAGCGTGGCACGAATCAGAAAGCATTCGTCCCAAGCAAGGGTCTCCATCGCCCACAACAATCCAGTGAGGTAGTTTCTGCCACCGATGCCGCCATGCTCTTGAGCAAAGAGGGCATCGAGCGCACATGGCTTTACGGACAACTGATGCTCGACTGCTGCCAAGAACTCATCAGGTGCCGCTTCGGCGAACAAGGGAAGCACGTCGTTAACACTACCCCACTGAACCCAATCTGCGTCATCCAATATCTCGCGCACGGCAAGCACCGCTATAGCGTCCGGCTTGTGCTGTGTGCAGTGGACCAATGATTCCGGGCGACTTCCCAACAACGCCAAAGTGTTGGCCAGGCCTTTTCGTAGATGTGAAGAATGAGTAAGTACCTTGCCATAGACGGCAGCAGCGAACCTTTGATCGGGGTCTAGCTCGAATTGCGGGTCACGCTCCTTTAGAACGGTCTCAGCGCACTGCTTGAGAACATCCAGATGCGCATCAAACACTCGCGATCCCAGAGAGGACCATAGATCACCTCGATTTCCCACGGACCATATCCCATTCTGCTGGCTAATTGGACTGTCGGGCAGTTGAAGGACTTCCCTAACCTTCAGTAACCATGCCTCCATCTGCCCGCCGGTGAGACGTGCGACAATCGCTCTGTCCGCTTCTGAGTTCTCATTCCATGCCCCAAGCAGATTCATTAGCACGAGAGCAGGAGCATATTCAGAACTGTCCCATGCATGCACCTCGCGCGGAGCCAGTGTGCGTGATAGGTCCACAGGCATGGTCTGAATTTCTCGCCTGGCAAAGACGTTCCGCAATTCCTCCGGTAGCGATGTGCGGGTAATGGTCCCTGCGCTCTGATTGGCCGACATCACCTCCTGTACAATCTGGGTCCACAGCGCCGGTGCCTGGTCCGGTGAATACTGACCGAGCAAAGAGTGCAAGATGGCATGCATCACACCGGAACGTATGTCAAGATCGTAGCCGAGTAGGTGGAAATGCCGCAGGAAGAGTACTAGGTTCTCGTCAGACACAGGCCCGTCGTTAGCTGCCTCAAGGTTGCTGCGAAACGCCTGCAATTTCGCTCGTTTCGTGTCGCTACTGAAATTGGCTGTCTCAACCTTAGTCAGGAACTCCTGTGCTGATTCTGAGGCCCGCGCCCACTCCATGATGGTTCGGACGTCGCCAATATCCGTGGCGCTTAAAGGGCCTGTAATCAGAGCAATAGCGTCCTTTCCTTTCGCAAACAGGCTCGGGGTGTTGAAATCCTTCCAGGCCGCTTTGAGGACGTCTGCAAAGACGGGGTCGCTTGCCGTTATGCTGATCGAATGCTTGACTTGACCGAGGAGTTTGCATTCCGACGAGCCGTCGGAGTTGGCGGTGAAAACAATAAGGTCGTCCGTGTTGTAGCCAGCGTAGCGCCCCTGCAACTTGACCTTGTGAATTGGCCTACGGGCAAGGCAGGGTGCGAAGCCGCCGGCCAGCATGAGTGCAACGAAGGTGGCCTGCACCTGAATTTCGAAGTTAGGTCCGCCGCTGCCGGTAGAGAATGGATTGCTTACCTGCTTGGCATCCTCCACCATCACGATACCTCCTCGGCGGCGTTCACTGGAAGCTTGCCGGACAGCAGTTTCGGCAACAGGGCGTCGCGGAGAGCGGCTAACGTGCGGGACTGATCGAGATTCATCTCGGTCGCCCCATGAACTGATGCGGCCAGCGCCGTGAACGTGCTCACCAACTCGGGTGGAGGAACGGCCAGCATTGGCATCTCTAATGCGTCCGGGGGCAGCATGTTGATGGTCGTTCCGTTGGAGAATCCGCTAATCCAGGAATGCCAGCGAGGAGTATTGAAGAGTTCAACCAGATAGTTCGTGCTGAACGGTGACGACGGCTTGGGGCGAACGCGATAGATATGGTGGCTGAACAAGCCTTGTGGGCCGTAGCGTTCCGGGACGATGGCCGCGTGGCCAATGAGCAGATGGTCGAAGCCCTGCTCGGTGTTTGTTACGATCATGTCGCCGGGCTTGAGCAAGTGCTTGTCCCGGTATTCGCCGGCATAGTACTTGATGCCCTCGTGCTTGTACCCTCCGCCCTCGTAGATCGAATTGAGATTATGCATCGGCAAGCCCGTTCGATCATCGCGCAACCCTTCTCCGTTGTAACTCAGGCCCCGCACGGCCGTGATATGCTGGCCGAATCTCTCGACTGGCCACCCCTTTGGCACCGGGCCGATGGGCGAGTCCTGGAAGGCGGCGGGGAAGAGGGCGGCGGTGGCGGCGTCCATGTCGGCGGGTTTACGGCCGGCGGCCTTGGCGCGGACGGGGTCGAAGTCCACAAACCAGCTCTTGAAGATCGCCCGCACCATCGCCTCCAGCGTCTCGTTCATCCGCCGATTCAACTCGATCTTGTCATCCAACGTGCCCAGAACGTGCGCGATGGCTTCTTGCTCGGCAAGCGAAGGAAGCGGTAGACAGAAATTCGGGATATCCGCACACTTGAGGCTGTCGAATACGGCACCGACGTTTATGAACTTGCCAATCTGTGCCCACCATTGGGGGCCGCGAACCAGCCATCGCAGGAAGGGCGGAAACACCTTCTTCCCGTCGGCGCGAAGCAGGACGAGGTTTTGTCCAAGAGCGCATTCCAGCCCATGCGGAACGAATGCTGTTTCACCAGGATTGCAGCGACGGGACAAGACTACGTCGTAAGGCTGAGGCCTTGCCTTCCGCGTCCACTCCTCAAAGTGCTCACGCGTAATGCGGCGGGCCTCAGTCAGGTCTAGGCGGCCCTGTTTGAGTTGCGGGATGGCAACGTAGGGATATCCTTCATTCGCTGGGGGCGGCGTTCGGTGATCGCAGTCGATCAACACGACACCTGCCTCGCGCAGGGATGTGGCTTTCGTGTCACGCGCCATCGTCCGCCTCCGTCAAATGTCCGAGGCCCCAGATGGGTAGACGCGATTCGATGTATCGCCTCAACAACGCATATCGCCCGGCGAGTTCGTGACTGTCGGCTTTCTTGAAACGCGCCGCCTCGGTACAGGCGAAACGATATGCTTTCGTCACGGCCGTAATCATTCCGGGGCGAGATCCTTCTTGGATGGTGTGCATGCCCTTGCCAAGGAAGTCCACCATGGTGTGACCGTCCTGGTCCCGGCAGATGAAATCACGGCATGTCGCCAGCAATCCCTGCAGCCATTCCGAGACTTTCTCGTCGCCGGCCCGGGGTGCAGGACCGGTCACGAAGTCCACGACTTCTGATGAAACGAGGATACGCGGATACTGCGCAACTTCATCTTCCAAGTGGTGAGCCTTGGCTAACGCAGGCCCATAGAATCCGATTTCCTGATGCCGTAGCCCGGTCCCCACATGGATTGATCCCCTTAGCGGAACGCCCGCGGCCAACGACGCCAACATGGTCAAGCAGCAGGTCGCCAGCATCGCATACATCGGCATCACCAATACATCGCCCTGGCTGTCTGCCGTCGGGGAGTATAGCACGAAAGTGTCGGAAAACTGCTGTACGCTGAGCTTTATGTCGTTGTGCCGTTGCCATTGCTGCCGCTGCATATCAGACATCATGGCCAACGCCTCGTCTGGCAGCCGGCGCATCGCATAGAGTTGAAAGTGCTCTATGAGATCGCGACGAAGCCCGAGCACGACGCCGGCGGATTCTCTCATGCTGGCCCACATTGATTCCGTTAACTGGCCGTTCTCGGGCCACTCGCACCACCCCTGTAGTTTGTCCTTTTGCCCAAGAAGGTCGATCAAACAAACGACGTAGTAGCCTGCATGCACGTCATCATTTGTCTGGCGGGAATCACATGCCATAGCCAAGCCCCTTGAGGTTCAGCCGAATGGCGTTCTCCAATTTGGCTGAGTCGGTGAACTGCTGTGCAAGGGTGGCGGTGAGGCGGGCCATCTTGTCGTCGAACGGCTCGCCGTCATCTTCCACGGCCTCGGCCCCAACGTATCGGCCGGGCGTGAGGACGTGGCCGTGCTGGCGAATCTCGTCCACAGGCGCAGATTTGCAGAATCCGGCCACATCGACGTACTTGGCCTTATTCCGCGACGCGGGATCGCCGCGCCATGCATGGTACGTACCGGCGATCCGCTCGATGTCGGCGTCGGTCAATTCCTGGTGCGTACGGTCAACCATTGTGCCCAGCTTGCGGGCGTCGATAAAAAGCGACTGGCCGCGACGGTCGCGGAAGTGCTTGTTGCCCTTGTTGCGGGCCAGGAACCACAGACACACTGGGATCTGCGTGGAGTAGAAGAGCTGGCCCGGCAGCGCGACCATGCAGTCCACCAGGTCGCCCTCGATGATTGCCATGCGGATGTCGCCTTCACCCGACTGGTTAGACGACATCGAGCCGTTGGCCAGGACGAATCCGGCCGTGCCGGTGGGCGTGAGGTGGTGGATAAAATGTTGCACCCAGGCGAAGTTCGCGTTGCCGACGGGCGGCACGCCGTACTTCCATCGCACGTCGTCCCGTAGGCGGTCGCCGCCCCAGTCGGACATGTTGAACGGCGGATTGGCCAAGATGAAGTCGGCCTTGAGATCCTTGTGCATGTCGCGATGGAAGCTGTCGGCGTTCTCGCTGCCCAGGTTGGCATCGATGTGCCGGATGGCCAGGTTCATCATGGCCAGCTTCCAGGTGGTTGGGTTGGACTCCTGGCCGTAGATCGCGATCGCGCCGCGCCGGCCGCCGTGGGCCTCGATGAACTCCTCGGATTGGACGAACATGCCGCCCGATCCGCAGCAAGGGTCGAAGATGCGGCTATTCTCGTGCGGGGCGAGCATTGAGACCAGCAGACGCACCACGCACCTCGGCGTGTAGAACTGGCCGCCCTTTTTGCCCTCGGCGCTGGCGAACTGCGCGAGGAAGTATTCATACACCCGGCCGAGAATGTCCTTTGATCGGTTCTCGGCGTCGCCCAGGCCGATCTTGCCTATGAGGTCAATTAGCTCGCCGACGGCCTGCTTGTTTAGCGCCGGCCGGGCGTAATCCTTGGGCAGAACGCCCTTGAGGGTGGGGTTTTCCTTCTCGATGGCGACCATCGCGTCGTCGAGCGTCTTGCCGATGGTCGGCTGCTTGGCGTTCTTCTGGAGGTTGTCCCACCGGGCGGGCTTGGGAACCCAGAAGACGTTCGCGCCGGCGTACTCGTCGCGGTCCTCCGGGTCGGCGTTCGGCTCGGCCTTGAGCTTGGTGTAGTGTTCCTGGAAGGCGTCAGAGATGTACTTCAGGAAGATCAGGCCCAGAACGACGTGCTTGTACTCGGCCGCATCCAGGTGCCCGCGCAGCTTGTCCGCCGCCCGCCAGAGGGTTTCCTCAAAACCGAGCACCGCGCCGTTGCTATTCTTTTTGGCCGTCTTTGCCATTCGCACTTTCCTGCCGATTGGCAACTGCCTCGCATAGCGAAACTTCTACCAAGAGTTGCGCCCACCAGTGCACTGCCAACGCCGCCAGAGGATACCACAACCCCAAGCGGACGGCAATTTCGCGAAAGTCCAGCCCCGGCCGACACCGCTTGCCTGCCGGGCAACATTATCGCAGGGGCATGACAACGATGGTCGCACCGCCCAGCTCATGACCAGGCGTTGCGGCGGGGCATCACGCGACCGCGACTTGTCCCCGCTGCCACGTGAACGGAATCTCCACTAGGGGTACTCTCCCGTCTTGCAACGCCATCCCGAAGTCATGAAAACCCCTCAAAACCAGGCCGAGACGGTCAAAGTCAGCCGCGGCCGTTTCGATGGTCGGACTCTCCTGGCCATTGAGGAACGCTACCTCGATTACCGGCAGGTCGGTCGGATCGGCCAGCAGGTACCACGCCTTGGCCGAGTAGCCCGTGTACTTGGCGTTGGCCAGATAGCGGCTGACCTCGGTGCGGTACTTGCCCTGGTGCGGGTTGTTGGTCGGGTACGCGCCCTTGTTGCTGGTGTTGTCGCGCAGCTCCGTGGCCTTGTACAGCTGGGTGCCGATGGCCGACAGCGCCGTGGGAACCAGCATG